>DATNLR010000092.1:0-2179 GCA_035602755.1 Binatus sp. (SeqCode) | reverse complement strand
CAGCGATTCCGCAACGGGAGGTTGCGAAGAGGATATACCGGAGTGTTCTGTTGGATTTAGGTATTGATGAGATGAGCTAGGAAATTCGCGTGACGTTTTGGGGACCGATATCTGGCAAGTAGGCACGCCGATACTCGCCTGAACGACAAGGGAGGTCAGGCGGAACAGGGAGCGGAGAGACTGACTGACCGAAGGCGGTAGGAGGGATCAGGGAGAGCGGTTGGGGCAAGCCGTTTCTTGCAAAAACTCAGCCGTCATCAAACGGGCCCAGAGAACTTGGCTTGTGTCATCGCGAGCCGCAGCTTTCAGGTTGAGCGCGAAGAAGGCATGGAAGAGGTTGTAGGCCAGAAAGGTCAGTAGCAAGAAACATTCGATGGCATTGGGGTCATGGCGAAAGACGTGATCGGAATGCCATTGCTGGACGAGTTCTTGGAAAGCGTAATTCTCGATATCCCAGCGCTGGTGGCCGAAAATGACAGTGCGCTCGATAGGAAGTTGGGCCGCAGGCGCGGTGGTCACCCAGATCCACTCGCTGCTCAGGAGCTCCGGTTGGTGATCGAGTTGCCGCCGTACCCGGTGAGTTTCCCGCGAGCGAATCACCCGCACCGGCGTCTGCACCTGCGGCCAGGAAGTAAGGTCGGAAACATCCCACCACTCACATTGTCGACCGCGATAGCCACCCAGTTGCGGCGCCTGTTGGGCAAACAGCGCCGTCGCATCCACATACAGGTCACGGCGTTCTTGCTTCAGTACCACCAGCGCATGTTTGCGGTGCGCCAGCAAGAAGTTGAAAAAGGGAGCCGCTGCATAAAGCGCATCGGCCAATACCAAGTCGAACGCCCGCGGGTAGCGTGTCAAAACGCGTGCCAGCAAACGGAGGGCGGTTTGGACTTCGTTTTCGCCGGCACGTTGGGGTTCCTGATCCAGGAGTAAACGCAGCGCGGGCCGGCCGGGAGGAGCGGCGGGCAATAACATCAGGGTGACTTGGCGGTGATAGTGCTGCACACGATCGCCGTGCTCGGTATGGAGGGTGCGCTGTAAGCAGCCGGCACAGTGACGCCGATAACTGGCGTGGCTTTCATGGCCGTCCAGCACGGCCAGACCAATGCCGTGATGATCGGGCAGAGCCTTGTTGCGTTTCAGTTGTTGATAGACCAGGAAGATACTTTGCCGGAGTTGATCCGCGTAGAGTCCCTCCGGGACTCGCCCCAGCGTGTCGGCGCTGGCCAGCGGTTCGCGTAGCCATTGTTTCCAGAAGCGCGGGGCGTGGATTTGGGCCAAAGCGTTGAGGCTGGGCAGGCGGGTCCAGAACAGCACGAGAGCCGCTTTGACCACGGCGGGAGTGGAACGACGCGGATCCAATCTGCCATCTCCCAAGGGCGCCAGCAGCGTCTCCGAGAGGCAGAAAATCTTTTCGCCGTAGCTGATCAGGCGGCGGAGAACGTTAACGCTTCCTTTCTTTAAGTCGCTTCCACTCCAGTTCCGAAACTTCTTCGATCAGTTCCTGCATTTTGCGATAGTCATCGACGGCGCGCCGGACGCGCTCCTGCCAAGCCTGCGGGACACAGATCTGGCGCAGCTTTCCGCTCTGGCTTTGGACTAGGTACAAAGACTTGTGGAGTTCGCCGCGGGTACAGCGGCAGTTAGGCTTGCCGCACTTGCCCAAGCGCTCGGACAAGGAGCCACGAAGAAACCAGCGGTTGAGGGTAAGGCGAGCAACCTCGGAGCGAAAGTTTCGTTCGGCAGCGGAAAGCTTGGCGCGATGGAAGTCGTCGCTCATCCAGAGATTATTCTATACCTTATATATCTACAATATACAAGACATAAATGCAGAAAGTGACTACAAAATAAAATGCGAATTTGCTCCCGGAAGGATTGAGAATCGGAAAACGAATTGAATCAGGTGGTTATCTTGGCTATAAATTTACGGTTGCGGAATCGCTGTTTAAAACGTGCAAATTTAAAACGTGGCAAATTTAAAACGTTTTAAAACGTTGGGAGAGCCTGGAACAGGCGATGGTGTGCAGCAGAACGCCGAGAAATTGATTGGGCATCCCGCCCCCCTACCGGGGAGTTCGAAGTAGTACTCATGATCGCATCGGTTGTTCGACGCGCTCAAGTGGCGAAAAATCAATTACACGCACTGACCGGGTTCTGAACGTAAACGCCTTCTTTCGGG
>DATNLR010000087.1:0-189360 GCA_035602755.1 Binatus sp. (SeqCode) | reverse complement strand
CTTTCCCACCGCGCTTGGAAATCCCGCCCAAAGCGCGGGATTCCCACTTCCCCACAGCCGCGACGGCGGCGGGTGATTAACACTCAACCGGACAACTCACTTACTACAAAAACCGGACCTTTTAACTTGCTACGAACACAGGACCAACGCATTCGACCCTTTGGCGGGGCTATTTGACACCCGGAGGCGTTGGAGACTAGCATCGCTAAAAGGGACCTTATGAGCAATCACCCCAAATTATTTACGCCACGCGAAGCGGCGCAAGTGCTGGGAGTCAGCTACCCTACGCTGAAGCAGTGGATCTATAAGCGCAAAATTAAGACGGTGAAGACAGCCGGCGGCCATCACCGCGTGCCGGAAAAAGAAATGGACAGGTTCTTGTATCGCGAGTCGAACCGCGTAGCGGTCCCGGAGCGTCGCAGCAATTACAGGCGCATCAGCGGGCGCAATCAACTGGTAGGGCGCGTGACTGATGTGAAGGTAAGCGGTCTAATGGCGCAAGTGAGTATTTCAATTGGCGGGCAGCACATCACGTCCATTATTACCGCAGATGCGGTGCGTGAAATGCGTCTCCAGAAAGGCCAGAAAGTAGCCGCGCTTGTGAAATCCACGGAAGTGATGATCATTCGCGTTTGATGCGGGCCTTCAATTCACTCTTTCCGCGCTGGATATAGTTCCTATCGTATAGTCGCCTATTAGCATATTGACTTGACAATTTTAGTCACATAAAGTCATATGCCCTGTGCCGGGTGTGTTGCACAATAATTTGAACTGAGGGATTCCTTATGAAACTCAATTTCTATTTCCTTCTCTTGACGGGTGTGTTGCTCTGTTTACCGATTACAACCAATGCACAGCATTCTGGCGGCAATCTGGTTTCAATAACAGCCGCGAACACACCGACCGGCGCGTCGCAGGATGGCACGGGAGCGAGCCTCTCCGGCGTGGTGACGGACCAAACCGGTGCTGCCCTTGCTGATGTCGCGGTGACAATCAAGAACGTCGACACAGCTGAAACGCGTACGGTAGCAACGGACGGCGGGGGGCGCTATCAGGCGTCCGGCCTGCATCCGGGGCGCATCGAGATTCGCGCGGCAAAACAAGGGTTCGCCGATGAAACGCGCGCGAGAATCAGCTTGTCGGCTGGCCAGGGCGCCACGGTCGACATTAAAATGGGGCCGAGGACCACCGACGCCTGCGCGAGCGGACACGAGTTTCTCACCACCGATTGCACGCTGACCTGGCACGGCATCACGCTGTACGGTGCGTATGACGTCGGCGTCGGCTGGGTCAGCCACGGCTTACCGGTAAACGGCTATAACTATGAAGGCGAATCTTTGGTGAACCGAAACGGCGCCGGATCTCGATTCCTCGTGGCGCCGAACAACCTGCAACAGACGGGTTTCGGCATCAGGGGCAAGGAAGAATTTCTTCCCGGCTGGTACGTGGTGTTCAACGCTTCAACTGGCATCAATCCGAATTCCGGCCTGCTGGCCAACGCGCCAGCCACCAATACCGTGAACAACGGCCTTCCCAGGGGCAGCTATTCGGAAGCCATCGACGGCGCGCGCGCAGGCCAACCCTTCAATGACGAATACTATGGCGGTGTATCGTCCGCGCAGTTCGGCACGCTGACCTTCGGTCGTCAGCGCTCTCTTGGCACCGATGCGATGCTCCTTTACGATCCGGTCGGCGGGGGCTACGGCTTTTCCTACATCGGGTATAACGGCACGATGGCCGGCGGCGGCGACACCGACGACAGCCGTTGGGACAACGCCCTAAAGTATCGCTTCGCGTATGGCCCGATCCATGCCGGCGGGATGTATAAATTCGTCAATGGTTCTGGCGGCTGCTTCTCGGCCTCCGCAAGCTGGACCGGCGCCAGCTGTACGCCGGAAAGGCCGCACAACAACGCCTATGGATTCGACTTCGGCGGAAACCACGGCAAGTTCTCCGCTGACTTCGTCTTCCAACATTACAACCAGGCGATCAGCGTATTGAACCCCTTGCTGGGGCCTCAAAGTCTGTCCGCGCCATATCAGTCGACCGTTGACAGCATCAATACAAACACCATTACCGGGGCCAATCTGATCGACCCGAACAACACCGTCTATGGCATCGTAACCGACAATAACGCCATGATGCTCGCTGCCAAGTATCTGTGGGACCCGTTCAAGTTCTTTTTCGGCTACGAATACATCTGGCAGAACAACCCGTCGAACCCGTTGGGCGTAGGCGCCACGGACCAAGGCGGCTATATCATGAGCGGGGTCGAAGACAACAATCTTGATTCTGAGAAGTTGGTGCAGATCTGGTGGACGGGCGTGAAATACACTTACCGCAGCAAAACCGACGTCACTTTGTCTTGGTATCAACAACGGCAGAATGACTTCCGTGTTCCGCCGACCTGCTCGCCCTCAGCCGGTTTCCGCAGTTCCTGCGCAGGCACCCTCAACGAGGTGTCGCTCTATGTGGACCAGCACTTCACCAAGCGTTTCGACGGTTACGCCGGAATTGCATATTCCTACGTGGGCGGGGGTCTGGCCATCGCCATTCCTCATGGCCCCGGCGTTCCCTATATCCACCCCAGCAACTTTGCTCCGACAATCGGTGTTCGTTTCGCCTTCTGATCGTTTTCGCAGCGGGCTCAGTCGAGAGCCCACCTTTGGTACCTGAAGCGCGCGATCGGAGCGGTGCGCTGCTCTTCGCGGCGCGCCCGTTGCCCGCCCGGCTGCCGAATGCCCTCTGAATTGGCTAAATTTTTCTGGATGGGAAAATACGTTCGTTACTTTCCAGGCTTGGCGAGCCGAACTTCGAAGAACATCAGCGGTTTGTTGCCGGGGATGACTACGGCGTCGGGAACATAGAGGACGGAAGTGTCTGCGAGCGACATGTCGCGGGCGAGATCGAAGAAAAGGAATCCGCGAACGGTGGTCCCCGGGGCAACTATCTCGCCATCGAGCGCAAGCGGAGAAAGTATCTCCTCCATTTGTGCGGCCTTTTTATCCCCGCCCGGAAGCGAAAGGCTCGGCACGCGCGGAGGTTTCGGTCCGCTGGGGCCCTTAGGATGCGCGATCAGGTAGGCCGCATCAGCGGGGCTGAGCGAATCAATATCCTGTTGCCCTCCATTTTGAAAATGGATTTCGAGCTGAATCGTGTCCAGATTCACCCGAATGGGATGGTCCGATTCGTTGCGCAGAAAAACTTCCACCGGAAGAATTCCTACGTCCACCGGATTCGCTTTACCGAATTTTTCTTTTGCGCGACCGCGATCGGAATAGGGATCGGCAAGGACGGTCATACCTTCGTGAGTGTCGTGGGCCACCGACGGCCCGGGCGAACCGTCGGGGGCAGGTTTCGCGGCAGGCGCTTGCGCGAAGGTAACGCTCGCGCACAGTAACAATCCCGCTAAGGTTAAACCACTCGATCGAATCATAATAAAATCTTCCAGCCTGGCGTTTCGATGCCCGGTGTCGGCCGGAAGTTGTGCAAGTTTCCGGCTTGCTGCCACTATAATACCCAATTTGTGTGCGAAGTTGCTGGGCCAAGCGCATGATGTTGAGGGCGCGAACGGCATAACCTTCCAATGTATTTCTTATATCGCATCGTCACCGCGGTGGGCATGTTCGTGCTCGCGCCGTACTTCGCGTTGCGTGGGTGGCGGCGCGGAGAGCGTCGCGGCGCGTTGCGCGAGCGCCTGGGAATCCTACCTGTGAACATCGTCGCTTCCGCAAATAACCCGGTGGCCGGAGCAGCCGGTTCGGTTCGCAAAGCTGGAGCAATTTGGGTCCACGCAGTTTCTGTCGGCGAAGTTCTAGCTGCTACTCCGCTGGTCGAAGGACTCAAGCGCCAATTTCCCGGGCGAGCGATTCTGGTTTCCACCACCACGGAAACGGGACAACGGCTCGCCTGCGAGCGACTGCAATCCGCCGACGCCATTTTTTATTTTCCTCTGGATTGGATTGTTCCGGTGCGCAAGGCACTGCGAGCGATTCGTCCGGCTATGGTGATCGTAATGGAGACGGAAATCTGGCCAAATTTCCTTCGGGAAGCGCGGCGTGCCGGAATACCCGTGGTTTTTGCAAATGCACGTATATCGGAGAAATCCTTTTCGCGTTTCGAGCGCTGGCGATTTCTTGTTGGCGAGTTTTTCGCCAGAACATTAGCGGATGCGGATCTTTTCTTGGCGCAAAGTGAAGAGGACGCCAAACGTTTGGTCCGCATGGGCGCAGCCGAAGATCGCGTGGAAATTACCGGCAATATGAAATATGACGTGTCGCCTGCGTCGCTCGGCCCGTTTGGAACCTGGTTCGAAGCGCAAATCCGCCAGCAGGAGCGTTGGCCGGTGTTGGTGGCGGGCAGTGTCGTAGAGGGAGAGGAAGAGGCCGTCCTGGCGGGTTACGATGCAGTACAGCGGCAATGGCGACGGACTTTGTTGATACTCGCCCCGCGAAAACCCCATCGATTTGCGGCTGCGGAAAAAATTGCAGCGGAGGCCGGATGGAACACTCTGCGCCGTAGTCAACTGAACCTCACTGAGGTTCTTCCTGAGAATATCGATGTCGTCATTCTGGATTCTATTGGCGAGCTTGCCGGATTGTATTTGCTGGCGGACGCTGTGTTTGTGGGAGGATCGCTCGTCCGCGCTGGCGGGCACAACATTCTGGAGCCGGCGTGTTTTGCGCGCCCTCCGGTGTTCGGAACTTCCATGGAAAATTTTGCCGAGATGGCGGATCAATTTCTGGATGCGCATGCGGGCGTCCAAGTTGCGAACGGCCAGCAACTCGGAAAAGTGTGGGTGCAACTAATCGAGAATAATGCGATGCGCGAACGCATGGGCCATGCCGCGCGCGATATTGCGGAACGAAATCGTGGCGCTACGGCGCGTTCGCTAAATCGTATTGCGTCCGCCATAGCGGATGGTAGTAGTGCGGTCGGTGGGACTGGCGCGAAGGAATTAAATTCAGTGGGGCGCGGAGAAAAGGGAAGCCCGGCGTGACGTTCAAGGAGTCACTTCTCTGGCCGCTGTCGTTAATTTACGGCGGCGTGGCAGCTCTTCGCGCAAGGGCCTATGCCAGAGGAATTTTTCGCCAGCGACGATTGAATGGCGTGGTCATCAGCGTGGGGAATTTGACTGTTGGCGGTACCGGCAAGACTCCGATGGTTCTGTGGCTCGCCGAGCGTCTGCTGGCAGAAGGCAAAAGCGTGGGAATTCTTACGCGCGGGCATGGAGGCAAGTCGGCGGCTGTTGCGGCGGAATCTAAAGCAGCTAACGGATCGAAGACACTTTCTACTAGCGACGAAGTCCAGCTTCTGAAATCTCGCCTCGCAGACCGCCTACTGTTTGGAATTGGCGCGGATCGCTACAAAAACGGCCTGGCGCTCGCAGGTCGCGGAGTGAAATGGTTCATCCTCGACGATGGATTTCAGCATTTGCAACTCGCCCGCAGTGTGGACATTGTTTTGATCGATGCGAGCAAGCCCTTTGGGGGAGGCCATTTGCTGCCCGCGGGGCGTTTGCGGGAGTCGCGTGGGGCGCTGAAGCGCACGGATATAATTGTCATTACGCGCAGTAGCCATGCGCCGGCTATTGAGTCGGTTGTGCGGCACTATTCAAGCGCGCCGATTTTTTACGCGCGCACCGAATTAGACTCAGTGCGTTCACGTTGGGGCACCCAGCGAAGGCCTGCCGAGCTGCGTGGCGCAGCGTTGTACGCTTTCTGTGGAATAGGCAATCCGGGCGCGTTTTATTCCGACTTACGCGAATGGGGCTTTCGAATTGTTGGTCATAGATCTTTCCGCGACCATCATCGCTTCACCGCGGACGACTTGGCGGAGATCGAGAAGGAAGCCAGAAAAGCAGGAGCCACCGGGCTGATTTGCACGGAGAAAGATAGTTTCAATCTGCCGGAAACTTCGCCTGCGATGGATTTGTCGGTTTGCGCGATTTCGATGCGCGTGGATGGGAAAGAGGAATTCTGGCGAACCGTACTCGAAAAGGCTCAGGCGCAGGTTCGCGACCTCCGGCGAAATTAGATTGTTTTGGTTACCAGCAGCCGCTGGCGGATTGCCGCATTCATTGCCGCTGTGATACTTTGCGACCAACCTTTAAAATGCATCCTATGGATTCGAACCGCGAGGAGATTTGTTGAGCGCGAAACGGGCAAAAATCAAGCCGAGCTCAAGGAAGCAATTGAGTGCTGCGGCGCGGGCAACGGATACAACCGTTGACCTCACGCGGCTACTCGACATCGTCGCCACCTTTCCGCGCAGAACAATCTGTGTCGTTGGGGATTTTGTTTTAGATCAATTTGTGTCCGGTGAAATATCGCGCATATCGCGTGAAGCGCCTGTGCTGATCCTGCGCCATCGTCGCACCGAAGCGTACCCGGGGGGCGCGGCAAACGCCGTGAATAACCTTGCCGACCTTGGCGCACGCGTTTTGCCCGTGGGCGTTGTGGGTGAGGACCAAGGCGGCAAAATCCTGCTCGATTATTTTCGCGCCAAACGAATCGATACTTCGGGAATTCTCCGCACGCGCGATCGCGCAACAACCACAAAAACGCGCTACCTTGCCGGGTGGACTCATACTACCGAGCAACAAGTTCTTCGCGTCGATCGCGAACCGCGGGAAGAGCTGCCTGAGCGCATCCAGGAATCGCTCTCGCGTAAGGCTCGCAAAAACGCGAAGAGCGCCGACGCTGTTCTTGTTTCTGACTACGGCTTGGGGGCGGCGTCGCCGGAAATAGTTCGCAAGCTAAGCGCGAAACGCATGACGCTGGATTCGCGCTATCGATTGTTCGAGTATCGCGACGCAACGATTACGGCGGCGACCCCCAATGAGCCCGAGATCGAAGCCGCTTATCACCTGACCGTCGGAAACGATATGCAAAAACTTGAAGAGTTGGGCCAGCGGACTCTGCGTGATTTGGACTGGGAAGCTTTGGTTGTGACGCGTGGCAAAGACGGGATGGCCCTCTTCGAGAGAAGCGCGAACAAAGAAATGCGCATGCGCAACATCGCAATTTATGGCTCCGATGCCCCGGTGGACGTCACCGGCGCCGGTGACACCGTGATTGCGGTGTTTACGCTGGCACTGGCCGCGGGCGCTTCCTATCTGGAAGCGGCTCATCTGGCAAATTACGCTGGTGGAATTGTAGTGATGAAGCGGCGAACTGCCACCGCCACGCGCGCAGAACTGGAAGCCGTATTGCGTCGCGAAGCAACCGCGCAGCGCTGAATTCCATGGATACCCGTGAAAAAATCTTGTCCCGCGAAGGTCTGCACGATGTGCTGGACGAGCATCGGCGCTCCGGCCGCAAGGTTGTGTTCGCCAATGGCGTTTTCGATTTGCTGCACGTGGGACACGTGCGCTATCTGCAAGCGGCGCGCGAAGAAGGCGACTTGCTCGTTGTGGGGATTAATTCAGACGCCAGCACGCGGTCGCTCAAAGGCGCGGGGCGCCCCATCTTAACGGAACGCGCGCGCGCCTCATTGGTGGCCGCGCTGGCCGCGGTGGACTACGTCGTGATCTTCGACGAGCTCGACGTGAATGCGCTGTTGCGCGAATTTCAACCCGATGTGCACGCGAAAGGCACGGACTACACTGCCGACACGGTCCCGGAACGCGAGCTCGCAGCGCTGCTTGGAATTCGTATAGCGATTGTCGGCGATTCCAAAAATCATTCCACGCGCGAACTTCTTGCCCGCTTACGCGATCAGAAAGATGTCTGAATCGCGCTTGCTGCTAGTTCGGCTCGGATCCTTGGGCGATATTGTGCACGCGCTTCCTGCCGCTGCCGCACTGCGCGATACATATCCCGACGCGCGTATCGACTGGCTAGTGGACTCGAAATGGACACGCTTATTGGAAGGGAACGCCGATCTGAATAATGTAATTTCAATGAAAGGCAAAAGCGCGAGGGGAATCTCGGCTGCGGTGCGCGAGTTGCGCGCGGCAAAATATACCCACGCAATCGATTTTCAAGGGCTTTACAAATCGGCGCTGTTGGCTTTTGCATCCGGCGCGCCACGGCGAATCGGGTTTCAGAGCAGTTATGCGCGCGAAGGGCTTGCGTCGGTGTTTTATACGGATCGGTTGAATCCGCGCGGACCGCATAAAGTCGATCACAACCTCACGCTGGCCGAGAGTGCGGGCGCGCGCATCGATAACCCACGATTTTCACTCTCCATTCGTCCGCAAGATGACGAACGCGTTTCTCGCGAACTCGCAGGGCACGGCTTGCAGGAATATTTTGTGTTGAATCCGGGAGGCGGTTGGCGCTCGAAGTGCTGGCCCGCTGAACGTTATGGACTGCTGCACCGTCAACTTGCCGAGCGATATGCTTTGCGCGGAATTGTCACGTTTGGGCCGGGCGAAGAAGAGCTGGCGCAAGAAATAACTCGTGCTGCAGGAGATCCTGCATCGGTTGCGCTGCCGCTTGAGCTTGGGCCGTTGATGGCTGCGATGCGACGCGCAAAATTCGTGGTGTCTGCCGATACTGGACCGCTGCATCTGGCCTCTGCGCTTGGTGCGCCGGTGGTCGGATTGTTTGGGCCTACCGATCCCGTGCGAAATGGGCCGTACTCTAAGGAGGATGTCGTTGTTAGAAATCCGCGATTCAGCGAAACGACATATCGCCGCGGCGCGTCCTACTCGCCGTCCATGCTTTCCATCACCGTGGAGCAAGTATTTGAAGCGGTCGAACGACGCCTGAGGCGCAATTCGTGAGCCAGCCCCGAAAATTCTGGATGCGCTGGCGAGTAAGAGTCGGATATCCAGTGGCGATTCTCTATTGGATTCTTGCTAAGCCGACTCTGCATTGGATCGCGATTGGCGCAGTGATCGCAGGACTTGGATTGCTTATTCGCGCAGCCGCTTCGGGACAACTGCGAAAGAATGAGGAACTAGCCACGTCCGGAATTTACTCAGTCACGCGAAATCCGCTTTACTTGGGGAGTGCGATTCTCGCTGCCGGATTTATTATCGCGGGGCATTCTTTATGGGCGGGGCTGTTGGTGGGTATTTATTTCTGCGTATTTTATTACGCGGTGATGCGCAACGAGGAAGAGGAGCTGCGGGCAAAATTTGGAGCTTCGTTTGAAAAGTACGCTGCCGGCGTTCCTCTTTTCTTTCCAAACATTTTTCGCGCCGCAAGGCAGCCTGCAGCGGGTGAGACTCCCAAGGTTTTTTCTTGGGCGCAGTATCGTCGAAATCGCGAATATAAAGCGCTGGTTGGAACCATTGGGGCTTTGGCCTTCGTGTGGCTGAGGATGTGGCTGCGGGCGCGTTACCGATTTTAGGCTTTTACTGCAGGCGATAGATGGCGTGCATTACGCGTTGAAATTTCGGCCGGTATAGTAAATCGAAGGCACGTTCTTTGCCGGGAAACATCTCCAGCGCAACTCGCCGCGTCGCCGCAATCATCCCAGAGGCTTCTTCCGGCGTCAGGTCACCGGCAGCAATCGATTCCAACGTTAATTGGACCAGGATGCGCAGCCGGCGAATGCGTCTGCTTTCGTCGTCAATCTGCTCCTGCGTAGGCTGAAACGACGTGTCGTTTTCGATGGGTTCCATAAAGGGTCCCTGGAGGCTTTCTAAGGCTATTATGGACTTGGCCTTAAAACCGCGCAATAGTACTGTGGAACAGTGTTCGGAGATATTTCCCGGGGAATTTAAATGACTGAAAATTTGTCACATCAAGAAGCTCACGATCCATCGCAGGAGCGCGTTGTTGTTGCTTACACCGCAGGTACTGCCGCGGAAGCCATGGTAATTCGAGGACTCCTGGAAAGTGCGGGGATTAGTTCGCCCGGTTCCGGTTCGAACGATCCTTTTCCGTTACGCGAATCGCCGGAAGGAACGCACGGTGTGGAAGTGTACGTGCTTGAGCCGCGAGCAGAAGAAGCGCGCCAGCTTATCGCGGAATACCAGAAGGATAATCAGTCTTCCGCCGCCGAAGGCGATGCCGCTGACGAATCGTAGAGCGGATCGTGCTGCAAGATTCCGCGATAATCTGCGGTTTTACTGCGGATGCGATTCTGCGAATGTAGGCACTTTTCGAGCGTGTGGCCGTCGGTCAGCGCAGTGACTTCGCCGTCGCGATCGCTGCGCAGGAACTGCACGCCCGCACGCGCGTAGCGTTCCATAACACCTTCCACCGGATATCCGAATTGATATCCTTCGCCTGCAGAAACTGCCGCAACTCGCCTATTCCACGCGGATGCCGCGCGCTGTCGCCAAATTAATATTAGACCGGCAAGGATTGCGATGGCTGCGCTTGCAAACCAAATTGTGGGCGAACTCTGCCCGCGGCTGGCGAGACCAAGGCCTGCGGCAAAGGCTGCCGCAATCCACAGCGCAGGTAATGTCATTCCCGTCGACGCAGACGCACAACCGTCTCCATGTGAAATGTTTGCGGGAAAAGATCAAACAAGTGAATTTCAGTGGGTTCATATCCGGCTTGGACTAGCACGGCGAGATCGCGCGCGAGTGTAGGCGGTTCGCAAGAAATATAAGTAATCCGTGCGGCTTGCAATCGGCCCAGGCGCTTGGCTGCCTCGGGAGCCAGGCCGTCGCGTGGCGGATCCAGGACTACCAGCTCAGGCCGCTCTTTATTTCTTTCGAGGAAACGTTCAACGTCCGCCGTGCGAACCGTGATTGAGCTCAGCCCGTGCATATTGATTTCTAGGTCACGCGTTGCAGCGGGATTCGATTCAACCGAGATGACTCGTTCGAAGCGCTTGGCGAGCGGAATGGAAAATAATCCCACACCGGCGAATAAATCGAGAGCGATACCGCCGTTTTCGTTGGCGCAAACAGTTCGGACTAGATCGTCAACCAGAAACCGATTCACTTGAAAAAACGAAAAATGTCCGACGCGATATTTTGTGCCGGCCGCTTCGGTCTCCAGAAAACCTGGGCCGAAGAGTTCCATGCGGTCGTGGCTGGGGTCGTGAAACAAAATAGTGGCCGCTTCCGGAACAACGCCGCGAATCGTTTCGGCGTGCTCGGCGATGCGCGAGGGAAAGCCCGCGAAGGTGGCTGTGAGCAACAGTTTCGCGTTGGCGAGCGTGGCTAAGTCACCGGGGCCTTCATTGCTGAAGGCTTCCATTTCGCGGAGCTCGCGCGGGAGAACACCCGCGGCGAGCGCCTCTCGGAGCGCGAGCAATGTTTTCAGGACTAGCGGCGACAGAATGGCGCAATCCTCGACCGCGCACAGCGCCGTGGAATTCGCGCGAAAATATCCAATCTCGAGTTTTGCGATCGTTTCACTAACGGCGCCAGAAGCTGCCTGCGATGGGAGTCCGGTTGTGGCCCCTTCCGATGGCCGGCGAATTTTCCATTGCGCGCGATTGCGATAGCCCCAGGGCGGCGAGGCATGCGCTTTGATCTCAGCGGTCCAGTCAATTCTTCCCATGCGCCGCAACGTCTCGCGCAGAATTTCAGCTTTGTATTTGAGCTGCTCTTCGGAAGGAATGTGCTGGTAATTGCAGCCGCCACAAATCCCGAAATGAGGGCAGGGCGGGAGTGTGCGTTGCGGCGAGGATTCGAGCAATTGTTCCACGCGCGCGCGAACGAACTTCTTTTTTTGTTCAACGGGCAGGGCTACCACGCGCTCAGCGGGCAACACGAAAGGGATAAAAACCGTTGAGCCCTGGTGGTGCGCTAGGCCATCGCCGCCGTAAATCAACTTTTCGATTGTGAGGTCCATGGGTGGCATGCAATGTTGACGGCGTTTTTTCGTTAGGGTGCTAAAGCGCCGCTCTATGGTTAAGTCAAATAAAACAGGCTCAGCCGTGGCACGTTGAAATGTTCAAAAAGCCGTTTCTGAATGTATTGCCGTTCGAGCTGCGCCAATTGCTCTGCGGACATCTTACGCCGGTAGGGCGCCAGCGAGCGATCCATTTCGCGGCGAACGGAAAGCAAGGCCTCTTCGTCTGCGTCCGCGGAAAGCGCCGCCGATAATTTTTCTTCCAGCACGGTCAAGCGGCGTTCGAGATCTTCAAGGTCGAGGGCGCTTGACGAATCGAGCAACGGCAAGGCCTCTTCCAAGCGTTTGGCGGTGTCTTCCAGGCGCGCGGCCAGCGCTGGAGCAGCCTTCCTATTTTTCTCCGGCGATTCGAGCAATTTTGTTGATGTGGTACGCAGACGCGCGGCGTTGCGTTCGAGATATTTTCTCAACTCGTGGCGTGAAAAGGGCTCCGCAGTCCGCGACGATTTAACTTCTGGGCCGCTACCGACTGCCGCCTCCGATGCTTCCGCCGCGGCGTCCAGGACGGCGTCAACGCAGTAGGCCAGGCTCTTGAGTTGGCGTCCACCGGTGGCCCGGCGGGATCGCTGCCAGCTCTCGAAGGCGCGGTCGATGCCTTTCAGCACGGCGCCGAGCGGGATGCCGGCTTTCTGCCAGGTTTCCACGATGGCCCAATCCAACGGCGAGACGAGCAGGTGCGCTCCGCGCTTGCGCCAGAAATAATCTTCGATTTCCGTAAAATAATTGAAGTAGTTGAAGGATTCCATTTTGCTGAACGTCTGTGGAACTTTTTTCGCGCTAAAATATTTCTTCGCGCCGACGTCACTTCTGAATATCCTGATAAGGCTCAGTTTTTTGCGCGTGGCGGAACGGTTGCCAGCTTTGGCGTTTTACCCTGCGTCTGCGCGGCGTCCTGATTGCGCTCCCATATGATGCGCAAGCCTTCGAGCGTCAGAAATTCGTCAATCGTTTCGATATGGCGCGATGCAGTGCCGATCAGCGGAGCTTGGCCGCCTGTCGCGATCACTTTTGTTTTCGCGCCCATGGTTTTCTTCATGCGCTCCAGGATGCCATCGACTAGATCGGTGTAACCGTAAAAAAGGCCGGCTTGCATAGATGCGGCCGTGTTCGTGCCGATAATTTTTCCGGGGTCCTTGATTTCCACCCGGAACAGGCGCGCGGCGCGAGCGAAGAGCGCTTCGGCGGAAATTCCGATGCCGGGAGCGAGCACGCCACCTAAGTACTCACCACGCGCCGAGACCGCGTCGAAATTAATCGCGGTACCAAAATCAACGACGATGCAGGGGCCGCCATATTTCTCGAAAGCCGCGACGCTGTTCACGATGCGGTCGGCGCCCACTTCCTGCGGATTATCGTAATGAACCGGCATGCCTGTCTTAATTCCAGGTTCGACGAAGAGCGCTTTTTTACCGAAGTAGCGCTCCGACATTCCTGAGAGCGTGGAATTCAGCGGGGGAACGACCGAGCTGATAATTACGCCTCCGATTTCGCGTGGGTCGAGGTCGGCTAAAGTGAAAAGCTCGCGGCAGAGGATGCCATACTCGTCGATGGTTTGATCGCGCGCGGTAGTTAAGCGCCAATTGGCGACAAGCTGCGCGCCGCGGAAAACTCCTAGGACTGTATTGGTGTTGCCGACGTCGAGTGCCAGCAGCATCAGGAGGCCTCCGCAACGTCGCCGGACAGCACAGATTCAATTCCGCCGCCGTCGTCGCGCATCACGCGCAAAACGCCGCTGGGCTCCAAGCCCGCCGTGGTACCGGTGAACACTTCGATGGGAGTAGTGATACGCACGCGCTTTCCTTGAAAGTAACTGGAGACTTCAGCGAAGCGTCGCAAAATCGGTGCGGCGCCTTCGGCGATAAACTCATTGTAGTAGCGGTCGAGGTGGCGCAGCAACCGTATCAGGACTTCCAGGCGCGAATGGACTTTGCCGGTTTCCAGACGGAGCGAGGTGGCGAAGTCAGCGAGCTCGGCGGGCATTTTTGTTTGGTTCACGTTGATGCCGATTCCTATTACCGCGTAATGCATGCGGTCGGGTTCGGCGTGCATTTCCGTCAGGATGCCGCAAAATTTTCGGCCGCGGACGAGCAGATCGTTGGGCCAACGAATGTCGGGGAGCACGTCGAGTTCTTCTGCGGCAGCATCGCGCGCGGCGAGGCCTGCGACTAGGGTTAGCAGGGGCGCGTGAGCCGGCGGAATCGGCGGGCGGAGCAAAATGCTGCAATGAATTCCCGCGGATTTTTCTGAAATCCATTTGCGACCGGCGCGTCCGCGTCCTGCGGTCTGTTCTTCAGCCAAAACGATGGCGCCGTGAGGCTCGCCGCGTTCGCCGAGTTGCATCGCGACGGTATTGGTGGAATCAATTTTGAAGTAGTGATAGATGCGGCGTCCGAAGGGTGTGCCGAACAAGCGGTGGCTGAGGAGCTGCGGGGCCAGGATGTCCGGGACGCGTTCGATGTGATATCCGGTGCGAGCGTGGCCTTTTACGCGTATTCCCAACCCGCGCATTTTCTGGACCCAGCGCCAAACTTGTTGGCGCGTTACACCGATTTCTTTGGCGATTTTTTCTCCGCTGATGACGATGGTGGAATTCTCGGAGAGGAGCGTGAGCAGCGCGTCGATGCGGCGGTCGGTCGCGCCCGCTAGAGTCGGCATACGTTTGGTGGGCATAGCAGATGGGAAAGAATACTTGAGCGGCGTCGTGGCGACAAGCGGGAGCGAGTTCGACTGATTGTTTGCACGTTTAGGCTCTCTAGGTCGCGGCCAAAGCCGCGACCCACAAGGGCGGACGGAGGTTATCGCGCTTGGAGATCTGTACGGGGCGCATTGAGTCTGGTACGCTTTCGCGCATCGCTCGATCGCATTCAAATTTCTTGACCACTGGGGTACACATGGCACGATTTGTATTTGCCTTGGCGCTGCTTATTTGCCTTGGCTGGCTTCCAGCAGTTTTGCTCTCTCAAGATCACAAAACTACTGCGCCGGAGGATTATCTTTTTGTGTGGGCCGGCGATGCGGACCATAAGGGCAATGATTTTCTTGCGGTGATCGATGCCGACCCCTCGTCGGCTTGGTATGGGCGTTTGGTAACGACGCTGGCTACCGATCAAAAGACTATGCGAGTGCACCACACCGAATACGCCATGCCTGCCAGCGGTATGCTCTTTGCCAACGATCACGACGCGGGGCGAACTTTTATCTTTGACCTGCGCGATCCATTGCATCCAAAGACAGTGACGTCATTTACCGACCTGGCTGGCTACATGCATCCGCACTCTTATATGCGGCTGCCTAACGGGCACGTGCTGGCGACATTTCAGCACGCGCACCAGGGCGGCAGCGACGGTCAGACCGGAACGACCGGCGGCTTGGTGGAGATTGACGACCAGGGCAAAGTGGTTCGGTCGGCCAGCAATGCGGACCCGGCGTTTGCGGACGCGCTGTTGATGCCCTACAGCCTGGCCGTACTTCCGGACGCGGATCGCATTGTTTCCACAAATTCATCCATGCATCTGGACGATATTTTTAGCGGAGTGACTTATCAGGTCTGGCGTCTTTCCGATCTAAAGGTGCTGAAGACGGCGTACCTGGATGTGGGAGAAAACCGTTACGCGCAGATTAGTCCTGAAGAGGCGCGCCTTGCTCCGGATGGGTCGGTTTTGATTCAGACGCTCGGCTGCGGACTGGAACGCATCACGGGAGTGGACACGAACGAGCCGAAATCGAAGCTGGTGTACAGCTTCCCTGGGAACTGGTGCGGAGTGCCAACGGTGGTGGGGCATTATTTGCTGCTGAGCGTGCCTGCGATGCACGGTTTGATTGTGGTGGACATATCGAATGCAGCCAAGCCAGTGGAAGTTTCGCGGCTGAAGCTGAGCGATACTTATTTTCCGCATTGGACAGCGTGGGGAGCGAAGACGCAGCGCATCGTGGCGACGTCTGGGACGGCGCCGGACCGGCTATATTTGCTGAAGCTGGATCAAACGACGGGCGCTCTCACCTTCGATGATGCTTTTCGTGACGCGGACGGAAAGACCGGCTTCAGCTTCGCGGAGCGGGATTGGCCGCAGGGTTGGAAGGGAACTGGTGCGCCACATGGAGCGGTCTTTTCGCGTTGAAAGAAACCTCCTCCCTTCAATATTTCTTAGTAAATCTGAACCGGGCGCTGCCTGCTGCGCCCACTGCAAATGCACATCCCGTAGTTCGGTGCGAGCATCCCACAATCTGGCAAGCCAAACGCGCATAAATATGCAACCAAAAGGTTGCCTTTTAACCGGAGCCGCATTAATATGCAACCTGGAGGTTGCTTAACATGGATGACCGGATTGAAAAGCGCATCGAACTGAAGGCGCCGATTTCGCGAGTGTGGCGTGCGCTAACGGATTACCGCGAGTTTGGCGAATGGTTTGGGGTGAAGCTGGATGGCCCCTTCGTGGTGGGTAAAGTTACTCGCGGCCAGATTACCCATCCTGGCTATGAACACCTCAAATGGGAAGGGCTGGTGCAGAAAATGGAGCCCGAGCGGCTCTTTTCCTTCACCTGGCCTCATCCCAAATCCCTTGAAAAAGAGGGCTACCCGCAAGACTACTCGAAGGAACCGAGGACGCTGGTCGAATTTAGGCTAGAAAAGACTGCCCATGGCACCTTACTCGTGGTCACGGAGTCCGGTTTCGACAAGCTTCCCGGTGATCGACAGCGCGAATCGTTCCGAAGAAACGAAGGCGGTTGGACAGAACAAATGAAGAACATCGAGAATTATGTCGCAGGGAAGTCGTAACAACCTGGCTGCTAAACGGCGCTCGCATGCGCTCGTTTTTACCGCTTTGGGCGATCCGACCCGGCTATCGCTGGTTGCGAAGCTGTGCAGCGGACAACCGCGCTCGATCTCACAGTTAACCAAACGTTCTAAGTTCACTCGGCAGGCGATCACCAAACATCTCCGCGTATTGGAGAGTGCCGGAATCGTGCATAGCGTCCGCGCCGGTCGGAAAAGCCTATTTAAATTCGATCTGGAGCCGATTGCAGAGCTCAGGGAGTATCTTGATTTCGTCTCGGAACAATGGGATCAGGCGCTGTTCAGGTTAAAAGCGTTGGTAGAAAGTAAATGAGCTTCAGCAGTCCAGTCGCGCCGTGTTACAACACCGTTGTTTACTGCGGAGCGGCCATCAGGAAAACAAATCCATTTACGGTGTAGGTGACTTTGCCGTTTCCTGCGGCGAAGGGCTCTACTGCTTCACCGCGCACTTTTTCGATCGCGGTTAGCAGCTTCGGCAATTGTGAAGGATCTGCTACCGGGACGTTGTGGGAGGGGAGAACCAAGTGGATTTTAGGCGCCAGCGCCGCGATTCGCGTGATGGACTGGACGTAAGCGTCGAGATCAGTCTCCGGGCGGTATAACCAGATTGGTCCCGGGTAGAAATTATCTCCGGTGAACAACAGACCATTCTTACGGTCCAGCAGGCAAATTTCATCTGGCGTGTGGCCAGGCGTTGAGATTATTTCCAGCACTCGACCGCCGAGATCGACTGTGTCGCCATCGTGAAGGAAGTGAGTGATGTGGAACGGACGCGTGGCGTAGGACTTCGCGTCAAAATCAGCGGGGAGCTGGCCGCACACCGACCCTGGAGCTAGTTCGGCTTGCGCGTCAGCAGTGGAACCTTTCGCGTTGGTGCGCGTGAAGTCGGTATCCATGCCGTAGATGTCGTCGAATTCCCAGTTGTCGCCCACGTGATCGTTGTGCGTGTGCGAGTTCAGGACGGTGATTGGCAAAGGCGTGAGTGCAGTGACTACGCGCTTGATGTCGCTAATGCCGAGGCCGGTATCGAATAGAACAGCGCGCTTGTCGCCCAGAATCAGGAACGAGATAACTTCTTCAAATTGATGCGGCTCGTAAATCGCGAAAACTCCCGGCGCAACTTTGTAAACTTCGAACCAAGGATCGGCTGAGGGCACGCGTTCGAGCGTTTTGTATTGCGGACGGGGAATTTTTTTGCACCAATCGGGCGTTACGTTGCTAGTCGCGGACTGCGCGCAAACAGCCGGCGCAGCGATAGTTAACGCGAGTACCGCGAGAGCGATGAGGCTCAACCTGTTTGTTGGGCTGATCAGCATGGAAGGAAGATTATAGCGCCGAAGCTTTCCTTTGACCGAAACCTACATCCGAGACGGAACTGGGCCCAGAGATCCAAATTCTATGCTGCGACTCAAACGCTAGCGGCGGGCGAGGCGTATCGTATGCGATGAAGGTGTACGAGTAAGGTCGTCGATGTCAGCATCAGGATGAAGAGGAGCGCAACTTTCGTCAGCGGGGGCCGGAGTTTGCTGGGGCTTCTGCACAGGTTCGGGCACGCTCTAGGAGGAATTCGCGTTCGCGTGCGTTGCGCGTGAGCGATACAGCGCGCTCGAACTCCACCCGTGCCTCTGCGAAGCGGCCCAGCTTAAAAAGAAAGTCGCCGCGGACACTGGGCAGAAGGTGGTAGGACTTCAGAGACGGCTCGGAGACGAGTGTATCGATGATCTGGAGACCTTCCGCTGGACCGAATGCCATAGCGACCGCAACCGCACGATTCAGCTCCACGATAGGTGACGGTGTGAGCTGGGCGAGTTGTTCATAGAACGCGACGATGCGCGGCCAGTCTGTATCTTGCGGTAAACGCGCACGCGCGTGACAAGCAGTGATGGCGGCCTGCAGCGCGTAGGGGCCACGCGCGCCGCCAAGCTTCTCCGCACGCTCGAGCGCCGCAAGACCACGACGAATGAGGAGTTGATCCCAGAGCTCGCGATTTTGATCCAGCAGCAAGATGGGCTCTCCCGATGGGCCCGTGCGTGCGCGGGAACGTGACGCTTGAATTTCCATCAACGCGACGAGCCCGTGGACTTCCGGCTCCTTCGGAGCTAGCTCTGCGAGGATACGACCAAGTCGAAGCGCTTCTTCGCAGAGCGCGGGTCGCATCCAGTCGTCACCGGCGGTCGCCGAATAGCCTTCGTTGAAGACAAGGTAGATCACCTCCAGCACCGAGGAGAGCCGTGAAGCAAGTTCGGGTCTCCTGGGGACCTCGAAGGGGACCTGCTCTTCGGCGAGAGTGCGCTTGGCGCGGACGATGCGCTGAGCGATCGTCGGCTCCGGTGCAAGGAAAGCGCGCGCAATCTCCTCGGTCGTCAGTCCGCCGAGCAAGCGGAGAGTGAGCGCGACGCGGGCTTCGGTCGAAAGAACTGGATGGCAGGCGATGAATATTAGGCGCAGGAGGTCGTCGCCGACTTCATCGTCAATTGCTGTGTGGAGATCCTCCACGGCCATCTCCTGTTTGGCCTCAAGCTCGCGAACGATCTCCTGGTGCTTGCGCTCAAGCAGTGCGTTGCGACGGAAATGGTCGATGGCGCGATGCTTGGCGGTGGCCATCAGCCAGGCGCCGGGGTTATCCGGGACGCCCGACTCGGGCCACTGCTGGAGTGCGGCAACGAGCGCGTCCTGCGCGAGCTCTTCGGCAAGGCCCACATCGCGGACGATGCGGATGAGTCCGGCAATGATTCGGGCCGATTCGATCCGCCAGACTGCGTCGATTGCGCGATGTGTATCGGTAGCCGTCACGACTACCGATAACACCACGATCCATCCGCGAGCGCAAGCCGAGTGTCGCTCGCTATTTTTTCGCGCCACCTTCACGAACTGGCGCCTAGGCTTTGGGGTCGAAGGCTTCCGTTCCTAATACCTGTCGGACTTCGGTCTCTCCCTCCCAGCCCGGCCAGTATTTCTTGTGCAGCTCCATGAACTGCTTCGCGCCCTCGATCGCTTCCTCTTTCGATTTCAACTCGAACATCGCGAAGCCGCCGACGACTTCTTTGGATTCGCTGAAAGGCCCGTCGATTGTGGTTAGCTGCCCGCGAGAAAGGCGGACGGAAGTGCTCTTCGCAAGCGGGGACAGCCCGCCGCTTTGGAGCATGGTGCCGGATTTGGCCGCCTCTTCGCCGAGTTTGGTCATCGCGTCCAAGAATTCCTTGGGCGGAGGACCAGGGTTTTCGCCGTGCTTCACCAACATTAGGAATCGCATGGTTATGTCTCCATTCCGATTAGGGTTATGAACCGGTTGCCGGACGCCCTCGACCAGCTGAATCCGTGCTCTACTTACGCGTCGAATGAGTCTGCACCAAATCGACAGGGTGAAACCGATTTTTTCAAGCCCCCGGGATTGTTTCTTGGAGGAGCTTCGACTTTGCCGCTGGAACCGTTACGCAACAATCCCGTTCCAATGAAAACGAGGAACAGTGGCCAGAATGCCATCAGTATCCAGGTGAAAGCGCGCAAGAATTCCCGTCGATCGAAGAGGCAGGCCTGCAAGACGTGCGAGGCCGCCAAACCTACGGCGATGAGTACCCCGAGCATCCCCGCCGCTTCGGAAGAAATGCCGAGGAGGTCGCTTAGCAGAGCACTCGCCTCAGCGAGATTTTCAAACAGGATGAAGACACCGAGCCCGAGGAGTGCCGCCCCCGCCACTGATTTGAGATTTTTAAAGTGTATGCGCTTTCCTCCCATAACCGCCTCCTGAGCTGTGCTTTCTTTGCTCTAATTGAACGTCGAACGAGGGGCTGCGTAATCGACAGGTTTGAAGTGCAGGAAACGGCTTAATTTATCTTTTATAATTCAATTGGAAAGGAAAATATGCCTCTTACAAAAATAGACAGCGTTGCGGCGTTGGTGGTCATCGATCTGCAGAAGGGAATCGTCGGAATGCAGACTGCTCCTTATCCTGCGGACGAGATCGTGGCTCGCACTGCGCAACTGGCGCGGGCGTTTCGTGAGCGAGGGCTCCCGGTTGTGCTCGTTAACGTGACAGCGGCAGCTCCGGGGCGGACTGATGCTGGACCTCGCAAGTTTGCGTTTGCGGACGACTGGACTGAGTTCGCGCCCGAGTTGGAGCGGCAGGCTGGAGATTATGTGGTTAGCAAGCAGCGGGTGGGCGCGTTCATCGGGACATCGCTGCAAGACATATTGCGCCAGCGTGGTGTGACTCAAATTTTCCTGGCGGGAATCGCGACGACTTTTGGCGTGGAATCGACCGGGCGCAGCGCCTACGACTACGGGCACCATGTGGTGTTTGTGCTCGATGCGATGACGGACCGCGACGCGGACTCGCATCGTCACAGTGTGGAAAAGATCTTTCCGCGGATGGGAGAGACGGCGACTACCGAAGAGGTGCTGAAGATGTTGAAGGAAACGCCGGCGCGGTCGTCGGGCGCCACTGATTGAGCGTGATGCTGAGCGCTATTCGAGTTGCTTGAGGCGGTCCTGTAGCTTTTGATGTTCGATTTCGCGGCCTGCTAACGTGGTTTTCAGGTCTTCGACGATTTTCGCTGGGGCTTTGCTTAGGAAAGTTTCGTCTCCCAAGCGGCCTTTCTTCGATGCGATGTCTTTCGCCAGGCGGTCGATTTCCTTCTTTAGTTTGGTGATTGCCTCTTCTTTCTCTTCCTGGCTCATCACTCCGCGTATTAGCCATAGCTCGATGCGAGCTGTTGAGTAAATGACCCCCTCGCGCACCCGGCGCTCACCCATTTGCAGGTCAGACAGGCTGCCCAACCGAAGTATGGCATCGTAATTATCTTTCACGACACTGATGACGCCAGGATCATCGCTGAAATAGCCTGCATCCGTTTTCTTCTTCGCATCCATCTTCGCTGAGGCACGAAGATTGCGGGCTGCAGTGATGATTTCCTGCAAGATTGCGAATTCTCTTTCGGCTTGCGCGTCAATCCAGTTCGTGCGGGGCTCGGGGAATTTGTCGAGCGCGATAGAACGAGCGCCGGGCGGTTGCGGCAACCGGTGCCACAATTCTTCGGTCAGGAAGGGCATGATCGGGTGCAACAGGCGCAAAGCTGCTTCGAGCGCGGCAAAAATATTGCGCCATGCGGCAACGGCGACTGCGCGGTCCGGCGACGCGAGCTGAGGCTTGACCCACTCAATGTACCAGTCACAGAAATCTCCCCAGAAAAATTGATAAATCGCCTGAGAGGCTTCGTGGAAACGAAAATCCTGAAGCGCGCGGCTGGCTTGTTCGGAGACTGCGGCGAGTCGCGCGAAAATCCAGCGATGAATGAGGTCTTCTTCGCCGGGGATGGCGTAGGGCGCTTTTGCGCGGATTTCCGGCGCGGCTAGTTCCTCCAGTGTGATCCCTGCTGCGGCTTCGGCCTTTTCAAGGTTCATGAAAAGGAATCGGGCCGCGTTCCAGATTTTGTTGGCGAAGGCGCGGGCGCCGAGGACGCGATCTTCGCTCAAAATAATGTCGGTGCCCGGGGCGGACATGCTGACAAGCATGTAGCGCAAGGCGTCGGTGCCAAATTTCTGAGTCAATTCCAACGGATCGACGCCGGTGCCTTTGGTCTTGGACATCTTGGCGCCTTCGGCCGTGCGAACCAGCGAATGTAGGTAGAGACGGCGAAAGGGAATTGTGGATCGAAGATTCTTGGGATCGCGCCGAGATGCTAAAGACGAGTCTTTTTTCCCTGCAGCCGTAGCCGCGCCGGGAACTTCGGCGGGTTCGAAGCGATCTCCACTTAGCTGCAGGCCCATCATGATCATGCGGGCGTCCCAGAAAAATAAAATATCGTAGCCGCTAATCAACAAACTGGTGGGGTAGTAGGTGCGCAGGTCTTCGGTGTCGTCGGGCCAGCCGAGCGTGGAAAAAGGCCAGAGGCCGGAGCTGAACCAAGTGTCGAGTACGTCTTTGTCGCGCGTAAGTTTCCCACCGCCGCACTTGGGACATTTTGTAGGCACGCTTGCAGCGCGCGCGTGGCCTTCCACAATTTCGACGCGCGAATCGAGCGCGGGGACCATTTCTTTACAGTCGGCACAATGCCATATGGGGATGCGATGTCCCCACCAGAGCTGGCGCGAAATGCACCAGTCGCGAATATTCTCGAACCATTGCAGCAAAATGGTGCGCTGATTGTCAGGGACAACTTCGATCAAGCCGTCGAGAACAACTTTGGAGGCAGGCTCGGCAAGGGGCTTCATTTTCATGAACCATTGCGTGGAAACGCGTGGCTCGACGATCGCTTTACAGCGGTCACAGGTGCCGACGGAATGAGTGTGCTCGGTGACCTTTTCCAGCAGACCCAATTTTTCCAGCTCGGCGATAATTCGCGCCCGCGCGACAAAACGTTCCAGACCGGCGTAGGGGCCGGAGGCCTCATTCATGTGCGCGTCGTCGGTCATCACGTCAATTTGCGGAAGATTGTGGCGCTTGCCCATTTCGAAGTCGTTGGGATCGTGCGCTGGAGTGATTTTCACCGCGCCGGTGCCGAATTCACGATCGACGGAGGCGTCCGCGACGATGGGAATTTCGCGGTTCATCAGGGGCAGCAAAACTTTTTTGCCGATGAAGTGCTGGTAACGCTGGTCGTCGGGATGCACGGCCACGGCGGTGTCACCCAACATTGTTTCGGGGCGCGTAGTCGCAACGACGAGATGCTCTTTTGTTCCGGCGACGGGGTATCGGATGTACCAAAGATTTCCAGCGCGCTCGTTGTGAACGACTTCAAGGTCGCTGATGGCGGTGAGACAGCGCGGGCACCAGTTGACCATGTAACGTCCGCGATAAATCAGGCCGTCGCGATAGAGGCGCAGGAAAGCTTCGAGCACGGCGCGATAGAGCGCGGGTTCGAGGGTGAAACGCTCGCGCGTCCAGTCGCAGGATGCGCCGAGGCGAATCATCTGTTCCTTGATCACGCCGCCGCTTTCCGCTTTCCATCTCCAGACGCGGCGCTCGAATTCTTCGCGGCCTAGATCCTGGCGCTGGATGCCGTCTTTGGCCAGCATGCGTTCGACTACGAACTGCGTGGCGATTCCAGCGTGGTCCATGCCCGGGAGCCACAGCGTGCGCTCACCGCGCATGCGATGCCAGCGGACGAGCATATCGATCTGCGTGTGCTCCAGCATGTGGCCGATGTGAATCGAGCCAGTAACGTTGGGCGGAGGAAGAGCGATGGAGAATGTGCGGCCGCTGCCGTCGCCGGAATTTTCGGCGCGAAATAAGTTTTCGTCGAACCAGGCTTTGGCCCAACGCTCTTCTATTTCCTGCGGCTCGTAGGCTTTTGGTATTTCTCTCGGCATCATTTCCCCGGAAATATGCTCGCGGCGACGATTTTCAGGACGCCACGCTCGCTTTTAAGCAAAGAACACCGGCAGCCTGCTTTCATCGCTCAAAGAATCCATCAATCTTAGGGGCGGATGCGCCGGGCGTCAAATCGGGCTCGCATCATATGGCTATAGGCCACAGTTTTGCTGTAACTGATGACGATGTTACGATTCCAATTCCAGAAACGGGGAACGAGGGCACATGGAAAAGAAAAATTTCCTGTTCGTATCTTTGACCGGGCTGATCGGCGACATCGCCTGGCAAATTGCGAAAGAAGGCCACGAAGTCCGCTATTTTATTGCCGATAAGAAAGAGCGCGATATTGCGGACGGATTCGTAGCCAAGTCGAAAGACTGGGAGAAAGACAAGGATTGGGCGGACATTATTGTGTTCGACGACACGCTGGGACAGGGGGAGAAGGCGCAGGGACTGCGCAAAGAAGGGAAAATCGTAATTGGCGGCACGGCTTACAGCGACAAGCTCGAAGACGACCGCTCTTTTGGGCAGGAGGAACTGAAAAAGGCTGGCGTGAATATTATTCCGTACGGCGAGTTTGAATCGTTCGATGATGCGGTCGAGCACGTTACGCAGAATCCCGGCCGCTACGTGATCAAGCCCAGCGGGGAAGCGCAAAACATCAAGCGGCGGCTATTTGTGGGCGAGGAAGACGACGGGCAGGACGTGATACGAATGCTCGAAGCTTACAAGAAAGCGTTTGCCGACGAGATCAAAGTGTTTCAGCTGCAGCGTCGCATGATTGGAGTAGAAGTGGCCGTCGGAGCTTTTTTCAATGGCAAGAACTACATTTATCCGGTGAACATTAATTTCGAGCACAAGAAACTTTTTCCGGGAGATATTGGTCCTCCGACGGGTGAAATGGGGACCTCGATGTTTTGGACCGGGCCTAACCAACTATTCAATGAGACGCTTCTGAAAATGGGACCCAAACTCGCCGAAGAAGGCTATGTAGGCTACATCGACGTGAATTGCATCGTAAATAATAATGGAATCTATCCGCTGGAGTTTACCGCGCGATTTGGCTATCCGACCATTAGCATTCAGCAAGCCGGTATGATTACGCCGATCGGACAGTTCTTCTGGGATTTGGCGAACGGAGTAGATCCCAAACTGAAAGTTCGCAGCGGATTTCAGATTGGTGTGCGCATCGTGGTGCCGCCATTTCCGTTTGATGACGACGAAACTTTTGAGGCTTTCTCAAAGAATTCCGCGATTGTGTTTAAGAAACCGCCCGCGGATGAAACCCACATTGAAGATGTGAAGCAGCTCAACGGCCAGTGGCTGATCGCGGGAACTTCCGGCGTGATCCTGATCATCGTCGGCACCGGGCAAACCATGAAGCAGGCTAAAGCTCAGGTGTATTCGCGCATTAAGAACGTGTTGATTCCGAATATGTACTACCGCACCGATATCGGCGACCGCTGGGAAGAAGACAGCGACCGACTGCACAACTGGGGCTACTTGCGCTAGCGGTGCTTCGTTTCCGTGTGGTAATCGGCGAAGGCTTGCCCTCATCGGGTTGCATCGAATTCGTTTCCGACAGATAATCTTTTTGCCAAGTCCGACGCGCTGTTTTCTTGCGTCAAAAAATATTTTTGCAAAATGTGATGGTCTGTTTTCAGACAACAACCCCTCACATGCTGGTCAGGACCAAAACTAGGAGGCGCTCTTGATTTCATTCACCGTTAACGGCAAGCCGGTTAGCGTGGAGGATCCGCCATCCACTCCGCTGCTGTGGGTCATTCGCGATTCGCTGAACCTTACGGGGACGAAATTCGGCTGCGGGATGGCGCTGTGCGGCGCTTGCACCGTTCACATCGATGGCCAAGCGGTGCGCTCCTGCGTGGCTCCCGTTTCGCGCGCGGAGGGGAAGAAAGTCACGACCATTGAAGGGATCTCTCCCGACCTCACGCATCCGCTGCAACAGGCTTGGATTGAAATTGACGTTCCACAATGCGGCTACTGCCAATCGGGCCAGATCATGAGCGCGGCGGTGCTGTTGGCGGAAAAGGCTTCGCCTACCGATGAGGACATTGACGAAGCCATGTCCGGAAATATTTGCCGCTGTGGTACCTATCCGCGCATCCGGCGCGCCATTCATCGCGCAGCGGAAATTAAAGCGCAGAAAGGTGCGAAATGACGGTCGCTACGCGAATGAAGCGGCGCGATTTTTTGAAGACCGGAGCGGCGATCGGCGGCGGCTTGCTTTTAAATCTTTATGTGCCGGACTGGGCGCCTGCGCGCGCGGCGCGAGCATCGAGCAAGCCGGTGGCGTTGAATGCGTTCGTACATATCAGCAGCGATGATTGGGTCACAGTGATCTCGAACCACTCCGAGATGGGGCAGGGAATTTATACTTCGCTTCCGATGTTGATCGCGGAAGAACTGGAAGCTGACTGGAGCAAGATTCGCGTGCAATCCTCTCCCGTGGCCGCGGTTTATAACCACACCGTATTCGGTATGATGATGACAGGCGGCAGCACGACGACGAATTCCGAATACGATCGTTTTCGCAAGATGGGCGCAATGGCTCGCGTAATGCTGATTGATGCGGCGGCTCAAGATTGGGGCGTGGACCCGGGAACCTGCCACGCAGAAAAAGGGTTTGTTGTTCACGCTGCGAGCAAACGCCGCGCGTCTTTCGGTAGCCTTGCCGAGGCGGCTTCGAAAATCGAGCCTCCCAAAGACGTTGTGCTGAAAGATCCCAAAGATTTCACGATTATCGGCAAGCCCAAGCATCGGCTGGATACGCCCTCGAAAACAAACGGCACCGCGCAATTTGGGCTGGACGTTTACATTCCGGGCCTGCTGACGGCGGTTGTGGCGCGCTCACCGGTTTTTGGCGGGAAGGTTACGAGTTTTAACGCGGACAAGGCAAAAGCGGTTCCCGGCGTGGTGGATGTTCTGGAAGTTCCGTCGGGCGTGGCGGTGATCGCCAAAGGCTTTTGGCCGGCGAAGCTTGGTCGCGAGCGGCTCGACATTATTTGGGACGAAGGTCCGGGCACACAAATTTCTACGGTGGCGATGCGCGAGCAGTTCGCAGCGCTGTCCAAGACTCCTGGCGCGTTAGCCAAAAAAGTGGGCGATTCCGCCGGAGCTCTTGCCGGCGCCACAAAAACGATTACCGCTGAGTTTGAAGTGCCTTATCTTTCGCATTCGATGATGGAGCCGCTGAACACGGTGGTGGATCTGCGCGAGGACCACTGCGAAATCTGGACCGGTACGCAATTTCAAACCGGCGATCGCGCTGCGGCTGCCGGAGTGGCCGGTCTGAAACCGGAGCAGGTGGACATCCACACCACGCTTCTGGGTGGAGGATTTGGCCGTCGCGCGAATCCGGCATCCGATTTTGTTACCGAAGCTGTCCATGTGGCCAAAGTTGCGAAAGCTCCGGTGAAAGTTGTGTGGACGCGCGAAGATGACATCCGCGGCGGCTGGTATCGCCCGATGTGGTACGACCATTTTGAGGCGGGCCTGGATGCCAGCGGGAACCCGGTGGCCTGGAAGCACACCATTGTAGGCCAATCGATTTTCGACGGCACGATGTTCGCGGGATTCGGAATTAAAAACGGGATCGATTCCGCTTCCGTGGAAGGCGCGGCAGATATTCTTTACACCATTCCGAATATTCAAGTGGACTTGCACAGCCCCAAGAACGAAGTGCCGGTGCAGTGGTGGCGCTCCGTGGGCCATTCGCATACCGGATTTTCGGTGGAAGCGTTTTTCGATGAAATGGCCTACGCCGGCGGCAAAGACCCGTATCAGTTACGCCGCAGTCTTTTGGCTGGGCAGCCGAGGATGCTCGCAGTGCTGGATCTGGTAGCAGAAAAGGCGCATTGGAACGGGCCGCTTCCCCCAGGACACGGCCGGGGTATCGCGACGCACTTTTCGTTCGATAGTTACGTCGCGCAGATAGCCGAAGTATCTGTGACAAAGGACGGCACTGTGCGAGTGCATCGCATCATCGCCGCCGTGGATTGCGGGCGCACGGTAAATCCAGACACGGTGAAGGCGCAGCTCGAAGGCGGTATCATTTTTGGTCTGACGGCGGCGCTCAAAACGGAAATTACTTTGGATAAAGGGCGTGTGCAACAGCGGAATTTCCACGACTATCCGATGCTGCGCATGTTCGAGTCGCCGGAAATTGAAGTTTATATTGTTCCCAGCACAGAGCACCCCACCGGTGTAGGAGAGCCCGGAGTGCCGCCGGTTGCGCCAGCGGTAGCCAATGCGATTTTTGCCGCTACCGGCAAACGCATGCGGCGCCTGCCGATTAAAGCGGAAGATTTGCGTTCTGCGTAAGGAATTATTCGAGGACCTTGAGATGGCGGAAAAAATAAAGTGGGGTTTTGTTGTGGGACTTCTGTTAGGCGGAGTGAGTATTTCCGTTTGGCCCCAACAATCTTCGTTTGCGAATCCCTCTAGCAGGTCGGCGGAAGCGCGTGCGTTCAAGGCTGAGGATTCCTCTGGTGCGTCTGCGAATGCTACGGCTTCGGCGGATGTGGATGCTGCGGCTGCGAAAGCGGCGTTTGAACGCGCTTACCCGGTTTTCGTTTCGCCGCGCTGCCAGAATTGCCATCCGCTTGGCGACGCGCCTTTGCAAGGCGACGACAGCCATGTGCACGCGCAATACGTGAAGCGCGGGCCTAATGGTCAGGGCCTTTACGGAATGACCTGCCACACCTGTCATCAGGATGCGAATGCTCCGGGTGCAAATATGCCCCCGGGGAATCCAAAATGGGGTTTGCCGCCTCCGAAAATGAAGATGGTTTTTGTGGGGAAGACGGCGGGTGAGCTTTGCCGCCAGTTGAAAGATCCCAAGCAGAATGGCGGGCGCACTATCGCGCAAATTATTACGCACGTTTCGTCGGACGACCTTGTTGGCTGGGGCTGGGATCCTGGCGAGGGGCGTACGTTGCCGCCGCTGAGCCGGCCGGACTTTGCCGCCGCGATGCAGGAATGGGCGAATAATGGAGCTGCCTGCCCGAATTAGCTCTGGCTGAAAGTGGCTTTAACCCAGATTTCCAATTTGAACTCCGCAAACGAACCTCCGGGCGTGCCCCGTCAACTCTGCTTGTGCGGGTTTGAAGGGGGTGCTTTCCGGCGGAGTTGCTGATGCGACTCGTAGGAAGACCGGGCCGCAAACCAGTAGTCCGGTACACAGGCTTTCTCTACCAAGCTAACAATGGGAAGACCCTACGACGAGTACTCGGCCAAGGTAGAGTTCCACGTCAGTGAGTTGTTTCCGCGACTGGGCTTTATCGTCACAAACCTGAGCCTGCCCAGCCGGGCGGTAGTTCGTTTCTATGATAAACCGGGCACGGCCGAGCAATGGATCAAGGAAGGCAAGCGAGTTTGAGATCCAAATCGAGAATTTCCGGTAAAACGGCTCGCGGTAAGGGAGCTCGCTCGACTGCTCCAGGAACTCGATCGCGGAGGTCCGGCACATCCTGGTTCTTCGGAGGCGGGCCGCATTTAGACATTGCAGGCGAACTGGCATTTGCGCTCAGTGTTGCTGCAATCGCATACGCGCTTTTGGCCGGCCTGAGGACCTTGACTGATTTCGACCTCGGGTGGCAACTCGCGACCGGGCGATGGGTCGCCCAACATCACCAAATCCCCTCGACGGACGTTTTTTCTTACACGGCTCAGGGGCAGCCCTGGATTTATCCCGTTGGCTCGGGACTGGTTTTCTACGCTGCCTTTCTCCTCGGGAATTATGCCTTGCTATCGTGGCTCGGAGCGGCGGCCTGCGCTGGGACGGTTGTCCTGTTGGTGTGGAGACGATCGGCAATCACCGCCGGGCTGGCCATACTGGCGATCCCTTTAATTGCGATTCGCATTCGGCCGCGCGCCGACATGTTTACGGTGGTGCTGTTCGCCGCATTTCTCGCGCTGCTCTGGCGGCAGCATGAAAGCGGCCGCGCCCGCCTGTGGCTGCTGCCGATCCTTATGATCGCCTGGGTAAACCTTCACCTTGGGTTTATGGCAGGGCTCGCGCTCCTAGGTGGATATGTAATGGTCGAGGCATTGGAAATGGTGTGGCCTAAGTGCCGGCAGGCAGCGGCGGCCCGGCTTCGGCGGTCCTGGCCCTGGCTACTGGCCTCTTTTGGCGCGACTTTTTTGAATCCGTGGGGATGGGGAATCTGGCGCGCATTGGTGCAGCAGGAAGGCGCAATGGCAGCGCACTCTCAGTGGATTACCGAGTGGGTGTCGGTGCCGGTCGACTGGAATCTGATGGCTACCGGTTTTTCGGTCCGCAATACCGGCGGCGCTTTCTATTTGTTGTTGTTGATTGCCGCCGTTGCCGTGCCCGTCGCGGTGCTCCGCCGGCAGTTAGGAGCGGCCGTATTGCTCATGGGCGCTGCGCTGCTCGCGATTCGGCATGTTCGGTTTGAGGCCTTGTTCAGCATCGTGATGGTGGTGGCGGCGGGTGCAGTGTTTACCTCGGCGCTCGAGGCTGGATGGGCCAAGATCAAACATGCACGAAGTGGATTAGTTTTCTGGTCCAAAGGTCTTGCGCTGGCGGCTGCAGTTCTGGTGGCGGCGCTTGCGTGCATCCGCGGATCCGGGCTTGTGACCGATCGAAGCTATCTGGGGGCCACCGACCTGGGGTCGTTCGGCAGCGGATTATCGTGGTGGTTTCCCGAGAGAGCTGCTGCGTTTCTCGAGCGTGAAAACATCCCCGGGCAGATTTTCAACACCTACAACGAAGGCGGCTACATTGTCTGGCGGCTGGGCCCGAAGTACCTGGACTACATTGACGGGCGCGCCATCCCGTTCGGACCGGGATTGTTCGAGCGGAACATCGAATTGATGGCCACGCCCCCCGAATCGCCGGAGTGGCGGCGAGAAGCGGAGCGTTACGACATCAATGCCATCATCGTTCCCCTCGGCCGATACTACGGGTTGCCTTTTCCCGTCCTGCAGGAGTTTTGCGCCGGTGACGCCTGGCGGCCGGTTTACCTGGATGAAGTCTCCGCAGTATTTGTTCGGCGCAGGCCTGAGAATGCAAGTTTGATCGCCCGGCTGCAGATCGATTGCGCCGCCGCTCCGCTGCCGGCCGTCATTCCCGAAGGCAATGATAGCGCGGCATTCAATCACTGGGCCAATGCTGCCGCCGTGCTGCTCGCGCTTGGGCGGACCTCCGAAGCGTTCGTGGCAACATCGAGGGCCCTGGCGATATTCCCCGACAGCGCTTTCATTCACTACCTGCGTGGGAATTTGGAAGAAGCCGGAGACTTCGGTGACGCGCAAGAGGAATATCTGCAGTCTGTGGCACTAGAGCCGAACGGAGCAACGTGGTCCACTTTGGCGGCGGTCTACCGCCGGGAAGGCCGGCTGAGCGAAGAGATCGGCGCTTGGGAACACGCCGCCGAACTGTTGCCCCGCCCTGGCTCTGCGCTGCTTTCGCTGGGCTTCGCCAATCTCGACGCACACCACCCGCAGAAGGCTCTGGAAGCTTTCGATCGCGCAAGAGCAAGCGTGCAAGAACAATCCGGCGTCGGCAACGACAGCGCTTTCAATGCCAAATTGGCGCACGGCCGTGCAATCGCCTGGGGCGCACTGGGCGACACGAAACGCGCAGTGTCGCTTGAGGAAGAAGCGGTGAGGTTGAACCCCGAGAGCTTCGATGAATGGGTGGAGCTTGCCAACTTGTACGAAAGTGAAGGTCGCGCGGAAGATGCCCAGCAGGCCAGAGCGCGCGCCTCGGCAGTTGCCAAAGGTCAAAATCCAGCTAGCCCGCAACATTAGGCATTGCTGCGGTCGTCTGCCACTATTTCGAACAATTCGCTTTAACCTATCGTGTGGATTCCCCACACCTCAAGTTTGTACATAAGGCGGACTCATTTTCTTGAAATTTTTCCTGTGTGATACCCCAGCGTGAATCAATAGTGCGTGGTTCGTCCGGCTAGCCTCCCATAAACGATTCCGCCGAATGATCGGATTTTGCGGAAGCACAGAATCTCTGGCGCCGTGCGATGTTTGACGGTGTCTACAACTTTAATGCGGAGTGTGTTCTCACGCCGAGTTCGGTCCTTCCTACTCTCGATTCCAGCCTGCAAAGGTTAAGAACCCACCTGGAAAGCCGTTCCTGGAAGCCTATCCTCCCGATCTCGGCGCTAAGTAGTTTCGATTCGTCTTCGCTTGACAGTGCGGAGGCGGCACGCCAGTATTCATCGTTTATTAAACTTCAATAAAACGGCAATCTTGGGGGGCGGCAACAAACAGCGGATCCCTGGGACTACCTCTCGCGCTCCTAGACAGCAGGAGCAAGCAAGAGCCCGCGGGATTGTGCTCGGGATGAGAGATGGGCAGGGAGCGCCGATGAGTTGTGGTAGTGGACTGGGATAGATGCGAGCGCTTGGGATTGCTTTGATTCTGGGTGTGATGCTGGCGAGCGCTTCGTTAGCGCGCGGTCAGTCGGCGTACGTTCGCGTAAATCAGATCGGATATGAGGCTGGGAACGCGCCGTTTCGGGCGTATTTGATGTCCACGGTGACCGAAGATGGAGCGACATTCAAGGTGGTCAATGCAGAAGCCCATAGCGCATATTCCGGACGCGTTGGCGCTTTGCTGGGGGTCTGGTCGAACAGCCAAAAGTTGAGTTACCAGGTGTATGCGCTTGATTTCAGCGTCGCGCAGCACGATTTGTACACCATCTCCGTATCCGGTCCGGCGCCCGCGATTTCGCCGAGTTTTGCGGTGGACGACGCGGACGTGCTCTACCCGGGACTGCTGTTGAACACTTTGTTTTTTTACGAAACCGAACGCGATGGGCCGCATTACGTGCACAACGCTTTGCGCAGCGCTCCGGGACATTTGAAGGACGAAAACGCGCAGGTATATGAAACGCCTCCTCTGGATAGCAATGACTTCATCGATAACAAACCGCCGGTAAAGCCGCTGGTACCGTCCCATACGCCGAATATAAATGCGGAGGGGGGTTGGTGGGACGCAGGCGACTACATGAAGTATGTGGAGACCGTGAGTTACACCACTGCGCTCATGGAAATAGGCATACGCGATTTTCCGAACCAGATGGGAGCAAACGCGCCGTTGAATCCGCAAGTTCCGCCAGGCTCGATTTCTTATGCCGGCAACAGCGGTGCGGGAGCGCCGGCTTCTTCTGATTTTACGAACGAAGCGCGTTTTGGAATTGAGTGGCTGGCAAAAATGTGGGACAGCAAAACCAAGACGCTCTACTACCAGGTCGATAACAGCCAGGACTGGGATTATTACGGAGAGGGCGACCCGACTTCGTCCGCGCCCGATTGTGGCGGAAATTATTCCAGCCCGTATTGCTTGATCACGGAGTACGACATTTGGACGTTGCCGCAGGCGGCGGACGATTACGAAGAGGGTGGTGATCCCAAGCCTTGCGACCAGTACACCACGTATTTTATTTGCGATCGTCCGGTGTTTCCCAGTGGAGCGGCGGGAGCGCCGATCAGTCCGAACCTTGCGGGGCGTTTGGCGGCTGATTTTGCATTATGCTATCAACTGAATCACGCGACGGACGCAGCCTTTGCGAACGAGTGCCTGAAAAATGCGGAAGAGATATTCGCGCTGGCCGATATTTCTTATCCCGATCCCGCGCCCTCGGTTGGTTCCGGCAATTGCCCCACCTGTTTGGTGACGATTACGCCCTTCGACGGGTATCCGGAAAACGTTTGGGACGACGATATGGAACTGGGCGCGACGGAACTTTACTTTGCGCTGCAATCTGCGAGCGAGTCCGGAAATTTGCCGGCTGGGCTGCTCGATACCAATCCCAATGATTATTTGAAGCAGGCGGCGCAATTCGCAAGAAACTACATCACGAATATTTACGACCCAGGCTTTACCGACACGCTCAATTTATATGATGTAAGCGGTCTGGCGCACTTTGAACTTTATCGAGCGCTGGAAAGGGCCGGCGCTCCGGCAACCCTGGCGGTTTCAAAGTCCGCCATTCGCGCGCAATTCCTGAAACAAGTGGCCGACGCGATTTCTCAATCGCGCAGCGACGCCTGGGGCTACGGAAGCCAGTGGAACTACGGAGACACTACCTCGCACGGCGCGGGACTTTCGGTGATGGCTAGCGAAGCGTATTACCTGACCGGCTCCCATGTGTACGACACCTATGCGCAGAGATGGCTGGCCAATATTTTGGGCGCGAACTCCTGGGGATCATCCTTCATCGTGGGCGACGGAAGCACTTTTCCGAATTGTATTCAACACCAAGTGGCCAATCTCGCCGGCGCGTTAAACGGAACTTCCGGTGGCACTCCGATTCTTTGGGGCGCGTCCACCGAGGGGCCGGACGGCTACGCAAGTTCAGGATTTTTGGATGGGATGAACCGGTGCCCAGCGGGAGGGATGGACACTTTCAAGATTTTCAACGGGAATAACGGGAGGTTCGATGCGTCGCAAGTAGCGGTGTACAAAGATAACGTGCAGTCTTTCAGCACCACCGAGCCGGGAATTGACTTGACGGCTACCTCATTTTTGATGTGGTCCTGGAGGTTGGCTGGGCACCCAAGCTTCTAGAAAATCTGCTGAACAAAAATCTGCAAGAAGTTGGGCATTCAATAGTTTGATTTAACCGCGTTGCGTTTACCTGCGCTTATCGGTCTTTCTTTGAAAGCTCGCGGTGAACCAGATTCTCGACCAGCGGTTTAACGCCCTGCGAAAACAATTCCTGTAGATGGGGCTGAAGCTTTTCGAGAACCTTGCGCACCACTTCGTCAACTGCGCGGTCGTCGTTCGCTTGCACGTGGGTTTCAACAGGCTGGTGCGACGGCGCCGCAGGTGGTGGCATGAGGAACGGAATTCCCGCAAGGGCTTCGCGATTCGGTGGCGGCAGAGTAGGGATGCGCTCGCTGAACTCTTCCACTTCGGCCGATTGGGAAGCTGGCTCGAACACGGAAGGTTCCAAGTGTTCGAGCAGGGCATCGGGTTGCCGATCCTGCTGTTCCACCGAAGCTGGGAGAATGTGTTGCGCCGGTTCGGAAGCGGGCAAGTAGGAAGACGGCTCGTTGTGTTCTTCGTCAACCAAGAGCGGTTCGGGCGACGAATGACTAGCGGCGTCGTTATCCTGTGGGTCTGCGTCAGCAGGGGCTGGAACGAGATCCTGCGCCTGCTCTTGCGCGCTTTCCGGCTCGGATGCAACCGCGGGTTCTTCGACACTATGATGAGGCGCTTCGCGCGATTCTTCTGACGCGAAGTGATAGGAAGATTTCGCCGGTTCGGGCGAAGTAGCGAAGAGGCGCTCTTCTAAGTCAGGGTGTTTGCTGAATTCAAAATCGTCTTCTTGCTCGGATGACTGATGCAACGGTTCTTCGGCACGGACTGCGGCTTCGTTGCCGTTGCCATGATTCTCTGTAGAAAATTCGGTGTGCTCCGTCGTTGATTTCGCTTGCGACTCGGAGAGGGTTGTCGTGGTCGCGTGCGTTGACGGAGCGGAAAGGTTCGACATCCAGCCTCCATCAGGATATTCCGAGGGCGGGGGAGCCATCATGTCCATCCACTCGGTTGCGCGCGAGGCTGGAACCGGGCTGGGCGCGGGCTCTACATTGCTTTCAGATTCCTGGCGCTGAGATTCGTGGCGAACTTCTTCGCGCACGGGCTCTTGTGCTTCAAAGGATGCGGCAGCTACGGAAGGCTCAGGTTGTGCTTCAGGCTCTGGCGTAGGCTCGCGCAGCCACTTCGCATGTGAAGTTTCCGACGCGTCTTCAACCGCGGGGGCTTTGGCAAACGCATCGGAAGTCTGGTCTTCGACCAGGATCGGCATTTCCAACGAATGGCTGGAGGGGAAGGAAGCCGGTTCGTCGCGATGTTCGGGCTCTTCTTCTTCGTCAGAAAATTTCTCGTTGCGAATATGTTTCGGTGGCACGTCCTTCTCGGAAGGAAAGACGCTTGGGTTGTAATCGTTATCGCCAGGCTCAACCGAGTCTTGCGCAACGTTATCGGGGACCTCGAAATCAGCGGCATTACGGCGCCAGTCGCTGACGGTTGCGGCATGGTCGAAGTCATCGGTCTCCGCCTCAGCGGCTACCGGACCCTTCGCCGTTTTAGAGCTCTTGGATTTCTTTGAGTGCTTCTTTTCCTCTTCTTCCTCATCGTCGTCGCCGGCCAGAGCGCGCACGCCTTTTCCAAAACCATAAATCTGCGCAGCCTCTTCTGGGGTGGGCTCGGGAAATTCCGGCAGCGGTTTCGGCTCAGCGCGTAGAGGAGCTTCGAGCATTTCAGGCGGTGGCGGAGGCGCGGCGATCACTTCTTTCTGTTTCGCCATTTCAGCCGCAACACGCGGATTCTTTTCCAGAACCTGCATGACCATGGCAATCAGTGGGTCAGGCGGGACAAAAGGTTTTTTCAGAACTCCGTCGGCGCCAACGCGGCGGGCTTCTTTTTCGTCGAGCGGATCGAACGCGCCAACCAGCAGAATCACGGGAATGTGAGCGAATCGCGTGTCTTTCTTGACGTACTCGCACACTTCATAACCGTTGCGGACGGGCATGAAAACATCAGCAAGAACAAGGTCCGGATTCACATCGGGCAAGCGCCGAACGGCGGCTTCGCCATTGCCGACGGCAACCACGTCAACGCCGCGCTCTTCCAGCGCTAGCGTGACCATTTTCTGGATATTGGAATTGTCGTCTGCAACCAGAATTCTGGGCACTGTATTCCCCTGGAGGCGGCCCGGATGGCGACACGCCCACGCCTTTCATTATGTATTGCAGCACTGGGAAACGTAGGCGTCAACAAACTCGAAGGACAGGAGTGCTACAGTTGTTAGCAGGGTGTTACGAGGTAGTTACCAGGGGATCAGCTTCTTCACACCCTTCTTTTTCTTGCTGGAGGACTCTTCTTTGGGGTCGGCCTTGTCCGCTTTGGCGGGCTCGGTCTTGGGCTGAGCGGCTGGTTGCGCAGATGTTGCGGCTGGAGCCGCTCCCGCCGCCGGTGGCGCGCTGGAGCTGGATGCGGGCGCCGTGACAGGCGATCCAGTCGCCGTGCTGCTTGGAATTGACTCTCTTGGAGCAGGCGGGTCGGCTGATGGGCTGGCGCTATTTGCCGCTGGCTGCGTAGGAGCGAGCACGGGAATGCTGCCGGACGGGGTGAGGGTCGAGCCGGAAGAAGGTGCCGGAGTTTCTTCCGCCGCGGGAGCGCTCGTGGAGGCCGCATTCGAGTCGTTTGGAGCGGCTACGATCTCAAATCCTACGCTATTACCGGGTGCGGCAACGGCAGCAGCCCCGCTGGGTACGGTAGTGGCGTCAACGGGTGCTGCATCGCTGCTGTTCTGATCCGTGCCGGCCGCTGCTGCGTCAGCTCCTGAGATCGTGAAAGCTGGTCCCCTGGCGCCGGGTTTCAGAATGTCCGTCGCTGAAATTGCATCGTTGGGCGGGTTCATCTGCGGAGGTCCGTTGCGAGCCGCCAACGAAACATCCGGGTTGCCTTTCAGCATGGCCATCGGAGCCTTAATCAGAGAACTTTGATGATGCTGCTCGCGATATAGCTGTTCGTTCTTCATCCGCACATAGGCGTCCGGATCGGCGGAGGGAGCCGGCAAGCCCATGGAGACGAGTCGAGCGCGCGCATCCACCGCTCTTTTCGAGAGTGGATAGTCCTGCAGGATGCGGTCGTAACACTTTGCCGCCAAGTCTCCCCAGTGGTTTTTGTCATCTTCGTTTTTGACGGTTTGCTTGGCCCTGTAGTAAATATTGGCGAGCATCCACAGCGCTTCATCGGTCTGGCTATACAGCGGATAGCGGTCGGTCACTTCCACCAGGCGGGCAGCGGCGGCACGATAATCCGTTTTCACATAATAATAACGCGCGACCTTGAATTCACCGTCGCCCAGCACTTCCTGCACTTCGCGCAAATACTGTTCCGCCTTGGGCAGCAGCGGGCTCTGAGGATATTTTAGAATGAAGGCCTGGAACTCGTCTTCCGCCCCTTGTGCTTGCGTGGAATCGCGGTCCGCTTTTTCCATCATGCGGTAATGCGCCATGCCGACTTGCATCTGGGCGTAGGCCGCTTCGTCAAGAAACGGGAAAAAGGTGATGAAATCTTTGTACTCGGAAATCGCCTGAGTAGTGTTCGATGTGCCGCCTTCTTTGTAATAGGAATCGGCGACGGAAAGCTTGGCCTTGGCCAGATATTCGCTGTCAGGATACGTGTTAATCAGGGTTTGCAGCGCCAGGCGGCCTTCGGTGTAACGCCCGGCTTTCAGATCGTTGAGCGCGCGATCGTACAGGACTTTGTCGGGTTCCGCCGAAGCGTCCACAACAGGCTTCGCCGCCGGTTCTTTCTTCTTGGACTTCGCTGGGAGGATGGACTTCTTTTTGGGCGCCGGTTTTGGCGCTGGCGCCGCCTGCGGTGGCTGGGTCTGCGGCGTGCTCTGCGGAGCCGGGGCCGTTACTGGCGCACCTTGGTCCTGCTGGGACGTCTGTGGAGAGCCGTCGGCTGTCTGTTGTGCCTTGGCCGCAGGGCATAATTCCAGAGAGAAGAAAGCGCCCAAAGCCAGCATTACAAGACAACGTGTGTATCTGAAGTTTCCTGCCATCGCACCCTTAATAACGGCCCCCAAAATCCTGCGAATCTTCAAACTTTCTGGCTCAGGGCTTCGCGCGCAAGCTTTCGCAACTGGCGCGTGGCTTCAGCCGGATCGCTTGCGTGAAAAATCGAAGTTCCTGCAACAAACGTATTCGCGCCAGCCTGGGCAAGCTCGGCGACGTTTTCCAGATCGACGCCCCCGTCCACCTCGATTCGGAAGCTGGCATTATAACGCGAGCGCCACTGATTGAGTTGCCGAATTTTTTCCAGCGCGCCGCGAATAAATTTCTGCCCACCGAATCCCGGATTCACCGACATCACCAACACCGTATCCAGCTTGTCGAGAACTTCACTCAACATCACCACCGGTGTAGCGGGATTAATCGCCGCGCCAGCTTCCGCTCCCTGTTCGCGGATCATGGCCAAAGCGCGATCCAGATGCACAGTGGCTTCTTCATGGATCAAAACGCGGCTCGCTCCCGCGCGAACGAACTCCTCGATGTATTCCTCGGGTTGTTCGATCATCAGATGCACATCGAGGGGCAAATGGGTTGCCTTGCGTAATGACTCTACCACCGGAATTCCGATGGAGATATTAGGGACGAAGTGGCCGTCCATCACGTCCACGTGAATCAGTTCGGCTCCGGCCTGCTCTACCATGCGAATTTCTTCGCCCAGCCGGGCAAAGTTGGACGCGAGAATTGAGGGAGCGATCTCGATGCGCGCGTGGGTCATGCGGTCAGGCGGATTCTAGCACAGGCGGGTCGAGGTTACGGAACGATGCTACTCGGCAAGCTGCAGCTCAATCGTGGTATTGGCGTCAACCTTGGCGCCGTGAGCTGGGTTTTGCGACGCAACCGTCCCGTGCAGGGTTCCCGGGAACGGCGAAAATGTGAGCTTCGACACTTTCAGTCCCGAGCCTGATAATTTTGATTCGGCTTCGGCCAGCGAAAGGCCCACCATTTCCGGCATCACGTAAGCGGGTGGCCTGGAGCCTAAGGAAACCAGCAGATCGATGTGCGGACTCGTAATATCGGAATTGCCGGGCGCGGGTTCCTGTTGGATCACGGTGTCGTCTTGGCCCAGCGGCAGGTAGGCGCTGGACACTTCGCCCAACTGCAACCCACTACGCAGCATCTCGATGCGCGCCGCTCGCAAACTGTGATCTACCAGCGCGGGGATGGTGGCTTTTTGCGGCCCCAGGCTGAGCATCACGTGCGCGAATTGTCCTGTCTTCACGCGCGAGCCGGGGGCGGGACTTTGTCTCACAACCGTATCGACGGGCAGCGGATTGTAAATGCGGTCCTCCACCTTGATGCCCACGCCACGGCTTTGAAGCGTGTGTTGCGCCTCGACAGCTCTCATGCCGACTACGTCGGGCATCGCCACTTCGCGGCCCTGTATCGCGAAGCGTACGGCAGTGAGCGCGCTTAGAAACGCCACCGACGCCAGAATGAACGCCAGCAGCGACATTCGAAAGACCCATTGCAGCCGGTCCCGCAGCGTCATTGCTTGGCTCCTCCGTTTGTAAAGCGTAACACGCTGGACGCGAGGGGCTGGTGCTTCTTTGCGCTAAGTGTTTTCAAGTTTTACCCTATTTTTTCTGTAGAAGCGCGGCAAAGAAGCCGTCGGTCTGGTACGCGCCGGGCGTGGTGCGAAATTGGCCGGCCTCGTCGACAAGATTCTTTGCTTCGACTCCATCGACCAGATGCGGGGAAATGCATTGAGCCGTTTCTCCCGCCGGCACGCGCGTTGCTGCAGGTGAGTTGCGGAGCGCTTCCGTAATCACATCTTCGTTTTCTTCTTGTTCGAGCGAACAAGTGGAATATAGCAGGCGGCCGCCGGGAGCGAGTTGGTTGAGTGCCGAGGTCAACAATTCGACTTGCAAACGATCGAGTTCGCACAATTGTTCGGGCTTCAGCCGCCATCGGATTTCCGGGTGGCGCGCGAGAGTTCCCGTGCCGGAGCAGGGCGCGTCGAGGAGAATGCGGTCGAATTCAACGCCGAAGGGCAGCGCGGCCGCAGCGTCCAGTTCAACGATACGAACGTCGCTCAAATGAAGCCGCTTGAATTGTTCGCGCATCGCTCGTAGACGGTGCGCGTGGCGATCGGCGGCTACGATCAATCCATCTTTTCCGGCGCGTCGGGCGAGGGTGGGCGTTTTTCCTCCCGGAGCGGCACACAAATCCAAGACGCGATCGCCCGCCTGCACGTCAAGAAGCAAAGGAATCGCTTGCGAGGCTTCGTCTTGAATCGAAATATCGCCGCGACGAAATGCTTCGGTGCGCGTTGGGCTGCCGCCAGTCACCGCGAATGCCGACTGCAACAGATGGCCCGGTTCTATGCCCAGTCGGGAATTTCGCAGGCTTTCGAGAATTTCGTTGCGGCTGTCGGGATGATGCAAGGAGCACGCCAGTCGTGGCGTTTCATTATTCGCTTGCAGCAGCGAAGCGGTCTGCGTTTCGCCAAGCCGCGCGAGCCAGCGTTCGACCAACCAAGCCGGATGCGAGTGCAAAAGTGATAGCCGCTCGCCGAGCGAGAGGTCCGCGGGCAGGAATTTCTCCGGTGGTTCCTTTGCTTCCGCTGCCAAACGCCGCAAAACTGCATTCACGAGAGAGACCGCCGAGGATTTTCGCGCGCTCTTTACTAGCTCTGCGGATTCGTTTACGGCAGCGCGCGCGGGTATGCGCTCAAGAAGCCGAAGCTGGTACAAGCCCATGCGCAACGCAATCGCCACCGGCAAATCCAGCCGCTCGACGGGCTTCTGCAAGGCGCGCTGGAGCAAAAAATCCAGAAGTCCGCGCCAGCGAAGAACCCCCAGTGCAATCTCCGTCGCCAGCGCCGCGTCATCGGCTCGTACGCCCGCGCCAAGTTCCGTGTGCAAGATATCGGTGGCATAGGCCCCCTCCGCCTCCACGCGTCGCAGCACGTCATAAGCGATTTTTCTGGCAGCAGTGACGGGCATTTATTTTTGGAGCGCTTTCAGATAAGAGTCGAATTTTTCACACCAAGGTTAAACCGCAGCAAGCGGAGCAGCAAGTCAAATGCCGAAGCGGTCGCCGGGAATTAGACGTGCGCCGTTTGCAAATTCGAGCGCGGTAACTCGCTTTCGTCCTTCCAGCTGTAGGAATTCAAGCACTAGGGCTGTCCCCTCGCCGCATAAGACCACACTGTTGCCGTTGGCTTGTAAAAGTTCTCCCGGTGAGCGTGATCCTCCGGTAGGGGGAGTTTGTGCGCCGGCTGTCCAAGGCGTTGAAATTGGACGGCCCCAAATCGCGCAGTTTCTTCCGCGAAAAGAACTGAATGCTCCGGGCCACGGTTGCAATCCGCGAATTCGATTGTAGATTTCCTTGGCGGACAGCGACCAATCAATTCTTCCTTCTTCCTTCTTAAGCGGCGGAGCAAAACTCGCCTGCGAATTATCCTGCGGCACGGGTGTGATGGTTCCGGCTTCGAGGCCGCGCAAGGTCTCTGCCACAAGCGGCGCGCCGGCCTCCGAAAGTCGCGCGTACAACTCAGGCGCAGTTTCTTCGGTGCCAATCTCTGTTTCAAATCTCAGCAACATAGGGCCCGTGTCGAGCCCTGCGTCGATATTCATGGTCGTAAGTCCGGTGCGTTTTTCGCCGTACATGATTGCTCGGTGAATTGGCGCGGCCCCTCGATATTTTGGCAACAGCGATCCATGCAGGTTGATCCAGCCGAGCCGGGGAATGGCGATCAGGCGCGAGGGAATAATTTGCCCATAAGCGATAATCACCACCGCGTCTGGCGCCGCTCGCTGGAAAAATTCAAACGATTCTTCGGATTTGATTTTCTCAGGCTGATAAACGGGGATTCCTGCGGCGACTGCGGCCTGTTTCACCGGCGAGCTCGACAGGGCGAGAGCGCGGCCTCGTGGCCGGTCAGGCTGCGTTACCATGGCTACGATTTGAAAATCGGGCTGTGTCAGCAGATGACGCAGAGAAGGCACCGCGAACTCAGGTGTGCCGCAAAAAACAATTCTGAGCGACACGCCCGCCCTACCACTCGCCGGCTTTTTTCATTTTGCGGATTTTGCGCTTGATCATGTCGCGTTTCAGCATGCTCAAGTGCGTGATGAAGAGAATTCCGTTCAAGTGGTCGATCTCGTGGCAAAAGGCGCGGGCCAGCAATCCTTCGCCGCGCATTTCAAACTCTTTCCCCGTGGCGTCCTGTGCGCGTATGGTTACATATTGAGGGCGCGCCACATTTGCGCGAAAGCCGGGGACGGAAAGACATCCTTCTTCTTCGCGCTGCTCGCCTTCGGCATGGATTATTTCCGGGTTCGCGCAGACCAGCTTGGCTTCTGCATTTTTCCCGTTGCTCACATCGATGACCGTGACTCGCATTCCCAGCCCAATTTGCGGCGCCGCCAGTCCCACGCCCGAGGCCGCGTACATGGATTCGAACATATCGTCCACGAGTTTCTGCAGATCGGCGTCAAATTGTTCCACGCGCTTGGTGGGAGTTTCCAGGATCGGGTCGCCGTACTTTACGATTGGGTGAATCATCTTCGCTGCGTCATTCCTTTGGTGCTTGCTTCTTATTTAAAACGCGTCGAGCTGTTTTTGGTACCCATCATAGTTGCGGCGCATCTCTTGCATCGAATCGCCGCCAAACTTTTCCAGGAACGCTCCGGCCAGTTCCAGCGCAACCATCGCTTCGCCGATGACGCCCGCTGCAGGAACAACGCAAACATCTGAACGCTCGTAGGCCGCTTTCACCGGCTCTTTTGTTTTCATGTCCGCCGTTTGCAACGGGCGTCGCAGAGTCGAAATTGGTTTTAAATATCCGCGAACGACGATCTCGCTGCCGTTGGTGATGCCACCTTCGATCCCGCCAGCGCGATTCGCAGAGCGCGCGAATCTTTTGCCTGCCTCATCGTAACGGATTTCGTCCTGAACTTCCGAGCCATAGCTTCCGGCGTTTTCAACGCCGGTACCGATCTCAACCGCTTTCACAGCTTGAATAGACATCACGGCCCGCGCCAGTTTTGCGTCCAACTTTTCGTCCCATTGCGCGTGACTGCCCAAGCCTGCTGGAACTCCGCGGGCCACAACTTCAAAAACGCCGCCGACCGAATCGCCTTCTTTCAACGCGCGCTCCACTTCCGCTTTCATGCGCGATTCTGTAGCGGCATCCAGACAGCGCAACGGCGATTCCAGATTTTCGCACGCCGCAACGATTTCCTGCCAGTTGGCGATCCGCTGCAGTCGCACGTGGCCCACCGCAACCGTGTGGCTCAGGACCGTAACGCCAAACTCGTTCAAGAGCAATTTTGCAAAGGCCCCGGCCGCCACCCGCGCCGCAGTCTCGCGAGCGGACGCGCGTTCCAGTATGTAGCGTGCATCATGAAAATTAAACTTCAGAGCACCAGCTAAATCCGCATGGCCCGGGCGCGCAGCGGTTAGCTGGCGTTGCGAGTCTTCAGCGCCCTCGGTATCTTCCACCGGCAGCGCCTTCTCCCAATTTTTCCAGTCGCGATTTTCAATGCGCAGCGCGATGGGCGCGCCAATGGTCTTGCCGTGCCGCACGCCTGCAAAAATCTCGGCCTGATCTTTTTCGATTCGCTGGCGCGCGCCACGCCCGTATCCGAGTTGCCGGCGATGCAATTCGCGCTGAATAAAATCCTGGTCCACCGCGAGCCCAGCAGGCAAGCCGGAAATCCAGGCCACCAGCGCTTGGCCGTGAGACTCGCCCGCAGTTACAAATCGAAGCATTTTCTCCCGACCAACCCACGAGGTGGAACTACTCGCGCGAACGAGAGATTCTACCGGACACACTGACTTGCGTAAAGCGAGCGGATGCTCCAGGAGGACGTTGCGTTCCTAAGCTATAACGCAACTGAATTCGTAAAAAGGAGAGGACTCCCAATGTTCTGCGGTTCTACGGGAGTGCCGTGCGTATTTTAGTGCCCACACCATTGGGGCTTGCGCTTTTCGAGAAAAGACGCAAGTCCTTCGCGAAAATCTTTCGTTCCGCGAATTCGCGCGTTCTCTTGAGTGGCTAATTCCAGCTCCTCGTGCATGCGGTTATCGTGGCTGATCAGCAGGCGCTTGGTCATGGCTAGGCTTACCGGGCTAGACTCGAGGAACATCGTCGCAACTTCGTGCGCGCGTTTCATCAAATCTCCCAGCGGCACGATCTCGCTTACGAGGCCCAGGCGAAATGCCTCGGCGGCATCAATGATGCGTCCAGTTAACAAAAGATCGCGAGCGTGTTTTTCTCCGACCTGGCGGCGCAGCATCACCGAAACGAGCGCGGGGATAAATCCGATGCGCACCTCGGTATAGCCGAACTTCGCTTCGGGAGCCGCCACGGTGAAATCTGAAAGCGTTGCCAGCCCGCAGCCACCGGCGATCGCTGCACCATTCACGGCCGTAATAAGTGGCTTGGGGAAACCGTAAACGAGCTGAAACATCCTCGCCATGCGTCGTGAATCAGCCAGGTTTTCGTCGGGAGTCTGGTCCGCGATGGCCTGCAGCGTCTCCAGGTCCATCCCCGAGCAAAAAGTTTTTCCCGCGCCGGTAAGGATGGCGACGCGAATGGAACTGTCCGATTCCGCCATGTTCAGTGCGGCGAAGATGTCTTCGATCATGGGCGTCGAAATCGCGTTGCGCTTTTCAGGACGATTTAAAGTTATCGTCGCGATCTTGCCGTCACGCTCAAATTTTAGAGTGCTGTATTCCACGGCGTCCTCGATTTTTAGTTTACCGTCGGCGAAGTTATTGGATCGATCGTTTTTGGCCCGTGTGAGTATTTTTCGCGGAGCTCGTCGGTCATGGCGCAAGCAACTGCCAGAGACTTGGTGTCAATCCCGGTAGAAACGCCGCGAGCGGCGAGCGTGGTCAAAATCGCTTCGGTGGGAATATTGCCTACCAATTCATCGCCGGCGAATGGGCAGCCACCCAGACCGGTTAATGCGCCATCGAAGCGCCGGCATCCCCCCTCGTAAGCCGCCAAAACTTTTTCCGGAGCCTGTTCCGGACGGCTGTGCAAGTGAACTCCAATTTCAACTCCCGCCACCGCATTTTTCGACGCGTTGTACAAGTGCGCCACGTCTTCCGGCGATGCCGTGCCCACCGTGTCCGCCAGCGAAACAATTCGCACGCCGACATCTTTCAGCCATACCAACGTTTCTTCTACAATTTCCGGGCCCCACGGCTCGTCGTAGGGATTTCCAAAGGCCATGGAAATGTAAATCACGAGATTTTTGCCGGCGGCCTTGGTGTCATTTTGCAGTTTCTCCACCAGCAAGCGAGTTTCCTCGCGAGACATATGCGCGTTCGCGCGTCGAAAATAGGCGGAGATGGAATATGGATAGCCGATGGTGGTGACGCCGGGCGTCGCCAACGCGCGTTGGAGGCCCTGCGCGTTAACCACAATCCCTATGATGTCCGGCGTATGTCCGGGAGTGGTCTGCAACTGGCCTAAGCCTTGCATAACTTCTTCACTGTCGGCCATCTGCGGCACGTGCTTCGGCGAGACGAAACTTACGGCGTCGATGTGGCGAAATCCGAGCGCGAGTAAGCGGCTCAAGTATTGAACTTTTTCCCGGGTGGGAATAACCTGGCTCAAACCTTGCCAGGCATCCCGCGGACATTCAACGATCGTTACGTTTTCTGCCATATGTTTTAGTACCACGGACTCCGATAGATGTGAACTGCGTACCAAAGCGCTGAAATTCCGCTAGTAATGGATAGCGCCATGAGAAAAACAATTATCCGCGATATGGCGCCTTCCTTGGCATTAATAATTGTCAGAACCAGTGCGACTACTAGCCCCAGATAAGACAGATATTGCGCAACCTGATAAATAAACCACATTCCTGAATGAGAATTCGGGCCGCCCTGCGAAATCACCCACGAGCATGCCCACGCAAAGAAACACGGCGAAACCAGCAGCACAGTGAAGAGTAGCGTGGTGACTCCGGAGCGCCTGGCAGCGGCATGTTCCTGGTCCATTTAAGTTTGCAGCACGCCGGTCTTAAACTCAGCCACCTGCGGATTCAAGGCCGCTGATTCCAGCGCTTCGATTAGAGCTTCGCGCGTGCGTGCGGGATCGATGATCGCGTCTACCCACAGACGAGCAGCAGCGAAACGCGGGTCGGTCTGGTGTTCGTAGGTCGCACGGGTAGTTTCGTAAAGTTCCTTCTTCTCCGCGTCGCTCAACTTTTTGCCTTCGCGCTCGAGCTGCTTGATTTTAATTTCGAGCAGTGTTCCAGCCGCAGCATCGCCACCCATCACGGCATATCGCGCAGTGGGCCATGCAAAAATAAACCTGGGATCGTACGCTTTCCCGCACATCGCGTAATGTCCAGCGCCGAAACTGCCGCCGCAAATCACCGCAATCTTCGGCACCACGCTGTTGGCGACCGCGTTCACCATTTTCGCACCGGCGCGAATGATTCCACTCCATTCTGCTTCCTTACCCACCATAAATCCATTCACGTCGTGAAGAAAAACCAGCGGGACCAGGTTCTGATTGCAATCGAGGATGAAGCGCGCCGCTTTGTCCGCCGACTCGGTGTAGATCACTCCACCAAATTCGATTCGCTTATCGCCCGTGCCGGGCGCGGCAATGGTGACAGACTTTTTCTGGTTGGCTACGATGCCGACGGACCAGCCTCCGATACGCGCGTAACCGCACAGCAAGGTCTGCCCGTATTCCGGGCGATATTCTTCGAATTCACTTTTGTCCACGATGCGCGCGATGATTTCGCGCATGTCATATTGTTTGCCTGCATCAGCCGAGAAAATTCCATAAATTTCGTCGCCGGGATGTTTCGGTTGCGCTGCTGGCTTGTGATCGAAGGGAGCGCGCGCGGGATGGCCGATCTTGTCTATCAACGCGCGAAGGCGTTTGATGCACGCGTCGTCGTCCGGCTCGCGAAAATCTATGGTGCCGCTGATCTGAGCATGCATCTGCGCGCCGCCAAGTTCTTCTGCGGAAGTTTTCTGACCGATGGCGGCTTGCACCAACGCCGGGCCCGCGAGAAAAAGGCCGCTTCCTTCGGTCATCAGGATTTTGTCGCACATTACCGGCAGGTAAGCGCCGCCCGCCACACACATGCCCATAATCGCCGTAATTTGCGGGATGCCCATCGCGCTCATCACCGCGTTGTTGCGGAATACGCGGCCAAAATCGTCCGTGTCGGGAAAAACGTCTTCCTGGAGTGGCAGAAAAACGCCCGCGGAATCGACCAAATAGATTGTGGGAATATGATTTTCAATCGCGATATTCTGCGCGCGGATTACTTTCTTCGCCGTCATCGGAAAAAACGCGCCCGCTTTCACGGTGGCGTCATTCGCGATAATCATCACGCGGCGTCCGGAAACTTGCGCAAGCCCGGTGATGGTTCCAGCCGCTGGAGCGCCGCCCCATTCCTGGTACATCTCGTAGGCGGCATAGAGTCCCAGCTCGAAAAATTCTATCTCCGGGTCGATCAGCTTGGCGATGCGCTCACGAGCCGTCAGCCGCCCTTTTTTGTGTTGCGCTTCGATGGCTTTTGCGCCTCCGCATTGCCGGATGCGCTCTTCTTCATTTTTTATTTCCGTCAACTTATCGATCATCTGCCGGCTGCGCTTCTGAAAGTCGGCAGATTTTGTGTCAACGCGCGTATCGTTTTTCGTGCTGCTCAAAGGGTCCTTTCTTACACGCCGGACGCGCTATGAAATAGTGCCCGGACGGAAATACGGCATCAGATTGTACCATCCACACTTACTTTTGACTTCGCGCGCGGTTGCGCTAAAATCAGCCCGGTTCGAGACCTGGTCTTGAGCCGAATTCTTTTCGGAGGATGCCTATGCTATGCGATACCCGCGCGAGGGATAGGTCTGCCTCCGGATTCTTGATTTAAGTCCTCGGGGTTAGTCCTCTCCTTCCGCGCCAAGTTTTAGTCAGCTCCACAAGCCCCTTAAACAGCCATGGCTGTTTGCCGATAACCCGAAATCGCCTCCATGGCGCCGCAAAAAAAGGAGAATCAAATGGAATTCGTGGACTTGAATCTCGCACGCCGTTTGGAAATGGCGGAAGCTCATGCGTGCCGCGCATGCGCGGAGGCCTTCCAGCGGCAGCATCCTGAGTTTCCGGTTGCCGTGGAGGAAATCGCCGGCGGCTTTGCGATTTTCGCCGGAGCGGACTCGCCGGTTACGCAAGCGATTGGCCTCGGCCTTCATGGTGCCGTGTCGGACTTCGATCTCGATCGGCTCCAGGACTTTTTCAGCAGCCGCGCAACGGCAGCCGCGGTCGAGCTTTGCCCCTTGGTCGAGATGTCTCTGTATGAAAGATTTGCAAAGCGCGGTTTCCACTTGCTCGAAGTGTCGGATGTGTTGTTCCGAAGGCTCACGCCCATCGATCGCGATGGGAAGGCCCTACCTTCAAACATCGTGGTCCGCCGAGCCGCGCCTGAGGAAGCACAGCTATGGACGAAAACGGTGGCGAAGGGATTTGCAGAACATAATCCGGTAACGCAGTCGATTCTCGAGGTGATGGCGGGCTTCTTTCCGGCGGCTCATTGCTTCCTCGCGCTGGTGGATGGCTCCGTAGCCGGAGGCGGCGCGGTTTCCACGCGAGGAGGAGTCTGCGGTCTTTTCGGCGCGAGCACGCTTCCGGAATTTCGCGGTCGCGGCGCGCAAACGGCTTTGCTGCAGGCTCGCATCGCCTGGGCTGCGGCACAGGGATGCGACCTTGCTGTAAGTATTACGCAACCGGGAAGCGCGTCGCACCGCAATATGGAGCGCCAGGGATTTCGTGTGGCCTACACGCGGACCAAACTGATTCGCGCAGCGTCGTAATTTCAAATGGCTGAACTTTCGACAGATGGCGTCAGCGGGGCCAGCTTGAGGAAACTACGCGCCTTTCGGAGCAGTCCAGATCCGCTGGCGTATGAAATCCACAATTGCTTGCGTAGGGGTTCCAGGAAGAAAGACTTCCGCGATTCCACCTTTTTTCAGCGCGGGAATATCAGCCTCAGGAATAATTCCGCCGATCAGAACCGTTACGTCATCCATATGCTTTTCGCGCAGCAAGTCCATCAATCGTGGACAAAGCGTATTGTGTGCGCCGGAAAGTATGGAAAGACCAATCACGTCCACATCTTCCTGCACCGCCGCAGACGCGATCATTTCCGGAGTTTGCCGCAACCCGGTGTAAATCACTTCCATGCCGGCATCGCGGAGCGCTCGAGCAATAATTTTTGCGCCGCGGTCGTGTCCATCGAGACCCGGCTTGGCAATCAATACACGAATTTTCTTATCAGCCATGGCAGGCAAGAATACTTCAAATCGCGCTTGAAACGATAGTCACGCGAGCGCTGGGATTTCCTGACCGGCTACCGCAAGTCGAGCAGGAACTCTTCCAGCATCGAATTAAACTGGTCGGCATCATCCACGAACAAAGCGTGGCCCGCGCCTTCAAAAACCTCAAGCTGCGAGCCGTGAATCTGCTTTTGCATCTCCACAATCGTATTCATGTACTCACTGTTTGCGACGCAGACCACGCTTGGCTTATCAATCTTCGGCAGCACGGAGCGATAGTCGGACACAAAATATCCAACCAGCAGCGTGACGGCAGTATTCGTTGGCACGCGCAACGACGCCTGAATGACCCTTTTGAGATATTCTTCCGCTTGCGGCTTTTTGAAATTAAGGTTGCGCACGAACTCGTTGGCAGAATTTTGCCGATCTTCCAGGACACCTTTAAGAAGTCCAAAGGCCTGATCGGCGTCGCCCGTGCCGCGACCGCCTGCGTCGTTGTCAACAAACACCAACCCGGCGAAATCTCCCGTCCCGAACTGATCTATATACGCCATGGTCTCAACCACGGCCATGGACCAGCAGATGATGACAACAGGGGCCAGGTGCAGCTGCGAGACCACCGCTTTGATGTCACGCGCTCGCGCGGGAGGAAATAGCCCGTCCGAAGTTTGCGATGATTCGCCCTGCGAACGCGGGTCCATTGCCACCACACGATAATCTTTGGAAAAATACGAGATCTGGTTTTCCCATATCCACGCGGGCATAGTCCAGCCCGGCACGAAAAGCAGGGAAGGGAAATTGTGCGCGCCAGTAACTGAAATATTGCCTTTGGTAGGTTTCACATCTGCTGGCAGCGGGTTTCCGACCTGTGCGCTCTCGACGTTTGCGGAGTGTCCTGCTTCGAGGTAGTGAATTTTGACCCCGTCCGGCGTTGTGAGGAACGCGCTCTTCACTGCCGCAGGTTTCTTGTCCTTCACTTCTGCGCTCGTCGAGTGAGCGACTGAAAATGCCAAGACAAAAATCGATACAACAGCAACCAGTGAGATGCGAGCGGAACTGAAAGTTTCCAATGGCAGACCGCCTCTTAGCAATCGCGCGTCAATTTTCGAGGAAATATTTTTAAGTAATGGCAACTTCTTCGTAAACGCCGAACACGTCGCGCAGCGTGTCGCAAATTTCGCCAAGCGTGGCATACGCTTTCACCGCTTCATAGAGGTAGGGCATCGTATTTTCAGTTCCGGCAGCCGCCTTGCGCAGGGCCGCCAGGCGCCGCGCAACTTCGTCATTCGAACGCTCGGCGCGAAGCTTGCGCAGCCGTTGCGTCTGGCCTTCGGCCACGGTTTCGTCAATTTGCAAGATATCCAGCGGCTTCTCTACGGCGACGTAGTCATTCACACCCACGATGATTTTATCTTTGCGGTCCACCGCGACTTGGTATCGATACGCGGCCTCGGCAATTTCACGTTGAGGATACGCTCGCTCGATGGCCGGCACCATGCCTCCCAGCGCATCGATTTTCTCGATGTAATCCCACGCGCCCCGCTCGATTTCGTTGGTCAGCGTTTCTACGAAATAAGAACCGCCCAACGGATCGGCCGTATTCGTAACTCCACTTTCGTGCGCGATGATTTGCTGTGTGCGCAAAGCTACGGTGGCGGCAAACTCCGTGGGTAGGGCCCAGGCTTCGTCCAGAGAATTTGTGTGCAGCGATTGCGTTCCGCCCAGCACTGCGGCCAGAGCCTGCAACGCGGTTCGCACAACGTTGTTGTAAGGTTGCTGCGCGGTCAGCGAGCATCCCGCCGTCTGTGTGTGGAATCGCAGCGCCCAGGAACGCGGACTCTTGGCGCCAAAGCGCTCGCGCATGGTTTTGTACCAGATACGGCGCGCCGCGCGATATTTCGCGATCTCTTCGAAAAAGTCGTTGTGCGCGTTGAAGAAAAATGAAAGCCGCGGCACAAACTCGTCCACTTCAAGCCCTCGGCGTATGCCCCACTCCACATATTCAATGCCGTCGCGTAAAGTGAACGCGGCTTCTTGAATCGCAGTCGAGCCCGCCTCGCGAATGTGATAGCCGCTTACCGAAATAGGATTAAATCGCGGCGTATGCTTCGTCCCAAATTCAAACGTATCGATCACCAATCGCATGGAAGGTTCCGGCGGATAGATATATTCCTTCTGCGCGATGTATTCCTTCAAAATATCGTTCTGCAACGTGCCGGAAATTTTCTTCCAGTCAGCGCCTTGCTTTTCAGCCACGGCCAGATACATAGCCCAAATCACCGACGCCGGGGAATTAATGGTCATCGACGTGGTGACGTCGGCGAGCGGAATCTTGTCGAACAGCGTTTCCATGTCGGCTAGCGAACTGATGGCCACTCCGCATTTTCCTACTTCGCCTCCCGACAAAGGGTGGTCCGAGTCGTATCCCATCAAGGTGGGCAAATCGAAAGCCACGGAGAGGCCGGTTTGTCCTTGCGAAAGCAAATAGCGGAATCTGCGGTTGGTATCTTCAGCCGCGCCGAAGCCGGCGAATTGGCGCATGGTCCACAGCCGGCCGCGATACATGGTCGAATGGATTCCGCGCGTGTAAGGCGGCTCGCCTGGGTAGCCCAGGTCGCCTTCAGGATTCCAGTCTGGCAGGTCTGCTTCGGTATAAAGACGCCGGATGGGATAGCTCGAAACGGTCGTGAAATCCGCGGGACGTTCCGGCGACTTCTCTAGCGTGGGTTTCAGAATTTTTTCTTCCCACTCCCGCTCCGCTTTGGAGGGACGGCGCGTGGCGTCCAGTTCCGGCGCGGGATTACGCTTCAGCGGGTCAGCGATCTTTTCGCCAATTTTTTCGGCCATGAGCGCGGCTCCTTGGACGGTGGGAAGTTCTCAATGCAAAAGCTCTCTATCGCTCATTCTAGGGCAATGCCATAGCGGCAGCAAGCTGCGGGATTACCCTTGGTTGCCGATTGCTTTTCTAGCGCCGGGCTTTGCCGGGCATCTGGCTGTGCGCATCCATGGCCGGTCTGACTGACAGCCGAGTTACTTAGCCCCCATCGAATCGGCAAGGTCCGGCGTTCCAGGGATGTTCTTATCACGATAGATCTTCCCCCGCAGCGCATCAGCCATGGTGATGCGATTCACTTCCAGCGTGCGCCCCATGGCCTGGTTGAAATTCACGAGCGCCTCTTCCAGGTTGACCTTCGCTCGCAGCTCGGTGCCTTCCGCCGCGGTCAGGTCGCGAGAACGCAGCACGACGTTATAGCTGGTAGATGAGCCGAGCTGGTATTTCTTCTGCTCCGCATCCAGGGTCTGTTGCGCCAATGTCCGCGCTTTTTCCGCCGCCGCTACCTGCGCGCGGTCTTGCTGCAAAGCGATCATGGCGTTGCGAACGTTCAGTACAATCGTGTTTTGTGTCTGGCGATACTGCGTCTGCTGCACCCGTTCATTCAAAAGCGCGCGAGCGTTGTCCGCTTGCGCCGAACGGTTGCGTATGGGAATAGAAAAAGTCACGCCCGCTGCGTACGTGGGGTAGGCGTTGGAGAACAGGCTGGAGAGAGCGTTTCCCAGGCCGCTAGTTTTTACAGCCATGGGCAAGACCGGAAACCCCACCACTTCGTTGCCAATTTGGAGACCGGTCATCGAGTCCACGATCGGCTCGCTCGGAATAGGCTCAATGGATGTGGGAGTCGTGGAACTTGAAACCAGGGAATTTCCCGATAAACCTTGCGCGCTATATTGCGCATACAGATCGAGCGTCGGCAGAAGAGCGTTCTTCGTTGCTTTTGCTTCGATCCCAGCATTCTTCAAGTTTAAGTCCGCCTGATAAATTTCTGGCCGCTTCTGCCAAGCTTCTTTTACCGCATCTGCCAGTGGAAGGTTCTCGACCACTTCCGGCGTAGAAATCGTCGTGGTTGGCACGATCTCAATTCCATCCAGCTCGGGCGCCATCAGGTTCTTCGTGATGTCGTTCAGCAGAACGGTTTGCTGCTGCAACCGCGTAGTCTGCGCCACGATCAGGTTCTGCTGATCGGTAGCGACCTGCGACTCGGCCGTGAGCACATCCAAGGGAGCCATGGTGCCGATCTGTAGCTGCTTCTTGTTGTCTTCGTACAACTTTGTCGAAACGCCCACGGCAGCTTCTTGCACTTTCACATTTTCGCGGTCATACACCAGTTCCCAGTAGTCATTCGAAGTTTGTTGCACAGTCGCCATCACTTGTTGCGCCAGCTGTGAGTCCGCTACCTTCAGCGAGTTCTTGGCTTCCAGAATGTAGCGAGTGTTCACCAGGATGCCGAAGCCATTCAGCAGCGGTTGAGTCAGCGTGGCCGTCAATATCGGGTTTACATAAGGATTGAACAAGTTTTCCGGCGTGTTGGATGCCGCTCGAGTGGTATCTAATGTTGCCGTGAAATTCGTGCCGGTGTGAAATCCCTGGCTGTAGCCGAAATTGTACTCGTAGCCATTGGTAGTCAGGCTTGGAATTGTGGAGGTCGTTCCGACTCCCGTAGTGAGCGGATTGTTGACCGGAATTGTCGATCGTTGCCAGCCCACCGTTCCCGAAACGATTGGATCGAAAGAAACGGATGGCGAAGTGCCCAGAACGATTTGTTGGGTATTGGCAAATTCCGGAATTCCGCCAGCTTTCGCTTTCAAGATTTGCGATTCGGCAATCCACGGCGTGTACTTCTGCACCACGATGTTTAGATTGTTTTCAAGCGCTAGCGAAATCGCGTCTTCCAAGCTCAGCATCAACTTGCCGTTCTGAATCAACTGGTCCAGTCGAGGGGAATTCGTCAGCATGGGCTGCGGAATTTTGGCTGTGGTGTAAGGCGCGATGATGTCAGGGAAGAACGGCTTGCCCTTGGCATAGTCCGGGCCGAGACTGGTCTTCATCTCGCGCGCTTCTTTTGCCGCGGGAGTCTGGGGCTGTTCCTTGAGTTGGGTGCCCGACGGCTCCTGTGTCTGTCCTGGTTGAGCTTGTCCAGGCGTTTGCTGGGATTGCGCCGGTTCTGGCTGGCTAGGCTGTCCCGGTTGCCCTTGCTGTTCCTGGCTTGTGGGATTCTGGCCTTCTTGCGCCTGAGCAAAGACCGGAGAGAGCACCAACGAAAAAACCGTCAGCAGCACCAGAGCAGCATTCCTAAACCTTCGAATCATCGTCGTTTTTCCTCTCAGCATGAGTGGACGTTGAAGCGCTCGCGCACCTCAGTCTACCTAAACGCGCGCACACACCACTTTGTTTCAAATGGCCTATTTCGATGCAAAGAGGCGGCCATGCGTATGCGGTTGAATTTAGACGGTTAATCGGGATTTTCAGCTCACAGCTCGTTCATTAGCGAACATTGCTGTGCGCAATCGAACAAACGGACACCGAAGTGTAGCATCGCCCTCAAGCGCTGACAATCTTGCGTAAACCCGCAAATTTCCGCAGATTAGAGCCCGCGGATGAACGCTTGCGAAATTTCTGGTCCGGGCACCGCGTATCACCGAATGAGGAAAGCTCAAGCCGCTAATTTGACACTTTGTAGCGCAAGGGCCTAACATGCCCGCCATCCACATGCCGTCCATGCACCAGGGAAGAATCATCAATTGCAGTCCGAGAGCGGCCGCCAGTTTGCTGCTATCCATTGTTTGGCTATTCATCGCGCTCAGCGCGAACGCGCAGCAGAGCCTCCCGAAAACCAAGCCGGCAGGATATGTCAACGACTTCGCCGGCGTGCTGAGCCCGGCGGCTCGCGCCCAGCTCGAAGCGCTTTGCACTGAAGTTGATCAGAAGGCTCACGCACAGATCGCAGTCGTCACCGTCAAGTCATTAGAGGGGAAGCCGGTCGAGGATTATGCGATTGCGCTCGCTACGCAGTGGGGTGTGGGTCCTAAGCAATCCGATCGAGGCGTCCTGATCCTGGTTGCTCCGCAGGACCACAAGTATTGGACTACGGTTGGTTATGGACTTGAGCCCATCCTTCCGGATGGGAAGGTTGGCGGCTTTGGGAGAGAAGCAATACCGTATCTGCGCGACGGAAATTACGACGCTGCATTACTTCTCATAACTCGTCGAATCGCAGACGTGATTGCCCAAGATCGCGGCGTTACACTCAGTGGGTCGGCGCCGCCATCGCCAAGACCTGTTTATCGCAAGAAACAAGAAAATGGACCCGGGACCGTGGCCATCATCCTTTTTCTGATCTTAATATTCCTTTTTATTTCCAGTGTATTCAGGCGTGGAGGTGGTAGACGCGGCGGCGGTGGCGGCTGGTGGGTGGGCCCGATGATAGGCGGAATGATGGGCGGAGGCGGTGGTTTCGGAGGCGGAGGGTTTGGCGGTGGAGGTGGTGGGGGGGGATTTGGAGGTTTCGGTGGAGGTTCATTTGGTGGCGGTGGGGCGGGAGGCAGTTGGTAACTTCAAACCTTCGCAAGCGTATTGGAGGAAGGATGTCAGATGGAAGCTAAGCTTACGGATCTTGTGAATCGGCTGAAAGCCGCGATTCAAGACAACCTAAAAACTGTCGTCCTCTACGGTTCTGCGGTGACCGGGGAATTTCGCGCCGGACATTCGGACCTGAATGTTTTGTGCGTAGTTGAACGCGCCGATGCCACCGCCTTGGAGCATCTGCATCCTGTTGCGGAGTGGTGGATTAAACAAGGAAATTTAGCCCCACTCATATTCACCCACGACGAGCTGCGTCAGTCGGCGGACGTCTTTGCCATAGAGCTTCTGGATATGAAGCTGCATCACCGTGTTCTTTACGGCGCAGATTTTCTGGCCGACTTCGAGGTCCCTTTGCAGTTGCATCGCCTGCAAGTAGAACGCGAGCTTCGAACGGATTGGTTGCGTTTGCGCCAAGCGGTGCTGAGCGCGCCGCTCAGCAATAGAGTTCACGTGGATATCATGCTGAAGTCTGTTTCGCCGATTTGTGCTCTGTTTCGCCACGCGCTGCTGGCGCTCGGTCACGCCATGCCCGCCACCAAACGCGAAGCCCTTGATGCGATTGCAGGATTGACGGGGGCCGATCCCACAGCGTTTCAGGCCATTTTAGATGTGCGCGAAGGGAAGCGTAAGGTAAAGGACCTGGACGTAGAAGCAACATTAAACGCCTATCTAGACCTGGTGGGAGTAGTCACCAACGAAGTGGATCGACGGCTGAGCGTGTCCTAGGCTGAAATTCTTAGAACGCCAAATTTCCACCTTGCCCGTGCATCACAAATTTTTCGACCGAGAGAAAGGAATGGATAGGAGAATCTCATGAAAATAGTTCTAGCAATTATCGCTGTGATCGTCGCCGTTCTCGTCGTGCTGGGCCTCGGCTACATCTCACACCGCAATCAGATGGTCACGCTGAACGAAGCGATAAAATCCAACTGGGCCCAGGTGGACGTAGTACTGCAGCGCCGGGCTGATTTGATCCCCAACCTGGTTGAGACGGTGAAAGGTTTCGCCGCGCACGAAGAAACCGTTTTTGGCGACATCGCAAAAGCTCGTTCGGCGTTGATGAACGCTCAAACGCCCCAGGATAAAATCGCCGCGAACGGCCAACTCGATGGCGCGCTAAGCCGCTTGCTTGTAATTGTCGAAAATTACCCGCAGCTGAAATCGAACGAAAACTTCCTGCGCTTGCAGGACGAGCTCGCCGGCACAGAAAATCGCATAGCCGTGGAGCGCAAACGCTATAACGACTCCATACAGACCTACAATACCTACATTGGCCAGTTCCCGAATAATATTTATGCAAGCTGGGCCGGCTTCAAACGCAACGACGCATACTTCCAGGCGTCGCAGACTTCGCGCGAAGCTCCCAAAGTGGAGTTTCCCGCTGCCAAGCCATAGCTGGAAATCGGGTCGCACCCGGTTAATTCTTAACTTTTCGAAAAGTAGTTGAAACGCGCTTGGAGGAATTATTAGGATGATTTAGCGTGCGTTGGAGGGTTGTGCGGCGTCGGCGCGCCTGCGCGTTTGCGTTCAGAGGGGTCCCAATCATTTGGCGGAAACGCAATTCGCCAGAACTTCGGTGAAGGGTCGGAAAACTCGAAAGCTACTTCTGATTTGCCGTCTCTGGTTTCGCCCAGAAAACATACCCGGCAGGCCAATTCCTCCTGCGTTTGAGGGTTGATGATTCTAAGGTTCTGGCCGCGCTTCACCTTGGTGCCCAAAAGCACCAGACAGCCGTTCGCGTTCACGGTAATTGTCCTGGTCTTTTCTTCGAAGACTTGATCGGCTTCCGTCCCACGTATTACCACCGACATGCCTATACGCACGCGCTGCGTTCGCCGCGGCTCGGCGTATACTTTACCCTCGGTGTCGCGCGATGGTTCTTTCAGCTTGGCCATCCAATTCTCCGATATTCGACGAACAATCCCACCAATCAGTTCCTTTTCGACACGCGTCGTACCGCTGTTCCCGTTCCGGGAAATCGCAAGCGGCTTATGAATGAGTCCTTACTTCGGCGTCCTTCGGCAAAAAACTTGCCCTTAGAATCGCACAGTATTTCACCGGCATAGCGTGCAAGTCTAACCAAAGTTAAATAGAAGTTACCTTGGTTTGCACTAGCACGGTAGCTTCGTTCTGATCTTTTTGAGCTGCGCGTTCTTGCAAGGCCCTTTTTATGAATGATTTATCGGCCTCTGAAATTCGCCGAATCTGGTTCCTTGACCCTCTTTCCCAGCCGCGCTACGCTAGGCGCTATGAAAATTCCTCCTGGGCGTTGCGCCCGCTATCCGGAATGAAACAAACCGTCCGACTTGCTGGCGGCATCAACGAGCTCTTCGGGACCCTCGACGAAAATATCAAGCTCTTCGAGTCAACCTTGCACGTTACTACCCACTTGCAGGATCATGATCTTGAAATCGAAGGTGCGCCTGCCCAAGTGGAACGCGCCGCTCAAATTCTCTCCGAATATAACAATCGCATCCGCGAAGGCCGCGTCCCCGGCAGCCAGGAAGTAAAATCTCTGCTCCGCATTGCCACCGCTGAACCGGCCTCCGAACTGCGCGGCGCTTTTTCGCCCACTCGCACTCGCTCGTTTGGCAAAAAGAGCATCGCTCCGAAAAGTCCGAACCAGCGCCGTTACATTGAAGCGCTTGAAACTTTCGACATGGTCTTCGCCATCGGTCCCGGAGGAACTGGGAAAACTTACCTCGCGGTAGCGCTGGCCGTTTCTGCGCTGCTCTCGAAACAAGTGAACCGCATTATCCTGGCGCGTCCGGCGGTAGAAGCAGGCGAACGCCTCGGATTTCTCCCCGGCACGCTTCAGGAGAAGGTCGATCCCTACATGCGCCCTCTCTATGATGCGCTTCATGACCTGCTAGAAGCGGATAAACTTGAGAGTTATCTCGAAAAGGGCATCATTGAGGTGGCCCCCCTGGCCTTCATGCGCGGCCGCACGCTCAACGATTCTTTCGTAATCCTTGACGAAGCGCAGAACACCACTAGCGAACAGATGAAAATGTTCCTCACGCGCCTGGGCTTCAACTCCAAGGCGGTGATCACAGGTGACGTCACGCAGATCGATCTGCCGGATTCGCGTCGCTCCGGACTGATCGAGGCTATTGAAGTTGTCGGCAAGATCGAAGGCATCGCCATGGTTTACTTCGATGAGCACGACGTGGTGCGCCACAGCCTAGTCCAGCGAATCATCAAAGCGTACGATGAACATGGCGCGCTAAACCCTCGCGACAAGTATCACCGAGCCTAGCTCGCGCACATGATTCTAAACCGCCAGCGCCAGGTCCCCATTGCCATTGATGACCTGGAAAAATTCTCGGCCGGATTGCGCAAGCTCCTGAAAATTCCAGCCGATGCGGTTACCATCTGCCTGGTCTCCCGCGCCGACATCGCCAAGTGGAATCGCGCGTACCGTGGTAAAAACAAGCCCACCGATGTATTGTCGTTCACAACGGATGAGCCAAGTGTAAAGCAGCGATTTCCCAAGTGGCCCGGCAAGCGAAACTCGGTGAAATCGCGCGATGCTGGTTCAATGCCGTACTGGGGCGACATTGCCATCGCGCCTGCGATTGCTCGGCAAAATGCCAAGCGTTTCGGACGCGAGTTCAACCACGAAATGCGCATCCTCATTCTTCACGGAATTCTTCATCTGATGGGTTACGATCACGAAACCGATCATGGACAAATGGAGCGGCGCGAAATGCGTCTTCGCCGCCAACTTGGTCTAGCGCTGTAATGGCGATCCTCATTTATACGCTGGGCATTCTCGCGCTTACCGCCATCCTATTGTTTTTCTCTTATCTCGACCGCGTCTATCGCGAACTCGGCCACGTATCCACCGGGCGCACCTACGCCCATCTTGAATTGTTCGAAGTCGAGGTCGAGCCACGCTTTCATATGGATCGTCAACGCGCCGCTCTGGCTTTCAGCCTGCTGGCGCGACTTTGGCTGGTTATGGTGGCGGCCATTACCGCGAGGGCGGTAATCTTTTTTGCGCTTGGCACCTGGGAAGCCGCTCTGGAAATGATTTTTTTCCTGGGCGCAGAAGTAGTGGTGGCCATGCAATTTCTGCCGTCGCTGCTGTTAGCCCGCGCGCCCGGCAATTGGATTGCTCCGTTTGTCCCGATTATTCGCGTATTTGTATTCCTCACTTGGCCGGTATTGGCGGTCCTCGAGTTTTTCGTTTCCGTCCTTCATCTTTCCGAAGAAGAGCAAAGTGCGCCGGCGGCTGAGCAGCAAGCCATCGAAAATTTTGTGGACGCTGCCACCGAAGAGGGAATCATCGAACAGGACGAAGCGCGCCTTATCGAACAAGTGGTCGAGTTCGGTGACAAACGCGTCCGCGAAGTGATGACTCCACGCCCCGACGTGATCGCTATACGCGCCACGGCCTCGCTCGAAGAGTTACGCGAGCTTGTGGTAGACACCAAGTTTTCGCGCCTGCCTGTATTCGAAAAATCGCTGGACGATATCGTGGGCATCGTAATGGCGCGCGATATGCTCGAAGTCCCCGATCGCGAAGCCGCTCATCGCACCGTTCGCGAACTGATGCGCCCCGCTCTGTTCGTGCCGGAAACAAAATTTGGCTCTGAGCTGTTAAAGGAAATGCAACGCAAAAATCAGCAGATGGCCATCGTCATTGACGAATACGGATTGATGGCCGGCCTGGTCACCATAGAAGATCTGGTGGAAGAAATCGTTGGCGAAATCGGCGAAGAAGATCGCCGGCCCATGCCCGATGTGATTCGCGAATCGGGCGGCTCGTTGATTGTTCGCGGGAGCGTTCCAGTGGATAAAGTCGGCGAGCTGTTTGGGGTGAAGCTCGACGCCGCCATGCAACATTCCAGCGCCAGCACCATTGCCGGCCTGCTCAACAGTCTTGCCGGTCATGTGCCTCGCACCGGCGAAGTGATCGACGCAGACGGAGTGCGCTTCGAAGTCCTGGAAGCCAATCAGCGCAAAGTGCTGCGTGTGCGCGCCCGCCTGAATTGAGGGTACCTCCCGATCGCGACGGAGGCGTGAAAACGACAGCGGTCGATAAAACATAGTTGCTTTGATTTGGCGCCTCCGGAGATCCCCGTGCCGGGGGCCCTGGTCCTGCCGCGTTGGCTCAAACTGTAGCACTACTCGAATTTGCGGAAACTACTCGTAGCGGACCCAAAGGCGTACAATTGTTGTACGCATGGCATTCAAGTCCGGATTCGTGGCTATTGTGGGACGCCCCAACGCGGGCAAATCTACTCTGGTAAACACGCTGGTCGGCCAAAAAGTCGCCATCGTCTCGCCCAAACCGCAGACCACGCGCAATCGCATCCAAGGAATTCTGAATCGCGACGACGCGCAAATCGTTCTGGTCGATACGCCCGGCATTCATCAGCCCCAAAACGTTCTCAGCCGAATGATGATGGACGAATTGCAGTACGCGCTGGAGGGAATCGACATACTTTCCCTTATCGTCGATGCCACTGCCGATTTCGGTGCGGGTGACCGCTTCTCGATTGAATGGGTGCGCCGCTTTCGCGGCCCCGTTTTCCTTTTGCTGAACAAAGTGGACCGCCTTCGCAAACAGCTCCTTCTGCCGTTGATCGAGCGCTACAACAAAGAATTCGAGTTCGCCGAAATTTTTCCTATTTCAGCGCTTACCGGCGCAGGCTGCCTGGACTTGGTCAATTCCTGGCTAACTCTTTTACCCGAAGCGCCGCCGCATTTCCCGCCCGACCAATTCACCGATCAGCCAGAGCGTTTTCTGGCCGCAGAACTCGTCCGCGAAAAGGCGATCCTGATCACGCGCGAAGAAGTGCCGCATGCAATTGCAGTCCTGGTCGATAGTTTTGAAGAAGGAGAGAAACTCACTCGCATACGAGCCACCATTTACGTCGAACGCGAAGGCCAGAAAGGAATCTTGATTGGCAAGGGCGGCGTGACCATCAAAAAAATCGGCACGCAAGCACGGCAGGAAATGGAATTGATTCTCGGCACAAAAGTTTTCTTGGAGCTAATGGTAAAAGTTCAACCGCACTGGCGCCAGAATTCCGCAATCGTTCGCCAGCTCGATTGGCACCGTCAACTCGAACAACTCGCCGACTACCAGGAGTGATCTCTCAAGGGTGACTCGCTGGAAGGGCGGGGTTTCAACCGCGCGGTAGTCTCGATTCCTTCAGGAGTTTGACCCCTAAAGTTTCACAACTATTCCCGCGCCGGAGCAATTCCGAGCGACCGCATCTTCCTATACAAATGACTTCGCTCGAGCCCTAGCACTTGCGCCGCCTTGGTCATGTTCCAGCGATTCTCTTCCAGCTTGCGCAACACAAACTCACGCTCATAGGCCGAGCGCGCTTCGTGCAAGCTCTCATACGGCTTCTGCGGGCTCTTCGACGCGCCGCGAAATAACTCCGGCGGCAAATGATGCGGTTCAATCCTCGGCGACGGACAAATAATAACCAGACGCTCAACCAGATTTTTCAACTCGCGAACGTTGCCGGGCCAGGGGTAGCCCATCAGCACATCCAACGCCGGCGCGCTGAACTCTTTTTGCTTCTTGCCATACTCTTCACAAAACGCCTTCAGAAAGTGTGCCGCAATAATCGGGATGTCTTCGATGCGATCCCGTAGCGCCGGGACGTAAAAGGGAATCACGTTCAGCCGGTAAAACAAATCCTCGCGAAACGCGTTGCGCCCGATTTCCTCTTCGAGTTTCTTGTTGGTGGCGGCGATCACGCGAACGTCCACAGTGATCGGTGTATTCGAGCCCAAGGGTTCCACCCGCTGTTCTTCCAGCACGCGCAGAACTTTCGACTGCGTCTTCAAACTCATGTCGCCAACTTCGTCTAAAAATAGCGTCCCGCCGTTGGCTTTCAGAAATTTGCCGACTTTATCTTCGCTCGCGCCGGTAAAACTCCCTTTGCGGTGTCCGAACATTTCTGATTCGATCAGTTCTTCCGGTATCGCTGCGCAATTTACTTCCACGAATGGCATGGACTCCCGCGAGCTGCTGGCATGCAACGCGCGAGCGACCAGCTCCTTGCCCGTTCCGCTTTCGCCGTAAATCAAGACGCGCCCATTGGTCGGCGCGGTCAGAGCAATCTGCTGCCTCAATGCTTTCATAGGCACGCTGCTGCCCAGAATTTGGTGCTTCTCTTCAAGTTCAGCACGCAGCCGGCGGTTTTCCGACTCCAGCCGCAGATATTCGAGCGAGTTGCGTACCACCAGGATTACCGTATCCAGTGAGAGAGGTTTCTCGATGAAGTTAAAAGCGCCTAGTTTCGTGGCGCGCACCGCCGTTTCAATATTTCCGTGCCCCGAAATCATCACCACCATGGGCGCGTCGTCGCGAGTTTGAATCTGCTCCAAAGTTTCCAGCCCGTCCATCTTCTTCAGCCACACGTCCAGAAGAATCAGGTCGAACTTGCGCCGTCCAATGCGTTCCAGGCATTCTTCGCCCGACGCCACCGCTTCAACCTCGTACCCCTCGTCGCGCAGCAACGCTCCGAGCGATTCGCGGATTCCGCTTTCGTCATCAACAATCAGTATCGTCGCGGCCATTTTGTTTTCAGACCCTTGCCCTGAGTTCCCTGCAATTGCAATAAACCAATAACGCGTCCAGGGGAAGTCGGCTTTCTAGGCTACCGGAATTCCCGCCGGAACTTGTGCCGTTACAGTTTCCGCAGCCGGGAAGCGAATCAGAAAGCGAGTACCGCTGGGCAAATTGTCCTCCACGCGAATGGTTCCAAAATGCTCGGCGATAATCCGGCTTGCGATCGCAAGTCCCAATCCCGTTCCACGTTCGCGGGTCGAAAAATGCGGCAAGAAAAGCCGTTCCTTGTCCTGCGGCGAAATGCCATGCCCGCTATCGGAAATTTCGATTTCCACCGCGTCGCCATCGCCTTCCACCCGCGTGGCCACACGTAAGCGTCTGACCGTCGAGCCCTCCATGGCCTCCGCCGCGTTATCAATCAGATTCGCCACCACGCGACGCAGCAATTCCGGATCGGCCTTCACCGGAGGCAGCGTTGGAGCAAGCTCGGTCTTCAAGGTGATTCCTTCCAGCCGCCCACGAAACAAATCGAGTGCGCTGGACACGATCGAATTCAAATCCGCGGAAGCCAGCCGCGCGGAAGGGAATCGCGCGAATTGCGAAAACTCGTTCACCAGCGATTCCAGCGTTTGCACTTCGCGTTCAATCAACCCAGCGCATTCCGCTACCAATCCTTCGAATTCCGCTGGCTTGCCATCGGGCCGCGCCCAGGCTGCGCGATCTAAGTGACGCAGCAGTCGCTGGGCCGAAAGCTGTATGGGCGTCAGAGGATTCTTGATTTCGTGCGCGATGCGCTGGGCCACTTCCTGCCACGCAGCAGCCTTCTGCGCTCTCAAAAGATCCGTCAAATCGTCGATGACCACTACAAATCCCGGATTCGAACGCCGCGGCCCCAGCGAACTGACGGTCACCGCAGCGCGAACCAGACGTCCGGCGGTAGCGATCTCAATTTCGCGCGACGCCGCGCCCATTCGCAACGACCGCCTCATCAAATGCAGCACAGCGCGCCCGGCTTCTTCACCCAGCAAATCCGTGAGCGTATGTGCGTTGCGTGCATGCTCGCCCAGAATCATGGTAACCGCCGAATTTATGCGCGCTACTTCGCCCGACGCGTTCAGCGAAACCACGCCAGTAGGAATGTTTTCCAGAATTGCTTCCATCAATTTGCGGCGCCCTTCGCGCTCCTCGATGGCTTGCTCCAAACTCTTGGTAAACTCGTTGATCTGCCGACGCCCCGCTCCCAGCTGGTCCGTCATTCGATTGAACGAGCGCACCAGCGTACCCAGCTCGTCCTGTGCCTGCACCTCGATGCGATGATCGAAATTGCCGCGCGAAATTTCTCGGGTCGCCTCGGCCAGCGCCTGGATCGGAAGAGTCACTTGCTTGGAGAGAAACAGCGCCACCCAGGTGGTAGTGAAGAGCAGCAGCAAAGTAATCAGCATTAGGGTGAGCAAAATCTCGCGCTTGTAATCACGCAACCGCTGCTTCTGCTGCGCATAAGACGCCATCTGCGTTTCAATATTTTTGTAGCGTTGCAGGAAATCGTCAGGCAAGTGCCGCGCCGCATATAGCGTCAGGTTCTGCCGTGGCGCGCTTCCCGCGATGTATAACTGATTTCCCGTTTGCCACACTTGCGCGCCACTTGGCAGCTTTCGAACGAATTGAGGCCGGCCGGGACTTCGATTGTTGCCGCGATTCTCTTTTTCCTGCGAGTTCTGCAGACCCAGATTCCAGCCTTTCTCAAAATCCATTCCCGCGCCCACACGGCCCTCAGAGTCCGCAATCCACGCCGCGTCTGTGCTGCGGCTCAGGTCTAGAAGTGTTTGATCCGGAGTTTCGCGCATAGCGGCTTCAGCAGCCAGCGCGTCGAGCCGCTTCAGTTCCGACGCGCCGAAGCCAGTCAGCAGCACTTGGCTTTCTTCGTTCGCTATTTCCAGAGGACGCGGAAACCACAGGTTGAGCGTTCGATTCAGTAACGCGTAACTGAAGAAAAACAGAAACACAACCGGCAGCAGCGAAACGCCCATTGCGCCCAAAACCATTTTCGCTTTGAATCGCGAACCTATCTGGCGAACCCGCCGCTCGTGCCACAGCCGAAGCAGGCTTCGGCTCATTATCAAGGTGAAAATCAGAAGCCCTGCGGCTATAACCGTATTCAGCGCAAACCAAATCACCAGGCCGTTTTCGTCTTCCGGATGTAGCGGAATCCGCAAGGATCCCAACGTGAACACGGCGGCCGCCAGCAGCACGATGGCTATCAGGCCCAGCGTGATCCACAGCTGTCGTTTTCGCTTTGACCGCTGGTTCTTCACCGTGCCTGCTTCCTGTATCGTTCTAGTGGCATCAGCGAGAAGCGGAAGCGCTGAATTAGCGTCGAATTGACACGATTTGGCATGGAAAGCGTAGCTTAGAGGGCAAATTAGGGCCTGTCAAGGAAGTGTTGCGTATCTACCACACCATTGTGGCTTTTCTATGAGCTCAAAAAGACGCTGCGCGTGGATTGAACCGGCATGCTTAATTTCGCCTGCGCCGAAAGCAGATTAGCCGTTAGCGCGCTGGAATTCCCGCATGAAACTGACCAGCGAAGACACGGCAGCGAAGGTAACCGCATTGTAAAGCGAGACGCGCATCCCACCCACCGATCGGTGCCCGCCTACCCCGGCAAGGCCCGCCACCGCGGACTCTTCAGCGAACTTTTTCTCGATTTTTTCGTCACCGTCAGCCACCCGGAACACTACGTTCATGCGCGAGCGCGATTCCTTCGAGACCGTGGCGGAATAAAAGCCGCTGGCATCAATCGCGTCGTAAAGCAATCGAGCCTTCTCTTCGTTGCGCTTCTCGGCAGCCGCGACGCCACCCTCCGCCGCCAGCCATTCCAGTACCAGCCCCACGATGTACACCGCAAACGTTGGCGGCGTATGGAACAGCGACCGCTCCTTGATCTCGGTCCGATATTGCAGCAACGTCGGCAGTTTCTTATCCGCGCGCTCCGCCAAATCGCGCCGGACAATCACAACCGTCACACCCGCTGGCCCCAGATTTTTCTGCGCGCCGGCAAAGATCAGTCCGAAGCGGCTGACATCGATACGTCGCGACGCAATGTCGGAGGACATGTCCGCAACAAGCGGCACTTCGCCTGTCTGCGGAAACCCGTTCCACTGCGTTCCTTCAATCGTATTGTTCGACGCTATATAAACGTAGGAAGCGTCCTGCGAAAGTGCGATCTCGCCTTTGTGCGGTAGGCGCCTAAATTTTTGCCCTTCGGTCGAAGCCGCCAGTCTAAACGGCGCGCCTTTCTCGAGCTCCACAATCGCCTTGGCCGTCCACATCCCGGTATGCAGCACGTCCACGGGCTTTCCCGGCAGGCACAAATTCATCGGCACCATCGTAAATTGCAAGCTTCCACCACCCTGCAGAAATATCACCGCATATTCTTCCGGTATGGCCATGAGCTGGCGCAGGTTCCGTTCCGCGCGGAACAGTATTTCTTCGAATTCTGGCGAACGGTGCGTCATTTCCATTACCGACATTCCTGTGCCGCGGTAATCCAGCAATTCTTCGCGAATGCGCTCAAGCACAGAAAGCGGTAAAGTGGCCGGCCCTGCGTTGAAATTGAACACGCGCTTTACGACGCGCGGAGTAGCGATAGGAGTAGTAGTCACTCTGGCCTTTCTCTCTCTGGTCATTAACGCCGCGCCTGTTTGTTGGGCCACCGCGCAAATCCCAGCTCAGATTATCAGAACAAGCGAAGTGATACGAGGACGCCGCCAGCCGCCCACCCACCGCACGCAAGGTCTCCGTTACCCGCCATTATATAAAATTTCGCGCCATTACATGAATGAGCACGCGCAAGAATATCCGGCAATCGTGAGGAAAAAACTCGTGGCATTATTTGCGAGCAGTGCAAGGAGAGATTGTGCGGAAAGCGAGCAGGGTAGTAGTTCCAGCCATCTTCGCGGTTGGCGGACTTTTGGCCGGTTGCATCGGAATGTATTTCGCACTATCCATCTCCTGGACTCGCGTTTTCTTCCGCGCCGATCAGGTGGTCCCCCATGACCTCGATTTAGTCCTCGCGATTTCAGCAATTTCGGGCCTAATCGCCGGAGCGGTGGCCTTGAAGTTGTCCGCGCGGCACTATCGCTTTCCTCAAACTCGCAGTTTACGCTCCGACTTGGAGCGACGCTCGAAACGCCCCGCCTTGACACTTTGAATACCCTCCCAGTAGACTGAAATGCTCGTCATAAGTTGCGGAGCCAAGCGGAATGCTTCTGTCGCGGGATTATGTCGGCTATATGGCCAAAGAGGTGGTGAAACGCCTCGCGGCCCAAAAGATGATCGAAATAAAGAACATAGAAAACCTCACGCAACAGGTGCGTCAGGTGATGGCCGATGAAGTCACCGTGGAAGACCGCGTCAATGAAGAAGTCCGCGAGATCCTTGCGAAATATTCGGATGAAATGAAGCGCACGGGTGTTTCGTATCAGGAAATGTTCAAGAAAGTGAAAGGTCAACTCGCCCGTGAAAGGAAATTAATTCTCCGCTGATATGCGCCTGACTCGCGAGAAAACCGTTCGCATCTCTCACCGAATCATCGATCTTCTTGTGGCCAGCCCGGATGTGGAGTTCGTGGAAGACCGCGACACCATTCGCCAGGAAATTGTCACGATTTTATCGTCTCTGCTGAAGGTCGAAGAGCAGGTTGACACCGAAGTACGCGCGAAAATCGCTTCGCAGAAAAAAGAAATTCTGGAAGGCAGCGAAGAGTGGGACATCCTCTACCGTAAATATTACGCCGAAGGCCTCAAGCGTCTGGGCGTCGCCGAAGTCCACGCCCGCTAGTCCGCTACGCTCCTTTACGGCAGCCTACGGAATGCTCCCGACTGAAACGTTGTCATCCCGAAATCCGCGTCGTTTGCGGATCGCCCTGAGGGACCTGCCTCTTCCTTTGAGCTCGCTTTTCCAACCCACCGCCGACAAATGAAAAAAAGGGGCCGAATCATCGGCGCCCTTTTGAGTTTCCATGTCGCAAACTATTCGATTACGGCTGAGCGTTTGGATCCGGACGCCGCTGCAGCGTTGGCCGGTCGGGATCGGACGTCGTAGGATCGCTGCTCGTTGACTGCGGATCGCTTCCGCCCGTAGAACCTTTGTTCGGATTTTGATCCGTCTTCTTGCGCAGAGAAGGCTTGTTCGGATTCTTTTTGTCGTCCACCTTCATATTCATTTCGATCATCTGCAAACGCCGCTTTACGGTGTCAAATTCCGAAGTGGTAACGATGTATTCATCGCGCGCAGGCAAAATTGTCGCAATTTCGTTCTGCGCTTTCACGATGCGGTCGGGCGTGGGAGGATGGGTCGAAAAAACTTTCGGGATCGTGCCAGGCTGTTTCTTCTCGTCCGCCTGCACTTTTTCAAAGAACGACACAAACGCGTTCGGATCGTACCCCGCCTTATACATATATTGCAGCCCCAGGTAGTCGGCTTCCGCTTCATTCTCACGCGTGAATTTCAGAAATGTCATGGGAATAGCAAACTGCATGCCCTGGTAGATGGCATATCCAGCCCAGGTGTAGGGAATGAAGATGGTCGCCACCATCGCGCCAATCTGTATAATGTCGCCCTTGGTCGCTTGCTTGGTGCCGTGCCGCGCGCAAACATGCGCGATTTCGTGCGCCATCACGCCGGCTAGTTCCGATTCTTCATCCGCATGCAGAATCAATCCGCTGTTTACGTAAAAAAATCCGCCCGGCAGCGCGAACGCGTTCACTACGTCCGAATCGATCACCTTGATCGTAAACGGCACTTGCGCGTCCGAGTTGCGCACCAGGTTCTGCCCCACGCGGTTCACATACTCGTTCACCACCGGGTCGTTAATAAATTTTGCTTGTTTCTCAACTTCTTGCGATAGCTGTTTGCCGAGCGCGATTTCATGTTCCAGCGAATAAAAATTCAGCCCGTGGCCAACGCTGCGGTTACCGATCGCGTTCACATCCTGCTTGGAGCCGGCCTTCACGTTCGGGTCCGTGGGCATCTGCTGAATCGGCAGGGTATCGGGATTCTTGTCGCCCGTTCCCGGAGCGCTCTGGTCCTGCGCCGTTGACTCATCCGGCTTGGAAGTTTGCGAAACAGGTGGTTGCTGTCCGGATGGTGGCGGAGTCTGCGCAGACGGCGGAGCTTGCTCCGGCTGCGGCGTGGGAGTCTGCGGGGGCGGAGCAGTTTGTTGTCCCGACTGCGGAGAGTTTTGTGCTGGTTCCGTTGACTGTTGCTGGCCAGACTGCGAGGATCCGTTTTGCTGTTGCTGGCTGGGAGGTGGCGTTGACGATTGCTGAATGGGCCCGGCGATTGTCGCAGGACTGAGTAGCGAGGCAGCTACGATCAGCGTTCCCAATTGCCCTGCTAGGTTCTTCTTCATGGGGCACCTCCCGGCAACTTTGCCAGGATTATACACCCACCCCAGCGTCGTCACGATAATTGCTTGGATGGCGCCAGCCGCCAATTAGTTTCCCGCGCGCCAGAATTTTACCAGCGCGAGATGACCGGTTTGGCAGCTCGCCGCGGTCTCCGGTGGAAGGTCATTGCCGACCGCCCGCCGTCGCGCAAACGCGTCACATGCTGTATCTTCCGCCTGGCATCTTATCGTTGGTCAATACCAGGCCTCGTGGGATACCGTCCAGGTTTCCACTGCGAATCTAACCTTTGCACCGTTATTGACGCCCAACTCGAATCTGTCTACAGTCGTACTATGCCTGTGGGCAAAATCCAAGTTGGTCAAGTCTGGAAGAAAGACGATTCCGGCGAATCTTATTTGATTACTAAGGTTTACAACGAAGCTATCGCCACCTACGCGCTGCTGCGGAAAACCGGCGCGGAAGCCGAAGGCACGGTAAAAGTCAAAGTGGACCGTCGCGGCACCGCCCAAGCCCTCCCCGGTTTCACCTACACCCAGGAATCCGACCAGTTCTAGTAGCCTCTGCCTAGCAAGATTCCCTACTTCCTGCCAAAGGTCTCGCCGAAGAAGTCCCCCGGCTTCCAGGTCGGCCGCTGTGGATTCTGCGCGATATCGCAACCAACCAGGAAGTCGAGCTGCATGAACTCGACGGCGGCATCGAAGTCGAACGGTTGGTTCATATCGTCAGAGGGAGAGTGGTAACGTCGTGCGGTCCAATCATCGTTGAATTTCTTGGCATTGAAGTTGGGATCTTTGGCTTGCTCTCCTTCGGTAATGAAAACCGAGGGCACGCCCTGGCGCACAAACGAATACTGATCAGCGCGAACAAAATAGTTCTGAGCGGGCTCGGGGTCTGGGCTCACCTTCAATCCGAGAAGCTCCGCGTCGCGCTGTACCACGGCCTCGAGAGAGCTATCCGGCGCACCGAGCGGGACTATGTCCTTAAAGGTGTAGAACACGCTGGCCCCATCCATGTTTATGTCCGCCACCATGCTACCGATCGGCACCGTCGGAAAATGTGCGAAGTAGTCCGATCCTAGCAATCCTTTCTCTTCTCCAGTAACCGCGAGGAACATGACGGAACGCGCCGGTGCGTGAGGCATAGACTTGAATGCCTTTGCGATTACTAACATTGCTGCGACCCCGGAAGCGTCGTCGGCAGCTCCGTTGTAAATGGAATCTCCATGAATGGGCTGCCCAATTCCCAAATGATCGACGTGGGCAGTATAGACAACATATTCCTGGCTCAGTTTTGGGTCCGAGCCGGGAAGCACAGCGATCACGTTTGGGCTGGTGATTGCTTCATGAGTGCTGACTACTCGCATGCTCGCAGTGACTGGTAAGGCAAACCCCTGCGGCTTGGATGCCTCCGCGTCTCGCTGCACTTCCAGCCATGATTTGGAGGCATGTTCAAAAAGTCTTTCCGAGGCCGACTGAGAAAGGACGGCACCCACCTTGATGTTCGGAAATGAATCGCTCGGAATGCCATCGGGTCCCAGCCAGCGCATGGACGGGAAACCAGCGCCGATGACCGTGCGGGACCAAGGCAGGCTCTTATCGTCTCTCGCGGTCCAGAGCACCAACACGCCGACCACGCCGTGCTCCCGGGCCGTGCGCAACTTCTCGCGAACGGCACTCAAGTGTGCTCGCAGCTCCGAGGGAAGCGAAGGCGGCGCCCCGATCAGAACGGCAACGATCTTGCCTCTCACATCCAGTCCTGCGTAGTCGTCATATTTTCCATCGGGCGTGCGCACGCCGTAGCCCACGAACACCACAGGCGCTTCCACCGAGACCTCCGGGCTCACCTCGCTTCCACGCATGATGAAGTCTTCGCCCCACTTGAGCTGCGATGCGGAACCGCTCTCGGTAATTGTGACGGCGCATTTGTCCGGTTCAACAGTAATTTCCCGCAGCGGCACCCGCTGGTAATATGTACCGTCCTGGCCTGCGGGTTTCAGCCCCATGGCTTCAAACTGTGCGGCAACGTAACGCGCCGCTATTTCGTGACCACGCTTTCCGGTGCCTCGCCCTTCCAACAGATCATCTGCTAGGAATGCCATGTGCGCACGAAACGGCTCCTTCTGAAGCTCTTGCATTGCGGTTTTCGCATCCTGTGGAAGCGGCCATACTGCCTGCCCCAATAACTGCCAGCAAGGCATGAATAAAACACCGAGAAGGACCGAAAGCGCGAGTGAGCGACGCATTACGCCTCCCGATTTGCGGGATCAACCGGCAGAGTATAAACGAAATCAGCGCGACCGGAATTCAGTTCTTTTGCCTAGTACCTTTTTATTTTACTTAACCGCACTTGCATCTGCACCACCTCGTCTACGCGCATCGCTTCCTTCACGATGAATCCTTCCGCGTACCTCATGCTCATGAGATCCACTGAATAAACACGGGAATCTTATTCACGGCTCACTCGGTCAGAGGCTGCCAATCTAACCGCGTTGTTCCACTCGATCACAGGCCGGATGGATTCGCCGCGACCCTCTTGGAGATAAGGCCTCTCGCCTGCAATGAGATCTTCTACCGTGTAAAACTCCGCGCCAGCTTTCAAGTAAAGAGGCTTCTCGTCAGCGACGAGTATGGCTGTGGCACCGTTGCGCAGTCTAACGTGAAAGGTATCCATCAACATTCCCGCGGCGCGCGGCGTAACTCGTTAACTTCGCGATTCTCGCGGTTCCCAATTTGCTGGGCCAGGAGCGCGAGTGGTTTCCGGCGCAGCCTTGCAATCCAATTCACGGTTCCCGGGAAAAGGCACCAGCCGTCGGACTCCTCCGGAAACTCCGATCAAGTGAGAGAAAAAGGCTGGCACAGTTTTCAAGAATAGGAGAAGTGGTTCCCCAATTTGCGGATGATCAGTCATCCACAGCACCATGCTGGTCAGGATGCGATAGTCGAAGAGAAAGGCCCGCCGAGCACGCTCGAAGTCTGCAAGCCAGGAATCATCTGAACCCAAGCGTTCGGGAACATACCGCGCCAACAACTCGGCAGACATGAGAGCCTGAGCCATCCCGCCGCCAGTGATTGGATCAAGAGACCCGGCTGCGTCACCGAGCAATGCAAATCCTGGCGCGACGCCCCTGCGGGCATGCTCTGTAACGGGGGATGTGGCGAGATGCGGGGTAATCTGTTCAGTCCCTTCTAATCGACGAGCTAATTCTGGTTGCGCAAAAACCCAGCGTTGGAAAGTACGTCCGACTGGTCCATCGAACCGCTGCCCATCTGCGAGCGCGACCACGACCACGAGCAATTCACGATCGGGCAAAGGCGTCACATAAAGTTCATGGTCCGGACCCAGAAAAATATCGACCCACGGAGGATGAGTTTGTCCCGGGGCGAGACGGAAATGCGCGCGCATTCCCAAACGCCTGCGCCGGGCAGGAATACTCAAGCCCATCAGACGGCGTAAGCGCGAATGCGCGCCGTCGGCGGCTACGCTCAGCGCAGCACGGTGTGGCTCTCCGTTGACGAGCAGACCAACAACGCGGCCGTTCTCTAGAAGCGGGGCATCCACGCGCGAACTCGTGTGCGCGGTTACTCCCGGCACTTCTGCAGCGGTGTGAAAGAGGATGTGATCTAGGTGCTTTCGTCGCTGCCCGCGACCAAACACAGGCAGGCCTGCAATGGCGGGGAATCTTCCCTCGGCAACTTGGTTTCGCACATGATAGCGCACGCCGCAGAAGGGAACGCCTCCCACTGCCTCGGCCACTCCGAGACGATTCAAGACGGCCACACCAGCGGGCATCAATCCCTCACCGCACGGTTTCTCTTTGGGAAATTCGTCGCGCTCGAAGAGTTCGACGGTCAAGCCGCGCCGTCCGAGCAGGATTGCAAGTGCGGATCCCGCAAGGCCGCCACCGGAAATTAGAACGTCAGCCATGGTCTCCTTTGATATTTGAATTTTTAACGGCTTGGTTGCCCTTTCACTCTAAGCCGCAACCGGCGGATGCTTTCGCGCGCGAGAATGCGGCCCGCGCTGTGCGAGATGCGAGCGCTAGAATGCGCCTTGGGCTGCGACCCGCTTGATCGGCCAGAGCGGTGGGCGTTTTAAAGGATTCTGGGGATTGGCCGATAAGGAGTCCTGTCCCAGTGTGGAACTTTCAGAAGTAGCCCACGCTAAACCAGCAGAGCAGGGATTTTTACTTTTCATGTTTTTCGACCTCTTTCAGGGGGGCTGTGGAATGTGATCGAGGTATCAACTCGATGCAATCCGTCTCCAGTCGCTAGCTTACATCGCCGCGGGGTGCGCAGGTGTCACTAGGGTGTCATGAGTGTGTCAAGAATCTGTAAATTGTGGTTCTCTGCTTCTCCCACATGCGTCTTCTTCTACTTGCTCAACGCACTTTTGACTTATATAGAGCGCACCTGCATCTGCACCACATCGTCCACGCGCATCGCTTCCTTCACGATGAATCCTTCCGCGTACTTCACGTCGATCATGCGTCCGAAACTGGCAGCCATCAGATTCATTCGCGCCTCAAGCTCGTCCAGCGGCAAATACACTTTCGACTTGCGATCTTTCTCCGACGGCTCGAACTGCGATTTGTAAGCCAAGATCGCTCGCCGCCTTCTTTCGAATTGCTTTGAAATATCCACGCAAAACGTGGGCCGCGCATTTGCATCCGCCGCCGCATACAGAATCTTGAACGGACGAAACGCGCGCCCACTGAGCGGATAATTCTTCAATCCCGCCACAAAGCAAGCCTCATACCCCAGTTTCGCGGCATTGTAATGGTCCGGATGACGTCCTTCCCAGTAGGGAAGTATCACCGTCTTCGGCTGCAATTCGCGAATCACCTCCGCAATGGCCATTTTGTATTCTTCGCGCATTTCCAACCGCGCATCCGGCAGCCCTAGATTACGACGCACACTGGCCTTCAAAACTGTCGCAGCCCGCGCCGCTTCGCGCGCACGAATCTCGGGCGTCCCGCGAGTCCCCGTTTCTCCCTTGGTTAAATCCAGAATGCCCGTACGGTAACCGGCCTGCGCCATCTTCAACACCGTTCCGCCGCAGGTCAGCTCCACATCATCCGGATGCGCCGCAATCGCCAGCAAGTCAATCTTCATGCCCCCTCCGTGCCGTCCCGATTCTAGCAGACACCTGAATCTCTCTCCTCGTTCCCGCGCTCTTTGCAAGGCAAGTGATCCCTGCTCTCGGCTTCCAGGAGTGCCGCCCGTAGACTTCTATTGTTTTCCCATATGAGTTGTGTCAGCATTCTCGCTATGGCATTCCCATAGGAGCGGGCAATCACCGATGGCTGACAAAAAAGATGTCTTGCAAGGAACTCTGGCACTCATGGTCTTAAAGACCCTTCAATCCATGGGACCGCTTCACGGCTATGGAATCGCGCGGCGCATCGAACAGACCAGCGGCGATTTGCTTTCGGTTAATTACGGCACGCTGTATCCCGCGCTTCTAAAACTCGAGCAGGAGGGCTACGTCTCGTCCGTCTGGGGAGTATCCGACAATAACCGCAAGGCCAAATATTACAAACTTACGCGTGCCGGCCGTAAACAATTGCAAACGGAAGAGCGCGAGTGGGAACAAACCACGGAAATTCTGGCGCGTTTCCTGTCACCGGAGGAGGAAGCATAATGCGCATGCTGCGCAGCTTCTTCGCTCGCTTCATGGCCTTATTTGGCTCCGAACGCCGCGATCGCGAACTGGCTGACGAAATCGAAAGCCACCTCCAATTTCACGCCCAGGACAATCTCGGCTCCGGCATGTCCCCCGCAGAGGCTCGCCGCCAGGCTGTTCTGAAATTAGGCGGCGTGGAGCAAACCAAGGAAATGTATCGCCGGCAAAGAGGCCTCCCAATGATCGAGACACTTCTGCAAGACTTGCGGTTTTCCGTGCGCATGTTCCGTAAGGACGCAAGGTTCAGTTTGCTTGTCATCCTGATCCTGGCGCTGGGCGTTGGAGCGAACTCCAGCATCTTTTCCGTAGTGAACGCAATATTGCTTCGACCGCTGCCGTACCCACAATCGGACCGCCTTGTCTATCTTGAAGAAAGCAATCCTCAGAAAGGATGGCCGCGATTCTCCGCATCACCGGCAAATTTTCTGGACTGGCGCGCGCAATCACGCTCATTCGAGCAGGTAGTTTCCTTTGCGGAAGACACTTCCAACGTGATCCTGGATGGTTTGCCCGAACATTGGACAGGCACCGCAGCGACTCAGGGATTCTTCGAGCTGTTGAGGGTGCGCCCGGCCCTGGGCCGACCCTTTACCGACGATGACTTCCTGGCGGGCAAAAATCATGTGTTGATTCTCAGCGACGCCCTTTGGCGTGCAAACTTCGCAGCCGACCGCGGTGTGCTTGGGCGATCTATTCCGATGGACGGTCATCCGTACACGATCATCGGAGTGATGCCGGCGGGATTTCGGTTTCATGGAGACCAGATTCGCTACTGGGTTCCGTTCGATTTGGATTCCTCGCTGGCCACTGTGCGTGGGGCTCACTTTATCCGCGTCATAGCGAGGCTTCGTGACGGAGTCACCATCCCACAGGCCCAAGCAGAAATGACCGGAATCGCCGCGCATCTCGAAAAACAATATCCGGATACAAATGCCGGCTGGACCGTTGCGGTTGACTCCATGCAGGACTCCCTCGTGCAGAATGTTCACTCAGCGTTACTCGTGCTCTTGGGCGCCGTTGGATTTGTGTTGCTGATTGCCTGCGCGAATGCCGCTAATTTATTGCTTTCGCGAGCATCGGTACGCCGCAGAGAAATTGCGATTCGTATGGCCCTCGGCGCTGGCCGGCGGCGCATCGTGAGACAGCTGCTCACCGAAAGTGTCGTGTTGGCCCTGGCAGGGGGCGCTTTGGGTTTGGCCATTGCTTACGTAAGTTCTCGCGCTCTCAGAGCGCTTCCTTCCAGTTTGCTTCCAAGCGCTGCCGCCATCCACGTTGATATTCGCGTGCTGATGTTCACACTGGGGCTTTCGGTGGTGACCGGTGTGTTGTTTGGATTGTCGCCCGCTGTTTTGACTTCACGCGAAAGCCTGGTGGAAACTATCAAGGAATCTGGAAGCACCGGTCGCGGAGGGCGCGCCGGTCTGACGAGAGCACTGGTGGTTGTGGAAATCGCGCTGGCCATGATTCTGCTGATCAGTTCAGGCTTGCTCGTCCGCAGTTTCGCAAAACTCTCAGCCATGAGTCCGGGAGTCGCTACAGCAGGCCGGCTTACCTTTGAGGTGAACTTGCCGCGTGCCCGTTATTCCAATCCGGCTCAATGGACTGAGTTTTACCAGGAAGCGCGACGCGGGCTGCAAGCTCTGCCGGGCGTGGAATCCGTGACCATGACTTCGCTGGTGCCGGTGAGCGGTGAGGAGTCGGTCTGGTCGTTCGGAATCAACGGGCAGCCTAACTCCTCATCCCTTCCGTCCGCAGAGTACTATCTTGTGACTCCGAACTATCTGCGCGAAATGGGAATTCCGTTATTGGCTGGACGCGATTTCATGGAACAAGACACCGCTTCATCGCCGCACGTCTGCTTGATCAATGATTTCCTGGCGCGGACGATTTTTCACGGGCAAAACCCGATTGGCCAACGGCTACAGCTTGGGCGGGACTATTCAATTGTCCACGAAATTGTGGGTGTGGTCGCGTCGGTTAAGCAGCGAAGCTTGCAAGACAAAGATTCGTTTCAGGTTTACGAGCCCTTCGAACAGCTTCCCAGAGCGGGCATGACTTTCATCTTGCGCACCGCTGGAAGTGCGGCGAACCTCGTTCCGGGTGTGCGCCACGCGATTCAACAAGTCGATTCACAACAACCCATCACCGCTCCGCGTACGATGGACGACATTGTCCATGAATCGGTTGCGCTGCCACGTTTTCGCACTCTGCTTCTCAGTCTATTTTCTGGCCTAGCTCTTTTGCTGGCGCTCGTAGGGCTTTACAGCGTGATGTCTTACGCCGTTCAGCAGCAATTCCAGGAAATCGGCGTGCGAATCGTGCTTGGTGCACTGCCTGGCGATATCTACCGATTCGTTCTCAGGCGTGGCACTAGCTTGGTCTTTGTCGGGATAGGAATTGGTCTTGCCGGCACGATTGTGATGAGCCAACTTCTGCGCGCCTTCCTGTTTGAAGTCACGCCCCATGACCCGGTGACAATTGCGAGCGTGGTTCTGTTGTTCACCGTAGTTGCCATGCTGGCGTGCGCATTACCAGCGCGACGAGCCACGCGTGTGGACCCCATGAGCGCGCTTCGCCACGAGTAGAAGGGACCTACGAATGCTTCGAGTAGGCCTCTCCCCTCTAGCCGGCATAGCCCTTATTTCACGAAGGTCAAGCCGTGCGGAACAAAATGCGGGAAGACGTACGCGTACAACATTACGATCACGCCGACGATAGCGCCCAGCGCAATCGAGTGCCAGAAAACAAACCGAAAAATCATGCCTTCGTTGCCTACTTGCTCGGTTGCTGAAGTGGCGATGGTGATGGACTGCGCATCTACCATCTTGCCCATCACTCCGCCCGCGCTATTGGCTGCGCACATCAACACCGGATCGATCCCGAGTTGCTGCGAGGTAATCCGCTGCAAGCTGCCGAAAAGCGCGTTCGAAGATGTGTCGCTGCCCGTAAGCGCAACGCCGAGCCACCCCAGAAATGTTCCGAAGAATGGATACAGCCAGCCTGTGCGCGTGAAAGCCAGACCGAGCACTGCGTCGAGCCCTGCATAGCGCGTAACGAATCCCAAGCCCAGCATGAACGAGATTGCAACCATTGCCAGACGCATGCGCACCAATGTGCGCCAAAATGTTTTCATCAAAGCCACGGGGCTCATCCCGAGCAATAGTCCGGAAACAAGCGCCGCGAGGAAGCAGCCGCTGCCAGTTGCCGAAAGCCAGTTGAAATCGTAACGCGCCCCTTCTGGAGTGGGCTTCGCCACCACAGGAGTAGAACGCGAAATCGCATTGTGCAAATACGGCCAGTTCCACCCCGGCGGCCCAGGTCGAACTTTTCCGTCAGCTTGTACCACGCGAAACGCCGGCGTCGTGGCCTGATTAATCGCGAGCTTCACGGTGGGCAGTCCCCACAGCAGAACGAACAGCGAGAGAATCGCAAACGGCATCCACGCTTTCAGCACCACCGCAGGGGGGTACTTTTTCGGCGCGACGTAGTGGTCATAGTCCTCGGCAGGCCATTTTCCGCCCATATCATCGGCAACTTCGCGCAGAGGCGCGGCAGCAACAGGGGCACCTTCAGGCTTATCGTAATCAAACCGCCAGATTCTCTTGGGCTTCCAGAACCGCAGGAACACAATTGTCACAATGATCGATACTACTGCCGCCGCGATATCCACCAGATTGCTATCCACGTGGTTGGCCCATATGAATTGCGTCAGCGCGAATGAAACGCCCACCACGATAATCGCGGGCAGCACTTCCAACGTCTCTTGCCAATTCACCATCGTGCGCACTAGCCACAGCGGAACAATCACAGCTGTAAATGGCAGAATGCGCCCGATCATCGCGCTTAGATCCGATTCAGGCAGCCCGGAGACCGCAGCCAGCGCGTGCACTGGCGTCCCAATCGCGCCCCAGGCAACCGGCGCAGTATTCGCAATCAGATTCAGCGCCGCAGCATGAAAAGGACGAAATCCGAGCCCGATCATGAACGCGCCCGCAATCGCCACGGGCGCTCCAAATCCCGCCGCCCCTTCGATGAACGCTCCAAAACAAAAGGCCACCAGCAGCACTTGCAGGCGCCGGTCGGGCGTAATCCCGGCAATCGATTCCTTCATGATTTCAAACTGGCCGGTTTCCACCGAGATGTCGTACAGATACACGGCGGCGAGAACGATCCAGGCAATTTTCAGTACGCCATACGCCACGCCATAAGCAAACGCCGACGCGGCGAAAATCAGCGGCATATGAAATATCAGGATGCCGACAAGCATCGCAGTGCACGCGCCCGCGATCGCGCACCAGTGCGGTTTCACCCGCAAGCCCGCCAGCAGCGAGAACAGCACGATGATCGGCAGCGCTGCAACCAGCGTGGAGAGCCACCAGTGGCCCAAGGGGTCGTATACCTGAGTCCAATTCATCACGCGCTCCTTCAGGTACCGATGCCTGCGCTGCCGGCACGCTGTGCGCTCGTATATCTTTGGGATCGGGAAATGTCAAGACATAGGTCTGCCTTTTAACATTCTTTTCACCTAGCCCTGTCCGAGGTTCACGCTGAATGTGCTGGAGGATTAGGGAACTCGCGCAAACGTTTGTCGCGCCCGTTCAAACCCGCGCGGCTCCACATGTACCACGCCTTGAAATGGCCGGTCGATATCAGCGATGGCGACGAGGATCAGCGCGAGCAGGAACGTCAGCGAAACCACCTGTAGGGCATGCAAAATAAAATTGTCGATCCCAAACATGCAGGAAGAGAGCATCGTTATAATTCCTCCCACGATCAACACAATCCAAAGTATGGTGGGCAGTTTCGACTGGCTTTGGAGTTGTCGCAGGCGCCGATGTTCCGTCATGCTGTCAATTTCGGTGAGCGCCAGATTCATGGCCGTCTGTTGCGCGAACGAATCCGGCTTGGTTTGCAGCACAGCCGACCACAACTGTTCGATTGCTTGGTGGCCGGCGTAACCAAAATCGCCGCCCTGCATCGTGGGCCACTCTTGCGTAATCACGATGTCGGCATACTGCCGCGCGAGTTTGTGAACTTGATCGCGCTGCTCCGCAGGTAGTCCATTGGCCACCCGGAAAACACTGACCAGACAATTCGCCTCGGTCTCGGCGTTAATGTTCGCGTCCTGAAACGACGTCCACACCGCATACAGCATGAATCCCAGAATCACCGCGTACGTTGTGCCCAGCACGCCCACTTGCCAGCCGATAATGTCGTTGTGATCGCGCCGCCGCTCCGCCGGCCAAAGGCGATTGAGTACCCACACGAAAATCAGCGACGACAGCGTGCATCCCAAAACCACCAGGACGTCTTCGAATGTCGTCAGCATACTTCCTCCGTACTTTCTGTGGTTATCGCCCGCGCGGAAGCTCTTACGGAGTGCAAAGATACTACGAGCGCGCCGATTCGGTCACTCATTCCGCGCGAGAGAGTAAAGTGGTCCATCGAATCCGTGAGGCGGTGTGTTTGCCGTGGATTCCGCTTTTTCCTCTACGCTCTCCTGACGAGCGCAGTCTGGCGCGCTTTCCCTTTGCCCGCTCGTTTTCAGGGGCACCGGATGGAGCCACCCAGGTCGACGGTTCGTCGAATCTGGGGAAGAGGCCACGAAGTGGCCGGAAAAAATCCGAGGGATCTGCCGTTTCTTTTCGATGTGACCTAGCAGGGGCCCGCTACTATGCCCTCAGACAGCGCTCCTTCAAGCCTGCTGACCGGCAGCCGCGTCCCCCACCTCAATCGCGTCGGCCACCTTATACAAATGAAAATCCACCTTAGCAATCTCAAAGAACGGCTTCATGTGCTTCTGCGCTTCGGGACTATTCCTCATGGCCTCAAAATCTTCTTTACTGCGCCACTGCGCGTAGTTGACCACGCGCACTCCATCCAGACTCTTGTGAATGCTCGCCGACACAAAACCGGGAATATGCTTCATGACCCTGTCCGTCGTCTCCACTAGCATATCCACCACCTTCTGCTGATTCTCCGGCTCCACCGTAAACACATTAATCAGTGTTGCCACTTTGTTGTCTTTGGAAATTGTCGGCATAAGCCCTCCTTCGTTCCATCCGCTGCCCAATCGGATTCGATAACCCGCCAAAAGTTTCGCTTTCCTTTGCTGGCTGGCACTGAGCGAACGTGGACTGACGGCGCGACGTGGGCCGAATGAGCCGTTCTCCATACAAAGCGCTTGACTCTGGCCTAGACTCTAGGGTGTAGCCTAGGAGATAGCAAGGTTCGTTAGGACGAGAAAGTACAATGCGAATCGGTCAGATTGTCAAATACACGGGGCTGAGCGTGGACGCGATTCGTTTTTACGAGCGCAATGGATTGCTGGCTGCTCCGGCGCGCAGCCAGGGCGGGTTTCGGCTGTATTCAGCCGCTGATCTCTCCACTTTGGAATTCATCCGCAACTTGCAGGCGCTTGGTTTTTCGCTCACGGAAATTCGTGAATTCCTGGCTCTCAGAACCCATGAACTGCGCGCCTGCTCGGAAATGCGCAAGAAGCTCGACCGCAAAATCAAAGACATTCATGCCAAGCGCACCGCCCTTGTGAAGTTAGAAGACGAACTGCAGGCCGCCCTCCAAAAGTGTAACTCTCAACTCAAGCGCTCACCAGGAAAGAGTGTCGCCTGTCCAGTCCTGGCTGCTGCTGGAAAATCCAAGCATAAAGGTGTGGCATGAAAATTGAAATCTTTTACGTCTCCGACTGTCCAAATCACGCCGTAGCCCTTCAGCGCTTACGTGCAATTCTGCCTAGGGGAAGTTTTCAGGCGCAGGTCCGCGAAGTTCTGGTGACCGATGCGCACATGGCGCAATCACTAAAGTTTCCCGGTTCACCGACCGTTCGCGTGAACGGACGCGACGTTGAACCTCCGAGCGAACAATCTCACGCGGTCGGGCTCATGTGCCGCTTGTATTCGGACGGCACCGGCGCTCCATCGGAAGAGCAGCTTCGTGCCGTGATCGAAAAGGCGCGCGCTCCGGAGGTTTAGTGGACAATTGGAAGACAACCGGTGCTTCTCTGGGCGCGGTGCTGGCTTCGCTTCTTACTTTGGGGTGTTGTCTGCCGTTGGCATTTCTGGGCGCTGCGGGCCTGGCGAGTGCTTCCGTTTTCTTGGCTGGCGCGCGGCCTTGGCTTCTGGGGCTCTCAGTCGTCCTGTTGGGACTAGGTTTCTTGCAGGTTTACCGTGGCATTCGCTGCCGGGCGCGGCAAAGCAAAACAGCAATCATCTGTCTGGGTCTATCCACGTTTATCGTATTTCTTCTCCTTCTCTTTCCTCAAGCGATTGCCAGCATGCTCGCTGACATATCCGGTAACGGTCACCGATGAAGAAACCCCTAGGCATCCTTGCGCTGCTGGCGCTGGTGGGGGTTTTAGTTCTGGGTTGGCATTTCCACGGCGGAGCCAGAGTCCCCGCAGGGCAGCCGCCATTGGTGTGGCTCACACCCAGCAATTTTGATCCATTACCTACCGCCTTCAACGCCGCCTCCGGCGAAGTGCGTATCGTTTTGCTCCTTTCTCCCACTTGACCAACATGCCTGCGGGGGGCTTCCGCAGTCGAGGATTTTCTAAAACTGAACACAAACCCGCACATCCGTGTCCTTGTGGTGTGGGAGCCAATTCTCCTCACGGACTATTACAGTCCTGGCACAACGGTGTTATCGCGACTACCTGACCCGCGAGTTTCGCAGTTCTGGGATAAGAATCATTTGTTCGCAGAAGAACTAGCCCGTAAGCTTGAGTCCGATCCCGCCCATCCCAAGCCCAATTGCTGTACCCAGCACGGTATTCACTGGGACGAGGTGGCCGTATATCCAAAAGATGCTCACTGGGATCATCAACTTCCGCGTGCTTCATTCTTAAATGGCCCAGTCGTGCACGCGTCGGATTTTTCCAGAGTAGTCCCCGACCTGCTCTCCAAATAATTATGGCGGCCACTTTGTTGTCCTTCGAAATCGTGGGCATAAGCCCTCCTGCGTTCCCCCCGCTACCCATTCCGATTCGATAACTCGCCGAAAGTTTCGCTTCCTTTTGCGCCTGGTCGGCCACGCGGAGTCGGCTGCTGTTCGGCTTTCTCCTTTCGCGCCTGTACGCCCTGGCGGGCTGTTTCATCCGCGCGAGTTTTCGCTTCAACGCGGGGCCACAACCACATGCCAGTGCTCACATTTTCGACTAGACCTGACGAACGAAAAGTTCTCGCCGTTCCGTCCTGCCCTGCAAAGTGCTAACGTGTCACCGACGCAGCAAGCCGCAATAAGCAGGAGGACCGAGTCGATGGCGGGCAAGGCGTTGCAAGGGCAGGTGGCGCTGGTAACTGGCGGGGCCAAACGGGTGGGGCGGAGCATTGCGCTGCGGCTGGCGTCCGAGGGCGCTGACGTCGTGGTGAATTACCTCCAGTCGAAGACGGAGGCGGAAGAGCTGGTGCAGGAAATTCGCGCTGCGAACGATAACCAAGAACACCAGCGGCGGCGCGCCATTGCGCTAGAAGGGGACGTCGGCCAGCGCGCCGACGTTCAAAAATTGTTTCTTGCGGTGGAAAGCGAATTCGGGCGGCTGGACATTCTAGTGAACAACGCGGGCATCTTTTTTCCCGCCAAGTTTGAAGACCTCACCGAAGAGCAATGGGACCGCATCATGAACGCCAACCTGAAATCGCAATTCCTGTGCGCGCAGACGGCGGCGCCGATCATGAAACGACAGGGACGCGGGCGAATCATCAATTTGTCGTCGCTCGGGGGGCTGCTGGCCTGGCCGCTTTACACGCACTACTGCGTGTCGAAGGCGGGGACGATCATGTTGACACGCTGTCTGGCGCGCGCGCTGGCCCCTGAAATTCTGGTGAACAGCGTGGCGCCCGGCACGATCCAGTTTCCCGGCGAGCTGCCCGACGAAGAATATATTCGACGTGTCCCGCTGCATCGCACCGGCACCGGCGACGACATTGCCGACGCCGTCGCGTATCTGGCCACTACGGATTTCGTCACCGGCCAGACGATCGTGGTAGATGGCGGAAGATCGCTGCTATGAGTAAATTTCCCTGGATTTTAGAGGAAAGCGAGCCGGCAGGACGCTGGCGCTAGAAAAAACGCAAGGCTGACGCTGAAAATGTCGCTAGTGCTGAGTTTACAGAGGGGTTGGCGCCGTTCATGGAGCTCATCTCTTTAGGGGTGAGCTTTTTGCCGTTCGCAACGCCGGGCTTTAAGCCCGGCATCCTTCGGTGAATTCTCCCTGTGGTGGGGAAGGAGGCAAGATGCTGTTCATGGTGATTGAACGATTCAAGGAACGCGACGCCGCGCCGATTTATGAGCGTTTGCAGAATAAGGGACGCATGATGCCGGAAGGGTTGAAGTACGTGGATAGCTGGATCGAACGAAACTTCGACCGCTGCTTCCAGCTGATGGAGTGCGAGCGTCCGGAATTATTTCAACAGTGGAGCGCGGAATGGAAAGACCTCATGGATTTCGAAATTGTGCCGGTGGTCACGTCAAAAGAAGCTGCGGCCGCCTTCGCCGCGAAGCAAGAATGATGAGCGCACTACGAAGTTACGGGGTTCGGCTTCTCGGAGTTGATGCCGAGGTCGACGATGGCCTTCCCCACGACTTTTTCTTCGATTTTTCCATCGAGTAAAAGTTCGTTGAGGGTGGCCAGCGTGATGAAACGCGCGTCCACTTCGAAGAAATCGCGCAACGATGTGCGGCCTTCGCTGCGCCCGAAACCATCGGTGCCCAGCGACGCGATGCGGCGCGGAATCCACGAGCTGATCATGTGCGGCAAAGTCTTCAAGTAATCGGTGGCCGCGACAATCACTCCGGGCGAATCTCTCAGCACCTCGGTGACGTAAGGGACACGCGGCGCTTCGGCCGGATGCAGACGGTTCCAGCGGTCGGTCTCGATTCCGTCGGTGTAGAGCGCCTTGTAGCTGGTGACACTCCAAACGTCGGCAGCCACGCCGTATTTTTGTTCCAAAATTTCCTGAGCTCGAAGCGCTTCGTTGAGGATGGCGCCGCTGCCAAAGAGTTGCGCGCGCAACTTTGATTTTTTATTGCGCGAGGCGCGGAATTTGTACAGGCCTTTGAGAATGCCTTCGGTCACATCGCCGGGCATCTCCGGCATGGCGTACGGCTCGTTCATTACGGTGATGTAGTAAAAGATGCTTTCGCCGTCTTTGTACATGCGGCGAATGCCGTCTTGAATAATCACGGCAAGCTCGTAAGCGTAGGCCGGATCGTAAGCGCGCAGGTTGGGGACGGTGAGCGCAAGGACGTGGCTGTTGCCGTCCTGGTGCTGGAGCCCCTCGCCGGCAAGCGTAGTGCGCCCGGAAGTGCCGCCCAGCATGAATCCGCGGACGCGCATGTCGGCGGCCGCCCATATAAAATCCGCGATGCGTTGGAAGCCGAACATCGAATAAAAAATAAAAAACGGAATGGTGTTGATGCCGTGCGTGGCGTAAGCAGTGCCAGCGGCGATGAAAGACGCCATCGAGCCCGCTTCGGTGATTCCTTCTTCCAAGATCTGGCCGTCTTTCGCTTCCTTGTAGTAGAGCAGGGTGTTCACGTCCACCGGCTCGTAGCGCTGGCCCACGCTGGAATAAATTCCGACCGTGCGGAAAAGCGATTCCATGCCGAAGGTGCGAGCTTCGTCAGGGACGATGGGGACGATGAATTTGCCGAGTTCGGGGTCGCGCAGCAATTTACGCAAGATGGCCACGAAAGCCATGGTGGTGGAAATTTCGCGTCCATCGCTGCCGGCGGAAAATTCCTTGAAAGACTCTTCCAAGTTCGCGGCGACCGGTTTCGCGCGCACGCGACGCTGCGGGACGTAGCCGCCTAGCTCTTCGCGGCGGGCGCGGAGGTAGCGGATCTCTTCGCTGTCATCGGGCGGACGGTAGAAGGGAACTTCGGTGCATTGCTCGTCGGTGACTGGAATATCGAAGCGCGTTCTGAATTCGCGGAGTTCGTCTTCGTTGAGCTTCTTTTGCTGGTGCGTCACGTTTTTGCCTTCGCCAGCTTCGCCCAGGCCGTAACCTTTGATGGTGCGCGCGAGGATTACGGTGGGCGAGCTGCGATGTTCCACGGCAGCTTTGAATGCGGCATACACTTTTCGGGGATCGTGGCCGCCCAGGCGGAGGCGGCGAAGCTGTTCGTCCGAGAGCGGTTCAACCAGCTTCAGCAGCTGAGGGCTGGAGCCGAAGAAATGTTCGCGCACATACGCGCCGGAGGAAACGACTAGCTTTTGATATTCGCCGTCAACAAGTTCACCCATGCGCTTGACCAGGAGGCCTTCGGTGTCGCGCTCGAGAATCGAGTCCCACTCGGTGCCCCAAAGAACCTTGATCACGTTCCATCCGGCGCCGCGGAATTCGGCTTCTAGTTCCTGAATAATTTGGCCGTTACCACGCACTGGGCCATCCAGGCGCTGCAAATTGCAATTCACAACAAAAATCAGGTTGTCCAGTTTTTCTCGCGCAGCCAGACCGATGGCGCCGAGAGATTCCGGTTCGTCCGTCTCACCGTCCCCGAGGAACGCCCAAACTTTTGCGTCTGTTTCAGGCTTAAGCCCGCGATTTTCCAGGTAACGGTTATAGCGTGCCTGATAGATAGCCATGAGCGGGCTGAGTCCCATGGAGACGGTGGGGAATTCCCAGAATTCAGGCATGAGCCAGGGATGCGGATAAGAGGTAAGGCCGCCGCCGGATTTCAGTTCACGCCGGAAATTTTCAAGCTTCTCGGCCGAGAGGCGGCCTTCCAGAAATGCCCGGGAATAAATTCCGGGAGAGGCGTGTCCTTGAAAATAAATAATGTCGCCTTCGAACTCGGGCGTGCGCGCGCGGAAGAAATGATTGAAGCCAACTTCGTAGAGCGTGGCCGCGGAAGCGTAAGTCGAAATGTGGCCGCCAATGTTGTGCTCTTCGCGATTCGCGCGCACGACCATAGCGATGGCGTTCCAGCGGACCAGGCTCTTGATTCGGCGTTCGAGTTGTTGATCGCCCGGGAAAGCCGGCTGAAGCTGATGAGGGATCGTGTTTACGTAAGGCGTGGTGGCGGTGAACGGAATATCGATGCCGACCACTTTGGCGTGAGCCTGCAACCGTTCCAGTATGTAAGACGCAACGTCCGGGCCGCTGGATTGCAGAACCGAGTCCAGCGATTCGAGCCACTCCTGAATTTCGGAGTCGTCCAATCCTTGTATCGGTGTACTTAGTTCATTGTCCATTGCTTCGATTGCCCTCGTACCTTCAAAATGCCGAATCCGTCGGAACATTTCCGCGCCGGATTATCTTTGAGCTTCTAGAATACACCCATAGCGGCCTTGCGTGCATTCAGAGCCGAGGTCTTTTCTTTAGCAGAAATATCCGAGAAAGCCATCTAGCGAGCCGTGGGCCGGAGATTCTTCAAACCGTCGGGAAGAGAATTCAAAATGGCCGACTCGATCGCTTCGCGGTTTCGTTGATACTTTATGCCCAGATAAATAATCAGTAGGCCCAACACGCTCAGCGCAAACGGAAACGCCATGGAGTCCTTGAATACTTCATAAGAGAGGTGGCCGAGATAACCGAACACGCCAATGGCACCGAAGACCAAAAAGGCGCGCCGATCGAGAAAGATGGCAACCAGCATCAGTCCCAGATTAATGAGGCAGTAGAGGAATTTGTTGAATTCACTACTACTCTGCATGAGCGACAGGCCTCCCCAGAAAGCCATCAAGCCGAACAGATAACCCCAGAAGGCGTAATCCTGGCGTGTTCGGCGGTCCACGACATAGGAAAGAATTAAAATCAGAACGCCAAAAATGAGAGAGACCCACAGACGCTCGTTCCAACTGAATTCGTTTTTTCGCAACAACAGCGGCGTGAGATCCATGGACATGTACCAAAGCGAAAACGCAATTGGAAAGGTGAGAAAAGGAAAGCGGATGAACCTCAGCGCGACCGAACCCGCCAGGATCGTTCCGACTTCCATCAGAATCCAGCTGCCCTTGACCCAGATGTGGTAGTCGCGAAACGTTCCGGGACTGCCTTGCGGCCAGATCCCAGTAAGCTCTTCGAGGCCGTAAATAGCCAGCGGCACCATCCACACCGCCAAGGTAAAAAGAAGTCCGCCAGGAATACTAAGGTTCTGAGAGAACCACAGATAGTATCCGGCCAATAGAAATGCAATCGCGTAGGCCGCGGCAATCAGAAGAATCCCTCCGCCGCCAAATTTCTGCCAGCCAAGAGTCATGAACCAGCCCAGCGCGGACATGACGATCAGCGCGCCAAGATAGTAGGCCACGTTTGCCACGCCGAAGTTCGACCGTTCAGGACGACGCGCTTCAAGCCGCGTCCATAGGAGTTTCGCTTGTTCCGGGGAAAGTAACTTCTGCGAAGCAGCCCAATCCAGATCTTCCCTTGAGATGTTCATCTCATCCCCGTTCCGTCCGCTCCCGGCACTTTCAGAGTTCCGGATCGTAACTTCTCGACTAGCTCGCGGTCTGCGGGAAGAAAATTCAGATCCGGCAGACGGGAGGGCACGCTCCACTCCATGGTTTCGAACGCCTGGTTTCGAATCTCAGCGGGATTCACCGTAGCGGTGAAGAAAATCAGATCTATGGGCTCGGCGAGTTCCGAATATTGATGGCGCGTACGATAAATTTCCGATCCGATCTGCGCGGTGACTCCCAACTCTTCGTGTAACTCTCGCGCAATCGCTTCGGCGGGGGTTTCTCCTGGTTCCAATTTTCCGCCGGGAAATTCCCACATCAAGCCGAAGGAATCGGTGCGGCGGCGCTGGCACACCAGAAGTTTGCCATCGGATTTGATGAGCGCGGCTACGACGGTCTTCATAGGAGGCCTTTCGCGGGCGCGCTGCAAATTATTTGTAACAATTCCCGGGCGCCTTTGATCAACGGAGGACCGGGAGTATTTAATACTTCATCGCGGATTACGAAAACGCGACGGTTTTTAATTGCCGGCACGTCTTGCCATGTTGGATTTTGCAGCGCGGTTGAAGGCTTGGATCTGTTTCCGGCGGCGGCCCACGCCAGCACGATGAGGTCCGGCTTGGCGGCGGCCACATCTTCATCGGTTACGCGCTGGCCAGAGGCGACTACCGTCTTTCCACCTGCAATTTCGACCAGTTCCGCTACCCAGGGTGGAGAACTGATGCGCGGCTTGGGCCACGCCTCGCAATAAACTTGCGGAAGGCGGGTGTTGCGCTTCGCGTGTGCGGCCTTCGACACAGCGAGGAAGGCTTGCTTCATCTTTCTGATCAATTTCTCCGCGCCTGCACTGCGATCAACAATTCTTCCGAGAACGCGGATGTCTCGCTCGATGTCTGCGAGAGTACGCGGATTTATGGCAATGAAAGTTACCGGCTGCGCGAGAAGTTTAGTAACTGTATCGGGAGCAAAGGGTACGGAGCCGATCAGGAGAGCAGGCTTCAGCCGCATCACTTCATCGATATCCATCTTCCAGCAATCGCCGACATGCGGGCGCTCTCCAACGTCGGCAACGTCTTTGCACCATTTGCTTACGCCGACGAGGTCGCGGCCCGCTCCTAGCTCCAGCAGAATGGATGTGACATTGGGCGCGAGCGAAACAATTCGGTTTCGCGGAATTTTCTTGTTTGCCGCCATGTCAGAATTTTACTTGCCCTGGAGCGAATTCCCTAGCAGGGTCACAAGGCAAAGCCGATCACGGTTTCAGCATTCCGTGTTTGCGCAAGATTTCTCGTAATTGATCGTGTGGCAATGCCGGAATGGTCCAGTAGTCTGCGCCAACCATGGTCTTTGCGGCGATGATCGTGTTAATCACGGATTCCTCGGTCGCCTGCACCACGGCGGTAAACATCGCATCCATCTTCCAGCTTTGCATACGCTGAATCGTGGCGTTCGGGGAGTTGAAAGGAGGTTGAGCGCTGTTGCCCTCGTCGGCTCCTGCATTAGCGGTGGAAAATGCGAGAAATATGTCGCCGGACTCGTCTCCTTCGATGGCTCCCACTCTTCCCAGACCAACGGAGACGCGACGGGCAAGGCGCTTCAACTGGTCCGGCGTCAGCGGCGCATCGGTCGCGACGATCACGATGATAGAGCCCTCTTCCGAGGCGCGGACGCCGTCGGCGGTAGTGGCTACTTTTGGGTCGCAGACTGGGGCGGGTTTTCCGCTCCACCAGTACAGCACCGGCGGATCAAGGAGTTTCTCGACGCAGGGCCGCTGAAGATTCATTTCCCGTGCGACAGCAATGCCTGCGACGCGCAATTGCTCTGATCCGCCGTAGTTGCATTGAACGAGTAGGCCGACCGTGTAGCCGCCATCCGCAGCGCTGAGCCTACGCGATGATGTTCCGGTTCCTCCCTTGAAGCCGTTGCAGATCATTCCCGTGCCACCGCCAACGTTGCCTTCCAGTAGTGGGCCACCTGTGGCGGAGCTCAGCGCGTCCCAAGCGTCCTGCGTGGTGACGTGCTGACCCTTGATGTCATTCAGAGGTACGTCGGCAGTTTCGGCACTGACCGGATACCAGAAGTCTCCGGGGCGCTTTTGTTGCACCATCCAGGCGACTGCGGCGTCGCGCACGACGCCGACACTTCCCGTATTGGTGATGAGTATCGGCGTTTCAAGCAGACCGCTCTCTTCAATCCAGTGAGTACCGGTCATATCGCCATTTCCATTTCCGGCGAAGTACCCGGCGAAAACGCTCTTCGTGCCTTGCTTTCCACGTGGAAGGATGGCGGTGACGCCGGTACGAACGGGACCTTCGCCAACGACGAGGCGGCCTTCACCGGAGATAAGCGTTTTGTAGCCCACCTCGACGCCTGCAACGTCGGTGATGGCGTTCAACGGTCCGGGTGTGCCGTCGAAGGGCACGCCGAGATCACGGGCGCGAGGCTGCGTGTTGTTCGGCGAGTTCGCCGGCGCACTAGTGGCGTGATCGGTGGCCGTGCTCGTTTCCGTCTGCGCTCTCGCTGGCATAGACCACATAGCTAGCAGACAGCACAATGTCATTAACCGGAGATGCATCGCGAACCTCCTTCAAGTGTCCTCCTCGATATGGCGCAGAGAGCTTACCAAAACAGCAGGAGGGAAACACTCAGCGCTGCAGCGCGCGGAGCGCTCGCCTTTTTTTCATGGTCAGAATTCCACTTGCTCCCCTCCGAAACCACTGGGCGCTTACAGGTCCGGCGCGACCCGTCTATGGCATTTACCGACATCGTTAACTTATGGTTCAGCCTATGGGACCCCAGGACATTGTTTCGATTCGTCCTCCAAGGTGTGGTCTGCGCGCTGCTCTATCTCTCGCCAACTTATGCTCAGCTATCACCCAGGCTCGAACGGCGCCTTCCCTATCCCACCTACGCGCAGGAAATCGGGGGCAATGGATGAAGAGATAGCAGCAAAAACGGCGCTCGCAGAGCCGCGGCCAAGAATCGTTATAGATGCCGTTAAATTTGACGGACCAATACACATTCCAGAGACCGCCGAGCAGCAGCTCATTGCCGAATTGAAAAAACACGATTTTGATGCCAATGGAAATTGGCTGCAAGAACTACAAGAAGTCGGAATTGAAAGCGTGTGGCGCGATAACGGTTATTTCAAGTCGGTAGTGACGGCGCAGGCTGCGTTCGTCAGCAGTGATTCCAGGGGCCTGCATGTCTCGGTCGCCGCTCACGTCGAGGAAGGTCTGCAATATCGGTTGGGCGCCGTTCAATTTCGAAGTTCGGACCCAAACGTTCCGCTGGCATTTGGAGCGGAAGAGTTGAGGAAACAAATCCGGATGAATGAGGGAGACGTCTTCAGCGCGTCAAAAATCAGGACGAGTCTCGATGCGCTAAAACATTTGTACCGTTCGAGCGGGTATATCGATTTTGTGGCCGAACCTTTGATCGATATCGATGCTAGTCGCCAGCGCATCTCGCTCGTAAGGGAGCCTGATCAGCAGAAGCAATTTCGACTGGGCAAAGTCGAGGTGTTTGGCCTCGACCCTAAGATGGAACTCCTCTTCAAGTCAAAACTGAAAACGGGTGATATTTTCAATTCACAAGTAGTAGAGGATTTTCTGAGGCAAAACGCGGCGGTGTTGCCGCCGGACATATTGGCGTCGGACATGGAAGGCCATCGCGATCTGAAGAATGGCACCGTTGATTTGAGTCGGAACAATCTACTGGAATTCGAGGACTACGATTTCGGGATTCGATCCCAGCCGCAGCGGCGGGCCCCAGGTGCCGGCTCCGCTCGAAGTGAAGACCTGCATTTTGCCGATGCGACTTAAGCCATAAACAAATTCGCGGTAGATCCGGCGCGCCATCCAACTCCACGGTATGAACTGGCCCAGGTGCGTATGCCCGGATAGCTGCAGGGAAAAGCCGGCGGCCTCGGCGACATCCGGATGATCTGGCGCATGCGTCAACAAAATGCTCGCGCGATCGCGGTCCAAGCGGACATCGCGTAAGACCGAGGCGAGGTGGCCATCGTGCGTCGCGTGACGGTAGGGCACGCCGACGATTTGCAAGCCGTCCACTTCCACTTTTTCGTTGCGGAGGATGTGGACTCCCGCGGCTGAAATGGCGCGCATATATTTACTGTCGTCGCCAAACTGTTCATGATTTCCCGCGACGAAATACACTCCCTGCGGCGCCACCAGGTTGCTTAATGGCTGCGCCGCGCTGTGGGCGTCGATGGCGGTGCCGTCATACAGGTCTCCGGTGATGAAAATCGCGTCCGGCTCTTCCTTTAAAATCTTGGCGACCATGCGGCGCAGAAAACTGCCGTTGCGCACGTGGCCGAGGTGCACATCGCTGATCAGCGCCGCTTTTCGGCCGCGCCATGCTGCGGGCAGATTGGCGAGTTGGACGGTCGTTCGCGTGACGCGCGTCCAGCTTGCATTGAAAACCCCGTAGAAACCGGTCACTGCCGCGATACCGAACAATACTTCGACGACGCGATGGAAATTCACGGCCACGCCCGCCAATTGCGCGACACCAAAAAGAATCCAGGAGAGAACGGCGGCGAAAAAGAGGAAGGTGAGCATGCCGGCCCAGACGGCGGCTGCGCGGTAAAACGCGCGCAAAGGAGGGTTCGTGTAGCGATATGCGAGCAGCGACGCGGTGACAAAGCTCACCGACAACAAGCTGAGTACAAGTTTGGCCCAAAACGCTTCGGACGCGTGATTTCCCGGAAGTGCAAACGTCCACGTCCCATAGAGGAGAAGATGGATCAAAAACAGAAAGGACTGGACGATTGCAATGAAACCGATCAAACGTTGTGCTCGCATTTTGCTCCTGGATATTCGATGCGCTTTGTCGACGTAATGACGCAGGAACTTCGCTAGTGGGTGTAGATGGCGGCCCTAATAGGTTTGTTCTTGTAAAGGACAAGGGACCTCGACGTTTTTACAGAATCCTGGAGATCAATCCAACGAAGGAGAGGATTTATTTTCCTCCGTTGCTTTGGCCGGCGGCGACGAGTTGGCGGGCCTGGTCGAGCCAGTTCAGTGCCACGATGGGTTGGGAGGCAGGAGTTGCCCTGCCGCCTGCAAATTGGAACATCACGAAATGTTGACCGTCCGGCGTCACGTCGTAGGACATGAACGGAGCGCGCGCTTCGAATCGGTCAGTAAAGAGTTCCTGCGGATTCCCGGGCTGGAAAGAATTCTTGTCGACGGAATATTGCACCGACATTAGGGTGCTCCCGTTCGTTGAGATGTAAAAAAGTTCGTGTCCCGCTTTCGACCAGCGCTCTTCTACACCGCCATTCGTGGAGATTTGCCATTTGCCGACACCTCCGGAAAAAGGCACAACGTACACCTGGGAGCGTCCGGATTCCCAGGACACGTACGATAGCCAGCGCCCGTCTGGGGAAAACTGTGGATGCCGCGCTTTCCCATTACTATCTTGCTGGAGAAATCGGCGAGGTTCCTGGGGCTTTCCGTTTTCGTCCATGCTGAGAGTCCACAATTCGCAGCACGAACCATCCTTCTCGGAGAGCTGATAGAAGGCCAGAACTTTTCCGTCCGGTGACCAGGAACCTGGATATGCATTAAGAGCGTTTTCTAAAGATGCCTTGGCCCGAGCCTTTGTTTGTAGAACGCGGATGCGCGTAAGTGATCCACTCGCCGTTCGGCGACCAGACCGGGTAGCTCGCCCCGGCAGAACCGGGAGTCACCGGTGAAGTTGTGCCGCGCACGAGGTCGTGGACCCAGATGCCGTCGATCTTCTGAAACGCTACGCGCCTTCCGTCGGGGGAAATCTGTGGCGAGGAGGCGTCGGGCTGGTCGTTCATTAGCGTAGAAGAGTTTCCCTTGCGATCCAGAAGCGCGATGTTGAGATTCTGGTTTACCCTGCCGCCGGACAAATAAACCGCTGTGCCGTTCTGCGCGACGCTCAGCTGCACCGCACCATTGGATAAATCGGCGTCCACCCCCTGCAAAACCGGAATCGCCGTGCCGGTTATTTTTAATGCTTGTGCGTCAAAAGGAGCCACGAAGACAGTGCCTTGCGAGACATATGCCAAGTAGCCGCCCGCCAGGTAGCGCCCGAAATACGCATTCTCGACCAAGACCTTGCCCACGCCTTTATCGAGCGATGCCACTTCAACTTTGGCGTGTTCAAAGAAATTATTATCCGCGGATGCCGTGAACAGCAGCGCCTTCCCGTCCGGCAGGAATTGAGGCCAGCGGTGTGTGATCTCGGAACGCGCGGTATCCAGATGCGTGGCTTCTTCCGGCGTGCCTCCCCCTGCCGGGATGCGGTAGAGCGGGGAAGTAAATTGCGCTGGGAAAACAATCGTGCCGTCTTCGGACCATGTTCCGCCGCGATACCCGGTGGCATCGCACAACGCAATGGCCGCTCCCCCTCGCACGGAGATCTTCTTCAATTTGCCATCGCCGAAAAAGCCTATCCATTGGCCGTCTGGAGAAAAGAAGGGGACCTCGGCTCCACCGGCACCGCTGAGGAGCATGGCAGCCCGGTTGTCCATTTCGCGCACGTAGAGCTTGCCGGCGTTTGAACCGCGATCCCTGATCACGTACGCCAATCGCGATCCGTCGGGAGAGATTACGACGGCCGGTCCGGTGATCGTGTCCAGCTGCTGATCGGGAGGAATCCAAAGCGAGAGTTCCGTAAACTTCTGCGCGGGAGGACGCGACGCTTGTCGCAAAGCAAACAGGGCGACGAGGAGCGCTACACCCAGCAGCGCAGCAACAGCCCACGGCAGGATGCGCGGCGATGATGGGTTCGTCGTCGGCAACAAATGAGATTCCTGGACTGGGTCCATTGCTTGCGTGGAGCCGGAGAGGACTTCGTTGAGAGTGATGCGAGCTTCGCCAATGGATTGCAGGCGCTGTTTTGGATCTTTTTTCAGGCAGCGTTGCAGAAGATTTCGTACGGCTTGCGGAGTGTTTGCGGGCAACAGCGTCCAATCGGGCTCGCCGCGGATTACGGCTGCCAAGGTGTCGGTGACGGTTTCACCTTCGAAGGCATGCTTGGCTGTGAGCATTTCGTGAAGCACGCAACCGAAGGCCCAGATGTCCGTGCGGCGATCAACGGTCTTGCCTTTCGCTTGTTCCGGCGACATGTATGCAGCGGTGCCCAAAATAATTCCGGCTTGCGTGGCCATGCGGCTGATGGTTGGAGAATTTTGGATGTCAGCGGAAGAAACGTCGCCTTCCACAGCTTTGGCCAGACCGAAGTCCAAAACTTTTACGTCGCCGTCGGAAGTGATTTTTATGTTAGCGGGTTTCAGATCGCGGTGAACGATGCCGCGATCGTGAGCAGCTTCGAGCGCTTCCGCGATTTCTCGTGCGAGGGGCAGCGCTTCGTCAACGGGAATAGCGCCGCGAGCGATGCGATCGGCCAGCGTAGGGCCTTCGATCAGCTCCATCACCAGGGCGCGGATGCCGTTTGAATCTTCGAAGCCGTAAATGGCGCCAATGCGCGGATGGTTGAGCGATGCGAGGACTTGCGCTTCGCGCTGAAAACGCGCCATGCGATCGGGATCGGAGGCGAATGCGGCGGGCAAAACCTTTAGAGCGACTTCGCGGCCGAGACGCGTATCGCGAGCGCGGTACACTTCGCCCATTCCGCCCGCGCCGAGGGGCGAGACAATTTCGTAGGAGCCGAGCTTGGTGCCGGGAGAAAGCGACATTATGAGATGGGCATTATACAGAGCAAGCGGCTAAATGGAGCGCAAAGTTGCGATACAAAACGAAACCGCGCCGAAGAGGAATGCTCTCCGGCGCGGCAAGTAAATCTGAATTAAGAAGCTATTACTGAGCTGCTTCAACCTTCTTGAACGCCGGCTTCGGAATCTGCCACATGATTCCAGAGTCGTCGGCATTGTGTGGATAGAATTGCGCTGACTTTTTGCCGGAAGGCAACAGCACAATGTCCGCACGGCGGTTGTACGCGAGCCAGTCGCCCTGCTTGTTTCGTTCACGAGCCTTGGGCGGCTTGTTCGGGTTGGTATCTTCCAGGTTCTTCACTTCCGACTTTTCCAGCTGGCGTTCTTTTCCGTAAGCGGCAGTCTGGATCTTGTCAGCGGCGATGCCCTGGTCCACTAGATACTGCTTGATGCGTTCGACGCGACGTTCGCTGAGATCCTGGTTATGAGGCTTGGAACCGCGGATGTCTGCGTGAGATTCGATCGAGAGCTTCGCGTCCGGATCGTATTCAAGATACTTCTTGAACCCATCGGCCAGGGTAGCGAGTTCCAGTTGCTGGCTCTTTACGAGACCAACTTGTGGATGCGGTTTGTCTGGGTAGTCCGTGGGGTAGAAGATGCTCTGCAGGACGACGGATGGGATCGGCTCTACCGAACCAACCACGTGCACGTTTGCGGTTTGCGTTGTGCTGCCACCGCAGACGTTGGTGGCTGTCAGCGTGTAGGCGCGTTGCTCGTCAACTGAGCGAGCAGGCTGACCTTCGGGAACCTCGGTGGTATCTTTCGGCTCGGACTTGACGGTTTGAGTACCGTTGAGATCCACCTTGCCGAATGGGTCGATGCTGACTGAATCGGCGTTCGAGGTCGTCCAAGTAAGCGTTCCGTTGTCGTCGGTGATAACTTTGTCGCCGATCTTGCGATAGTGCAGCTCGGTCGGGTTTGCCGTCAGAGTGGCGTCAACTTTTGTATTCACGTTGACAGTTTCGGTTCCGGTGACGACTCCACCGGGTCCGGATGCCGTCAGCGTGTAGGTTGTCGTGGCGCGCGGCGAGACAGACTTGCTGCCGTTCAGGTCGACATTGCCGACGCTGTTGTCGATCGTTACATCGACGGCATCGGTGGTCTGCCAAGCGATGTCGGTGTTCTGACTGCAGTTGATATTTGCGGTCGAGTTCGTGATGACTGCTCTCACCGGCGCGATAACTACGGTCGCGCTGGCGATGCCTGCATGGAAGCGAGGCAGCGGCGACTTCTTCTGCAGATCGGCTTCACGCTTGCTCCAGTCGGTGGTGACCTGGGCATTCTTGCCTACGTTAATGGAGACTTTCTTTCCGGCTTCTACTTTAACGTCACCGGACCAGAGATCTTTACCGCCGCGGGTAATGGTGAGGTGATGGGTTCCGGGTGGCAGCAACAACTCTTGTTTCCAGATCCAGAAATCGTTGTTGAATTCGTCCACGTGCCCGACAAAATATCCGGGAGTTTTTCCGTTAGACAGAACGGCGGCACGCACGTCAGTTCCGCTGATGTAAACGCGGCCCCAAGGACCTGCGACCTTGTCGCCATAAGGCTCCAGAGTGACCGCCAGAACGGTGGTTTTTCCGGATTCAATATTGACGTCCTGGGTGGACATCTTGTAGCCGTAGTTCGCCACCACGACGGTATGTTTTCCCGGGCTCACTCTAACAGAGTGGCTTCCCTCGCGAATCGCGTTGCCGTCCACAAATACGTACGCTTGTGGCGGCGTCACTTTCATCTTCAGCTTTCCATCTTGAGCGAAGCCGGCGCTTGCACAAAGCGCGATTGCCACCGCGAGGGTCAAGATGTGTCCAAGTCTTCGCATCTCTATATCTCCTAACGATTCTTATAGGCGGATTATTTTGTGCGCTTCCGCGCCCGTTCGGTAAAGCGCTGGCTGGACCGCACCAAGAAGGTATATTCGTATGCGCGTTCTGTCAATAAATTTGAAAGAAAAAGCGAACCGTGTTGTCAGGAGTCTTGCCTGCCCGTGTATCAACTACTAAACATACTCTGATTCGCTCTATACTGCTTCAAGGAAAGCGGTTGCTAGTTTTTGCGGCGGCGAATTTTCGTGGACAAAATTCTGAAAATGTTCTGCGGTGAAACGCATTCTAGAAGCGTTTTTCTGAAGCAGTAGCTGGTAAGGGGCCAGACGGATCCTTGGAAAGCAGGTCTTAGGATTCAGACCTCGGCACTATGTTCAATCAAACGGTTCTGGAACATTTCCGCAATCCACATAATGCGGGCGAAGCGGAGAATGCAAGTGCGACCGTGGAGGTGGTGAACCCGGTTTGCGGAGACGTATTGCGTCTTTCAGTGCGGATGGAAGCTGGACGCGTGGCTGAAGCTCGGTTTAAAACGCAGGGCTGCGTGGCAGCGATTGCCGCAAGTTCGGTTTTAACGGATTTGATGGTGGGGAAGTCGGTGGGGGAATTTCGGTTGATCGCGCCGCAGCAAATTTCCGAAAAGCTCGGGACGCTGCCGCCAGCTACTTTTCATGCGGCTCATCTCTGCACGGACGCGCTTGACGCTCTTGCGTCCAAACTGGTTTGAGGCGCGGGCAGCGTGAAGGGCCTGGCAGCGAGCGAAACAGCAGATCGCTTGAGTCAATCGGCAAAAGACGCCGATTGCGGGATGACAACGTAAAACAAAAATCAACATCAGAATCGAAATCGAAATCGAGACCGAGATCGAGACGAAGACCAAGGCCAGGACCAGGCAAAAGCTAAGTGAGCGAACGGAAGTCAAGTCAACGGCAAGATGCCGGGCCCTTTAGCCCGGCGCTCCGAATGCATGAAGCTAAACGTCCGTACTAGTTGGTAAAGCATGTAGACGCGGGCTACTCGTTTAGCGCTCGCTTCAGTGTTTCTGGGTCGTTTAAGTTCAGGATGACACCTTCCTCGTCCGTTTCTACTTCCGCTACGTCTGTTTCATGCGCCCAGACTACCTGGCGGGCGCCGACGTCTGCTGACGCCGCCAGCAACTCGTCGTAAAGCGAAGCGCGGAAGATGACTGGATGGCCGCGCTTTCGTTTATGCGTCGGCAGAACTATTTGCCTTCCAGTCGAGTCGAATTCGTGAATCAACTGGCTTACCAGGAAACTTGAAATTAAGGGATGGTCCACGGGGCACAGGATAAGTCCCTCGCTAGCGCCCGGTGGGAGGCTGCGAATTGCGCACTTGATGGAAGAAAGCTGGCCCTGCGGCCAGTCGGTATTAGTGAGAATCCAGGAAGGATCAAATGGGAGAAGGCGGCTGATTTCCTGAGCCTGTGCGCCCAGTACGATTCGCGTTATGTACACGCGTGGGTGGCGCGTGGCGGATACAAGATGTTCGGCAAAAGTTTTCCCGCGATACTTTAGCAACGCTTTGGGTTGGCCCATGCGCCGGGATTCACCGGCGGCGAGAATCGCTACGGCGAGCATTTGGGTCAGTCGCGTTGCGGGCTTGCGAGTTCAGAGAGTTTTACCGATTTTTTCGGGAAATTTTCGGAGTTCCGGCGAACGGCGATGAGCTCGGCGGTGATGCTGATTGCAATTTCTTCGGGAGTGAGGGCGCCGATATCCAGGCCGACAGGGGCGTGAACACGATCGAACTTGTCGAGAGACGCTCCTTGCTTCTCCAGAGCTTTGTAAACTGAAATTACCTTGCGGCGGCTTCCGATCATTCCGATGTAGCGAGCGGCGAATCCGCACTGTTCCGTTTCCACCGCCCAGGACAAAACGCGCATGTCGTCTTTATGTCCGCGTGTAACGATGACGAGGTAAGTGGCTGAGTTCGGACGGATTTTTTCGAAGGCCTCCTCGTAAGAGGTGAGAATTTCCGAAGCCATGGGGAAGCGCTCGGAGTTTGCGAAGGTGGAACGGTCGTCAACGATCCCGATCTCGAATCCGGTTTGGCTTGCGGTGCGGGCCAGGGCTACGGAGATATGTCCGCCGCCGAAAATATAAAGCATTGGCGGTGGCAAAATTGGTTCAACGAAAATTTCCAGAGTGCCGCCGCAGATGAGGCCGGAATCGAAGCCGGGCTCGTGGTTTAGATTAAACGTCATCTTGCGCGGCTGCTCGGTTTGGATTACTTCCTTGGCTGCGGCCCATACTTCGGCTTCTACGCAGCCTCCGCCGACAGTGCCGGCGATGGAACCGTCATCGCGAATCAGCATGCGCGAAGCTTCGTAGCTCGGGATAGAGCCGTCGGTGTGAACGATGGTGGCTAGCGCGGCGCGCTGTCCGGCTTTTCTGATTCGTACGACTTCTTCAAAGATGTCCATGGACCTTGTTCGTGCGCCGAGGTGGATCTTCATACCAGGTGCGGCGACCTTTAGGGTGACCATTTTACGACATAAAAGAGGATGTTGCGGATAAACAAAAGAGTTACATTTCGTCGCTGATTGAGTAGGGCTTGCTGGGAGTGTACTTCGTCGCGGAGCGGGCGAAGCGCGAGGAAAATGGGGCACCGATGGTTTTTATATAGGTCCAATTCACGCCGCGAATGTGGACCAGGATGACCGTCATTAGGGGGGGATTGCGCGCGTGTTTGGCGAGATTGAGCGACTGAGGATTGACCGCGCTAATGCTGGCGAGTGTGCGAGCGAGACCACGGTCGCGCGCATATTCATTCAAGGCACGATTCACCGCGCTGTGAATTCCCAGGCCACGCCATTTGTGGACCACGAAAGAACCGTAACGCAGAGCTTCATCCGCGTGGACCATCCAGGAGATGCCGAACGCGAGTTCGGCGCCGTCGGTGAAGGTTAGCCACATAAAACCGGCGGGCTCGCCTCGCACATAAGCGACGGCGGCTGTGTCACCGCGATCAAAGCGGGAGTTCACCTCAGCGAACGGGATTCCTCCCATCAAGGAGATCTCCGCTTCGACACTCCCGCGATTTTCTTTGTTGCAAAAAACTTTCACCTCCACTTTCTCTTTGGCATAAGGCGTCGGCATGCGCTGAAGATCGGTCTGAAAAATGTGCCAGGCATGCCAGTACATAACCGGGCGCAGCATCTCGCGGGTGGCGAGCAACGAAGAGAAGAGCAAGCCGCGCCAACGTAGGGCCTCGCGCACGGATCGCCAGCGTTTTGAAAACTGGTTGGTCATGGCCTTTTCAGGCAGCGCCAGCGTTCGAGAGCAGCGTCTTGTGTGTGTGGCGAACTTACGTTAGCAGCACTGCAGTGTCAACGGCGCGCCTTTGCGGCATGTGCTGTTCTGGACATGACCACTAGCGGATGCTACTTTCGTTTCGCGATGCAATGAGCGTAGAGGAAATTATGAAAGCGATTTTTTACTCGGAGCACGGCGGGCCGGAAGTGTTGCTATATGGGGAGGCGCCCACACCGGAAATCGACGCCTACGAAGTGCTGGTGCGCGTGCGCGCGTGTGCGCTGAATCATCTGGATCTCTTTTTGCGACGCGGGCTGCCTGGAATCGAAATACCGCTGCCGCACATACCGGGCAGCGACATTGCGGGAGAGGTGGCGAAGATTGGCGCGAAGGTAAAGAACGTGAAGGTCGGCGAACGCGTGATGCTGCAGCCGGGGATTTCGTGCGGACAATGCGAGAAATGTTTGGCGGGAGAAGATAACAAGTGTCGTCACTACACGTTATTGGGGCAGATGGTGGACGGCGGATGCGCGGAATATGTGAAGTCGCCGGCTGTAAACCTGGTGCCGATCCCCGAGAAAATGTCGTTCGAGGAAGCTGCGGCGTTTCCGTTGGTGTCTATCACTGCGTGGCACATGCTGATTACTCGAGCAAAATTGAAACCTGCCGAAACGGTATTGATTCTGGCGGCAGGCAGCGGAGTGGGAAGCGCGGCGATTCAGATTGCGAAGGCTTCGGGCGCGCGCGTGATCTCCACAGCCAGCACTAAAGAAAAAGTGCTGAAGGGGAAAGAGCTGGGCGCGGACTCCATGATTCTACACTCGGAGAATAGGATCTCGGAAGAAGTGAAGCGCATGACCAATAGGCGCGGTGTGGACGTGGTATTCGAGCACGTAGGTCAGGCTACCTGGGAGGAAAGCATCCGCAGCCTTGCATTTGGCGGACGCCTGGTAACCTGCGGGGCAACAACCGGCTTCGACGCGAAAATCGATATTCGCTATCTTTTTGCACGGCAACTCTCGCTGCTGGGGTCCTTTATGGGCAGCAAAGCCGATCTGTTCAGCGCGCTGGAACTCTACCGGCGCGGATTGTTGAGCCCACTGATAGACCTGGTGCTGCCGCTTCAGAAGTGCGCGGAAGGGCATCAGCGGCTGGAGCTTCGCGAGCAGTTCGGCAAGATCGTGTTGCGTGTCGCCTAGCTCGCCAGGCGCGCTGGATGCCAGATGGAGTAACGGTAGGCCGGCGAATTTCGTCTAAGCCAGAGATGACAAAATTATTCAAAACTGGGTTCTCCATTCTTGCAATTATTTTGTGTTGCGAGCTCGCGCCGGGGTTTTCCGGCACTCACAGCGAGGGCGATGCCCCCGGCCTTGGCGTTCAAAGTACGTCGCAGATTATTCGCGACAACTACCTAACGACGACCGACGGCGCGCAGATCCACTATTTGCAAGCAGGGAAGGCGACAACGGCGTCCCCCATCGTTTTCATCCCCGGCTGGACGTTGAGCGCTTCGCTGTGGAACCGGGAGCTGCGAACTTTTGCGGGGTCAAGACTAGCGGTTGCCGTCGAGTCGCGGTCGCAGGGTGAGTCATCCAAGATGCTCTCGGGAAATACTCCTGAACGACGCGCGGTTGACCTGCACGAACTGGTCAACGCCCTGCCTATTTCAAAATTCGTGATCGTAGGCTGGTCGCAAGGCGCCCAGGACGTGGCAGCTTATATTCAACAATATGGAACCGACACTCTTTCGGGCGTCGTTTTCGTGGATAGTCCGGTTTCCGCTGGGGCCGCGGAGGTCGATATTCACAGGGGATCGAGCAAAGCGATTTTGTCGAGACTGTCGAGCCTGGATGCGAAACCTGCGGAATATTCCGAGGCGCTGGTTAAATCCATTTTCAGCAAGCCGCATCCAGTGCTGGATATGCAACACCTGATTGAGGAGTCCGAGAAAACGCCTTCCACAATCGGAACCGCGATGCTGGTGATGGATATTTTTGGTGCGGATCGCCGGCCGGCTCTGAAAAAAATAAATCGGCCTGCGCTGGTGATAGCTTCGGCCGGATCTCCGCTGCTGGACGCGCAAAAGAGATGGCCGGAGAGATAGCGGGAGCGCGGCTGGTGGTGGTGGAAGGCGCGGGGCACGCCGTGTTTATCGATGATGCGGAAAAGTTTGACGCAGCCCTTTCGCCATTGCTGCGGGATGCCGACCGATAAAAGCAGGCGAGCCTAGATTTACAGCGAGGAATTTATGTTGAGCGGCGGCCAAGAGCCGGAAACGAAGCCGATGTCGTTCAATCGGAAATTGTGGCTTGTATTTTCGGCGGCCGCGCTCGTGCTGGTGATTTATGTGGGCTGGATTTTTTATAGCCGCTGGCACGAAAACTCAGAAATCAACCAGGAAGTTAAAACGGAACACGCGCAAAAGGAAAAGCAGCAGGCTGCCGACACGGTGGAAACGTTGGGGGGAGAAGAATTCAAAATTATCAGCTTTTATGCGTCACCGGGCGAAATTCGTCGCGGCGAGGATGTGACCATGTGCTACGGAACATCGAACGCAAAGTCGGTGAGCATCGATCCGCCTGTGGGAGACGTTTGGCCATCGGTGAATCGCTGCTTTCCGATCACACCCAAGAAAACGACGAAATATACCTTTACCGCCGACGACGGGAAGGGCAATAAGAAGACGGCGGAGTTGACGATTGACGTGAAATAGCCCGTCGCGATTTATCGGGAGGAGAAATGGCCGAAATTGCAGCTCGGTTTCTTGGGGCCGGACTTTACTTCGATAATTTAGAGGAGGCCAGAGCCTTTTATTCCCAAACGCTCGGCCTGAAACTGGCGGATCATCAGCCCGGTCATTTTGCGAAGTTTGATAGCGGGACCAGTTTTGTGACTCTGGAGCAAAAAGGGTCGGAATCATATCCCTCCAAGGACAAAGCTATCCTGTTTTTTGTGGTTCCGGATCTGGAGGCGGTTAAGAGAGCGATGGGAGCGGAGCGCTTTGTGCAGTCGGAAGCCAATTGGGCTGTGCTGCATGATCCTGAGGGGCACAATATTTTGCTGTTGCAACGCGACGCTAGCCAACATCGCTGACAATTGCAAGCATCGTGCTAAAGATGCAAAATGATCGATAGAGGAGCTAACGCGAAACATGGCCATTGAACTTGCCAAGGGCGTAACGCTGGAAGCGCCGGGCCAGGACGCAAACTTCCTGAAGGACGAGGGAATTTTACTGGCGTCGCTGGACAAAGTGGTGAACTGGGCGCGGCGAAGTTCGATCTGGCCGATGTCGTTTGGGTTGGCGTGCTGCGCGATTGAAATGATGTCGATGGCATCTTCGCGTTACGACATTGCGCGGTTTGGCGCGGAAGTTTTTCGCGGGTCGCCGCGGCAATCCGACTTGATGATTATCGCGGGGCGCGTGTCGGTGAAAATGGCGCCGGTGATCAAACAGCTTTACGAACAGATGCCAGAGCCCAAGTGGGTTATCTCGATGGGCGCTTGCGCGACTTCCGGCGGCGTCTTCAATAATTACGCGGTTGTGCAGGGAGTGAACCAGGTGATTCCGGTGGATATTTATGTGCCGGGATGTCCGCCGCGTCCGGAGGCGCTACTTTACGCCATTATGCAGCTTCAGAAAAAAATTGATACAACGCGCGGAAGTTTTATGAAGTCGATGAATTTCGGCGCAGACGCTGCGAAGTAGTTCAGGCCCCCATCACATTTTCTTCATCGCTTTTTTGACCTCTCGTATCCGAAGAGTAAGGGCATGATTTTCCGGTTCTAGCCGGAGGGATCCATCCTATGAAAGCGGGCCAAGGGATTATCAGCAAAGCGAGCAAGTATGCAGTGCCAGAAACTTTGGACCGTGTGGATGCGCTGCTTCAATCGAAGGGAATTAAGATTTTTGTTCGCCTGGACCACAGCCGGGAGGCGCAGAAAGTTCGATTGAAGATGCCTCCCACGCAGCTTTTGATTTTTGGAACCCGAAAGGTGGGACGCCGGTGATGCTGGCTGCGCCGACCGCCGCGATCGACCTTCCACTGAAAGCGTTGGCGTGGCAAGACGCAGACGGCAAAGTGTGGTTGAGCTATAACCATCCTCAGTACATTAAGAAACGGTTCGGGCTGACAGAGGAGCAGATCAAAACAATTGTTGGCATCGGACCGTTGATCGAGCAAGCGTTAATCTAAAAAAAGGTTGCAGATTACGTTGCAGTCGCTTTCACTTCCCTAACTACCCACCGTTGCTGTTGCACCATCAAATTCAAGAACGCTACCGGGGGAGTTATGTTCGCGGCGAACGTAGCCCATGCCGATGGCTTTGCCGGACGCGGGGGAGAAGCCTGCGCTGCTGACGGAACCTACTTCGGCGCCGGCGGCGTGGAGTTTTGTTCCCGGCGCGGGGGCGGCCTGGCCGGAAAAGGTGAGTAGGACGCGCCGACGGTTTACGTGGCCGCGCGAGCGGACGCGCTCCACAATTTCCTGGCCGGTGTAGCAGCCCTTGGTGAAACTGACGTGAGTGGCTTCGAGTGTGGCTTCGTGCGGGATCACGGAGTCGTTGAAATCGTCAGGAAACCATGGGATGCCGGCTTCCAGCCGCAGCGCGTTCAGTGTCCTCATGCCGATGGATCTGCCGTGAACGGCGTGGACTCGCGCGTGCATGCTTTGCCAAAGCAGCGGGAGATGTTCGCGCGGAGCAATAATTTCGGCGCCATGGCCGCCAAAGTGAGAGCGGCGTATCAGATGAGACGGAACGCCGTCGATCGGAAGTTCTGCGTTCGCGAATTCCGAAAAGCCTTCAAGAGCGAGTCCGCACGCTTGCGCGATGATGGTGCCGGCTTGGGGGCCTTCCACGGCAAAGCTGCCGAGTTGGTCGGTGAGATCTTCCAGCGTGACGTCGTCCATGATGATGTACTTGTCGAGCGTGGCGAAGGTGCGTTCGCGCACGGAAGCGTGGGTGCGCACCAACAATTTCTGTTCGAGCGCATACACTTCGAGTTCGGCGAGGATATGGCCTTGCGGATTCAGCAGCAACGCGCGCGTGCCATAAGCTTGGCCCACGGATTTAATATCATTGCTCACGATTGCGTTCAGATAGCGGACGCGGTCGGGGCCGGAGAGGGAAAAGGTGGCATGCCAGTTGGTATCGAACAGGGCGGCAGTTTCTTTGGCCGCGCGATACTCGGTGTTTAAATCTGAGAACTTTTCGGGCAGCAGGCAGCCGTGGTACTCGGCGAGTTGCGCGTTTGCGGCGCGATGTTCGTTGAGAAGGGGAGTGTCCATGATTTCGAGTCTGGAGGGCACAACAAGTATGCGGGAAGACCAGGTGCGGTGTCATCTCGGAAATCGCGCGGGGTGACAGAGCAAGCCAAATGGCAACTTTGACGGCATATACAAAAGGCGCTGCTATAATTAATGTTCGATGGCGGAAAAACTGATCCACGAAATCATTCCTGTTGGAATGCTGCAATGCAACTGCTCGATACTGGGCGATCCTGCGACGCGCGAAGCGATTGTGGTGGATCCCGGCGATGAAGTGGAACGAGTCCTCGAAATTTTGCGGCGGCATGATTTAAAGGTTCGCGCGATCGTGAGCACGCATACGCATATCGACCATGTGGGCGGGCTCGCGCAGCTGCACGCTGCTACCAAGGCGCCTGTGCTGATTCACGAAGATGATTTGGAACTTTATACGCACCTTGATATGCAGGCGCAGTGGCTTGGGGTGGCGACTCCGGCGATGATGCGGATTCAGGATTTTGTGAAGGAAGGCGACGCGGTGCGCTGGGGCGGGTTTGCGGCGCGCGTCTTGCATACTCCCGGTCACACACCGGGGAGCATCAGTCTTGTAGTGGAACGCGGCGGAGACGGTGATAAGGAGCCGTCAGGCCATCCGCACACACACGGTGCACATAAACGTGTTCAGGCCCCGGGCAAGAAACCAGGCGGTACCTCTGGCGAGTCCACGCGGCTCATTGCTGGCGACACACTTTTTCAAGGCAGCATTGGCCGAACGGACTTGTGGGGCGGTTCGACCAAAGACATTCTGAAATCAATTCACGAGAAATTACTCACGCTGCCGGATGAAACGCTGGTCACTCCTGGCCACGGCGCCAATACCACGATCGGGGCCGAGCGCGCGAGCAATCCCTACCTTCGCTAGACCAATTTAGATTACGCGGGGCCAAGACGCCGGCCGGAAGGCTGCCGCTACAACGGCGCGCGGATTATGCCGTACGCGGCGTCGAATGACTCGCCGGCATCCCACGATCCCGCCACGCTAGGAGACGGGTGCCAGGCCACCCGAGTGGGTCTTGCAAATGCGGCAGCTGGCCCTCAGCGGCTGAAGCCGCACTGATGTTGTCTCCTCGCGGCGGCCGTATTACTCGCTGAGCAATCAAACGGCAGCTAGAATTGCACGTCCTTGATATGCGTGGACGGGAACCACCAGTTCCCGAATGCGTCTTGCAAAACTGCCGCCCGATCGCCGTAAGGCTCGTCGCGCAGTGGCCGCAAGACTTTGATACCTTCGCGCACAGCTGCTGCGTACACGTCTTCCACGTTAGGCACGTACATGTGCAAAGCTCCGAGGATTAGCGCGCTCTCGCCGTGAGCTTCGCCGAGGGCGAGAATAGAATCACCGATGCGAAGACGCGCGTGGATAACTTTGCCGTCGGGCGCCTGGAACATGGATACTTCTTTGGCGCCAAATGCGCGCTTGGTGAACTCGACAAACTCAGCCGCCCCGGCAAGATTCAGGTACGGCAGGATCGTTCGGGTGTCGTCGGTTCTATGGTCGGTTTTGCGGATCTCGGTGATGTTCCAGTAATTTCCGGCCGGGTCTTTCACGGCGGCTTCCAGGTCGCCATAAGATTGCTCGATTGGCGCAAAGCGGGAAGTCGCGCCGGCCTCGAGCGCGCGCTTATAGACCGCGTCCACGTCATGGACATGGAGAATGTTGCCGAGCAGCCGCGCGCCGAACTCGTCGCTCGCGTCGGCCAATTCGAGCACCGAATCGCCCATGCGCATCTCGGCGTGCATGACCAATTCCGAGCCCGGTCTGTTCACCCGGAATTTTTCCACCGCGCCGAAACCTTCTTTGAGGAAGTCGATTAGTCTGGCTGCTCCATTTACGGCCAGATATGGCGTCAAAGTGTGGAAGCCTTCCGGAATCGGCCGAACCGCTCGCGGGGCGCGCTTTTCGTCGGGCTTTTGTTGCGGCTGCGTGAAGGCACCTTGCTTTACTAAATCATCGTAGCGCTTTTGCATTTCCTCGCCGGTCAGTTCTTCCAGGACGGTCGAAACATTCCACACGTAGCCGAAGGGGTCCGCGACCTGGCCCGTGCGCATGCCGTAGAACTGATCCTGGATGGCGCGGACTTCTTTTGCCCCTGCTGCGATGGCGCGTGCTGTAAGGGCGTCCACATCATCCACTACGATGTCCATTTTCACCGGAGAGCCGCCTGGCCTTTGCGGCGCGACCGATCCAAAATCGGGGAACTCATCGGAAAGGTAGATCTTGGAATTGCCGATACGAATTTCGGCGTGGCCGATCTTCGTCCCCGGTCCGACGAGCCGCATCACTTCGGTGGCACCGAAGGCCTTTTTGTAAAATTCGATTGCAGCGGCCGCGTCTCGTACCGTCAGATAGGCAGTCGCCGTCTGACGGGTTTCCGCTTTCATAACTGGTTTGCTTGCCATCGATGTTCTCCTTCCCAAGTCAGATTTCAGACGATCCTTAAAATCCTGTCGCGGTAGATCGAGCAATTCCGCGGCAATTCGCGCAAGCGCCTGTAACTTCGGACTTGCCTTCGGTTCGCGCTTACCTGGCGCGGTTTTCGGGCGCGCGATCAGCGCATCCACGAGCAGGTCGAGTTGTTCACTCCGGTTTTGCTTAGGCATTCAATCTACCCATTCTGCCGGCCGATTTACGGGCGGTACTTTTGCGCGATGAAACATGCAACTGGGACCGCAAACTTTCCAGGCCGCGAAACTGCAACTGTTTTACTGCGCCTTCTGTACGCCCAATCTCCTTAGCGATTTCACTAATGCTTTTTTCCTGCGCGAAACGCATCTCGATCACCCGGCGTTGCTCGGCGGGAAGCGTGTCCACCAGCCGGAACAGCCGGGCGTGATGGTGGATCTCCTCTGGACTAATTTCCTTCGAGGAAAGCTCGCCCGATATAGGATTGCCGTGCTCCCGCGCGACAAGTTTCCAGCGGTCCGCAATCGCGTTGGCTGCAATACGCACGAGCCATGCTGCGAAAGGAACTCCCCGCCATTCGAAACGCCCTAGATTCGCCAGCGCCTGATGAAACACCTCCGCCGTCAGGTCCTGCGCTTCTTCGCGATTGTTCACACGGCGCGAAACGTAGGCGTACACCCGTGCAAAGTTGTTTTCGTAAAGTTCCGCAAAACGGGTCGGGTCTTTTTGAGCCGCTTCGACCAGACCCCGCTCGCCGGCATCTTGTGCAGGTGCCTTCAACCGCGTCTCCGATTTTCGTCTTCCAATAACATGAACTGGCGGGGCCAGGAAAGGTTACGCTGAAAAATCGGATTGCACCATGTCATGGGGCCAGAATCTTTGCGCTTTCGGGCGGAACTTTCTATACTTCGCAGCCGTATTACCAATAGCGGCAACTCGCGCGACGTCCCGTCATTAAAAAAGAGGCCCTCTCGAATGGATGAAACAAACCTACCTCCCGCGACAGACATAGCACAACCGTCCACACCGACGCCTCCGGCTGAGCCTGAGCGCAACGCTATATTCTACGGGCCCCATGGTTTGCGGGCGGGGTGGCGAGCTTTAATTTTCTTGGCGATGGTGGTCTTCATTGTTTTTCTGATCAACGTGATCGGCCACTATTTGACTCGAAAATTCGGACATAGTCCAGTTAACCCAGGTCATATTGACACTCTCACGCCGGGATTGATCGCCATAGGCGAGCTAACGAGCCTCGCAGTGATTCTTGTCGCTAGCTTGATCATGGGTCGAATCGAGCACCGTAAGCTTCCGCATTACGGACTACCCTTGCGGACTCCCTTTCCGAAATATTTCTGGGAAGGATTGTTGTGGGGTTTTTTGTCAATTAGCGGCGTGCTTTTTGTGATTTTCCTGCTGCACGGATTCCGAATTACCGGGGTCGATACGCACGGCTCGGCATTGGCTCTTTCAACTGTGGAATGGACGCTGGCCTTCCTGGCCGTAGGATTCTCAGAAGAATTTACGTTTCGCGGCTACATGCAATTTACCCTCACTACGGGAATCGGATTCTGGCCCGCCGCCATCGTATTGTCCGCGCTGTTCGCATTCGCCCATACCGGCAACGCGGGTGAATCGATCTTAGGTTTAATCCAGGTTGCGGCGTTCGGCATCTTTGCGTGCATCGCCTTGCAGCGCACCGGGAATTTGTGGTGGCCTATCGGCTTCCACGCCGCCTGGGATTGGGGCCAGACGTTCTTCTACGGCGTGCCAGACAGCGGGCTCAACGCCAACCGCAATTTCCTGCACTCGGAATTTCACGGCCCGAAATGGCTGACGGGCGGAAGTACTGGTCCGGAAGCCAGCGTCTTCACGCTGCTCTGCCTCATGATCGTGTCTCTACTGATCCTTTGGAAATATCGGGAAGTGCGCTATCCGGATCCTGAGGCGCTGGGGCTACCTGGCCGGTTTCGCTGAGGGAGGTTTCTTTTGCATGTGGACTTCTGTTCCGCCACGATCGTAATGCACCTGGTCCATGTAGGACCTCATCATCAGAATTCCGCGGCCGTGCTCGGCGTCGAGATTTTCCGGAGCTAACGGATCGGGAACCTTCTCGGGATCGAAGCCCGGCCCTTCATCTCGCACGACGAAAAAGAGTACGCCGCTAGGTTCGGATCGAAAGCTCAGGTGCACTCGCTTGTTGGGGTCTTCGCGATTGCCATGAAGAACTGCGTTTGCGATGGCCTCGCGCAGGGCAACTTCGATATCGTTCGCATCGCCGTTAAAGCCGGCGTACTCCTTCATGCGTTCCATGAAGTCGTCCACAAAAGGTGAAATGGCGGATATTTCGCTAGGCATGGAAAGTTCGAACTGCGGGTACGGAGGTCCCACTTTCCATCCTTTGGGCAAATCCATTGCCTTAATCCCTCGTGGCGAAAGCTGAGCGAAGCTGACAACAAAACGGACGGCCATTCAAAATTGGCCGCTCCGCCGAGCCGGGAACGCATTGTATCCATAGATAAGGATGGTTGGGCGGAATTTTAATTACGGCTCGGGCGAAAGATTTAAACCCGGGTATCGACGAACCTCTATAGAGAATTAGTGTTTCTTTCTGCGCGAAGGGCTTCCATTACGCTTTGAATCAATTCTTTCGCTTTGCCGATCTCCGCGGTGATGATGCGAATGTCCATCACCGGCACCGCTGCGTCGCGATTGCTGTGGCAATAGACGCCGTGTTGGCCGACGAGCACAAGCGCATTGGTCAGCAGATCCAGGGTGACCGCCAGCCGGCCGCGATACGGCCCCATCATCGTTTCGTAATGTTCTAATTCTTCGCGATGCTCGTCGAAAGCTGCCATGAAAGTTCGCCTCAGGTAATTCTTTTACAACTTAAATTCAAGTCTGGAGAGGAACGTCAGGCCACGAAACGATAGCCCACACCTCGCACGGTCAGCAGGTGGCGCGGCTTGGCCGGATTGTCTTCGATATAACGTCGCAGGCGCACGATGAAATTATCAATTGCACGCGTATCGGTGTCTTCTCGCAAGTCCCACACATCTTCTAGAATCGATTTGCGCGATACGGTGCGGCCATTCTGTTTTATCAAATGACGCAGGAGTTTTGCTTCCATCAAGGTGAGCTGGATGGTCGTCGTTTTCGTGCGAAGCTGCAAAGTGTCAAAGTCGAGCGTTTTTCCGTTAAACGTGAATAGGAGCTGGTCGGCGGCGGACCCGCCTTCGCTCTTCGAGCGGGTTTTTTGCGCGGCCGATTTTTTTTCAGCCTCGCTGTTTGTACCGCTCAGCCATCCCGAACGTCGCAAAAGCCCCTGAAGACGCGCCAGGAATATGGGCAGTTGAAAAGGTTTGGGAAGATAATCGTCGGCCCCGGCAGCAAAGCCTTCCAGAACATCCTCGGGACGTCCGCGCGCGGTGAGCATTAGCACCGGAACGTAATTTTTAGCTTTGCGCAAAGCGGAGGCGACCCCGAAGCCATCTATGCCGGGAAGCATAACGTCGAGTACGACGGCATCGAATTTTTCGTTGGATTTCAGAAGCTGGTCAATGGCGGACTCGCCGTCGCCTACTACCTGCACGGAATATCCTTCGGCCTCGAGGTTGAATTTCAAGCCGTCGGCCAGGTGCGTTTCGTCCTCCACAACGAGCACGCGGCTCATGCGGCGCTCCGCGGTAACTCCAGCGTGACGGTTGTGCCCTGGTTTTCCCCTTCGCTTTCGGCATAAACTTTCCCGCCGTGTGCGCGCGCAATCGAGCGCACGATAAACAGGCCCAGGCCGGTACCTTTCACTTTCGAAGTGCTCCGGCGTCGTACGCGATGAAAGCGTTTGAAGACGCGTTTGAGCTGATCGGTTGGAATCCCAACGCCGCGGTCGCGTACGCGGAGAATTATGCGCTCGTCGTCGGGCGATTCGATGCTGACTGCGACGTCCACCTTTCCGATGGAATACTTGATGGCATTGTCGAGAACGTTTGATATGGCCGTGCGAAGTTCTTCGGGATCGCCTAACACCGGAAATTCGGCGACAGGTTTTGGGTTGTGTGCAGCGGTCGCGTTTACAGCGGCGGATGGTTGGCCATTTGCGGCCGCCAACCGCAGAGCTTCGGGGCTGAGATGGTGACGCCTGCGCGCAAGGTCCACACATTCGGCGGCTAGGCTACCGAGATCGATGTGCGCGCGGTACGGTTCGCCACGCTTATATCCCACTTGGCCGGCTTTTAGAACCTGCTCGACCGTTCCCAGCAAACGATCAGCGTCATTGAGCATCAGCTCATAAAACTTCTGTCTCTGCTCTTCTTCCACTTCGCGCCGTTGAAGAGTTTCGAGGTACAGACGGATAGAAGTGATCGGCGTCTTCAGTTCGTGAGTGACAGCGTTGATGAAACTGCCGTGCTGCTCGTTTAGCCGGATTTCGCGAACCAGGAAAGTTGTGTTCAAGATCATTCCAAGGATGATGGTGGCGAAAACAATCACTCCCAGGAACAGCATGACGCTTTGGCGCCAGTTCAGGATGATCCAGCCGACGTCGAGGGCAACCGCCAGGGCGACCAGGGATATGCCTAGCACCAGGAAAAATGCGATGGTCTTTCGGCGGCTTGCGATACGCATGGATCTCTAACTGGATTGTACCGCGGAGAAGCGCATTCCTGTGCGGCAGTTGCGTGGCGAGCGCGGGGATCGTTATCGAAGGGGAGCAGCGAGCGCAAAGAAATAAGCCGCGGTTTGTGGGCCGCGGCTCAGGCAAATCGTGAATTGTGATTATGCTTAGAGTTGTGCGGACGCCAAATCCGGCTGAGGCTCAGCAGCGCCGAATTGCGGCTTTTCTTCCGCGGCTGGTTCAGCGCGCTTCACGGACTCGAGCTTGGTAGTGTGAATTTGTGTCGCCAAGCCGAGTTTTTTGAGCAACAAGATGCCGTACCAGTTCGCGTCAATTTCGTACCACTTCAAACCGTGCCGAGCAGAAACGGGATGCGCGTGGTGATTATTGTGCCAACCCTCACCCCAGCTTAGCAGCGCCACCCACCAACTATTGGTGGAAAGGTCGCGAGTTTCAAAGCGGCGGGTTCCCCAGGAATGCGTAGCGGAGTTGACCAGCCAAGTGAAGTGCAGTCCCGCGACCGTGCGCAGGAAAATTCCCCAGAGAACGAATTTCCAGCCGCCGACCGCAAGCAAAATCACTCCCAGAATGATCATCGGGACGTAATGGTATTTCGTGATCCAAACGTGAAACTTGTTCTTGGCAAGGTCCGGGACGTAACGGGCAAGCGTGGAGGTGTCGTGGTGCATGGACTTGCCCATCAGGATCCAGCCCATATGGGCCCACCATTTGCCGTCGATCGGGGAGTGCGGGTCGCCTTCATGGTCAGAATATTTGTGGTGAATGCGGTGCGTGGCTACCCAGAAAATCGGGCCGCCTTCCAGAGCGAGCGTAGCGAAAACTGTCAGCGCATATTCAAGCCACTTGGGAATTTTGTAGCCGCGATGAGTGAGCAGCCGGTGATAGCACATGCCGATGCCCAGGCTGGTAGCCATCCACCACAAAACTACGGCAACGAAAAATGCTTTCCAGGTGAAGAAGAATAGCGCCGCGATTGCGCCCAGGTGGAATAACATCATGAAGGACGCGGTAACCCAGTTGATTTCGTCGCGAGCAGCCGGTCTTCTTTCCAAATCGGTGAGTTCCACTCCCATTTTCTTGGCCCTTTCTTTCAGTTCCTGATTTTTCGATCTACTTTCGCCTTGCTCGATGCGCTTACAATTGTGATTAGACTAGCAGCACTGGCCTAAAGGCTTTGTAATAGTTGTGTAATACCGGGACTTAGCGATTTGAAAAAGTACCTGTACTTTTTCCGTACCACCTGTTTCGCTTGAACACAACGTCGCCAAATGGGGCCACCTGCCGGTGCTTTAACTCCGTGACCCGTGGCGCCGCGCTCGGCGTCCGGAAGCGCCACACGGGGTCCAGAACGACGCCAGCTTGAGTTCGCAAGTCAGGCTGATTCAGGTGGTTCTAGAACCGGCTGTTGCGCTCTACGGAACAGCTGGTCCTAGTTTGCTTTACTCTTTTGCGCGAAGGCCGGATAATCTGGCGCGTTATCCAAATAGATAGAGCTATACCGGGATCCTCGAAGAAATTGCCGCGCGTCGGCGCGAATTTTACTTGTTCCAGAGCCGCTTCCGGGGAACTCGCTGCGGCCCATGAGACCTGCGGGGTGATTGAACGATGAGACGTTCAGACTTGGTACGAAATGCCACGAAGGGAAAGACCGTGCGGACCTCGCAAATTGTATTTGGCGAGCGCCAACACCTTTTGCGGGTGCTGGATTCTGTTGAACGCAGCGCGCTTCCCGCGCCTCGGCTCGAGCAGGAACGGCGCGTGATCGAGCAATTGATCCATGCGCGCACGCAGGAGCTGAACCGCATCAATGCCGGTTGGGACGAAAAAATTGGTTTGGTGCTAAGCGCAGAAGTGAAACCGGACACGCTGGATAGCTTGTCGCGGCAGGCGCCCAAAGAAGACTACTATTTGCTGCGGTTGATCAGCGAGCACCCGAAAGTTTCCGCCAAGACGCTGGGGCACCTTTCGCATCACCCGTATTCCGCTATTCGCGAGAATATTGCGCGGCATCCCAATAGTGACGCTGCTACGCTCACGCGGCTTAGCCGAGATCGCACCCAACCGCTGTGGTATCTGGTTGCATTTAACCCCAATGCTCCATCCACTCTGCGCAAAAAGCTGCAGGAGCGCATGCGTCGGCTCGGCGAGAAATCTGCCACGCAATAGGTGGGAGCTTCCAACAAGTTTCCTCGCTGGACGTCTGCGCCTACCTCCCAGGCCTAGCAATTCCAATGCAAGAGCGCAAATGCTTGTGATGTAGAATCGCGCCATGGCGCATTCCTCGCGGTCTCCTTCCGACGTTTTCAATATCGCCGATGAATTCATCTCACGGCCCGCCCGTGAACATCCAGACCAGCCCGCCATCCTAGGCGTCGAGCGTGAGGCAGGTTATGGCGAGCTTGCATTCGAAGTAAACCGCGTGGCCCATGCGCTGCTCGATTCCGGCTGCAAGCCTGGCGACCGCGTGCTGATCGCCTTGCCGGATTCGCTCGAGTTCATCGCATGCTTCTTCGGTGCGGCAAAGGTTGGCGCGATTGCCGTCCCGGTGAATTCGATGGCGCGCGCAGCGGACTATCGCCACTACGTTTCAAACTCTGGCGCGCGGTTTGCGATCGTGCAGGACCTGATTCTCGATGAGTTCGTGGCGGGGCAGCTGGCTAGCGCTCTTGAATGGGTGGTGGTCACTGGCCGGCGAGTGCCGCGACTACCCAGTATCGGATGCAAAGCCGTGCATTGGGATGATTGGCTGCCCTGGGGACCTGAGGCTCCGCCAACCTATCGGACTTCCGCTAGCGATCCTGCGTTTTATCTCTATACCTCCGGTAGTGGCGGAGCGCCGAAGGCTGCCGTTCACGCGCATCGCGATATGTTGGTTACTTCTCGAAACTATGCCGACGGCGTCCTCGGGCTTCGCGCTGATGACCGCATGTTCTCCGTTTCGAAACTCTATTTCGCTTATGGGCTGGGGAACGGAATGTATTTCCCACTATTTTTCGGGGCCAGCACAGTGCTGTATCCCGAGCGCCCGCGCCCGGACCGCGTAGCGCAACTGGTGGAAAAATATCGTCCAACGATTTTCTACGCCGTGCCCACTTTCTACGCGGCTCTGCTTCGGGAATCCGAGCAAGGGCTGAAACTGGATTTTTCATCGGTTCGTATCGCGGTGTCTGCCGGAGAATCGTTGCCGGCTGAAGTTTTTGAGAAATGTCGGCAGCGTCTGGGGATAGAAATTCTCGATGGCATCGGCTCGACGGAGATGTTGCATGTGTTCTTATCCACGCGTCCCGGACAAGCTCGCCCCGGCACATGCGGCCGCGAAGTCCCCGGCTACCAAGTGCGCATCGTGAAGGAAGCAAACCAGCCGGTCGCGGATGGCGAAATTGGCAGCCTGTGGGTGAAAGGCGATAGCGCATTTTCCGAGTACCGCGAAATCCCTGAGCTAACGGAACGCGTGAAGAAAGATGGCTGGGTGTTCACCGGCGATAAATTCTCGCGCGATGCAGAAGGCTTTTATCATTACGCAGGCCGCGCTGACGACATGATGAAAGTGTCCGGCATGTGGGTCTCGCCCGGGGAAGTGGAGAATATTCTACTTGCGCATCCCGCGGTGGCGGAATGCGCAGTTGTTGGGCGGCCGGATGCTCTGGGGTTGGTGCGTCCGGTCGCCTACATCGTAGTGCGTCCGGGTTTGGTCACTCCGTCCGGCGGGCTAGACAGCGAAATCAACGGCTGGCTGCACACGCGCCTGGTCGCTTTCAAATGTCCGCATGAATTCCGCTTCGTCTCCGAATTGCCGAAGACCGCCAGCGGCAAGATACAGCGCTTCCTGCTGCGCTCTTGCTGATGGGCCGCCCCTAGCAGCATACGCAAATTCCTGCCGAGACAAATTGGCTCTTTACAGCTATAATTAGTCCTGTATATTGGCCTACAGGGACGAGCCAATGCTTCCACTACATTTACAGCCCGAGAGCCACATACCTCTTTATGTTCAACTGCGGGATCAACTGCGGGCGCTGGTCCATTCCGGGGAGCTTCGCTCGGGAGACAGAATCCCTGCAAGCCGCGAATTAGCCACCCAGCTTGGAGTGCATCGAACCACGGTAGCGAATGCTTATGCGGAGCTCGAAGCCGAAGGAATGATTCAAGGCCATGTGGGGCGCGGTACTTATATTTGCGGCCTTCCGGCCAAACAGTTCACTCCTCCCCCGCGCACGAATGGCAATGGCGGCGGCATGCGTTGGGAATCGATCTTTGCCGATGAGCGTGGCGACGAAAATCTAACGCGACTGATGCCCGAAGTTCCGGCTGACTCGATCGCGTTTATTACCGCGCGACCCTCTGAGGAATTTTTTCCGGTGGAAGAATTCCGACGCTGCTGCAACGCGGTACTGCGAAATGATGGAAGGAAGGTGTTGCAACTTGGCTCTTCCGACGGCTACGAGCCACTCAAGCGCGTGTTGATCGAATTTCTTCGCGCCGACGGACTGCACGTTCGCGGCGAGCAGCTTCTTATCACCGATGGCTGCCAGCAGGCCATCGACCTGGTCTGCAAAGCTTTCTTGCGCCCGGGCGACTCCGTGGCGCTGGAAAATCCTGCATATCCCGGCGCGGTGGCGATTTTTGCCGGAGCGCGGGTGCGCATGCTGGCGGTTGGCGTGGAAACAAATGCTCGTCCCGCCGGGCACGTGGGAATGAATCTGGATGCCCTGGAATCGGTGTTGCTGCAAAATCGCGTGAAGTTTGTTTTCGTTACCCCTGATTTTCATAATCCAACTGGCACCACGCTGCCTTTGGCGGAACGGCGGCGCATTCTGGAGATTGCCTCGCACTATCAAGTGCCGATTATCGAAGACGCAATTTATGCGCGTCTGCGCCTCCGAGGCACGGCGCTGCCATCTCTGAAGTCGCTAGACCGCGCCGGAAATGTGATTCAAATCGACAGTTTCTCGAAGATTGCGTTTCCCGGATTGCGCGTCGGCTGGTGTATCGGACCGGAAGATGCTATCGAGCGATTGAGGTTGGTAAAGCAATCAACCGATCTACATACAGACCAACTTGCGCAGGCCACCTTGGCGGAATTTGTGCGCCGCGGCTACCTTGCGCGTCATCTGTCAAAAATGAAGAGAATTTATCGCGGCCGCCTGGAAGCGATGGAAGCCGCGCTTCAGAAGTATATGCCCGAAGAAACGACTTGGACGCGGCCCGAGGGCGGAATGTCGGTGTGGGTCACTTTGCCGCCGGGCTTCGATGCGGGTGAACTTCTGATTCACCTTCGCGAACGCGGTGTCGTGTTCGTCCCAGGCCGATATTTCTACCTGCAAAATCCGCAGCCCAATACCTTACGGCTTGGTTTCGCCGGTCTCGACGAGAAACGCATCGCCAAAGGGGTGCAGACGTTCAGCGAACTCCTAAAGCTTGAGATAGGGAAGCGCCAACGCGGCGCGCGGAACGATGTGCCATCTCGCGTTGCTTTCGTTTAGCGATATGCTGCTCGAGCCCAATCCGACGAATGTATGTTTCGGCTGTGGTGGCGCGAATACGCGCGGAATGCTGCTTCGGTTTGAACAAGATGACAGCGCTCGGCGCATTGTGGGAAATTTCAGGCTGGGCGCGGAATATCAAGGCGGCTCCGGTTTCATTCACGGAGGCATCATCGCAACCGTGCTGGATGAAGTTATGGGCAAGGTCAATCGTTTCCGTGGCGTGCGTGCGGTGACTGCGGAACTACATGTGGAATACTTGAAGCCTGTACGAGTGGACGAAGATTTGATCGTCGAAGCGCAGGAAGTGGAGAAGTCCGGACGCAATTTGCACCATGTGGGAGAGATTCGCAATCAGGCAGGCCAAGTACTAGCGCGCGGACGCGGCCGTTTTGTGATAATCGAGCCGAGGGAATCGCGCGATAAAAATAGAGCAGAGGTCACCGGTGGTAACCAAAGCTGCTAATTCGAATTTAGAGACAGGAGAAACACCATGGATCTGATGAACAATAATTTGTGGCGCGTGAAAGTTGGCTTGGCGGAAATGTTGAAAGGCGGGGTCATCATGGACGTCACAAACGCCGAGCAGGCGCGCATTGCCGAGCAGGCCGGAGCGTGCGCTGTGATGGCGCTCGAACGCGTCCCTTCCGACATTCGCAAGGACGGCGGCGTGGCGCGCATGGCTGCTCCGCGCATCATTCGCGAAATCATGAACACGGTTTCGATCCCGGTGATGGCCAAAGTGCGCATCGGCCACTTTGCCGAGGCTCAGGTTTTGGAATCCCTCGAAGTGGATTACATTGATGAAAGCGAAGTGCTCACGCCGGCCGACGACGAGCATCATGTTTGGAAGCACGGTTTCAAAGTGCCGTTCGTTTGCGGCGCCCGCAATTTGGGTGAAGCGCTTCGTCGTATTACCGAAGGCGCCGCGATGATTCGCACTAAAGGCGAAGCAGGTTCGGGCAACATCGTCGAAGCCGTGCGCCACATTCGCACTATCGTAAGCCAAATGAAACGCCTTACTTTGTTGGGCGAAGAAGAATTGGTACACGAAGCAAAAGAGCTGGGCGCGCCATTTGAACTGATTCAGTGGGTTGCCAAGAACGGAAAGCTTCCCGTGCCGAATTTTTCGGCGGGGGGCATTGCGACTCCGGCAGACGCTTCGCTGGTGATGCAGTTGGGCGCTGAAGCGGTTTTCGTCGGCTCCGGCATTTTCAAGTCCAGCGATCCTGCGCAACGCGCCCGCGCGATCGTGAAAGCGACCACGCATTACAAGGATCCGAAAGTTGTGCTGGAAGCTTCTGAAGAGCTGGGCGACGCGATGAAGGGTTTGGACATTCGCCAGCTCGAAGAGAAAGACTTGATGCAAACGCGCGGCTGGTGATCCAAAGCGAAAATTGCAGGCAGGCTATCTGTTTGCGTAAACAAAAATGACCATCGGCATACTGGCGATTCAAGGTGACTACGAGGCGCACGCCAAAATGCTCGACCGCATTGGTGCGGCCTACACCTACGTTCGCCGCCCCGAAGACTTGAAGGACGTTTCCGGAGTGATTTTGCCGGGGGGTGAGAGCACTACGCACCTGAAAGTAATGACCGAAGAAGGACTGTTTGATTCGCTAAAACAGTTTGCCTCCAACGGGGGCGCTTTTTTCGGAACATGCGCCGGAACGATTCTTCTAGCGCGGGAAGTTCACGGCCCGGCACAGGAATCTCTCGCGCTGCTTGATGTGTCAGTCCTGCGCAACGGATACGGACGCCAACTCGCGAGCGAGGTTCACCTGGGGCAGACGAAGCTTCGTTCCGAGCCGATGGAAATGGTTTTCATTCGCGCGCCAATTATCGAATCGGTCGGCCAAGGCGTGCAGGTTCTTGCTGAAGATGCGGGCCACCCAGTTCTGGTGCGACAAGGAAAAATTCTAGCCTCCACGTTTCATCCCGAACTGAGCGGCGATTCTTCCATACACGAATATTTCCTGAGCATCGCAAACGACGCTACCTAGCTGAGGCTCATGCCCGAACCGGTAAAAGTTCTTTTCGTGTGTATGGGAAATTGTGTACGCAGCCAGATGGCCGAAGCGATTGCGCGCCACGACGCGTCCGACATCATCGCGGCGGAAAGCGCCGGAGTACATCCACTGGGATTCATTGATAACGCCACGCAGCGCGTCCTGCGCGAACGCGGCATCTCTTTCGATGGCCAATTCTCAAAGGGCACGCGCGACCACTCGCTTCAGAAGCCGGACCTGATCGTAAACATGTCGGGCATTTCGGGAGCCACGCTTTTTGCCGGCCTACCATTTGAGGACTGGCAGATCCAAGATCCATTCGGAGAGGCTATAGAACTACACCGCAGCATTTGCGATGATATCGAACGGCACATAAAGGAATTGGCCGCCCGCTTGCGCCGGTCTCAACCGAAACACAATGCTGATGCTGGCTCGCAGACGGAAACCGGGAGTTCGTAGTGCCGGCGTCCGGCCGAATGTTTAGATGGCAGACCCGGGAATAACAAGAGCCGGCAAGATGCCGGCGCCACTTTGCGAGGCATTTTGCGCCGCGAAAAAACCAGCGTCTCCCAGGAAGATTATCTAAAAGCTATCTGGGAAATCGTACAGGAAGAGCAACTACCCATCAGCGCGCGGCTGGCGGAAGACCTCGGTGTAACTCCTCCCGCGGTCACGGCCGCTTTGAAACGCATGACGCGCACCGGCTACTTGCGCGTGATGCGCGGTGGCCGCATCGCGCTCTCGGAAAAAGGGAAGGGAATTGCGCAGCATCTTGTGCTGCGCCACCGGCTCGCCGAAAAACTTCTCACCGAGGTGATCGGCATCAATTGGTCGCGCGCGCACGAAGAAGCCGAGCGGCTCGAACACGGCATTTCGCCGGAAGTGGCCGAACTTCTGTTAAAACGCTTTGGCCGCGACGTCCGCTGCCCGCATGGCGTCCCGCTTTTCGGAGGCATGTCGAAGCTGCGCAAGAAATTCGGCGCGGTGCGCTTGTCAGACGCAGAAGTAGCGCGGTCCTATGAGGTTTTGCGCGTGTTTGAGAAAGACCCCAAGTTTCTCGAGTTTATGGAAGGTCTGCAGCTTCGTCCCGGCACCCGCGTCCGCGTCCATCAGCGCGAATACGACGAAACCATGGCCGTGTCCATCGCGCATCGCGCCGCCCGCGTGCACTTGGGCAAACCGGCCACCGAACGCATATGGGTCCGCCGCGTTCCCTCGTAGCAACGCCTGGCCTTATGAACCGAGCGACCTGTTACTTCATTCGTACCGAAGCGATGGACGCTGCCTGCGTTAAGTGAACGACTCGCTCAGCTCTGCCAATGTCACGGCCACGCGTACACTTGAAATTTGCGTCGCGCGGGAGTAACTTTAACTGAGCCATCAGCCCGTTTGTAGAGATGATGTCTTTGAGCGCAGGTGCGCTTACGTTGCGAGTTATGCAGAGTTCCGCGCAAATTTTGAGCTTCAAAATTCCTATTTCAATTCAGTGGAGGAAATCACATGGCGACAGCAGTAGTTCAACCCGACAGCAGCGTCACCGGTTTCGTATCCAAGACAGGCAAACTTCTGATCAACGGCAAGTGGGTGGATGCCGCGTCTGGCAAGACCTTCGCTACCTATAATCCCGCGACCGGCGAAGTTCTCGCAAATGTTGCCGCGGGAGACAAGGAAGACATCGACCGGGCAGTCCGAGCGGCCCGCGCCGCTTTCGAAACTGGCCCCTGGTCGAAAATTTCTCCTTCCGAGCGCGGGCGTTTGCTTTGGAAACTTGCCGACCTGCTGGAAAAGCACACCGAAGAATTTGCTCAACTCGAATCGCTGGATAACGGCAAGCCTCTGAAGGTCGCGCGCGCTGCCGACGTTCCGCTCGCCGTGGATCACTTCCGCTACTACGCAGGATGGGCCACGAAAATTGAAGGCAATACGATTTCGCTGGGCCTGGCGAAACAGGGAAAATTCCACGCCTACACCGTACGCGAACCCGTGGGCGTCGCTGGACAAATCATCCCGTGGAATTTCCCGCTGCTCATGGCTGCCTGGAAACTTGCTCCGGCTCTCTCCGTTGGCTGTACCGTCATATTGAAGCCCGCGGAGCAAACACCGCTCACGGCTTTGCGACTGGGCGAACTGATCATGGAAGCCGGCTTCCCGGAAGGCGTCGTAAACATCGTCCCCGGTTTTGGCGAAACGGCCGGCGCCGCTTTGGCCGCCCATCCCGACGTGGACAAGATCGCTTTTACCGGTTCCACCGAAGTCGGCAAGCTCATTATTCACGCTGCCGCGGGCAACCTGAAGAAAGTTTCGCTCGAATTGGGCGGCAAGTCCCCCAACATCATTCTCGACGATGCCGACATCGAAGCCGCTATCCCCGGCGCAGCCAGCGCGATTTTCTTCAATCAGGGGCAGACCTGCTGCGCGGGCTCGCGTCTGTTCGTCGACAAGAAAATTTTCGACAAGGTTGTCGATGGCGTGGCGCAGAACGCCAGCAAAATCCGTATCGGCCAGGGATTTGATCCTGATGTCGATATGGGCCCGCTGGTCTCCGAAGAGCAATTCAACAAGGTGTGCGGCTATTTGGAATCCGGCAAGCAGGAAGGCGCCAAGGCGGTCACCGGCGGCTCACGAGCAGGAAATCGAGGTTACTTCGTACAGCCGACCGTGCTGATCAACACGACCGACACGATGAAAGTGGTGCAGGAAGAAATTTTCGGGCCGGTGCTCACGGCGATTCCGTTCAGCGACATCAACGAGATTGCGGCCAAAGCAAACAACACGGAGTACGGCCTGGCCGCGGGAATCTGGACGCGCGACATCAAGAAGGCTCATGCTCTCGCGTCCAAACTTCGTGCGGGAACGGTCTGGATCAATTGCTACAACGTGTTCGACGCGTCGCTCCCGTTCGGCGGATACAAACAGTCCGGCTGGGGCCGCGAGATGGGTCACGAAGTCCTCAAGAATTACACCGAGGTCAAGTCGGTCTGCGCCGCGCTGTAAACTTGGCATCACAAATAACAAAAAGGGGCCGCGGTCGCATCGTGCCGCGGCCTCTTTTTTGCCAGTAGGGTATTGCACGGGGCTACTGCGCTTTCGTCTTCTGATCCCGCAGCTGTTGTTTCCAACCTAAAATGCGCGCTTTGTTGCCAGCTTCCTCGGCTTCCGGAATCATGCCCAGCCGCTGATACGCTCGTGAAATCGTGGTCCAGGCAAGAATGTCGTCCGGTTCCAAAACCAAAATTCTTCGAGCGGCTTCAATCGTGCGATTAAAATCTTCCTTGGCGTGATACGCTTGCGCCAGGCCATGAAGCGCGTCGATCAACTTTGGATCGAGCTCCAGCGCCCGCTTGTATTCCTCAATCGCGGAATCAAGTTTGCCTTCGCCAAAGAAATCAATCCCAGCGTAGTAGTGGTCTTCCGCGGTCATCCTAATCCTTTTGCGAAGGCCTTCATTCTACCATCGCACAGCCACCGGTCTTCGAGCCTAGGTCGCGCGAAATGCTGAACGCGCTTCGCTATTACTGGATCATCTCGAAGGGCTATCGATTGCACCCCTGGGCCTCGCCCTACATTCGCTGGCGAATGGAAACATTCTTCGGCAATGAAGCTGCCGACCTCGACGCGCGAAAATTCTTTGCTCTGATGTGGCGGGAGCGCGCCCGTATGGAACGCTTTCTCGAATGGGTAGCCATTCGCCGCGCAGCTCAGAAATTCTAAAGCGCTTCATTTTCGGGGGCCCCATGGTGCAGCAGGATTCCAAGGTTTTTAAGTAGCGCCTGCCTGCCGCTAGCCGGGCCGAGGACTTCCGCCTGCTATCTTTTCTTTTGCGCGACTTAAAGTTTCCCGGACATGCGCGATAGCAGCTTCCCCTGCGGCGACATCACCGAAATGATCAGGTGGTCTGTCAACGGCACATCGTGATCGCGAATTTTCAGCAGAAACATCAGCCGGTTATTGCCGTCCTCGGACGCAAACATCACGCGTTGCACCGCAATCTGCGAAACGGTGCGCATGGCCAGACCTCGTTTCCATTGTGCTTTGAACTGAAGTCCGTTGAAAAAAGAGGGAACCGCAGCGGCGGTGTAAATATCGGCGTCGCAAACGGTAATGGATGTCTGAATCTGTACCGTAATCTGGTCGGGGAAAGTTCTAACGATCCGCGAATTCTTCAGGAATTCGTCGCCCGACGCGGTTTCACGCCGCTGTAAACCGTCGAAGAAATCTCCGGCCGTCATTACCGGATTAAAATTGATGCAAGTTTTTCCGTCGCGGATCTGGCCTGACGTGATCGGAATCACTTCCTTGTATTCCACAAGCGGTGGAGGAGCTTGGCCAAAGGCGCTCGGCAAAATCAGCAAGGCCGCGCTGATTAGCAGGACTCGCAAGATCGTTCGTTGCACGAAGCGCGGTGGCCACACCGACATACTCCTATTATCCCTGTTCCGCAGCGTTTTACCCGCAATTCGCGAAGTGCGCTTGTGGCGTATAATAAACATTAGCGCCGCCTTAGTCGACGCAAGGCCATGGAAGATCTAAAAATCCTGCAAAAAACCGCCTCACCTCACGCCGCGCGCTGGTGGGAACCCGAGCCTAATAACAAAGCGCATTGCTATCTTTGTCCGCGGCATTGCCATATCGGCGATGGGCAGGCAGGGTTCTGTTTCATACGCGTGAACGAAGGCGGCACGCTGTACAGTCTGGGTTACGCTTCGCCCGCCGCGATCCAAATCGATCCCATAGAGAAAAAGCCCCTCCATCATTTTCTGCCTGGAACGCGCGTCTTTTCCATGGGCACTGCCGGCTGCAACATGGGTTGCTTTTTCTGCCAGAATTGGGACATTTCGAAGTCGCGTTCAGACCAGGTGCATTCGACACACGTTTCGCCCGAAGATGTTGCGCTCCTTGCTATTGGAAATAATTGCCCGTCGATCGCATTCACTTATAACGAGCCAACTATTTGGGGCGAGTACGTCATCGATATTTGTCACGCCGCGAAAAAGCACGGCCTAAACACAGTCATGGTGACCAACGGCTACATCACCTACGACGCGTTTCACGATATTTTCGACCACGTTGATGCGGCCAACGTGGACTTGAAGGCCTTCACGGAAAATTTCTATGGACGCATCACTTTGACGCACCTACAGCCCGTCCTCGACACGCTGAAGTGGTTGAAGAATGAAACGAATGTCTGGTTCGAGATCACAAATTTAATTATCCCTACACTGAATGATGACGCGGAAGAATTTCGCCGCCTGGCTGAGTGGATCTTCGAAAATCTGGGACCCCAGGTGCCCTTGCACTTCACAGCTTTCCACCCGGATTTTAAGTTGCAGGACAAGCCGCGAACTCCGCCTGAAACACTGCACCGCGCCCGTGCTATCGCGCTGGAAGCCGGATTGCACTACGTCTATGAGGGGAACATTCATACCGATGCGGCAAGCACGCTTTGCCCGTCGTGCAAGGCGCTGCTTATTCGTCGCGGTTGGCAGGAGGTCCAGCGAAACCTCTTGAAAGACGGTCACTGTCCCAATTGCAACCTGAAAATACCGGGGCGTTGGAACAATCCACGCGGCGCGACGCCCACAAAAATATTGCAGAAAGCGGAATCCATCTCGACGGAGCGATACGGCCATCTGAATCTATAACCCGCCTGCGTGTTCTTAGAACAAGATTGAAGTAACTAATCTGCGCGGCCGTCCGTACGAATACTGTTGCGGGGAAAATGACGGAAACGACGAACGAAGTTGCAATACGAACCGAGCGGGTCTCCAGAAGTTATCAAATGGGCGATGCGCTGGTGCATGCGGTCGATGACGTTACCGTCGCCGTGCGCTCGAAGGAATTCATAGCGCTGCTCGGAAGTTCCGGCTCCGGGAAATCCACTCTGCTGAATTTGATGGCGGGACTCGATCGTCCCACTTCCGGCGCGATTTTTGCCCGCGGGCGCAATCTCGCGGAAATGAGCTCGGAAGACCTCGCGCAGCATCGTAACCACACCATCGGCATGGTTTTTCAGGCGTTCAATCTTCTTCCGCGCATGACGCTAGAAGAAAATGTGGAGCTCCCTCTGCGTCTGGCGGAAGTGAATCGCGACGAACGCCCTAACCGCGTGCGCGAAGCTGTCGAACGCGTACGGTTATCCGCTCGCTTGACGCATCGCCCCAGTGAATTATCTGGTGGAGAGCAGCAACGCGCCGCGCTGGCGCGTGCGCTCGTAAATCGCCCCACGATTCTGCTGGCCGACGAGCCCACCGGAAATCTCGATAGTGCTACAGGCGACGCCATTCTTCATCTTTTGCAGGAAATTAATGAATCGCTTGGCATGACCATTGTGATGGTTACCCACGATCGCGATCGCGCGGCGCGCTATGCCCATCGCATTGTCACCATGGGAGACGGAAAACTGCTGAGCGACGGAAACAATAGATGAAGACGCGCGACCTCACCGAACTAGCCGCCCGCAACCTGCGCGAAGCGTTGCTGAGGAATTCGCTCACCACGCTGGGCATCGCTGTGGGCGTCGCGTCGCTGGTTGCCATGCTGTCGCTCGGCGTCGGACTGCAGGAACTCGCGAACAAAAAGCTATCGAAATCCGGACTGTTCGATGCCGTGTTTGTAAGTTCGCGCGCGAATCAGCGAGGATTTGGACGTCCCGCGCAGTCCGAAACGGCAATCCGGGAGCCGGCCAAGATCCTGGACGACGAAGCGCGGGGAAAAATCGCCGCTCTGAGGAATGTCGTGGAAGTTTATCCAGAGATTCGTTTCCCCACAGAAATTCAGTTCGAAGGCAAGCCCTACTCCACTACGGTTGCGGGAATTCCGCCCTCGGCCAAAGCAGAAGGCGCCTTCGATGGCATGCAAGGGAATTTCTTTTCCAGTCCGGATGCCAACGAAGCGATTCTTCAGATTGAATTTGCCAAGGATCTTTCCACGCAACCGGACTCGTTGATCGGAAAAAACCTGGTACTGCGTTACGCAGAGCGTCAAGCGTTGCCCGCGGAGCCAAGTCCGAAGAAAGCTGACGCTCGGAAATCCGGCATAGACCCGGCTGACGAAATCACCGGACAATCGCCCGGATTTTCGATCGTTCCGCGCGAAAAAACTTTCCACATCATCGGCATAGTGGAGACCGAACCCGCAACAAGCGTTGGGTCATTTGGACGCGGACGGCTGCTGATCCCCATGCAAGTTGCTGAAATTCTGCGCGTCGCGCAAGCCAATGACCTGCGGGGACTTTTGCGGCGCTCCAGCTCTAAACAAACATACGACAGCCTCACCGTGCGCGTTCGAAGCCCTTCGCAGGTGAAAAGTGTAGAGGACGCGATCCAGCAAATGGGCTACGGCACTTTTTCTCTGCTCGACGCCACCAAGAGTTTGCGCCTCGTTTTTGCCGTCTTCGATTTATTCTTGGGAATTTTCGGGAGCTTGGCGCTCGCCGTCGCCTCGCTCGGTATCGTCAATACCCTCGTGATGGCGATTCTCGAACGCCGCCGCGAGATCGGCATTCTCAAAGCTCTGGGCGCCGCAGACCGCGATATTCGGCGCCTTTTTTTCGCCGAGGCCGGCGTGATGGGACTTCTCGGCGGCATCTTCGGCGTCACGCTTGGCTGGCTGATCGGCAGCGCGCTCACCTTCGGCACCAATGTGTATTTGCACAAACGCGATCTTCCTCCGATCGATTTATCTTCCGTGCCGTGGTGGATGGCGGCCAGCGCCATCGCGTTTTCGATTGTGGTAAGTCTCGCCGCCGGAATTTATCCTGCGTCGCGCGCTGCGAAACTAAATCCCGTCGAGGCTCTGCGCTATGAATAGTTGCGCGCACGCAGCTCACGCGTACCACTGCCGGATCATCGCCAGACTCAGTGTCGCTGTTTGGCCGTCTCTAATTCTGTTGTTAGGGTTTTTCGCGATGGCTTCGACAATCCAAGGTGCTGCGCTTGGACGCGGAGAGTGCCGGTCGATGCCGAGCAAAATTCTCGGCCACCCCGTTCCATACTGCGTGATCCTTCCGCCGAGCTACGATTCCGGCAAGCAAAGTTATGCCGTCCTGTATTTCCTCCACGGCCTGGGCTCCAATTCAGAAATTCTGATCAATTCGGGCGGAATGGATTTAATAAACGATCTGTGGTCGCAAAAGCAAATCGGCGAATTTCTAATCGCCACACCAGACGCCAGCCGAAGTTTCTATATCAACTCGCGCGACGGAAAAGTGCGCTACGAAGATTTCTTTATCCACGAATTCATTCCCTATATCGAGAAACAGTATCGCGTCCGTGCCGATCGCGAACATCGCGGAATCAGCGGAGTTTCCATGGGAGGCTACGGCGCGTTTCGATTTGCGTTTCGCTACCCGCAATTATTTGGTTCGCTGAGCGCGCATAGCGCGGCCTTGTTGGCCACCCTCCCCATGGTAAGCGCCTCAGACTATCCAGGGACGATACTCAACCGTATCCTTGGCAGCGCTTTCGGTTCGCCGCCCGATTCCGCTTACTGGAGGCAAAACAATCCCTTCACCATCGTTAAGAATGGCGCGCGCGCGAGCGGACTGAAAATATACTTCGATTGCGGCACGGAAGACGACTACGGATTCGACGCCGGTGCCCAAGCGTTTCATGAACTACTCGACTCTCGCCATATCCCCAACGAGTTCCATTTATATCCGGGCGGCCATGACTGGAATTACGTGGCGGAACATTTCCCTTCATCGCTGGAATTTCATTCCCGCGCCTTCGACTTAACCGGCCAATAGGCGCGAGCCGCGGCAGAGAGCGGCAGGCTGGTATTCCCTCTTTTGTTTAGGATTTCTTTTCTTGGGGCGCAGCGAGTAACTCACGTACGAGCGAACCGATATCGAGATTCGCTCCTGGTTGTGGCGCGAAGTAGTTGTCCCAGCTCACATCCGGGAACCCCATGCGCGTGGCCTGCGCCGGGAGTTGTTCTTGCAAAAGTTTCGGATCGCTGCTGCTGAGTCTTTGAATCGCTTCGAATACCACACGGTGTTCGGCATCCTGCCAGAGGTGATTGGAAAGTTCGCGCATGACCGTGGTTTCCCGCGCGTTAGCGCTTCCGCGTACGCAAAGTGCGCACAAGGTTTCGCGCTCTAGCTCGAACACTCGCTGCGCTTCCCTTGGTTTGGGCATGAACCTTCCGATGGCGATTTCTATTGTACCCGCACTATAGTGTCTGAAGGATGTGCGCGTGACCGAAGGTTCTCAGATAGCAGTGCGGACAAAACAAAAGGCGCGGCTCTGGAAGAACCGCGCCTTCTTTTTCCAGGAATCAATTTCGGTAGATTGAAACGCCCGATAATTATGCTGCGCTGGAAACAACCGGCCGCACAAAATCGATCCGGTCGATGGTCGCTGCTACTCCGTACACCGGTACGCCATCGCCAGGCAACTCCGACACGCGCAGCGCCTTGGCGCTGGCACGCACGAGCACCGAGGTTCCGCGGTCTCGCTCCGCAGGCAGCGAGAAAGTTAACTCCAGAGCGGCTCCGTGATCGAGTGGAATATGCGAATGAAAGAAGATACCCGAGCGTGAGACGTCGCGGAGTTGACCAGTGTAAAATTCAACCGGCCGCCGGCGTGGGAGGCAAACTTGTACCGGAAGGTAAAGCTCGTATCGTCTTGCTTTTCTTCGTTCTCCCATTGATACCCCCAGTGCCGGGCTGCACTCCAATTGCCATCGCTCAGGAGAGGAGAACGAACAAAATAAAGCACTTAAAATACTAACGGGATGTAAATCTGACCTGAGCTAGGCATTTCTTTCCTGAATCGGCAGAAATCATCAAGAAATCTCAAAATGAACATTAGGCTGGTTTGGAGCTTCACCCGAAGTTGCCAGGACGGATTTTCTGCTGCGCGGTAGCTACAGAACCGGATCGTGCAAGACAGAAGTGCCTTCTGCCTCGGTCAAAATGCCTTTTCCAATCATGAGTCGAACTAGCCGCACTAGCGCAACAAACTCGCGACCCTTGCTGGGACTTGAATCTCTTGGCGCACGTGCCACTTCATGCGCCGCAGGACGCTCGCCCGTGACGCCTGCTATCCAGTCCGCCAGTTCCAGGCGCTTTTCCGCATCCAGATCGGTGAACGCGATGCCCATACCCAATCCATGCTGCGAATAAACCACTGTGCCCGGTGTCGCAAACGCTTTGGTGCCCTTGTTCAGAGTGATCCGAACGTTTGACCCAATGGGGAAGGGAACTGTCGTGTCAACGAAGCAGCCACCCGGTCCAAGATCAGTCGTACGTGTCGAGAAGCGCGCTCCTGAGTTCAGCTCGACGACCTCCGCACCAGCCGTAAACATGTGGCGCTCCGCAATGCGCCGTTCAGCTTCTTGAACTGCGGGCGAAGGAGACCCATGACCTTTCTTTTTGTCACTTGAACTATGCATCACCGTATCCTTGGATTCACGCGTCCGGCGACAGATCGGCGGAATTTCCTTCCCAAGCGCCGACCGCCAGGCTGCTAATTAACATTGTCACTGCGGTGCAGCGGTCTCACAAGCTCTATCCCCGGCTCGATGTCCAAACGGAAACCGGAAGAGGGCTCAAAGCAGAAACCGCACGGCAATTCCCAGTGTCCCGTCGGGCCGGCTTTCCATGCGCACGATGGAGCCCAGAAACTTTTTGTGTGCCGAGATCTTCTCCCCAAACGGAAAGGTCACAAGCAGCCGCATGCCCTTGAAATAATGGGGCATACAGGTCGCAAAGTAGAGTCCGTCGCGCGTAAAGTCCAGCACCTCGCCCACATCTGCAATCTCTGCAAATCGTGCGTCGAAGGGCCGGACTTCCAGGGGCAATGATATCTTCAGCCGCTCTCGCCGTCGCGAATTGCGACCCACTTTGCGCTGCGATGAAACCGTCGGCTCGGGCGCGATAAGTGTAGCTGTGGCCATGGGGGTTAACCTCCCAAGTCTGGATCAGTGAGGGGCCCTTAACAGGCCAAATTTAGCGGGCGCGGAAGGCGATGCCTATAGAACCGTAGTACCAATGGGAGCGTAACTGAAGTTGTCGGGCAGAGCAGGCCCGGAGATGAAACCGCGGTTTCCGAGCCTCGCGTCAGTCGCGGAAGATAAATTCCAGCTCGATTCCGGCAACCTCAACCACGTCGCCAGACGAGAGTTTGGCTGGTTGCGAAATCGAAACGCCGTTAACCGTGGGGGTCTTCTGCGCCTTGCCGATATAAAACGAATTGTCCTCGCGGCGAGTAATCTGTGCGGCAACTTTAGGAGCGAACCACCCCTTTAGCTTGATCGTCGCCATGGCGGATTTGCCGATGACAGTCAATTTGTCGCTGAGCGTGTATTCCTTCAAATCCGTTTTGCCTTTGCGTACCAGCAGCGTCGGTAATTTCAATCGTCCGGGCGCTACCTGGGCGCTCTCTCCTACGGCCGCCACTTGACGCAAAAACTCGCGACGCTCTTTTGTATCTAGCATCACCGTTTCGTTAATTTTCGGAACCGTGGGCCACGCGTTGCCGTTCGAACCGCCCGGCGCGGTTCCTCTGATCTCGCTCGAATCCGTCACTACGATCGTATGCTTGCCAATGACAACCGAGTCACCCGGTTTCAGGGTCACCATCTTCACGCGCTGCCCGTTGACGAACGTTCCATTCAAGCTTCCAAAATCCTCCAGCATCATGCGGCCTTCTTCGCTGAACACACGCGCGTGATAATTCGATACCGCAGGATTGTCGATCACGATTCCGCACTCGGGCGAGCGGCCGATGCTCACTTCCTTGGTTCCCACCGCTACTTCCTTTAGTACCGAACTCTCGAATTTAAGGACTAATTTTGACATCGCAACGTCCTCCTCATTTTCCATCGTCGCGCACCCGCATCCGAGTGCTGCGCAGTCACCGATTTTCGGACCCCTTAAACCATTTCCCGATTCGTTTGAAGGCCCCTGCCGGTTTTGGAGCATACCGGACAACCACCGCCGTGATGTTGTCTGCGCCGCCCGCCTGGTTGGCCAACTCAATCAGGCGGTCGGCCGTCTCTTGGGGATCTTCGATTTCCGCCAACGTTGCGGAAATCTGTGCGCTCGAAAGCTCTCGCGTCAGCCCGTCGGAGCAGAGCAGCAGAGTGTCGCCTTCCAGCAAATCTTTTTCGGAAACATCAACCTGCACTTCCGGCTCTACGCCCAGAGCGCGTAAAAGCACGCTTTGCATGTTGCTGGTTTCAGCCTCCCGCTTAGTCATCATGCCGCGGCGGACCTGTTCCGCAACGAACGAATGGTCTTCGGTGAGCTGCGCAAAATGACTGCCACGCAGACGGTGAATGCGGCTGTCACCCACGTGTGCGATGCTCACACGCACTTCGTCGACGAACCACACAGCCACAACTGTTGCGCCCATGCCTCGCTTCTGTTCATTGCCTTGTGCAGCTGCGTACACCACGCGGTTTGCGGTGCGTATCGCGCTGGCCAATCGGTTCGAATGCGCAGACACTCCATCCAGGTGTTCTCCGATCAACGGGAGCGAAGGATTTACTGCCGCTTCGCGACAATGAGCGATAACAGTTGCGCAGGCCAACTTGCTTGCGACCTCACCCGCGGCCAGGCCGCCCATTCCATCGGAAAGCACGAACAGATTCAGCTCCGCAGCTAAGGCGAAGCTATCTTCGTTATTCTCGCGAGCGCGTCCCGTATCGCTGCGCGCTCCGAATGCGATCTGCATCGTCGCCGACTCCTGTAAGCTTACCGGCGTCATTGTTTTGCGTTCTTATCGGCCAGCGGAAGAGGTACTGCACGCACGTTAGAGAACCCTTTCGCTTCGAGTTGTTCCATCGCACTGGCAATTTTTTCGTTCAGATAAGGTCCGCTGTAAACTACGTAGTAATCTCCGTTATCGCCATGCTTTGTAAGTACCGCCGCAGGCAGACCTAACGCAGAGATTTTCTTTTCTGCTGCCTTGGCGCGATCTTCCCGCTGGAACCGGCCCACGAATAAATACGAAGCTCGGGAAGCACCCGCCGTGGAAGCTCCCGTAACGGTTGGACTTGAAGGTCCAGGCTGCGCCGATTTCGTGGCTGCGGGATTCCTTCCACCGGTTTTCGCCGCTGCATCGGCGCGAAGCGTTGCGGCCGCCGCGTCAGGCGACGGTCTAAAGGATTTCTTGACGGGACCCGTTTCCATGCGAGGGAAAAGCTTCGGCGGCTGGCGCTCCGATTTCGGCTCAGGAGTCGCATTGTTCTTTGAAATCTCAGGTTTGAAATTCGTGTACGGCGCAACTGTAAGTTCACTGCCGGGGTCAGCAGACGGCGTCGATTTGGAGGGCTCTGCGTCTGCGGGGTTCACTTTTGAAACTGCCAGCGGACTTTTCGGGGGCGAACTCACATAAGCAAAGTCTGGTGGGAGCGGCGCAGGAAGCGTAGCCGGCGGCGGAATCCTTTCCACGGCCACTTTTTTCTTGGCGATACCGTTCAAAACTCCGAGCGCGCCTAAGACCATTACTGCGCCCAGCAGGATCCAAACAATCGGTGAAACTCCTTTAGGTTGTGTTGCTGCTGGCGGAAGCGAAGGTGTCGCGATGCGCGCTGTTGCAGGCGCGCTCACAATTCTTTGAGAGTTCGCGGTTCGAAGTGGGGCCGTCGCGCCAGCCAGACTCTGCCCCTCGGACCCATTGAGCGCATTTTCTAATTGCGCGATCGACTGAAAACGGTTTGCGGGATTTTTCAACAAGCATTTCAAAATTGTTCGTTCAATGTAAGCAGGAATAGCGGGATCGATCTCGTGCGGGGGAACGGCCTCTTCCTGCATCTGCTTCAGCGCAACGGCAACCGGATTGTCGGCGTGAAAGGCAGGACTACCCGTAAACATTTCGTACAAAATTAATCCCAGCGAGTAAATATCGGTACGGTAATCGACTGGCTTCCCGCCAACTTGCTCGGGAGCCATGTATTGCGGCGTTCCAACCATGGACCCGGTCATGCGCGTAACCGCTTCCATCGAACGCGCGATGCCAAAATCCATGATCTTCACGTTCCCGTTCGCGTCCACCATGATATTTTCTGGTTTTAGATCACGATGGACGATCCCTTGCGCGTGCGCTTCCTTCAACCCTGAACAAATTTGCAAGGCCAGATTCACGGCCTTGCGCTGGGGCAGCCCGCCAAATCGGTTCAGCACGGATCGCAGGCTCTCGCCTTCCACGAATTCCATGGAAGTATAAGCGACGCCTCCGACACGGTTGAACTCGTGCATGCGGCAAACATTTTTGTGCGTGATCTTGCGCGCAAAAAGAAGCTCATTCTTGAACCGCTCCATCATTGCCTGGTCTGAAGCGATTTCCGGTTTCAACAATTTCAGCGCAACAGTTTCTCCAGTTTCGCGATCGCGCGCTTTGTAAACGTGGCCCATGCTGCCGTGCCCGGCTTCGCCCAAAATGTCGTAGCGTTTGCTGAGCGCAGCAAGGGCGGTTGAACTGAGGTTGGCAACCTGGAAGGGCGTTACGGGCGCGACTACTGTTTCTGCGAAATTATTCTCGGGGGCGTCGCTGAGCAAAACAGTATCGTGGCTCCCCCCCGGGCGCTGGGAATCGTGGGACGTAGGCAAACCTGCGCCGAGGACACCTCTACCCGGATTGGTCGGCTGATCCATGGCGCTGCTGTTTGAATCATAAGAGAGCCTTGTAGCTAACATCTATGTCTAGCGCGGAACGTGTAGGGAAAGAGTATCTAGTACTATTTTGGTGACACTAAACTGCTTCTAGCTCTGGCTGTAATGTATTGATTTACATAGAGCTAAGCAACAGCGCACAGAGCGCTCTCGTTTTCCGCGTTTTCCAAGACATCAATCGGATTGCCCTTCATGTTGGAAAGTGCAGCTCGGACTTGTGCTAGGGGAATCTCTCCGGTGTACAAAGCCGTCATGGTGGCAGAGCTATGACCCATCGGTTGCCTTTGGGTCGATTGCAACCATGAAGGAACGAGAACCAGCCGCCGCCAGCTCCGGGCGTGCGGGCTTGGCCATCCCCAATTTGCGAACCAGAAAGACTTGATCGACTGCAACCTCAGTGATCATCCTACCAGCGGATTGGAATGAGCATGAACGCTCGGAATTTTCTTGACAAACCTCAGACTCGCGATTTAAAAGGCACCTACCCAACACCCGATCACCTTGGGGCGTCCTGCACGATCCTTCCTCCATGTGAGTGAAGCCCACGAGCAAGGCACTTGAGGCCCCCGAATAAATCGAGCAACAAGGAAGGCGCAAATGAAGCTGGAACGACGCGATTTTATCAGAAGCGCAACCACCGGATTAGCGTTCGGCTTTGCAGGCTGCGGAGAAGCCCGGGGTCAGAGTTCCGCCGGAGAATTACGAGCTGGCTCGGGGACCCTCTATCTCGAAGGCCGTTTGAAGGCGGGCCCGCTGAAGCTGGAGGCGCAGGATTTCGTCGATCGGTCCGATCGTGCCGCCATTGTGCGCGGCACGCTGGCGTCCACCGAATTATATTCCGCCATGTTTAGTTATCAAAAAGACTCTACCGTTTTTGCGCTGTTCAACGACAACGGCCATTCCACCAGTATGATTCTCGCCAACTCCGATGACCCGAAGATCGGACGCATTGTGACCTGGAACGATGGTGATACTCCCCAAATTTCCAGCATCGACAAATCCACAATTATGGAATCGGATGATCTGAAGAATATAGTGAACGCTCCGGATTTGCTGGGAAAGCGCAAACCACCCTCCTTCACCTGGCACGAGCTTGAGAGTGCTTTTGGTTCCGACCCCGCCCTGCAGGCGTTCATGCGCGGAAGGAAGACAACTCACCACCCGCGCGAAGAAGACAAACTGTTGGAATGGGCGTGCCGAATCTTGTGTCTAGTGCCGGGCAGCCTGCTGCCCCCTATTTGGGCGGTGGCGAGCTAATATCTTCCGGTTTCTTTACTAGACCCATGTACGCCAGCAGCTTTTGAAAGCGCTCGGTGGACCTGATTTCGATAAATGCCGGAGAGACTTTCAGATGCACCACGCCCGGCGACCGCTCCTTCACGGCAAATTCCAGTGATTCCAGCGCTTTGTCGTTTTCTCCGAGGCCCATATACACGATCGCTAATCGGTAGTGGGAAATATGCCCGTCCACCGGGCGAGCCAGCTGTTGAAGTATCTGCTCCGCTTCCTGTTTGTCGCCCGAAACGCCATAGACGTATCCAAGTTCAGCGATGGCTTCTGTGCTGCCATGAGAAAGTTCCAGAGCGTTCTTAAGCTCTGAAATCGCATCCGCATACTGCTTCTTTTGCCCGTAAGCTTGGCCGAGATGGCGATGAGCTTGGTGACTCATGGGATCGATTTCCAGCGTCTTCCGGCACTGAATGATCGATTGGTCATAGTCACCCGAATAGTAAAAAACTCCGCAGAGATTATCATTCATCAGTGCCGACAGCGGATCAAGTTCCTGCGCTGTTTTCGCCTGCGACAAAGCTTCGGGCAAGCGACCCAGTTCTAATAACAGATTGGAGTAAGACGCGTGAACACCAGAGAGGCCGGGGTTCAGCTCGATGGCTCGTTTGTATTCCACCTCCGCTCCTGTCCAGTCCCAATCGAAATCTTCGATAACCGATGCCAGCGCGGAATGAGGTTCGGCCAGAGAGTCGTCTAGCTCCAGAGCTTTCATCGCCGCAGCTCTGGCCTTGGGAAAAGCGACTTCGATCGGCATCGTGGTTAATTCCGGTAGCGAATGATAAGAATCCGCCAAGCCCGCGTAAGCCAGCGCGTAGCTGGGATCTTTTGCGATGGCCTGATCAAAGTAACCTATGCTTTTAGTCACGCCTTCTGTGGTCCGTTTGTTCCAATAAAAACGGCCTGCGAGATATGCTTGGTGTGCCTCCGGGTTTACCTGCTGAGACCGGACCAGCCGAACTTGTTCCTGCGGCGTCACCTTGACTTGGATTTCGTCCACGATCGCTTTGGCTATTGTGCTCTGCAGCGTCAAGATGTCGCTTAAATTTCGCTCGTAGCTTTTGGCCCATAAAAGACGGTCTGTGGAGGCTTGAATCAACTCAGCATTGATCCGCACTTTGTCGCCTGAGCGCTGGACGGATCCTTCCACTACAGCATCCACGCCTAGCTCCCGGGCGATCTGCGGCAACGGTTTTTTCGCCCCCTTGTAAGCCATCACGGAGGTCCGCGAAATCACTCGGAGTTCACCGACCTGCGCGAGTTCCGTAATTAATTCGTCTGTCACTCCGTCGGCGAAATATTCTTCCTCCGGATCACTGGAAACATTTGCGAGCGGGAGCACAGCGATGGAATGAATCTGCACGGGCTTGCGTCCGAAAAGGGAGTCCCGCAAACCAAGAACGTTGAACCCGACGAAAATGACCGCCAACGCCAATACTGCGCCCACGCCCCAGGCCACGTAGCCCAAGATCGTCTTGCTTATTCGTACTGTTGGACGGAACGACTCCGGCACCACATTCCGCGCCGACGACGCAGTGAGCCTCCGCAGGTCCGCCAAAAGTTCCTTCGCGGACTGATAGCGATGAGCAGGCTCTTTATCCAGACATTTGCAAATTATGCGATCAAGCTCTACAGAAATACCCGGGTTCAGTGTGCGCGGAGAAACCGGCGGCTGATGCAGAATGGCATGAATAACCTGGGAGAACAGTTCCCCATTGAAGGCCCTCCGACCGGTGGCCATTTCGTACAGCACTGCGCCGATGGCGTGGATGTCCGACCGCGCATCCACGGGCTCGCCACGAAGCTGCTCTGGCGAAAGGTACGGCAACGTGCCCGGCACGCCACCGGAGTCGGATAGGTGTTGCGTGGTGACTTCCTCTTTAGGGCGCAACAACTTGGCCAGGCCAAAATCGAGGACTTTGGCGTGACCGCGGCTTGTTAAAGCAACGTTGGCAGGTTTCAGATCGCGGTGAATGATGCCGCGTTCGTGGGCCTCTTCGAGAGCTGCGGCGATCTGCATTCCGATCGCGATCACTTCCTTTTCCGGAAGCGGTCCACTAACGAGCATCTGAGCCAATGTTTGGCCCGACACATACTCCAGCACCAAAAAATCGGTGCCGCCCTGCGAGCCGAACTCATGCACTGTCTCGATGTTGGGATGATTCAGTTTGGCGAGGGCTAAGGCTTCTTTGCGGAAATTTCTGCGAGCGGATTCGTTACTGAGCGTGCCCGGTGGCAAAACCTTCAACGCAACGTCTCGCTCTAATTGCTGATCACGTGCGCGATACACCACACCCATGCCGCCAGCCCCGACCTTTTCCAGAATGTGGTAATGGCCGAGTGTTTGGCCAATCATGAAAGAATGGTTCCTTGGCGCAAATCTTAAGTGCGTGCCTGAGCTAAGTCAACGGGCGCATGGCTCGGTGCGCATCGCTCGGCATCCGCGTCCGCGCAAACCGAGCAGCTTCCTTCAAGTCGCTGTATCGAACGCGCGCAAGCACAGCGTGCTCGTGTGCGCATGTTGCCCACTCGCGCAAGCGAACTGGTCGAGACCGGCAGTGATGCGCCGAAAATCTCTCGTTAGAGTATCACTGCGCACGGGGAGTCGCCTGCGTCGAGTAGCGTGAAGCTGCCCCTCACCAATCGGAATTCTCTCCGGCAACTTGACTTAGTGCCTGCTTAACGGCAGCACTAATCGTCGGAAATCGGCATATGGGATGTTCCCGCCGAATCTCACTCTTCTGAGTTTTGCGATAGTATATTTTGATGTCAGTTGAACTTCAAACGAAACGTCTCCTACTCCGCCCGCTCCAGCTCGCCGACGCCGAACAAACACAACTACTCTTTCCGCAATGGGAGATCGTGAGGTTCCTTACTTCAAAAGTTGAATGGCCTTATCCGGCCGGTCGAGCGTTGAATTACTACCGCGACGAGGCGCTTCCGAATATCGCGCGCGGCGAAGAGTGGCAATGGGCATTGCGATTGAAGGAATCGCCGGACTCGCACATCGGAGTAATAGGTCTATACAAAGGAGAATCGGACAACCGCGGATACTGGCTCGGGCTTCCGTGGCAGGGACGCGGCTTGATGACCGAGGCCGTTGTCGCAGTGAACGATTACTGGTTTGACGTTCTCGGCTTCCCGGTCCTGCGCGCGCCAAAGGCCATCGCGAACATCCCCTCGCGACGCATCTCGGAGAAGACGGGTATGCGCGTCGTCGCGACCCATGAGCGCGACTACGTATCCGGCCGACTCATGGCCGAAATATGGGAGATCACGGCCGAGGAATGGCGCGCTAAGAGAGTTGAGTTTTGAGTGGATATGCAATCGACGCACGACAAATCAGGAGTCAACAGCAATTGAGGAATTTCCGACAAGCAATTAAGGATCCTCGGCCCGTGCTATGATCGGCTTTCAGTATGAATACCAAGCAAGCGAAGGATTTCCTCGCACAACAAACCACGGAACAAGCAGCTCTCGAAAAAGTACCACTCTCTCCTGTCGAGAAGAGAATGATGTATTTCACGGAAAGCGACTCCGTCTCATGCGAAAACCCGCTTGAACTGAATGACGAGTTTGAAGCGGAATGCGATACAGGGGAATATGAAGTTAAGATCGCGCGCCTTCTACAGCACGCTTACGACAGATTGAGGGTGGAAGATCCCGAGAGAAAACGCATGTGGGACCAAGCCGTTCACGAACTCCGTAAGGGTGATCATTACTTTCTCGTTTTATGGGATCTCAAAGGTCCCAGTGAGCGTCCCAGGCGCGATTTATTCAAGCTCCTTGGGGTTGGCCTGCTCGTAGCTGTAGGCATCGGGACCGCGGCTGTTTTGGCCGCAAAATACAATATTGACCTGGAGCACTACCGGAAATATGTGCTGATTGTCGTCACAGGATTGGTTCTCCTCGCGACGGGATTCTTTCGCCTTCTCACTAGAATAGCGGTCGTTTGGTACCATCGCCGAGCGACTAAGGGCCAGTACAGGGATTAAAACCGACGGACCCCAGCTGTCTCATCTCCCAAAAAACTGCAAGCCCGACATCTCCCGTTTTAAAGGCTTCACTCGGGAAGTTAAGTGCTGCCGCTCCAGTCGGTTAGGTTAGAAGGTAGGGCGGGAACATGAAGCTGCTTTAGGCGGGTTTCCTCTCGAGGGATTCGCGGTCCCACTTGGCGTTAATGGCCGCGGCTTCGTAGGTGCTTTGGCAAAAATCGAGCAGGGCTGCTCTCGGATCAGTGGCCGCCCTGACGTCGTCGTAGGAAAGCAAAAATTCGCCGAGTTTTGCGTCGAAGAACGCTTTTGGCGGGCGCACGGGGCTCTCGCGAAATCCAGCGGGCTCTGGCACAACGTAGCTATAGAACATGGGACCGGTCACATTGCCGCCACCCGGCCACCAACCTACACTGCTCACTTCGTGCGAATACGCTTCCTTGGTAATTTTGTCCGCGCCAGGACGTGCCGGCGCGCGCCGGCCCGAAAAACGGGAGGCCGCCATGTCGAAGCTTCCCCAGAAAAAATGTACCGGACTGGCCTTGCCGATAAATCTTCCACGAAACTCTTTGAGTATCGAATCCAGCGTAACCAAAATACGCCAAAAGCGGTTGGCGTAACCGGGATCGTAGCGCCCGTGTGTTACATCGTGGTCGAAGCGGATAGGATTCGGTATCTCCACAGGCATCGGCCAGACTTTTACGTCGATCCGCAGCGAGTGCAGCATCTCCATGAACTCGCGATAAAATCCGGCTACCGTGCGGTGATACAGCGAAATCGTTCTCGACTCGCCAAGGTTGGTTCTGATATCGAGCCGGTGATCGATGAAATCGAAACTGATTTCGAAATTTCCGCCTGGGCGGGGAATCGACGACGTAGTTAGGCCTCGCGCGGAAACGTAAAGCGGGACTTCCCACCAGTGGTTGATTAGCGGACTTTGGGCGAGCCGCACTTTGCCCACGATCTGCGTCCACATGTGCAGCGTGGCGCAAGTGTCTTTCCACTCCGCGAAGGGGAGCGCCGGCCAAGCTTGATCTTTATCGGACATTCTGTCGTTCATCTATTTCACCAGCGGCATCCAGGAATAAGGTGCGCCGCGCGAACAGTTCGTATGATAGAACGAATCGCATGACGCTCGCGCGCACTAAAATTCGTGTTCGCCGGCTTCGCCGCAGCGAGTTGCCAGTTGATACCGTCGAACTGGCGCGTTTCCTGATCGGGAAAACGCTGGTGCATGACTTGCCGCATGTGCGGCTCAGCGGACGAATCGTTGAGACCGAAGCCTACCTTGTGGGCGACGCGGCTTCCCACGCGTTTCGTGGGGTGACGCCTCGCAACCGGGCGCTTTTTCTGGAGCGCGGACACGCGTACGTTTATTTCATTTATGGCAATCATTTCATGCTGAACGTTTCCGGGCAGCGCGAAGGAATCGGCGAAGGGATTCTTTTGCGCGGGCTGGAGCCGCTCGAAGGGATCGACTGGATGCAGCTCCATCGCGCCGAAAAACCGTCCACAAGAAGACGGAGCAACAGATCGGCCGAAAAAGCCCGCAAAAAATCGACGGCGCCTCTGACTGAACTTTCGCGCGGGCCTGGGCGGCTGGCTGCGGCACTGCGCATTACTCGAAGTTTGGACGGCGTGGACTTGTGTGCTAAAGGTCCGCTCTGGTTGGGCACCGCGGCGAAACCTACGGGGGAAATTGGAGTCAGCGTGCGCATTGGAATCAGGGTAGAAGCTCACCGGCTTCTTCGCTTTTACGAGCGCGGTAATCCATTTGTCAGCGGTCCCCACCGGCTCAATTCCTGATTCGCGGCGCTCCCGGTGGCGGAATGGGTGACGACCGGCGCGGACTGTGCTGGTAGCCCGCGTTAATCGTCATGGGGCGCCTCCGCGATTGTCGATATGAACTGAGGCGGCGCTGGCTTCGCTATTCATGCCTGTCACTTGGCTGGTCACTTTGCGTCAATTTGCCTTCCACTACGTTTACCTCAAAGGCGGTGCCGCCCGTCGCTGTCCAGGTTTTTAGGTCGAAATTGTCGCCGGCGCTGAGCTTTATGACTCTTATGTGGAGCACGGTGAGAGGCCTTCCTTCGGTGCAGAGTTCCGGCCGGTGGTCCAAGGTCATGAAGTAGGCTGAGTTTTTTCCTACTACTTTGGCGCGACCATCGGCTTCTACGAGGACCGCGGTTGTTTCGTCCACGCCGATCCCGTGAGCCTGGTTGGCCCAGCCGTCTTGCACAATGCGGGCGAGAAATGCCAGAGAGCGTCCCATGCGCTGGCGCTGGGAAAAATGGCTGTCGGTAATAACACCTTTTAGCACCGGGATCGACAGGAAATCGCGCACCAGCGTCACATGTGGGTCGTAGGGATTAGCCAAGGCTTCCGGACTTTTCACGGTGTCGAGCAGGGAGGCGAATACGAACTGGCCTTGCACTGCCAGTCCCGCGCTGATACCGCCGAGGGGGACGCCGCGAGCCACGTCGGCGTTGATTTCTTTTTGGACTGCCTGGCCAGTCCAGTAATTCACGTAATGCGACTGGTCGCCACCGGAAAGAAAAATTGCATGCGCGTTGCGAATGGTGTCCACGATATAGGGATCGCTCGCGGCTTCTGCTGAAGTGATAACCAGAGTAGTGACTGAATTTTCCGGGCAGGCGGCGTGGAAGTCCGAATTGTACTCGTCGGCGCCGTAGGCGCTGATCACTACGAGGTCTCCTCCTCCGGAGTGCTCGCAGAGGAAGTGAGTGGACTCGTCTACATCTCCATGGCCTCCCAGAAGGACGGCGCCGAAGCGCGGTGCCTGGGCCGCTTTCGCGGCTTTGGGTGTCGCGGGCGCGTCAGAGTCTTCCGCTGGGGTGCTGTAGGCTGCCCAGTTATTGCCCTTCCTGGTCTGCGCGTAGGAGGGAATGGCGGCGAGAGTCGCGGCCGCCAGGATGAGCATCGCTCCGTAATAGCTGGATGCTGACGGTGAGTGCGCACCAGGTCCAGTCCAAAATCCTGTCATTCTGTTTTCCTTTCCAAGTTTCCCAATTGGGAATTGAGGAGCTCTTGGTAAAGCTGGCTCACGTTTTATATCTTTCTTCCTAAGCGCTTTTCTTGTGCCCCGACCGATGCTAGAGGAAGACGCAGAAGAATTGCAACAGGTCGTATGTGTGAGATCTTGAGGCGATGGTCGCGAGCTTTTTTGTTTTATTGCGGGGCAGAGCCGGTATCGCGAAGGAGGGCGATAGTTTCACCGTCTGGCGAATATTGGAACTGGCTAATTTCATGGGCGGTGAAATTTTGTGAGCTGATGGCCGGCAGCGCCGGGGCCTTGCGCAATGTCGTGAATGGCGCAGATATAAGGATGATGCAGCGCGGAAGCAGCCCGGGCCTCGCGCTCGAATCGTTCGAGCGCGGATTTTTCGGCGAGAGAATCCTGCGGCAGGAATTTAAGCGGGACCTGGCGTTTGAGCTTGGTGTCCTCGGCACGGTAAACCACGCCCATTCCCCCCGACCGAGTTTTTCGATGATACGGTAGTGCGAGACAGCCTGGCCCATAAGGGATGATGAATCCGGCATTTCACCTGCGGCCCCAGCGCAGTCGCTGAAACCGGCACACCTCTTAGGTTGTGGGCGGAGGGAAAGTCAGACGCAGGAGGAGTGAGGAGAAGTGAGCGCGCGTTAGATTTACAGTTACGCCTATAAAAACCGTTGCGAGCCGCGCAAGGTGACGCTTCGTGCAAGTGATTATGAACCGTCGGGCAAAAGACGCGTTGACATGTGCGTGTATTAGGTCTAATTTCTGCGCATATTGTTTTTCTTTATGATTTCTTTATGGGTGCAGTCCTATCATCACGGGGAAATTTTCTGACAGTGTCCTTGGGCCAATCTGCGCTTAGCTGCCTCATAGATCTAGGAAAACTCGCCGCAGGCCTATAATTTTTGCACTCTCTCCATTCGTCGTTCTCATTTCAGAACTCAGAATTAGACATCATCACAGCAACACGATTCGATTCGGTTCGAGGGTTCGAGATTCTGAAGATACACGAAATCAAATCAATTCTCGTGGTTTCCCGGGGGTGGGTGATGAAGATGCGCTTTCGATTCCTGATTGTCTTGCTAGCGATGGGTGTGTCGATGCTGCCGGTCGCTTTCGCGCAGACACAGCAAGGTCAGATCAGCGGGCAAGTAACCGATTCGAGCGGCGGCGTAATTACCGGTGCCCAGGTGACGATTGAAAATCTGGGGACGCAGGCGCAAAGAGTTTTGCAAACGAACCAGACCGGGGACTACGTGGCCCCCAATCTGGACCCGGGATTTTATTCCGTGAAAGTGGAGGCCACTAGTTTCAAGAGCGCCATCCGCGACAAGATGCAGATTGAGGTGGGATTGGCGTTGCGAGCCGATTTCCAACTCCAGCCCGGTGAGGTGACGCAAACCGTCGAGGTAACATCCGAAGCGCCGCTGACTGATACCACGAACACCACGCTGAACGGCGTGCTCTCAAATAAAGCGATTACTGAGCTACCGGTGCAAGGGCGCGACTTTCAAAACTTGTTGATGCTGCATCCCGGTGTGCAACGGACGCCTGGCGGCGGATTTCAGTCGATCACGTCGAACGGAAACCGGCCCGACGACAACAATTTTTACATCGACGGCGCGGACGATATGGACGTTTACTACGGCGAGAGCGTGATGAACGACGCCGGCATCGAGGGAACCCCGGCCAGCCTACTTCCGCTTGATTCGATTCAAGAATTCAACACACAGGAAAGTCCCGAGGCGGACTACGGAATCAAGCCCGGAGTGGTGATGAACATCGGTATAAAGTCGGGGACCAACACGATTCACGGCTCCGCCTATTATTTCAATCGCACGAGCGATTTCGACGCGAGAAATTTCTTTAATTTTGCCCCCGCAGCGATTTCAACGGTTTCGATGAGCGAGTTTGGCGCGTCGATTGGCGGGCCGATTAAAAAAGACAAATGGTTCTACTTTTTTAACTACGAAGGCCTGCGCGATACGGTGGGCAATCCCTTCGTGGCGGACAGCCCGGTGACTGTTTCATTGGTGCCCTATACCTCGCAACTCGCGGCCTTAGGCTTGGTGCCAGCGGATTTGAGTATTGTGGATGCGCTAGCTAGCTGCCCTCCGCCGGGCTGCAGCCCGCTGAGCCAGCATCTCTCTTCGCTATTTCTGCCGAATCCCGGATTTACGCAGAGCCAAACCGATCCTGCCGCCATCGATTTCGATTTCAACAACACCAACCGGAACGACAACATCGTTGCCAAGACCGATTACATTTTGAACCAGCACAATACGATTACCGCTCGATTTATCTACGCAAACACTTCGGAAATTGAAGAGGACACCGTACCGATACGGCCGGAGTGGCGTTCTACCGCGGCACCGATCACACAGGTGCTGGGAGCGGACTGGACCTACACGCCCAACTCACGTTGGGTGAATCAAGTGCGCTTCAGCTACAACAATTTTAACGAAGCGATTTTGCCGTTGGATCATAATGTGAATCCGCTGACCGGGTACGGCATCGACACGGGAGTTACCGACCCACGCCTGTTCGGATTCCCGCGCATCGGTCTAGGCTCGGGATTCTCATGTTGCTACATGGGGGGAAATTCCGGATGGCCGTTGGAAACCACGCCTAGCCGCACGCTCAATTTCTCGGATACGGCTACCTGGACGCGCGGAAAGCATAGCGTGCGATTCGGCGGGGATTTCCGTTACGGAACAGTGGACTACTATCGAGCGACGGAAGGCCGTGGCCGGATAGATTTCGACTCGCTGGAAGATTTCGCAGCGGGCAACGTGGAAAAGTGGGAAAAGCTGTACGGCGATCCCACGCGCAATGTGAACTTGAAATCTGTGGGAATGTTTATTCAAGACGAATATCGAGTGAGGCCGCACGTCACGGTGAACATGGGATTGCGCTATGACATCACCGCTCCGATTGAAGATTCACGAAACATGTTGGCCAATTTTGTACCCACGGGACCGAATCCCGGAATCATTCAAGTAGGAAAGGGAATCAGCTCGCCTTACCCGACGCGTTACAACAATGTTTCGCCGCGGCTGGGAGTGGCTTGGGATATTTTTGGAACTGGCAAGACGGTGTTGAGAGCGGGCGGCGGAATTATTTTTGAACAGCCTTCTATCCGCACGTTCATGTTTAGCGGCGGTGGATTAAATCTGGACCCCACGGCGGCGAGCCTAGGCGTGACTCCAGGAAACGGAAACATCACGAATTACCTCGATTTTTCGGAGGATCCGACTTTGATAAATTGGCCCACGGCAACGAACCCCAACCCCGGCGCGATTTTCCCCAGTGGCGTGGGCCCAGGCAGCGGATGCACAGCCGGGAACCCTTGTTATATTTTCGCCACCACGCATTTGAAGACGCCCTACGTGGCAAATTGGAATCTGAATATTCAGCAAGCGCTGTCGCCGACGACGACTCTACAGGTGGCCTACGTGGCCAACCGCGGCATCGATCTCTATGGCAATATCGACGAAAATCAGCCGATTCCGGCGCTCAGCGTCCCTTGCATCAATGCAACTGGGGGATTTTTTAACGGGGATTTTTCCGGATGCGAACAAGCCGCGCGGCCCTTCACCATAAACTGCCCCCCTTCGCTGGGCGGTATCGGCAGAGGAGGCCCGTGCTTCCCGTATTTGGGGCAGGTCGATGTGCTGAATAACGCTTCCAGCTCAATCTACCATTCGCTGCAAGTGACGTTTACCAAGAGATATTCGCACGGGCTGTATTTGTTGGCGGGATACACCTACGCGCACGCTATTGATACGGCTACGAACAACATCGCGCCGTATCCTCAGAACAGTTTGAATTTCGGTGGCGAGCGCGGTAACGGCGACTTCGACATTCGCAACCGGTTCACATTGTCGCTTACATACGAACTGCCTTCGCGCGATTCAAAATTTCAGATGCTGAAGGGATGGTTGGTGACCAGCATCGTCACGCTCCAAGGCGGCGAGCCTTACACTCTGAATGACTTTGAGGATGACAACAGCGCTACTGGAATTTTCGAAGATCGCTGGGACATTTCCGGTAGTCCGAACAATATTCATTGGTCCACCACTACACCTATTCCTTACGTAAACGATTTTACGACTGACGCCAGCGGTAACGTGACCGGCGGGAATCCTCAATGCATAGCTGCTGCACAGAAAGCGGGTGGTCAAGGTGCGGTGAACATGTTGGCGAACGACGGCTGTTACATGGAGAATGGCACCATACTTACGGCTCCCGCCTTCGGCTCGTTTGGCAACGCGGGGCGCAACATCTTCCGAGGGCCGACGTTTAAGAACTGGGATTTTTCGCTCTCGAAGATGTGGACCTTCCACGAACGATTCGGTCTTCAGCTTCGCGGAGAGTTTTTCAACATCCTGAACCATCCGAATTTTGACGTGTTCACGATGAACAACGATCTGTTCAGTCCCAGCAACGTTGGGACCGTGATCGCTACGCCTGACGTGGCAAGTTCGAACCCGGTCATCGGCTCGGGCGGCTCGCGGCATATTCAACTGGGAGCGAGATTCACCTGGTAGGCGCCGCTGCGGGTCGCCGGCGATGGCTTAACTTGGCCTCGCGCGCTAGTTACGGCTGATTGAACTGGTTTTTGTAACGGCGAGCGCAAACCTGTTATGCTGAATTCGCATGCCGAGCCTGTGTTACCTGTGCCCGGCTTGACGCATCAAATTAGCATGCCACGACGAAAAAAAGATTCAGCGCTAGCCCGCTTGATGCAGACTTCCACTGCTGCAGGATTTCGCAAAGCTTACGAAACGGTCCAGGTTGACCCGCAAAAGTTCCTGAAGCAAATCAAGCGCGTGCACAAGCTGCCGATTGAATCCTGGCGCGACATGTTTTATCTCGGCGAGGAAGTGATTGCGCCGATCGCCAACCGCATCATCAAGTCGTCCACCAGGACGGCGACACTGGAGGGCCTGGGTCTGGGAATGGGCGGTATGTTGACGATAATCCCGGACGCGGGAATTCTCTCGGCCATCACCATCCGGATGTTGCAGAAACTGAGCTTGGTTTACGGATTTGAATATTCCACGGAAGACGAAGTGAACAGCCTGTGGATCGCCGCAGCCAGCGCGGCGGGACTCGACTTGGGACGCGATTTTGTGGAGAAGCAAGCCATCGAGCGTCTGGTTCCGCGAATTATCGATCGCATCGCGGTGAAAGTCGGGGCGGAAGTGGCTGAGAAGTGGTCCGGCAGGCTGATTCCTGTTCTTAGCGCGGGCTTTGGCGGGACTTTGAACTATTACTTCGTGCGCTCGTGGGGCCGCCGCGCGCAGAAACATCTTCTGGAACGCCATCGTCAGGTTCGCTCGCAGCGGCTGATCGAGGCACGAGCGGTTCCATCTTCAGGCCGAACGCAACTTCATCCTGCACGATAGTTCTTTTCCATGGCTTAATGATTTGCCGCCTGTTTGATAATGGCTACACGTCCGTCGCTGGGGAATTTCTGAAACTGAAGCATGTCGTGCCCGGGCACGACCCGGTCAGGCGACCCGGCAAGCTCTATCATTCGCGATTGGGCGGCGATGTTCGCAGCGCGGTCTGCATCGGTGAAAGTCGCGCTTGCCATATGAGACGACAAGTTTCGATACAGATAGCAATTGTCAGAAGCCAGAACGAACGTGGGGTTTCCTTCCACGCGCAGATATTGCGAAGCGTAGGTATGGCGCGCGCCAGTGTAGGCGCGAATACCGGGGAAAATTTCGACGTCGTCGCCATGCACCAGACGAATACGGCCTTCGGTGTTCCATTGCACTAATCGCTTGGAGTCTTCTGGGTCGATGCCGCCGTGGTCTCCGCCGGGTTGCCATGCGTCCATGGTGTAATAGCGATATTCGTCTTTTTGAATCCACACGTTTGCCTTCGGGAAAAGATCGATGCCGCCCAGATGGTCCCAGTGCGCGTGGCTTATTACGATGTCGGTGACTTCTTCGGGCGTCACGCCTGCCAGGCGCAGCGCTTCATCCGGGCGCAAATAATCCTTCATGGGGAAATCTTTCATAAAAGTGTCGCGGTGAAAGCCACTGTCGAAAAGTATCGTGTGGCCCCCGCCGCGTATCAACCAGACCACCATGGCGGCGTCGATTTTCTCCTCCTTGGAAGCGCCGATCACGAGCATCGACACCGGAAGGCCGGGCGCAGTGGCGTAACGTATTGCCTGGATCGAATATTCAGGAGTTCCAATCGTGCCAGCTATCAGAGCGGCAGAAACGTAGGCGATCAAAAAGCGCTTCACAATTGTTCTCTCCTCAGAAATCTTAGCGGCTCATTTAGTCGCAAGCGGATGCTTGGCTTTCTCGTAAAATTCATTTTGCAACGTGAGGCTTACAGTATCGTACTTCACCGCGCGCAAGGCGGTTACAAGTTCGCTGATCCATTCCTTCATGTCGAACTCGCCAAGTTCTTTGGTAGCCGCTGCGCCTTCTCCGGCATAGTGATTGGGGAAGCGTGCGTACCACCAGATTCCGGTGTAAAGAGTGTCGGGAAGATACAGGCGATGCTGATCGGCGCCCGATTCGTCCTTGGCGCGATCCATGTGAACCAAATCCGGGCGAGAGATCATCACGTGCGACGTTTCGGCTTCGCCGGCGTGCATGTCCGCAGGATTTTTCACCGACGGGCGTCCCGGCTGATCGAGGTGTTCCGGCAATGGGAAAATATAAACTACATAATCGTGCGGGGTGGCCAGTTGGGTTTGCGCAAAGTAGGGAAGCAGGTCCTCGTTGCCGCCATGGCCGTTGGCGATAACAATTTTCTTGCAGCCGTTTCGCGCCATCTCGTCGGTAGTTTCCTGCAAAAGCTCGAGCTGAATTCTCGCGCTGTAAGCGACGGTGCCGGGTTCGTGGCGCGCTTCGAAAATCTGTCCAAAATAATATTCGGGAAAAACTATCGCAAACTCCTGTTGTGCGGCGGCGAGAGAAACGTACCTGATATTAAGCAGGTCGGTGCCGAGAGGGAGGTGGGGGCCGTGTTTTTCAAGAATGCCGATCGGGAGGATGCAAGTGAATTGCGATCGCTGTATGGCTTTTACGAAGTCGGACGCTGTCAGCTCTTCCCACTTCACGATGGACGGCGTTTGTGCGAAGAGAGGCGCCTGCGGCAGCGCCAACATTAAGAGGAACAATACTGCCAGTAGAGTCTTGCGCATGGTCGTCTTTCTTAATCGAATCATCATCGCGTCAACCTTTCCCTTGTGAACTGGTCGTAAGTGAAGTGCGCCGCGAAAGTATCATAGCCGACAAAGAATTCACATCGGCGTTGCTCCGTGCGCGGTAATATACCGTGCGCTTCTGTAGCGCGAAACCGTTGCGGTTTGCGGGGGCGACGCGGTCTTGAAAAGGAAAGGCAGAAACAAGAAAGCGAGGAGCGAACCAGGGTTGCGGCGATTACCTGGAGTGGTGCTGTACGTTCAATTCGTAATACTGATTCTGATCGGCAGTGCGATTACGGCGCCGTTTACTGTACGAGCGCAAAATTCCGGTTCCTCCGACGACGAGAATTCCGCAAAGGCCGATGCGTATGTAAATGGCGAGATGCGCGCGGAGAAAATTCCCGGGCTCGCCCTGGCCATTGTTCGCGATGGGAAGATCGTCAAGTCGCAAGGATACGGATTGGCGAACATAGAGCTGGATGTCGCTGTGAAGCCGGAGACGATCTTTCAGACCGGGTCGGTGGGAAAACAGTTCACGGCTACGGCAGTGATGATGCTGGTTGAAGAGGGGAAAATCCATCTGGACTATCCCATCGGAAAATATCTTCCGGACTCTCCCGCGAGTTGGAATAACGTTACCGTTCGGAATCTTCTGACGCACACTTCGGGGGTTCCAGATTACGAATCGGATTCGTTGGCTAAGAAGGGCGCGGCCTTCATCAATCTGCGTAACGATTATACGGAAGATGAACTTTTCGCGAAATTCAGCGGGCTACCGCTGGATTTTCCGCCGGGGTCGAAATGGAGCTACAGCAACAGCGGTTACGTCCTTCTCGGGATTCTGATTCATAAAGTGGCCGGACAGTTTTATGGTGACCTGCTGCAGGAGCGGATTTTTCAACCGCTGGGGATGACCTCCACGCGGATTATCAGTGAGGCTGACATCATTCCAAACCGCGCAGCGGGCTACCGGCTGGTGAATGGGGAAATCAAAAATCAGGAATGGGTTTCGCCGATGCTCAACACGACGGCGGATGGCGCGCTTTATACCAGCGTTCTCGACATGGCCAAATGGGACGCTGCGCTTTATACCGAGAAGCTCCTGAAGAAGGGAAGTCTCGACCAGATGTGGTCAGCGGTACGTTTGAACGATGGGAAAACTGCTCCGTATGGATTTGGATGGGACGTTACGCAGGTCAATGGCCACCGGCTGATCGAGCACGGCGGGGCCTGGCAAGGTTTTACCACGCAGATCTCGCGCTACGTGGACGACCGATTCACTGTCATTGTGCTGACCAATCTGGATTCCGAGCATTCGCAGCCGGACAAAATTGCGCACGAGGTAGCCGCTCTTTACAATCCAGCGCTAACGCCTGCAGCGGAAAAAGCGCACTGAAAAGGCTTTCTGTTCCAGGCGGGATTTGACATGGCCGAGCGCGCGAAAATCTCCGCGTTACAAGGAATCTTGTGCCAGCTTTGCCCTCGCTGTGGTACCGGCAAAATTTATCCGACCTCTATTTTTTCCAGCTTGCCCAAGATGAATGATGAATGCACTGTATGCCATCTTTGGTTTGAACGGGAAGAAGGCTATTTTCTTGGTGCGATGATCATTGACTATGCTCTGGCGATGATTATCGCGACGGTGATCGGCGCGATCCTGTGGACGTTTACACACTGGTCTTTCGAGAAGCTTTGCGTTGTGGCTATTTTGTTGTTTCTTCCAGCGGTTCCTGTGGTTACGCGGCTGGGTCGGGTGCTGTGGATTTATATGGATCAGTTCATTGACCCTCAGCGCTAATGCAGGATTCAACAGGTACAGAGTGCCCACGCCTTGCGCTCACGCAGGACGCATGGCATTCTCTTGCCGCCAATGGCGGCCTCGGAACTGCCTGGCGAGGGGCTAGCCAGAATGCCGATTTGCGAAGGATGCGGAGCGCGGGTGGACGAGGCGCACGTTCAGCGCCGGAAGGATCGCCTCGATCTTGCTGCGCGTTTCCGTCCTACACAGATTAAAGTTCTTATACTCGATTCTGCGCCACGCGGGCCGGAAGCGGATTATTTCTATCTCGCTGCAAAGGATCGATCGGTGCGTTCGGTGGCGGCCCGCATGTATTTTGATGAGCTGGTGAAAACGATGGGAAGCGCCATCACCAGGATTGACGAAATCCTGTGCCTGAACGAATTCCGCAAATACGGATTCTTTGTAAGCTATGCGGTGGAATGCCCCATCGAGAACCGCGGGGAATTGCATAACGCGTTGCGGAAACTGGCGCCCACGATTGTAAAGCGCGTGCAATATTTTCTGCAGCCTGCTTATATCGTGCCGATTTCACAAGCTACACAGGAGCTGATTCGCCTTTTCGGGCTGGTTGGTTGGGGAGACCGGCTGGTGTTGGACAAAGGCGGCCCCTTCGTTGATCCGTATCTCGGTGATCCGGAGCGGCAAGCGGTTTTTGCGACTTCCTTTGGCGACCGGATCAGCAGAGCTCTTGCCGTATTGCCCTCCTAATTTCTGCGCGCGGGCCGTGATTCAGGTCAGGCTCCTCGAATCCGCTCACTTCTGTTTGTAAATCTTGCCTTCCTTCATCACAAAGCTGACAGATTCGAGCACGCGCACGTCTTGCAGGGGGTCGCCGGACACCGCAATGATATCCGCATACTTTCCGGGGCGGATTGAACCGATGATATCGCTATGCCCCAGCAAATCGGCTGCGGAGGTGGTGGCCGCTTGAATCGCTTGCAGCGGGCTCATCCCGTATTTCACCATGAACGAAAATTGCTTCGCCGCGACATCATAAGGGCATACGCCCGCGTCGGTGCCGAATGACAGTTTCACACCGGCCTGCACCGCCTTGCGAAAGTTATCACGCTGGATTTGGCCAAGTTGGGCATCGTGCTGCACAAACTCCCGCGGGATATTCGAGTGCGCGGCGTCCTCCTCGATGCATTCTTCGTCGTAAATATCCATGTCCAGGTACGTTCCATGCGCTTTAGCTAACGCGATACCTTCATCGTCGATCATGGTGGCGTGTTCCACGGAAGCCACGCCGGCGAGAATCGCGTTCTTAATTCCTTGCGCCGCATGTGCATGCGCTTCTACGCGAAGGCCGAAGTGACTGGCTTCATCAACCGCCGCCTGCAATTCTTCCAACGTAAATTCCTGCGAATTGGGATTACTGCCGTGCGTGAGCACCGCGCCGGACGAAAGTATCTTGATGTGGTCCACGCCATCCTGCGCCAGCTTCCGAATTGCGGCGCGAACTTCCCAGGGACTATTCGCTTCGCCGTAATGCAAATCCCACGGCAGCACGATATCCGGTGCAAATCCACTTAACGATCCGGCGCCTCCGGAAATTGTTACGTACGCGCCTGCGACGTACATGCGAGGCCCGGGAATATCGCCGCGTGCAATCGCGTCACGCAACGCCACATCGACCAGCGCCCGATAGACGCCCACGTCACGAACAGTGGTAAATCCGGATTCCAGCGTGAGGCGCGCATTGGGCACCGACTCCAGCGCCACTTCAGCCGCCGTTTTCTTTAGGTAAGTAAGAGGGTCGCCGCCGTCGCGGGACCCATCAGCCAAATGAGTGTGGCAATCAATGAGCCCCGGCAGCACGGTCATGGTCGATAGATCAACCACTTTCGCATCCACCGGAATATTCAACTGGGCGCCGACCGCATCGATACGATTCCCGCGAATCAAGATCACCTGATGGCTCAACTCTTTCCCCGCATCCACATCAATCAGACGCCCAGCTTTGATCGCCACCACTTGCGCCGAGTCATTCGGCGCCGCAGCGCTTTGCCCAAACGCCGCGGTGGCGAAAAGAAAAGACGCACTTGCGAGATAGATTATTGGTTTCCGCACAAATCTCCTTCGGTACGCGTAACGGAAAATAGGCGCTCGCATTTTACACGCAGCGGGGGACGCCGCAACAAGCCGTGAGCGTGCGTCGCGGATTTGCGTGTATGCGAATGATTTGCTGGACGCATCCCGCAAAAAGTGCTACTAAAATCAAATGAGAACTACTTCTAGTTTGTGCGTTATCGCATTAATTTTGTGCGCCGGAGCAGTGATTGCTTGGAGCCGAACAGTGCAGACTCCTTCTGCCAGCTCAACGCCAAATCAAGCTCAACTCAAGCGTGGGAAATATTTGACGGAAGAAGTTGCGCGGTGTACGGAATGCCACACGCCTCGCGACGCACGCGGCAATCTCGACAACTCTCGAGCGTTGCAAGGCGCGCCTGTTTGGATCGTTCCAGTGCACCCGGATCAAAATTGGGCACAACAGGCGCCACCGCTGGCTGGTTTTGCTGCTTACACCGACAAAGACGGCGAGGAAATTCTGGAGAAAGGGCAAGGGGCAAATGGCGAGATTATCCGTCCGCCGATGCATATCTACCATTTAAATCATCAAGATGCGATGGACATCATCGCTTACCTAAGATCCGTGCCCACGACAACGCACTGAAACTCCGTTTGTTGAACTTCCGAGCGAATCCAAAGAATCATATACCGATAAGACAAAGCGCCCGCAACGAGTTGGCCCGTCCTTTTCTGGAGAGCGTATCGTTTAACGTGGGGAGATTCTCGGCGCAAGCTTGAGTGCGGCGTGCATACCTGCAAGCACCAGTCCAGTTCCCGAATTTCGGAGGACCAGCACACTCAAGTGCCGCACAAGGGCGTGCGGCGGGCAGTCAGTAAGGGGACTGGGGTCCTGCAGGTAACCAGAAATTTTTGCGGCCGCGTGTTTTCGGGGAGTTGCCCGCGCACGAAAGCTCAGCGAGGTTGATATGAGAATTGGAAAACAGTTTCGATTCATTAAATATGCAAGTGCTCTTCTCCTGTTGACCTTCGGCCAAGCGGGAAGAGCGCAAGCTCAGACCGACTACACCGCGATTACGGTTGAAAATGGCGGCACCATCACTGGCACCGTAAAATGGACTGGCCCCATCCCCAAGATTCCGAAATTGCCGGTAACAAAAAATGCCGATCTCTGCGATCCGGATTCGCTGAAGGTTCGCGACCTGGAGCGTTTGGAAATCGATTCGGACGGCGGGGTGGCGAACACGGTGGTGTTTCTGAGGGATGTGACCAAGGGCAAAGCCATGGACTTGCCCGACGCTCGCGAGCATCTTGATCAGAAAACCTGCCGGTACGTGCCACACATCATGCTCGTGCCGCAGGGCGGAAAATTGCAGATCAAGAGCAGCGATCCAGTATTGCACACGGTGCAGATGACCGGCGCAGCTTCCAACAATATTCCGTTTCCATTTCAGAACCAGTACATCCCCGTCTCGCTACAGCGCAATGGCGTGGTGGAATTAAAGTGCAACGCCGGCCATGTATGGATGAATGCGAACGTAATCGTGGTGAAGCATCCTTATTACGCGGTCACGGACGAGCACGGATTCTTCAAGCTCACCGACGTTCCCCCCGGCGATTACGAAATCGTGGCGTGGCACGAAGGCTGGCAAATTCTTTCCGAAGCTAAAGTGCTGGACGTAGCTGCCCAAACCGAAGTAAGGCGCCCGATTTATAGCTCGCCGTCAACTTGGGCTAAAAAGGTGGACGTAAAGCCCGGACAGGCCAGCGAAGTAAATTTCACCATGTCAGAAAAGAAGGAGTAAATCCATCACCCTTCGATGGAAATTGGTTTCCAGAAATGTGGCCATCGCATTGTGACCTAATCCTCATTTGTTCATAATTCCCACGCAGACGTCTGTCTTTTAATCTTGAAAGGGAAACCGGTGAAACCTCTCACAATCTTTGGACTTTTCGCGGTGACCGCCATGCTGATCTCGTATTCACTTGAGAAGCGCAGTCATTGGTTCATTCTGGTGTTCGCTGCGTCATGTGGGCTCGGTTCGGCGTATGGTTTTCTGCAGGGAGCTTGGCCCTTCGGAGTCGTAGAAGCGATCTGGGCGGTAGTGGCGATTCAGCGCTGGCGCGTGGCCCTCACTGGGAAGTGAGAGTGGCCTAAACGAACTTTCACCACGCCTTAACTAATTAATACGCGGAGTCATCCACGGAGATGTCCGGCATAGTACGCTCCGTGTAAGTCTCTGCACCAAGGATGAGCAGCATAAGGCGGCCCTGCATCGTGTCGATCGGAACTGCGAAAAGTTACATGAGTTCATCGTGAGGAAACCGAAGGTTCACACGCGCGTAACCTTGCGCTTGTACGCTTTCCGCGCTCGTGTGTGGAGGCTGTACGGGGCAGCCGACAGGTCACGAAGCCAAATGGAGGATTTGACAATATGCGCAGAGTTTGTGCCACATTACTTGCGGGGATGTTGCTCAACCCCGGGATGCTGGGTGCAGCACCGCCGCCACCCGCCAAGAACGTGAAGACCGCTACGCCGATCAAGCACCTCGTCATTATTTTTCAAGAGAACGTTTCATTCGACCATTATTTTGGAACCTATCCAGTGGCAACAAACCCGCCGGGAGAACCGGGGTTTCAGGCCGCGGCCGGCACACCGACTGTCAACGGATTCTCGAACGCACTCCTGAACAACAATCCGAACCTCAATCCGGCAAACGGAGCTGGCGCAACGAACCCCTTCCGTTTGGATCGTTCGCAAGCCGCGACCAGCGACCAGGATCACGATTACACGCCGGAGCAAATGGCTTTCGATGGTGGCTTAATGGATCTGTTTCCCGCCAACACGGGAACCCCCGGACCGCCGCCGGGCGCGCCTCCCATTGCGGATACCACCGGTTTAGTGCTGGGCTACTACGACGGCAATACCGTCACAGCGTTGTGGAATTACGCGCAACACTACGCTATGAGCGACAACTCCTACGACACGAATTTTGGGCCTTCCACTCCGGGGGCGATCAATTTGGTGTCCGGGCAGACGAACGGCGTTACGGAGAACAATAACGGTACCGGATCGGTCGTCGGAGACGGAAATGGAGGGCTTACTCTGAATGGTGACGCCGATCCGGTCGGAGATGTTTGCTCCACCACAACCGGCGAGACGGTTCAATTTGGCGGGCAAAACATTGGCAACCTGCTGAACACGGCGGGAATTACATGGGGATTTTTTGAAGGCGGCTTTAACCTCAGCATCGTGAATCCAAATGGAACTACAGGTTGTAATCGGAAGACAACTTCGGCGATCACCGGGATGCTCAAGAACGATTACATTCCGCACCATCAACCGTTCCAATATTATCCTTCCACTGCAAACCCGGCACACGTGCGTCCTAGTTCGATTGCTGCTATCGGGCAAACGGATGGCGCGAACCATCAGTATGACATCCTGGATTTCTACGCCGCTGTCCAGGCCGGTAACTTTCCTTCGGTGAGTTTCCTGAAGGCGCCGGGATATCAGGATGGCCACGCAGGTTACTCCGATCCACTGGACGAACAAAAGTTCGTCGTGGATGTGATTAATCTCCTGCAAAGCCAGCCGGATTGGTCAAGCACGGCGGTGGTTATCAACTACGATGACTCGGACGGTTGGTACGATCACCAGCTCGGGCAGATCGTGAACAGTTCGGCCACGGCGGACGATGCCTTGACTGGCCCGGGTGCTTGCGGAACGGGCGTAACCGCACTACCCGGAGTGAATGGCAACACGCTTCACGCCCAAGGGCGCTGCGGCTACGGTCCACGGTTGCCCTATTTGGTTATTTCCCCGTGGGCCCGGCACAATTTCGTGGACCACACTATGACCGATCAAAGCTCAACCATTCGATTCATCGAGGACAATTGGCTGAGTGGAGAGCGCATCGGACAAGGTTCGTTTGACGGGATAGCGAATTCAATCGTGCAGATGTTTGACTTTAAACAAACGCCGAGCGATGAGTTGTATCTGTTGAACGACAAGACCGGTGAGGTAGAGTTTCCTTCTTCGAAATAAGTTTTGAATTCTTCGCGCACGAAGAGCGACAAAGGCACGTGTGGAGATTCCGCGCACGTGCCTTTGTTGTCTTTGCGTGTTATCTTTCGAAACTTCAGGAAGCTGCGTGATCACACGACGTAAATTCCTACACCATTCGAGTTTGGCCACCACAGCATTACTGATGAGCCGGCTGCCCGCGTTCGCTCAAGCGCCGGAAGTTAAGGCGGCAACTCTCAACACGAGCACTTTAGCGAAGTTCGTCGACCCTCTCCCGATCCCGCCAATTGCGCAACCATCTGAATACGCAGGAAGCTCGGCGAATCTGCCGGCAAAGGCGGCCTACTACCGGATGACGATGCGGGCCTTTGAAATGAAAGTCCATCGCGACCTGAAGCCCACCCGTCTGTGGGGCTTTGGCTCGGGATTTCCGGGGCCCACGTTTGACGTTCGCAGCGGACAGGAAATTATGGTGGAGTGGGTGAACGAGCTTCCCGAAAAACATTTTCTACCTATCGATCACAACCTTAGCGGAGCAGGGAAGGAGCAGCCCGAAGTGAGGACCGTGGTGCATCTTCACGGCGGAAAAGTGGCGCCTGAAAGCGACGGTTTTCCGGAGGATTGGATTGTTCCTGGGAAGTCGGTGCTGTATCACTACCCCAATAAACAGGATGCGGCGATGTTGTGGTACCACGACCACGCGATGGGAATTAACCGGCTGAATATTTATGCGGGACTGCTTGGTGTTTATTTGATTCGCGACGGGGTTGAAGATTCGTTGAATCTGCCCGGAGGTAAATTCGAGACTCCGCTGGTGATTTCTGACCGGTTGTTTACGCCAGAAGGCCAACTTTTTTATCCGGTGTCGGACAAGCCCAATGCGCCCTGGGTGCCTGAGCTTTTCGGCGATGGTATTCTTGTTAATGGGAAACTATCTCCGTACCTTGAGGTGGCGGCACGCAAATACCGCTTTCGCGTGTTGAACGGTTCGAATGCGCGGTTCTACCATTTGTCATTGGAGAAGGGAGCGTCTTTTTACCAGATCGGAACGGACCAGGGACTATTGCCGGCGCCAGTTTCGCAGAAGACGCTGATGATTGCGCCGGGGGAGCGCGTGGATTTGATCGTGGACTTCAGCGAGTATCGCGGCGAGAAAATGATTCTGAAGAGTGACGCCTTCGCGATCATGCAGTTCCAAGTTTCAGCTGACAAGGTGAACGACACGAGTTCGCTGCCGGCGGCTTTGCGGCCAGTTCCGAAGATGCTGCAATCGCAAGCGGTGAAGACGCGGGTGCTCTCTCTGGACGAATATCAAAATCGTGTTGCGGAACCGGTGCTTATGCTCTTGAACGCAACTTATTGGCACCAGCCCATCACCGAGAAGCCCGTGCTGAACACGACGGAGGTTTGGACGCTGGTCAATCCAACCGACGATTCGCATCCGATTCATCTTCATCTGGTGCGATTTCAAATACTGGATAGGCGGCGGTTCGATGTTGCTTCATACCTGAATAAGCGGGAGCTGAGGTTTACGGGAGATCCCGTCGCTCCAGACGCTTCCGAAGCGGGGTGGAAAGACACTGCGCGCGCGCAGCCCGGCATGGTGACGCGCTTCATTGTCCGATTCGAAGGCTACGCGGGACGCTACGTTTGGCACTGCCACATACTGGAACATGAAGACAATGAAATGATGCGGCCATACGAAGTGATTGCGGAAACATAATTTTAGGTTAAGAAATTCTGAAAAACGCCGAAGAGTTCGAAGCGGGACACGCCCGCAGCTTGGATTTGTTGCAATCTCTCTGGTACCGCAGATCACGGATGCCCGCGGCAAGCTTGTTACGTATGGAACAGGATCGACGACATCCACGTTTTTTGAGCTCAAATGGACGACCCCTGGCGGTGATCTCATAGAGGAAGGCTGGAACACCCTCAACAAAGGAGCCACTCTGGAGATTCCGTTTTAGAATGGACCCGTCACCCTGGCTGGGTCAACGGTTGGAGCCATTTTCGGTCCCAGCCTAGATTACGCAGCCGTCCGCGCATATCTGACGCCCAACTAGGTTTCATTGCCTAGTCTCTTAGAACAAGTTACTCGGAGAGCTGGATTAGGAGTTAACTGCGTTGCTGAGTAACATTTCATCTTGGCTAAAGGGTAGCGATGATGGTTACCCCAGATAAGATCGACGCAATCAAGTTTTTCCAGATGACAACCAATGTTCGAGACGGTCAGCGTAAGTGCGGCTGGAGCGGTGCTCTGAGCGGTCCGAAAGGCTGACCATGAATTCCCGGTTCTCGATGGAGCGCAGCTCCAGGATGCAGCCGGTTCGCACGATTCGCGAGCGATGTATGCGGAGAAACGCGGCCGGATCGAGCTTCTGTTCGAGGGAATTCATGGTTTCGCGCAAAAGATGTGAACGACCGCGGACGTGCAGTTCCGCGTAATCTCCGGCCGCGCCGATCCAGTCGATATCCTCTACGAGCACGATTTGAATCCGTGAACCCGTGCGCACTACGAAGCGCGAAGCATGTTTCTCGGAGTCTCGTCCAAGCATGCGCAGGATTCGCTCTGTCATTCGAATCCTTGCTGTCGAATCGTCAAGCTTACGGGCACGGTCTAAGGCTACCGCAAAACGCTCGTCGTCCACAGGCTTGAGAAGATAATCTAGTGCATGAACTTCGAATGCCCGCAAGGCATGCTGTTCGTAGGCCGTGAGGAAGATGACGCCAGGGAGATTCTCTTTCGGTAAGGCGCGGAGAACCTCAAAGCCATCCATGCCGGGCATTTGTATATCGAGGAACACAACATCGGGTGAAAGCTCGAGGATTTTCTCTACTGCGGACAACCCATCCGAACATTCGCCGACGATCTCGATGTCCTTAAATTTTCGCAGCCGCAGAAGAACACCGCGCCGGGCCAGTCGCTCATCATCAACAATCAGCGCTCGCACGACGAAACCTCTTGCTGCGTGCTCTTCCGAAAAGGTAATTCAACCGTCACTTCACAACCACCCGCTTCGGGCCATTGCAGCACAAACTTGTGGTCAGCGGCATAGAGTGTCTTCAGACGCTCCGCAGTATTGCTGATCCCGATGCCGTCGGCTGGCCGGTTTGGCGCAACAAGCCCGGAGCTGACAGGCCCAGAATTTTGAATCCTGATCTGCAGTTGAGGGCCTTGCAGTTTGCTCTCGACGCGAATCGTTCCACCTTCCACCAGTGGAGCGATACCATGTCGCACGGCATTTTCGATAAGCGGTTGCAGCAGCATACTCGGTACGAGCGCATCCAAAGTTTCTGGCGAGATAGCCACATCAACCCGCAGCCGCGGACCGAGTCTGGTTTGCTCGATCGCCAAATACTGTTCGGCGAATGCGATTTCCCTGGAAAGTGGCGTCTCCGGCACGGCCTCATCATCCAGGATTGTTCTCAGAAACTCGCCGATCTGCGCCAGCATGCGCGTAGCGGCTGGAGGGTTTCCTTCCAGGACAAGAGTGGACACGGCATTCAGTGAATTGAACAGGAAATGTGGATTGAGTTGGTAGCGCAAAGCACTAAGCCGGACCTCGCGCACTTCCGCTTCGGCCCGCAGCAACCTTTCTCTTTCGCGCATCGATTGCTGCCACAGTTTGATACTGAAGTACAGACTACACCACACGAAGAGAATGAACGTGGATCGTACGGAAGTTCCGAGCCAGTCAGTCCAACTAAACAGGCTATGGGGGAATGTCGCAAGTACACTCACATAACCGGCGCTCACTCCCCCCAGCAGAGACCAGGCGAATGCCCTTATCTCCAGGGCGATCCACGAGAAGGCATGACGCATCAAGGACCGGCAAACGGGTCGCAGCAGCGAGCTAGCTGTAAACAACGTAATGAAAAAAACAGTGTTTGCGCGCAGCGCGCCGGGCTGCCGAAGAAACGGAAGCAAGGAAATGGATCCCCACAGATAGAAACAGAGCCATGCGCCGATCTGGACTGTCCAGAAGGTGGGAAAACCAAGGTCGTCGCGCTTCAGCACAACCGGTATTCTAGCCCACAAGTGGGGCGGCACCGCTTCCGTCCACCGTTCAAAACGCTCGGCTCATCGCAATACCCACTCCGGCTGCGGATAAGCCGGAGCATCCAAAAGCCGGTGCGGTTACTATTTCTAAGCTGAAAGTTATCTTCTGAAAAGGAGCGAGCATGAAGTCTTGGAATTGGATGAAGGCCTTTGTCAGTGCCCCGTCGATCGGTGTTCTGGCCATCAGGTTGGCAATGCCAGGAATGGCTCAGGAACTTCCGAAAATCTATGACGCCTCCGTACCCCGTGAGCGTCAGATCGCACTAGCCTTGAGCGCAGCTCCAGCAGAAGTATCAAGCAGGGCCACAGTTTTTATTCTTGGCCTGAAAGGCTATGAGAAAGTTCGCGAAGGCACCAACGGCTTTAGCTGCTATGTCGGCCGATCATTCGTAACGCCCACAGAAACCACGGTCGAGCCGACGTGCTTCGACGCCGAAGGCAGCCGCACCATTTTGGTCCGTCGCATGCGCATGGAAGAACTGCGCGCCAACGGCAAGTCGGAGGCAGAGATCAAAGCAGACATCGCGAACGGCTATAAGGAAGGCCGCTTCAGGGATCCCAGCAAACCGGGATTCCTCTACATGATGTCGAGCGAGAACCGATTGGGTGGAAGTAGTGGTACTGCCAGTTTCCCCCCGCACTTGATGTTTTATGCGCCGGGTATGACAACGAAAGACATGGGATTCGACTCCCCGCCACAACTGGAATATTTGGGGATGACGCACCCCGGAGCGCCGGATAATCTCATAGTCGTAGTCCCAACGGAATCGACGCCGCCGGCTAGCCCAACTGGCCGCTGAGACCGCGGAGCCAAGGGACCTGAGACGAATATCAACAACGACAATCCGCCCAGTAGCGTAACTGTGTTTGCGGCACGTTGAGCAAAGCCGAGGTCTCTTCGCTTTTGGAGACGATGTCCTGCCGTGAGGCTGGAGTATGCCCGAGCACGCGAACGCCGTTGGGCAACACCTCGCGCTTGATGGCGCGCGGCAGATGCTGGGGTTTGCGCATGCCTACTCATCATGGTAGCGCGTCCGCGCCGAGCCAAAGGTTGAAGGTGCTCAGCTCTGCGCGCCCGGCGGCCTTCAGATACAGGAACAACTGCATGCGATAGGCGGCGTAATGAGACAGCACGAGCAGAACCAGCCTCGACCCGCGGCTGGCCTTGTTCCCGAACATTTCGATTTGCGCGCGAAGATCGGCGTCGGAGCAGGGCTCAACAATTCCTCGATCAACGCGCGCTGCCGCCCGATTGCCTCGGTGATTTGCGCGAGGTTCATGGCTTTTGCCGTTGCCTCTCCGGCCTGCCAGGCCGTCTGAAAGCCGTCGAGGCTGAAGCTGTCCGCCAACGCGGCGCGCATGTGGACCTCCGGCATGAACACCAGGTACTGGAGCAGTTCCAGCAAGCTGCGCTGCTTGGGCGACAGACGCTTGACGGAGCGGTCCATGTTAGCGACGACAGTACCGTGGGTTTCCTGTGTGGGCGCATCCTGCGAATAGGCGGTGAGCAAGGCGACGGCGAAAAGAGCGCATGCGGCGGCGTTCCGGGGCAGCAATCTAAATGTGAATCTCACTGGTAATCCCCCAAAGAGCTGCAGCTTGGGAGCCCGGCCAAGTGCGACTAAACAGCAGCCGGCCAAAGAGGGTAGCACGGCCGCCGGGTTGGTTTGTGGGCTTCAGGTAGAATTGGCACTCGCCGCCGATTGCGGGCGGATGACGGGCAAACCGGAACTAATCCTCAAGTCCTGCTAAACGCTAATCGGGAGTTGGGGTTTAATCACGCGCAGTAATATCTGACCACAGCGAAATTGTCGCGTTGTCAGATTGAGGGTTTAGATGATTGGGCGGTTCACTCCATTACGCCTGGAGGACCATGGGAAATGATCTTAGCTGACCAAGTGCCGGGAGTACCGGATTCATCAAGAAAGACACCTTGGATTCTGTCGCCACTCCGGCGTCTTCCGATGAGGGAAACCCTTGTCGATTGATTGTTCCTCATTCTAATGGTTGTGCTGAAGCCGAATTCATCGCCAAAGTTGTGGCCTTGTTTGATTTCTTTTTTCTCGCCGTCTGTGTCAGTCACATCACCTTCTTCGCAACAGCCATAAGGGAACCGGAACGTTACCTGTACATGCCCGCGAGGCCTGGTCAATTGTGCTTCCCAAATTTCCGGTTGATAACCGCCGGAGTTCCAGAGTCCGGACCGCGGGCCTCCGATACTCCCTGGAACGGCCAATATCTGCACAATGCCGGGCTTTTCAAGGAACGAGACTTCGGACTTAAGGATTCGATAGTTGAATGTCAAATTGAAATTGCCCGCCTTGTGAAAAGCGAACCACCAAGTCCGAACGTTGGCTTCTGCCGCTTGGGCCAGAAGTGGCTCGCTGCTCTCCGTAGTAATCTTCGCGACGCAATAAGTGTCCGTACTGACGCGCATTCGAACCTGCCCTTGGATTTGGGCTTCCCGCGGAAGCGAGGGATAGCCTGGCTGCCTGTGCTGGGTAATATTCGGCACTGGAATGATGCTTTCCTCGGCGGCGGTGGATGCTGCGGCACAACTTGGAGCCGGGGGTTTTGAAGGCATGGCCGTCCAGGTCCCCGACGCCCCCCATGCGTCGAGGAATATGCCTTTGATCCCCTCTCCCACCTGCTTGCCAATCAGAGAGAATTGCAGGCGTTGGCCATGGGAATCATCGAGTGCCGTATCAAAACCTAACATGTCGCCGTCCACGTGTGCATTCGCAAGCTGTCGTTCCTGATTCCGCGACCCAAGTGTGTAGCCTCGCAGCCATGGACCGTAGGTCCACGTCGTCAATGGCGCCCTTACATCATCGGTGGCGGTTTTTAGCTCCAGATCCCACGATTTGGGAAGCGTATAGCCCAGCCAATCATCGTTATTCTCGTTGTACCCTGGCGGAAGCACAGCGATGTCGACGACGCCAGGCTCCTGCAGAAATGCTGTTTTGTCGGCGAGGAGCCTAAAGTCGAAAGTCACCTCGAAAGTTCCGGGAACGTGGTCCGCGAATGTCCATGTTTGCACATTCTCGGTGGCAGCCTTGACCAGAAGCGGGGGCCCGTCTATCAACGCTATGCTGCTTACAGCGTGGCCGTCAGTCGTAATCTTCAAACGAACTGGGCCTTCAACGCGCGCTGTGAGTGCTATCGCGGGATAAATGATCGGTGCATGATCCGTCACCCTAGGTAGGACTCTTGCGGGTTCCTGTGCACTTAGTGTGACCAAGAATGGCAAAAGAAGTGCCGGCAAGAACGGAAACTGGCGAAATCTCACTATTGGCCGCGCCTTTGCAGGGAGAAAGCTGCCGATTAGCTGAAGCGATTATAGTTCCGGAAATGAGTGTTCTGATGTTGTTCTGCGAGGGGTGTCAACTCCTGGTTAACGCACTAATCGTCCATGTAGAATTTCAAGTTTCCGACTAATCAGGCAGTTGAAAGTTCAAGTCGAGGACGAAGCATGCCGTGCGCTGTAGCAGCTTCAAGGTTGATTCGAATTGCAGTGGGCGGCGTAACGTTCCATATTGGAGGGAATCGAGAGTGTCACATCGTTCGTTTTATTCGTTGCAGGATCAATGATGGTTACGGTCTCAGGGTCATAAGCGTAGACCTTGTTCGTTATCGGATTCACCGCAACTCTCAGCACGAAAGTTCCGGCCTTGATTCTGGTCATATGTTCCGTCGTGCCGTCTATGACTGTGACGCCCTGGCACTGAGCGCTGTTGGTAACATAGATTTTATTCGTAACTGAATTCACTGCAATGGAAGTAGGAAACAGGCCGACTGCAATCGTAGTCACCTTATCGGTCGCCCCGTCGATCACCGAAAGTTTTCCGTTGTAAGGGTTCGCGACGTAAATCTTGTTCGACACAGGATTCACAGCCAGAGCGGAAACATATCCCGCCGTTAGGATGGCTGTTGTTTGGTTAGTCGCCCCGTCGATTTCGGTTACCGTCCTGCTTTGCGTGTTGGAACTCACATAAATCTTGTTCGTTAGTGTATTTACAGCAATGGAGTGATCTTTACTTTCACCTTTAATCGGCACTTTTATTGTGGCATCCGTCGATCCGTCGATTACCGTTATTTCTGCCCGCTCCCAGTTTGCAGCGTAGATCTTATTCGTCACCGGATTAACTGCCAGGTACGTTGGATTCAGCCCGGTCAGGATTGCGCGCGTACGGTTGGTTGCTCCGTCGATTACCGTTATTTTCCCTCCGTAGTAATTTGCCACATAAACCTGGTTCGTAACCGTGTTCACAGCGAGTGCATAGGGGCTCGCCCCTACGATAACTTTAGTGGTTTGATTCGTCGCCCCATCAATCACTGTCACGCTTCTCGCGCTGATCAATGCGAGGAGCCCCACATAGATTTTATTCGTCACCGGGTTCACAACGATCTGTTCAGGTAGTCCTCCTACATCAATTTTGGTGCTCTCATTCGTCGCGCCATCTATCACTGTCACGTAATGTAGTGTTTCGTTTCCGGTATAAATCTTGTTTGTGGCAGGGTTAACCGCGATCAGATCACTGGTGGTCGGCAGACTGTCGAGAGATTGCGCGGAGCTATCCGAGCAGACGCCAAGCAACAACGAAAACGTCCAGAACCACCACCACGGTCGTTTCATTGAGATTATTGTAGACCGGCACCGTTCAGCGGTCCTTATTCGGCGAATGTGCCTTATGTTCTCAGACACCGCTTGCAACCGTCAAAGCCCGACAAACGCTTGCCGGACATCAAGTAAATTGGTCAAAATCCATTCGTCCCGTTATCCGACTAATCGGGCACTACGAAGACCCTCCGCGACGAATCGGGTTAGCCAGTATTTCTCTTGAGGCCGAGCGAAAGCGCAAGGGCGATAGCCAGTATCAGAATGGCGACGATGTAGCGTTGCCGCGACCTCAACGGTTTCAGTAGGAAATAAATCGGCAGCGGCGAGGAGAGCAATGTTCCGCCGGCCCAGAATCCGAATGCGACGGAAGGTACTTGACTACGATGAATGGTGTTCAGTCGAAGGTTGTCTCCGACCACTGCCAAAACTATAGAAACTATTGCCAGCTGCCACGCGAGGAATTTCGAACGGTCGGCAGCAAGTGTCAGGACGGGAACAATGAATACGCAAAGTAGGACAAGGGCGACCGCACCGGCACCGAATACTACACCAGTTGAGTAGCCAACTATGACGAAAACGGGGCCGATTGCGGCCGCTGCTGCAACACTAACCCATTCGCGTAATCGATTGCCCATGGCGTAGGTCCTGTTGGAACAGTCTGCCAGATGCGGGACCCAAGCAGCCATAAAGGGCAGTTTTAGTGATTCCTGCCAGTCAATGCCTTCCATGCGATCTCGCACTATCGAATCATAGAAAAACTCGGTGGAGGCGGCATGGGTGAGTGACGCGGAGTAGACCATTTGGCGCACATCTTAGGTTGGGGCGGGAGGCAAGTCACGAAGTGGGACAGCTCGCGGGACAAGTGTCGCGGTAGGGACGACCATCGCTGATCGCCCCCCGCACGGAACCGTACGAGCGGCTTTACCGCATACGGCTCCCACCTTGGATGAGTGACGAGGAGTGTAGCGGCTCGTACACCGGGCCTACTCGGCCAGGACTCAGCCCAAGATATCAGCAACCCAGGGGAATCGATTCTCTGAAATTTCTCTTGCGTATGGGACGCCAAAACGTTCCGGACGTCACACAAAGGTCCAAATTGGAATTCGGGTGGACACCGATGGCCTCTTGCGCCGATAATCTCCAACGAACTAGCGGCGATCCAATCCAAGTCGTTCCCATGCAGAGAGGAAATAATCTAATGAAAACGATACTTAAGGCCCTGTTGTGTCTGGCGCTCGCCGCCTCATCGCTCGCAGCGCAGACCACCAAAGATCGGAACGCTTCCAGCGGCGGTCTGCCGCCGATCATTGACCGCGAGATAATTTTCGGCAATCCCGAAATTGCTGGCGCGCAACTTTCCCCTGACGGGAAGTTTCTGGCGTTCCAGAAGCCGTGGAAAGACACGCGTAATATTTACGTGAAGGGCGTGAATGAACCGTTTGATGCGGCGCGACTGCTTACCACCGAGACCAAGCGGCCGATCGCAGGATATTTCTGGACGCGTGACGGCAAATACATCCTGTATGTGAAGGACAACGCCGGCGACGAAAACTACAACGTCTATGCCGTTGATCCCAACGCCAAGCCGGCGGCCGGCGCGGATGCGCCGCCCTCCCGCGACTTGACCGGACTGAAAGGCGTGCGCGTGCAGATTTACGCCGTCCCCAAGAATGATCCTGACGTGGTTTACATCGGACTGAACGACCGCGAGAAAGCCTGGCACGACCTCTACAAGCTGAAGATTTCCACCGGCGAGAAGACGCTGATGCGCAAGAACACCGAGCGCATCGAAGGCTGGAGTTTCGATCTGCAGGGCAACTTGCGCTTGGCCACGCGTTCGGCGGAGAACGGTGACACGGAAATTCTTCGGGTCGATTCCGACAAATTTACTAAGATTTATTTTTGTAGCGTCTTTGAGAGTTGCGGCGTAATCCGTTTCCAGAAAGACGGCAAGCGGGCGTACATGGAGACCAACAAGGGCGCGGATGTGGACTTGTCCGCTTTGGAGCTATTCGATCCGGAAACCGGCAAAACGGAGATGGTGGAATCCGATCCGCAGAAGAAAGTGGATTTCGGCGAGGCGTTTTTCTCCGAAGCTACCGACGAGCTGGCGTTCACCGTGTATGAAGAAGACAAACCGCGCTATTACTTCAAGGACAAAGGTTTCGGCGCCGATTTCAAATGGCTGGATGACAAGTTCCCGGACAAAGAAGTGAGCCTGGGTTCGGCCACGCTGGACGAGAAGACCTGGCTGATCACTGCCAGCAGCGACACAGAGCCTGGCGAGACATACCTCTTCGACCGCAAAAACCACAAGCTGGTGCTGCAATACAAGGTACGCGAAAAACTTCCCCGCGAAGAACTGGCGGAGATGAAGCCGGTGCACTACAAGTCTTCGGACGGATTGGAGATTCCGGCTTATCTTACTTTGCCCAAAGGCGTGCCAGCCAAAAACCTCCCCACAATTATTTTCCCGCATGGCGGACCGTGGGGACGCGACACTTGGGGCTACAACGGATACGCGCAGTTTTTTGCCAATCGTGGTTATGCCGTGTTGAGCATGAACTTCCGCGGGTCCGCCGGTTACGGCAAGAAATTTCTCGACGCCGGAAACCTGCAGTGGGGCCGCAAGATGCAGGACGACGTCACGTGGGGCGTGAGGTATCTGGTTGATGAAGGCATCGCCGATCCGAAGCGCGTAGGCATTTTCGGCGGTTCTTACGGCGGCTACGCAACGCTGGCCGGAGTAGCCTTTACTCCGGGTCTTTATGCCGCGGCTGTGGATCTGTTTGGCCCTTCCAACCTGATTACTTTGCTGGATTCCATACCGCCGTACTGGGAGTCTATCCGCCAGATGTTCTATCAGCGCATGGGAAATCCCACGACGGCGGAAGGGAAGGCGCTGCTGGTAGAGCGCTCGCCGCTGACGTCCGCAAATAAAATCAACACGCCGTTGATGATCGCGCAAGGCGCCAACGATCCCCGGGTAAACCACGCGGAGTCCGAGCAGATTGTGATCGCGCTGCGCGACCGCGGCTTCCCCGTGGAATACCTGCTGATTCCAGACGAGGGCCACGGCTTTGCGCGCCCGCTGAACAACATGGCCGCGGTGATGGCCACGGAGATATTTTTCGCCAAGTATCTGGGCGGGCGCGCCCAGACAGACGGAACGCCGGAAGTGATGACGCGGCTGAAAGAAGTCACCGTCGATCCCAAAACAGTTGTACTGGCCAAGAAAGTTGATGCGAGTTCGGTGAGCACTCCCAAGACGGCCAGAGATCTGGAGGCAGGCACGTACAAGTATCAGGCCAAGATCGAGATGGGCGGCCAGCAGGTCGCGCTGAGTGTCTCGACCACCATCGTGGAGGACGGCGGTTCATGGGTCGCCACAGACGTGATCGACACACCACAAGGAGTGGTGACCGAAGTATCGACCCTGGAAAAAGGGACCCTCATCGCGCGCAAGCTCATCTTGAAACAGGGCCCGGTATCGGTCGACCTCATTTTCAGTGGCGGCAAAGCCGACGGCAACATGAACGTAAACGGAAAGGATCAGCCTATCTCCGCCGATCTGGGCGGACCCCTGTTCGCTGATGCTGCAGGGGCGAAACAATCCATTTCGTGCCTGCCTTTGGCCGAGGGCTTCAGCGCGACCTACCGCAATTTTGATGTGCTGAAACAAAAGGTGAAGCTGATGCAGTTGAACGTGTCCGGCGTCGAATCGGTGACGGTGCCTGCCGGCACGTTCGACGCGTATAAAGTGGACATCACTTCGGCGGACGGCGGTGACGACAAGGAAACGCTATGGATAGCCAAGGACTCTCACAAGGCGGTGAAGGAATCCGCTGTGCTGGCGTCCATGGGCGGAGCCATACTGACGCAGGAATTGGTACCGTAGACTCGACCCGCCTAGCCAAGCTAGAAAAAGCGCTCACCACGAGTCGGCGCTCTTCCCGCTTTTTTCGTTAAATGCCAGGCATCATGCCAGGAGCATAGACTCTCGCATTCTGCGCGCGGGAACTCGATCTTCTTCGATTACAACCCAGTGTGGCAAGCGCCTGATTACCGCAAACCGGAGTACTAGCGCGGAACATTGTCCGGTTATGCGACTAACTGTGGACTTAGATTACTTCGCGTGACACATCACCCAGAATCGACGGTAAGTTCCGCTCTTCGCTTCCAAGTATCTGATCATTGCTGCTTCACATGCGCCAACGGAATCTGCGAAAACAATTGCAGATCGATGATCATGTTCAGCCGCCGGTCCAACTGAAAAAACGTCGCCGCCTTCCTTCCCGGCAACACCTGGCTCACAACCGGCACATACTTCAAGCGCAGCGCCTGCGCCTGCCCATCCGCCTCCAGCCAGTGCCGCACATAAATCAATGCATCTTCATCTGTCATCGTTGCCCACATCTCTGCGTACTGCTTCAACAGTGCATACTTCTGGTTGTTTACTTCTACCAAGTCCTTCGTGTAATGGTTGTAGATCGGCCAGAACTTCTCCGCTTCCGTATCCGAAAGCGACATATTCTGCCCGATCACCTGCATTTTCATAGCCCGTATATCTTGGCGCAGCAAAGCAATGTCCTCATCCGTCACCGTTGGGCTGATGACCCTCTGCACGGTAAATTGCTGCTCCTGCACCGCTGCCCCTGGGGTCTTCGCCTCCCCAGCAGTCATTCCCCCGCCTAACGCGGTCGCCACCACCATGCCCGCAACAAACGCCGCAGCCAATCCCACCGCTCCCGTTATTTTGCGTTTCATAATCTTTCTCCTCACCTGTCGTCTTGGCCCAAAGAACCACTGAGAACAGCAAGTCCGAGCCCATGTTAATACAGTTGGGTCGCCAATGGATTACTAGCAGCATCAAGCGAGAGTCAACGCATTAATCGGAAAAGCAGATGTCAAGCACTTGAGTTCTCTATTCAAATGCAGAATGATCGGCCCTGAATTGTCCAGTGAGTTTCTCGCGAAAGACCGAATCCCGGACGAGCTTCTGAAGTTTTCCAATGTAGGTCTTCTGCACCTTCTGGGTCTCTTTGCCAGCCTCGACTGCGCGGGCGGTTTCCCACTCCGTTTCTAAGAGCAATATACCAAGAACGTGTTCGGCGTGATGGGCCGAGGTTCCAGTGGCCACCATCTTTTCAAAGGCGGCCCTCGCCAAAGGATCTTGTTCGAGCTGTCCTTTGACGGCCGCATGCACAGCGATGTGGGCAAGCGGATTTACGACTTCGCCTCCCACTCTGATCTCGTATGGCGTTCCTTCGCGCAGGTCTGCGAACTCAAGGGCATTGTGAACGTGCTTTAGGTGCATGTGTTCTTGTATCGCCTTCGCGTAGAGCTGGCTCTCTTGCGGGAGTTTGGCAACTATATCCGCTTGGACTGCTTCGTAGACGATCTTTTCATGCTGGCCGACCAGTTTGCGAAGTTCTGTAAGTTTGGGGTCGTCCATTTCGGCTATCCTCCCATAGGGACAATGCTACTACGCTACTGCTGATTACAGAGAGGGTCGTCGCGGCCTGGTTAGAACGATGTGCGTGGCGTTTGCGGTCGCGACGTGTTCGGTACACCGATAGCCGAGTTTTAGCGTGTCGATGCCGGTAAAAAGGTGCTCCCCCGAGCCCAGCAGGACGGGCGATATTGCCAAGCACATCTCATCGATAAGCGCCGCGCGAAGATACTGCCGAATAGTTTCAACCCCTCCGCCGATTTGGACGTCCTGCCCTTTTGCGGCCTCGGTTGCACGCCTCAGCGCGGCTTTAATACCATCGGCAACGAAATGGAAGACCGTGCCACCGTCCATGGGGATCGATGGCCGGGGATGGTTGCTAAGCACGAAGACGGGAGCGTGGAAAGGCGGGTTTTCGCCCCACCACCCTTTCCAAGTGTGGTCGGGCCAAGGTCCACGGATCGGCCCAAACATGTTCCGACCCAGAATCCAAGCTCCGACATTGGCGGACCAGCGTGCCGCAAAGTCGTCATCGACGCCTGTCGCTCCGCCGTCACTTCCGTGCATCCGCTCAAACGTCCGGGTGGCGACCAACCATCGGTGTAGCGCCCTGCCTCCGACACCGAGCGGGTTGGCGAGGTCTTGATGGGGGCCCGCGCCGAAGCCGTCGACGGAAATGGAGAAACTATGAACCCGCAGTTTAGTCATGGACGTCCCATACTAAGATGGAACCGCATCAAAATCCCAGAGGCAGCGCAGCAGGCGCGATTGCCGACTTAGATTATCGCTCATGATCGTCAGGCGGGAAGGGTCACGAAGGTAATCATCAACGGCACTATCAAGTAAAATGGATTCCGCTACCAAGGTCCGGTTGTCGGACTTGTCAAGAGTTAGCAGCTCGGGATTCTTCCGCAGTCGCAGCCGGACGCGATCTTATCTCTTTGAGAATGTCGTCAAGGTAAGCGACGAATTCACTGGGTCGCATGGCCTGAGAGCCCCAGCATGATTGTCCATCCTTAACAGCTGGCAGCCAATAGCAACCAGTTTCCACTGGATAGGAATAAATCAAAGTCGTGTTCGATCCGAGAAACAAATCTGCCAACGGGTAGGAACTACCGTCCGACAACCTAAATTCGCTGAGCACCAAGTCGTATCTCTTGCTGCCGACAAACGTATTGGCTTCCTTGCAAGATGACGCAAAATGGATCTCGCACTCCCACTTTTTCAAGCGTGTCACCAAAAACGACACGCCCATGGGACTCGCAGCGATCAACAGAACCTTTGGAGTTTTGGCGGCCATGGCGCCCCTGAATTTGTTAGCTTGAATCGAGGAGGGGAAAGCATCTGTTCAATTTTGAACAGTGATAATCCTTACGACACATTTCGATTGTCTGAAGCACCGACGCTCCAGGCTGCGTAGGTCATGGTGTTTCGTGCCGAAACCACCTTATTTTGACCAGGGTTTGGAAAAAATGCTATGTCAGTGAATCAGCCAACTTACCAATTATCTGATCCAGATCTATGTCCGTGCGGCGTCGGGCTTCGATCTTTTTGATCGCGCTCAAAACCGTAGTGTGATGTTTGCCGCCGAACTCTCGACCGATTTTGGGAAGAGATGAGGAGGTGAGCTGTTTAACTAGATACATTGCAACTTGGCGGGCCAAGACGATAGCGTTGGATCCGCCCTTCAACTTCAGGTCGGGAGGAAACACGCCGAAGTACCATCCCACGCGTCTCTGGATCATCTCAATAGTCACGCGCTTGTTTTGCTGATGAACGAAGTTCTTAAACGCTTGGTGTGCGTTGGTCAGATCTAGAATAGGGGGTGGTGCCGGAGATTCCGGCTCCGCGCACAGAAACTCCAACTGAGTACCGGACAGCCCCACTTCTTGCAGAACCGCCTGGAGGAGTTCGCCGTAGGTTTCCGTGAGTCTTTTCTTATACAGGGGCGTGGGAACTCGAATTAACAAACGCCTATCGCCGGTTCCTTTCAGCCGAGTTGGGCGGAACCAGGTTGCGAAGTTGTATGGATTGACACGGCGTTTGGTGTGTTGGAGAACTTTCGCCCAATCGTTCATAGGAAAAACGTCCCGTGATCAGTGCCGAGGTGAACATACGCGCCTAAGCGAAGGAAAATCTGTTCAGAATTGCACACGAGCGAGGGATTTTATCGGGTGTGCAAAACGGCACACAGTGCGTTGGAGCGAGATTCCACAATAGCAAACCGAGGGAGCGATATGAGCGACCTACAATCAGAGTGGCCGGACCACTACCGGCAAGCGATATCAGAGAAAAGTCCAGTGCACCTCGCTGGGCAGATAGCGGCGGCAGCAGAAGTCGTCTTTTTGCCCTGGAAGAATTACGCATCAGTTCAGACGAACAGGTCGAGCGCCAGGCAATAAAAGACGCTATACGCCTTTTGTCGGTTCTTAGGAATGAAATACTGAAATCTACAATTACAATCGAGGCGGAACAGAGACTTTGCACTTACCGGAAAAGTAGAGACCTGATACGTAAGATGTCCGAATTACCAGGACCTACGACTCGGGAGTTTTCCTCGCGTGAGTCGGCTTGTGCCTCAGAGAGCCGACTATTAGACCTACGAGGAAATACAGAATCGTATTTAAGACGAGAGAAATCACCCATAAGCGTTTATTCGCAGCCGCACTCAAATCCATGCCAGCAAATGACGTGACTAGAAGCGGAGGGCAAAGGGGAAAATTAAGTTTTACGAGCAGTGCGCGTGATGTGGGCTGAGTGTAGTTACCGGGAGGCTCGGTGTCCGCCGTAGGAAGGTGGAAGAAATTAAATTTGTCCTCTACTCTCCAGAACAGGTAAAAAGCGACAGAAATCAGAAATCCGGCAAGAGCAAATCGTCGTGCCAGTCTGATTTTATTCATGCTGCAAGTTCACCAGTATGGTTGTGTTTGGAACAAATTCCCATTCATTGGCCGAATAGAGCTCCGACACCACCTTGTCGGTCACATCTTCCCGTGTCATGCCGGTCATCTCCACAAAACCGGAGTTGACAAAGAGAATTCGGTGGCAATCGTTGATGATTATTACACCTTCGTTGAGGGTCTCCAGAATTCCCTCCGTTTGGGTCAGCCATTTTGGCTTTTCGACATCGATATCCATATCCATTCAGTTTCCTCCCTACTTTCCAGGCTTCGGCGACGGCGCGGTTTTCGCTATATACTCAAAACCGTTACAGGAGAATCGCGAACAACCTGATACGCGAGATCGTGCTGGCCTCTTCTTTCAATGATGAACATGTCGGTGCCCGAACGCCTTACTGCTTCGAGCAGCGCCTCTTTGACGGACGGACCGACGGTGATCTGGAAGGGAGCATTGCTTCCAACCGTCCGCTGAAGCTCTTCGGCACGCCGCCGCGCGTCTCGCGCCTCGAGAAGGTCCAGCTCATCATCCCGGACCAATTCCCTCGGGAGGCCGAGACGGCTTACCTGAATCGCGTGAATCACCGAAAGCCGCGCGCCGGTGGCCTCCGCTGCCTCGGCAGCCGCGCGAAGCACTCGCTCTGAATCGTCATTCAGGCTAATTGCACAGAGCCACGTTCGATTTTCGAGCGGTTTGGGAACCATCGCTTCAGCGTGTTCGCTCGTCAGTAGGGGGCAGTCGGCATCAATGAGCACTTTAGCTGTAGTGGAACCGAGCAACATGCGGCGGAAGCGGCCTGCATGCGTGAGCATGATGATGAGATCAAAAGCACCAGCATTGGCCATATGTGTGATCTCGTCTGCTGCGTCGCCGAAGGCAAGAAATCGCTCCGATTCAGTAGCCGGGAACTCAGCCTGGAGGAAGGCATTCAGCCTCTCCTGCGCGAGGCTGCGGTGCTCTTCCTCTATTTCGGGAACAGGCCGCACGACGATTTCGAATGCATCGTGGCTCGCGAGATGCGCCACATGGAGTAGTGCCACCCTAGCTCCGAATATCGTCGCAGCCCTCCCCACATAGCCGGCCATCGCCGCGCACGCGGGCGAGAAGTCCACAGGGAAGAGAATCTTTTTGATCATCGGCCTTATTCAGGAGTTTTTCCCTTAATCATTTCATCCTGCACCTGAACGCTCATGCTCTGAGCCACGCCTAATCGACCACGGCAACGATAGCTTGGCGCGGCCTTGATCGTTGCAGACCGCTGTTGCAATGCTATGCGTGATGATTGCTGGCAAAAACAATCGGAACCGTCCCTGGGCCTTCTCCCAACTTGGGGATTCGGCGTCGCATTCTCCTTTGGCTAAGACCTAGCCTTCTCGATAGAGCACTTCGCAATCCAAAGGGAGCCGCGCGCCTAGGCCCTTGAAAATGTGTTTCTTCTGGTCTGTGACCGGCTCGCGCGTTGCAGCATTATTGTCAATAACCTCGCGATTGCAAAGATGTTGACACTCGCAACTTCGAAGCGCGCGTCCTGGGGGCTCAGCGTTTTCCCGATCGGCGTCCGATCGAACTGCCAAGAGGAAATACCTTCTGTGCATGCTCTGGGAGAGTGAGACTGCGCTCTCTGGTGGACGGATTAACTTACCAGTCAAGTAGAATGAGCTAATCCCGCTGTGCGCTCAATCACGTTTGAAAGGCTAGGTAGTCAAGCTGAGGGATGTCCGATTACCGATTTATTAGCAGCGGGCTCCTACCTTATGCGTTTCGGCTCCGGGTTCCAGTAAAGCTCATGCGCAAAGCCTAGTGGATATCCACTTCGCGAAACCCTAAGCCCTTTAACATGCCCGAGACTGTGCCTCGCGCGTTGTCCGCAGCGATCTTGAGGATGCCGTCTTGCACCGCGGCTTGCTGGAGTTGGCGCTCAGCTTCTTCGCGGACTTCGCTTTCAAGGTTGGGGTCCGGGGAAGAGAAAAGGCCGGTGTCACGTGAATATACTCTCGTTCTCGCATTATCGATTCGCGTGCTCAAGACTTCCGCAGCAGGTAGGTGAATCGACACTTTCTGCCCTTGTATTAGCACGTCGCTTGACTGCAAATTCGCGAGATTGATGCCCCCGACCACTTCTCCATGCACCACCAGGAGTAAGCGATCACCCGCCAGGAATTTCGGCAGATAAGTATTCGCGTGTTCGCCCGAAATAATCTTGTCCATCGTATAGTTCACGGTTTCCAGCCGCTGAAGTTGCTGAATTTGATGAACCACGGTCGGCTGATCCACATTGAACTGCGTCCGTCCCCCGCGCAAAATGCCCATCAGGTGCAACAGCCCGAGCCCGCTAGACAGCCATATCACCGCTCCCAGTAAAATAACCGTAAGAAATGCGCCCAGCAAGGCGCTCGGAGCCCAGGAGTACACGCTTCGGGATTTACTTCGCGTTTTGATAGGTGCCGGTTCGTTAGCAAGAGGTACTTTGTCTATCGTCATCTGTTTACCCAACAACTTCAGTGTAGACCAAGCCCAAAATCATTGCCCGCAATCATTCAGAACGATCGCACGCCCAAAGATACACAGACGACTGAGACTGTGGGAACACTGGTGATTGCATAACAATGCCTGATAAACGCTTACCGGAGATGTGAAATCGCTTAGCCGCGGTACTTGTCCGACTTGGCGGCCGTTGCATTGAAACCGTGCCTGATTTACAGTGATTCCGCTTCCCATGGCGGCTGGGCATTGTACGGTTTTCCAAATGAACACCGCAATGACACGTGGAGTTTTTATCAAAACCAGTGCCATTTCCACATTCGCTGTCGGTGGGCTATCTCAAACGCTGCAATCGAGAGGTTTCGCCATGCTAAATTCGTCGACCCCGGACTTGCAAGGTATTTCTAAAGGTCCCTTCTGGCGCGACGGAGCTCGGATGGTTATTTCGATCTCCATGCAGATGGAGGCTGGTGCTCAACCGACCAGCGGAGCAGAAAGCCCCATGCCGCCGATCGACCCGAAGTATCCCGATCTGGGGACCACCAAATGGTACGAATACGGATTCAAAGAAGGCCTTCCACGACTTTTGGACATGTTCGATCGTAAGAGAGTGAAAGTCACCTCTCACATGGTCGGCGCGGCAGTAGATCTGCATCCTGGCCTGGCCAAGGAAATTGTGGAACGCGGGCACGAAGCCTCCGGGCACGGACAAACTTGGACGGCGCAATATTCCATGACACCCGAGAAAGCCGTTTGCCGTCGTGCCGTACACGCTGCACATGAACGATATCGTGGACTATGAAACGCGCTACTTCAGCACGCGGGAGTATGCCGATGATCTCAAAGCGGAGTTCGATATGCTCTATGCCGAATCGGCGACGCGGCGTCGTATGATGTCGGTGAGCGCCCATGACCGAATCGCCGGACGTCCGTCGCGCACTAAGGTCCTCGAAGATTTTATTGAGTACGCGCAGAGTTATCCAGGAGTTGTGTTCAGTCGAAAAGATGAGATTGCGCGCTTTGCATTGAGCAGTCCGCAAACCATCCGCGAAGGAACATACCGCAGAGGAAAAAGCGCCTGATCAACTTATCACGCAAATTGAATTTATCGGAAAAAAACGCACCATTCGCCGAAGAGGGAGAACTCAAGTTACTCGGTTGCGATTGGACTTATTCTCCGATTAATTTTCGGACCAACTGGCCCACCGGATCGTCATTTTCGAAACGCGCGTCGGGTCCGATGTAACGCACTCTGCCCATCTTATCCACGACTGCTACTACTGGGAATGCGTTTACGCCGTAACTGGCGAGTGTTTCGTCTGAAGTGATTACCACGCCGATGCTGGGCGCATTTTCAAGGAGCGCCTTCTCAAGAGCAGCTTCGATAATGGAATGGTCGGAACCGGTGGTATACAAATTTACTTTGTAAGAGGTGACATCTGTAACCAGGAGTTTTTTCTCTCCATATCGCTTTTGAAGAGCTTCCAAGTGAGGAAGTTCCCGCATACATGGATAGCATCCCAAAAAAAAGAAGGAAATCACTTCTACGCGGCCTGGTCGGATCAGATCGGAAGAGAAGTTCCCACGCAGCATCTTCAAGATAGTGATCGCAGGCGGCGGATGCATCTCCAGGTTCGCCCAATGCAGATCCCGAGCGCCCCAGTCCAATGTTTCGTCCGGGTGTGACTTCGCAAAGTTATTTAGTTCGTCCAGCACCTTCACAGCCGACTCGTTCTCGGCGGCCATATAGTACCGATGTACGAGATCGGACCCGGCGCCTAACGCGTAACTAGAAGCTACCGGCGTTATGCCGAGCTTCTCATTCTGGCTGCGATCGACCAGCAAGGCGTAGCGTTCCTTCGACCATTCGAGAGCCTTTTTCGGATTGGCGGCTGCCTCTTCATCGATGACTGAATCGATCTGTCCCTCCACCGGCTGAATCGGGTCCTCTCGCAAGATAGTTCGGAAAGTTTCCCATGACGCTTCCCAGTTCCCAGTCGTGCGCATCTCGAGCACGGCCATGAGCAGGCGTGCATCGGGCTGGTGCATCAATTCGCTTCCTTCTAAGTACCGCTCCACCGCCAGCAGTGCTTTTGGGGCATCCTGCTCGCAAAGTTTTGCCAGCCAAAATAGTTCCGAGCCGTGTACGCTCTCCAGTGTGAACGAAGGACACAGCGCTCTTAAACGCTCCCACACCACGTTCTCGGGAGCGAGCAAGGTGACTGGCTGCTTGTGCTCGTATATTGCTGCCTCCCATTCGGTCAGCGGCCGACGCGCGTAGTCATAGGCCTCTGAAGGTTCAGTGAATTTTGGCTGGACAGGAGAAAACTGTACGAATAGGAGCAGTAACCAAATTGGCGACAAACGCTTCACATTCGATAATCTGCGTGAAAATCAACCTACTCGAACCCCACATGCGTGTCAACAAGTCGCCATCGCCAGTGAGACTCGACGCGGCTATTTGCAAGATGAATGGAAACTGCACAAATAAAGTACTACTTTGTCGAGTGGCCGGGCGCCATTGCTGGCGCCCAGCCCTCTTAACCGGACTTGAAGGTTTCCCATTCATCCGGCTCGAGCACTCAAAAACGCCCCCATAAAAAAACGAGGACGCGGCCTGATTCAAAACGAAGCAGACCTACAATTCGTAGCACGCTTGAATATCCGCAACGCGGAAATTCATAAAGCTGTTGATGTGATTCGGGTCCGGGACGCTGAGCGTCACCGTCGGCTTATCCGGAGTCGGCCCGCCCCCAACGTTGAGAATCATCCAGATATTCGCAAGCTGAAGGTACGGAGGTGCGTTGCCGTCGCCCATGGTCAGAATGCGAGCGCCGAAGACCTTTTCGTAGTAGCGAGCCGATCGCTCGACGTCGGCGACGGTGAGAAAATGCGCGATGCTGATCCCCTCTCGCGAGGGCATCTCATAGCTCTTTTGTTCGATTTGTACGCCGCTCATTGACATCTCCAGTTCCGACAAACGACGCTCAGCCGCTTTCCGGTTCTTTCGTATTCGTGCCTGCCGCCGATTATGGACCACGCCCTTACCGGAGTTGACCACAAATAGCTGCGTGCCGCGGCTACAAGCTGATGCTTTCGCTCTTGATCTTGTTCAATGCATTCACCGAGACATATAATCAGCCCAAAGTGACGGACTATTCCAATCCACTCCGTGGCATTGTGCCGAAAGTCGTTCACAAGGACGACGTAGACGACGCCGCGCTTGTCGAACTAATTGAAAAGCTAGAGGGTGAAGTTGCGTTCGATGCCTACGTCAAGGCACTTATGTCCACGCCCGAAGTTGCGGCGCGTATAACCGAGTTAGAGAACTGCCTCCAGCGGCTGGCGAACGCGGTATGGGCATCGGGATTGATCGACAAGGGTTCAGGGCTCCGCGCAGCGACCGAAGAGGCAGCCATCGTCCTCAAAAATCGCCTTGAAGTGGGGGACGTAGCGAGTCGAATCAGGAAACGAGTGAGTGCGCGGGTAGAACCGTTCAAAGAAGACTTGCGGCTCATCAAGCCGCACACAAAGGCTCCCAATCAGAACAGTTGATTCCCACTGTGCCCACTCTGGGCTGCTGGCTTCTTCGTTTCATGCCCCAGCGATTCCGCTAACGCCCAAACCGAACAAATGAAGTACCACTTCACTTAACAAGAGTTACGTGAGCTGTGTGGCGGCGGCTATGCAAAGATGCTATTTTTCCATCATGGCTACCCTGCTCTTCGGGAATTGCAGGGTGCGTTCTTAAAGGAAAACGCCGTGATAAACCATGGTTTCAAGAAAGTCGTCCCCTTAACATGGCTCGTCCTAATACTAAGTTTGGCTGCGAAAGGCCTGCCACAGAATACCGGACTCGCGGCAGATTCCGCGCCCAGAGCGTTGTTGGGACTTTGGGGAAGCGAACAAGTCTTTGGACCACTCGTCCGGGGCAGCCTCACCATTGACGGCCGCGAATCGCAATGGCGTGCCGCGGTCGCTGGATTCGATGTACCAGTTGAGCGCGATAAGAAGCGCATTACCTTCATCCTGCCTGGCGGAGCCGGAGAATTTCGCGGCCACCTCAGAGTGGCCTCAAAGGAAATCGACGGGGACTGGGTCCAGCCCGTCGGAGTGGTCAACAACAACCGGTACGCGACTCCAGTTCACCTGGTGCCAGTGAGCGCATCGGTGTGGAGAGGGATGGTTTTCCCGCTTGACGATCGCGTTTCCTTTTATACCTCGATTCAACTGAGGTCCGATAACTCGATGACGGCATTCATCATCAATCCAGAATTCAACATGTTTCGCGGCCGCTCTTACGACGTTGCGCTGAAAGACGGGACCATCACATTCAGCAACCCGAAGCGGGCCGACGATCGCTTCCAAGGCACTTACGACAAGGGAACGGATCGTCTTTCGCTCGAAGTGCTTGATTCGTACCCTCCACTTCTGTTTTCGCGACGCAAGCGCGATGCCCTGGGCTTCTTTCCCCGCACTCCTGCCACGCAAGAATATGTATACACCAAGCCAATCGGTGGCGACGACGGATGGGAAACTGCATCATTAGCCGAGGTTGGCATCGAGGAGCAGCCAATCGCGGCGCTGGTCGATAAGATTTTGATGGCCGATCCAGCCAACAACTCCGTCAATATTCACAGCCTCTTGATTGCGCGCCACGGCAAGCTGGTCTTCGAGGAATACTTTTACGGCTTCGATCAGGACAGATCTCACGACATGCGTTCAGCTTCAAAGACCTTTGCACCGGTTTTGGTCGGCATTGCCCGAGACCGGGGCATCAAGGTTGGCCCGGGGACGCCGGTCTATCCTCTGTTCCCCGATGAGGCTCCACTTGCTGACGCAAACGAGCGCAAGAATCATATGACACTCAAAGATTTGATGACCATGACCTCGGGGTTTGCCTGCGACGATAATGACGACGCCTCACCGGGAAACGAAGACAACATGCAGAGCCAGAGCGCGCAGCCAGACTGGTACAAGTACACCCTTGAGTTGCCCATGGCTGCTGAGCCGGGAGGTAGGCGCGCGGTCTATTGCTCTGCGGCGCTCAACCTTGTCGGCGGCGCGGTGAGCCATGCTGCGGGACGGTGGCTGCCCGAATTTTTCGATGAGTACGTGGCACGTCCACTTCAATTCCACACTTACCACATGAACCTAATGCTGACCGGCGAAGCGTACATGGGCGGCGGAATTTACTTGTGCCCCAGAGACGAGCTCAAACTTGGTCAACTTTATCTTTCAGGCGGAATCTGGGATGGTCGCCACGTGGTGAGCAAGGAATGGGTGCAACAATCTACCACCGCGTACTCGTCATTTGATCCGCAAACAGATTTCGACACCAATCATGAATACGGCTACGGTTGGCACATCAACCATGTGAGAGTGGGCAATCGCATTTTTCGCACCTACAGTGCCGGTGGAAATGGGGGACAAATTGTAATGGTCATTCCGGAGCTAGACTTGGTGGTGGGCTTCAATGGCGGAAGCTACGGTGAATTTAACAAGTGGTACAGGTGGGGGCTTCAGTTGGTGCCGCAATACATCATCCCGGGATCGTTGGGACAGAACATTCATTAATGGACGGGGGCAGCCACAGGTAAATCAACCACGACTGGGCAGCAATGAACTCGCGTTTATACGGCTTGAACGGCTTGAACTTCCGATTATCGGAGAAGTTAAGTTCTACTTTAACTGTCCGGTTATCGGGACTTAGGATAACTTCCGTGTTGCCGACCGTCCGGACGGAATCTGAATCTGAGGCTTCCCAAAACGTCGTATCTTGAGAGCGTCAGGCCGACGGGCGCGTCTACAAGACGCCGACGAACCCGCCAAGTGGCGCATTGCGCCTGCTAGCCGGTAAGTATTGTCTACCAGACGCCAGGAATGAGACGCTTCGTCCGTGCCGAGTACGCCGCGTATTCGTCGCCAAACTCCTCAACCATCATCCTCTCCTCCGCGCGGACGCGAAGCGCGCAGAGGATTGCGAACGCGATCAAGTTCGACGGACCTGCCACCCAATTCGGGATGACGAGCGCCTGGCCGATGGAATACAGCGCTAGCGCCAAGTACATCGGGTGGCGGATACGGCGATAAACGCCATGCGTGATGAGTCGATGCTGCTCGCGTACCTCCAGGGTGATCGACCAATTTGTACCAAGGTCAGCGTGCGACCGGTAGAAGAGCCAGAGGCCGATCACCAAGCACATCACACCGGCGACGAGCGGGCCGGTGCCCAGCGCGTACTCAGCGAACGAAAACGCTGGCGACGCGACCCAGATCAGAGGGGCGAAGAAACCGACCCAGGCGAGAACCAAGAGGCCGGTCTCTAGCGGGGTTTTATAGCTTGTGGCGACCTTGACAATTCGACTCCGGTGCCCGTGCGGCGCACGAATGGCGATCATCACCACGGTGCCTGCGAGCACCAGTGCCTTCGCAATCCACGGATTCATGGTCAGCACCGTCCCTTTCACACCGTGCTGCGACTGTCCTCAAAGTGCTTCTGTCCGAAGAGCTCGCTGTGATGCCGTTCTCGCAGAACTTCCACCACGCGGTCCTATAGTGAGTAATGCAATTCAGTTTATCCGATCAGGAAACAGTTTGCTCCTGAATGACGGGAAAACCGGAACTAATCCTCAAGTCCTGGTGAACGCGCAAACCGGACAGGTTGGCGTTGGAACGAACCTGTCCATAATCCGACTTACGGAGAGTTAGGCGAGGTCTGTAGCTTTCATAGATACGCTACTGCGCGGTCGATGAAGGGAGTTGCACGTGACTTCCGTCATTCGATAAGCTGGCAACGCCCAGCGTGAGTGCGCCCGTCTCCGGATCGATATTAAAGTCCAGGATGCCTTCGTATGTGCTGTCATACAAATATTTCCCAGAGGGATCGGCCACGAGCTCCGTTCTGTCCGACACAAAAGGCGAACCAGGAATTTGCGTGAGTGCGCCGCTGCTGGAACTTATGCTGTACCCGGAAATGCTGCCATCTGTTTCATTCACCGCGTAGGCGTGGGAAGCGGAATGGGCACGATGCCTCTGCGCAATCCGCTTTCCTGTGCTGCGCTGTAGCGGTAAGCACCGAACAATCCAACTGCGAATGCCAGCAACAAGGTTTCCTTCGGCAGACGGCCCGTTTTTCAGCTCAGGCCATTCAACCGAAATCTTCGGTTACATAAACGGAATTGCCGTGGTAGTCGGCCTCAACCAGGAGAATAACTTCGGTTCGCGCGTGCTTTTCGTCGGGATCCGAGTCCTGGAGCGACCGATACAGGTGAAGGCTGAATCGTCCTTCCGCAAGCCAAACCTCGGTCAGAAAATGCAGATGTTCGCGGCGGTCGAAAATCAGTTTCCACCGGAAATGTCCGCGGCCCGCGAGTTGACTGACATTTACCGGGAGTTCGATTGCCTGGCCATCCTGGCCGCGGACCGCCAGCAACCATACTCTCGACGTCAGGGCGAGCAACGCTTCGAATCGGTAAGCGGCAGGGGGCAAAGTATGCGTTCCCACTACGAATTTGAACGGCACTTTGATCACAAATTCCGTGGCCGGCGCGTCGTTAGTCTGGGCCGGAACTTTCGACGCCCACAAACCTGGCAAACTAAAACCAGCTAACGCTCGCATTTGCTTCCTCCTTCTTGCCCATTCCCTTCGAAATCTTTCCCTCAGTCTATATATCGGAAAACGGAGCCCAAAAGCGTCATACGATCGTAAGGGCTTTTAGGGAGTAACTCCTTCAATTTGACTTCTTTATTGGACTCCTACTTAAGAAATCGAAAATGGCGGGCAAAAGACGACAGGGGGCAAAGAAAATTTATGGCAGACAAATCCGCTGAACCGGCGATCCTGGAGGTTGGAGCCTTTCTTCTCTACCGTTTTGCCACAACGCGGAAACCGACACTGGGAGCAATTTGGCTCAAGGATTGGCGAAGCAGAAACTGGGCGTTTGGCAGCTTGCCATTCCAATGATTCCAGAGGTCTCTTCGCCGCGCTTCGAGGCGGTCGGCTTCTGCGGTACGTCCGGCTCGCCGCAGTAGATTGGCAAGGGCGGTCCAAGTGCGCGAAATGCAGGTTGCGTCCCGCAGATCATTCTGCAGGTTGGGTTTCCACGCCATCAGTTTGTCCAAAAGATGTTGGTAGGCCTTGATCGCTTCGTTTCTTTGGCCGGTCTCTGTGTAGTCGTCGGCCTGAGCCCTCAGAGCTTCATAAGCCTCGTTCATCGGCTCGACTTTGTCTGAGGGATACTGGCCCGCTTGGTTGAGCAATTCGAAAGCTCGGGCGATGCGCTGCTTCGCTTCCTTGTCGCGACCCGCCCAGCGTACGGGGTAGGATGACGCGGCCAGGAGCTCGGCTTCATCTCGTTGTGTGGTGACACTGCTTCTTGCCTCGCGTATGCGCGCAAGTCCGTGATCGTAAACTGCCAGCGCGTCTTGCGGGCTTTGCTGGCGCAGGATATTCCCAATTTCTAGACTTTTCCCCGCAACGTTATGGCGACCGAGGTAATCGTTGGCGTCCTGTTTCGCGAGATCCTCGGCAATATCCAGCCCTTTTTGAAGCTCTGCGAGCGCCTCGTGACTCCGGCCGAGGCTTGGTTCTGCATCCGCGCGACCCAGTATCTCACCCTCGAGGTCATATGCGTTCGCCAGATTCATACGCAGCGAAGCGTGTCCGTTTGCCGCCTCTCCTTTTTCCAGCTCAATCGCCCCGAGAATGGTCTTAAGGGCGCCATCTAGATCCCCCGATTGCCACCGCGCAGCTGCCAAAATCATGAGGATAGAACCGTTCCCTTGAGTGCTGGACAACGGGATGTCCAAACCCCGTTGGCAATATCGAGTTGCGTCATCAAAACGCCTCTCTCCGTAATAAGAGCCGGCGACGTTTGAATAGAAATACCTCATGCTGTACAAGTCGTGAGTCTCGGTAGGATGAGTATTCATGAACCGCTCGATGAGCGAAGCTGTGGCGGCGCCAGCCCTCAATACTTCCTCTTCGTCGCCGCGGCGTCGGGCCAAGATCATGCGATCGTGGGCGATTGTAGTGGCAATGAACAGCGCCCGCTGATTTATGGGATCTTTTGAGAGGACAGGATCCACGAATGTTGACGCATTGTTCAGACTCGCTTCTGCTTCCGTAAATTGGCCTAGATTCGGAGAGGTGGGATCCCCTTGTGCATGCGCCACGCGTATGTAGGCGTAGGCGATTTCGAGCTCGAGGTCCTTGTCGCCGTGAACGTCGCTGCTCAGCGAAGTCAGGTATTGCAACGAATCGGAGACCATCTCCATTCTGACCTTCGTCGAGCCCGGTAAACCTCGGATCTTATTATCGAGTTCAATGAACTTATTAGCCAGTTGGCGGACCTGCGCGAAACGCTGCTCGGCGATCTTTCTTTGCCGGTTCGCTACGTAGAGACCGGTAGAGAGGCTGCCAATCACAAGCACAATGGCAGCCGCGGCTAGCGCCACCGTCGTGCGGTTGCGGCGCAGGAATTTGGCGGTGCGATAGGCGAGTGTGTCAGGGCGCGCGCTAATTGGTTCGTGCTTCAGGTAACGCTGAAGATCATCGGCAAACCCAGTCACTGAGCCGTATCGCTCTTGCGGATCCTTCTTCAGAGCTTTGCCTACAATTGTGTCCAGATCTCCAGAAAGTTCGCGGCGAAGTTTATCTGGGGTAGTGCCGCGTCTTTCAGCGATGAGCTTGTTGTTATCCGCTGTAGTTGCGTCCGAGGCGCGCGGAGGCTCACGATCGAGCACAGCCTTTACCAGTTCCGCGGGGGAGTGCAGGTCTGAGCCCGCGGGATGCCGGCCAGACAATAGTAGGTAGAGCAACACGCCCAACGCATAAACATCGGTGGCAGTCGTGACTGGCTGCCCGGTAAGTTGCTCAGGCGCAGCGTACTGGGGAGTGAGAGCCGAACCGCCTTCGTGCGTGAGCAAGGTCGCGGCACCCGCCTGGCCTTCGCCCTCCAGGAGTTTGGCAATCCCGAAGTCCAGCAGCTTAACTTCACCGCTGGTGGTGACCAGCACGTTCGAA
>DATNLR010000073.1:0-38103 GCA_035602755.1 Binatus sp. (SeqCode) | reverse complement strand
GGAACGCCGCATGGCACGACGGTACGATCTTTCCCTGCCGGTTAGTGTTCGCCTTCCCATCAATCGGGAGCCTGGGGCGCATGACGGTCAGACCCGGGACATCTCAACTCGTGGCGTTTACTTCATTATGGAAAAAGATCTCGCTCCCGGCACGGAAGTAGATTTCACCCTTACACTGCCGGCGGAAATTACTCGCGGGACGGAAGTCTTCGTTCGGGCTCATGGACGAGTGGTTCGTGTCGACAAGCAGAAGGACGATCAGCGCGAATCTATCGGAGTAGCCGCGGTGATCGAGCGATACGATATTATTCGCGGCGAAGCATCTCCCAACTAACATCACAGATTTTCTGAAGTTTGCTGGAAGCGGCCTGCACCAAGGTGCGGCCGTTTCCACCAAATTTTTTTCGCCCAAGCCTGGCCGCTTTACTTCTACCCCTACGTTTTCACTTATACGAAATTCACGGTGAACCACACTTGATTTGGCCCACATCTTGCAATTAGGTAGGAGTCGGAGTTAGGCTCGACAAGGCTGCATCACGTGCCTGGCGTGCGAAATCAGCGAACGGAGAACCTATGAAAGTAGCGGATCTGATTGCTTCGCGTCGCGAAGTTTATTTTGTTTCGGAGGAAACTACGGTTTACGACGCTGCTCGTTACCTTCGCGAGCGGCAGGTCCGCGCCGTGGGAGTTTGCGACAAGCAGGGAGTTCTACTGGGCGTGATCTCCCAAAGCGACGTATCCGACAAAGTCGCCGCTGAAAATAAATGCCCAGCCTGGATGCGCGTCTCCGAAATTATGACGCGCCAGTTAGTGAGCGCAACGCCCGATACTTCGCTGGAAGATTGCCTGCGATTAATGGAACAGCACGGGATCTATCATTTGGTCGTGCTGGACAATCAAAAAGGCTATCGCGGAATGATATCCGTAACGGACTTGCTTCAATTATTTGCTTCCGACCAAAAAGCCCGAGCAGACATGCTGGAAGCTTTGATTTTTCCGCAGCGCTAGCGGAGTGATCGCTCGGTGTGGCGATCCATGATCGAGGCGTACTTCATCCCATTGTAATATTTGTTTCCAAGCATTCCGCAGACTGCCCGCTCCGAGCGCTCCTGCCTATGGGAAAAATCTCGGCTGAACTTCGAGGGACGAATTGGGAAACGGCCTTCCCGAAAGTGCCCAAGGTTTTCTAATTTTCAGTGGGGTCAAGTACTATGACGGCCCCGCTTGCCTCGGTGTTGTTCCCTTCAATTTCGCCAGCAACATATAGAAAACAGGTTGATTGAGTTCTTATAATAAGACTATCATATTGTCAGCCAGAACCCTCTCTCTGGCCGCGTTTGGCGTTTTATGTGCAAAGCAGTTGTCGGGCAGATACATACCCATCTAGTTCAACCCAGTAAGCTAGGGGTTCATGGCATCCACCGCAGAAGCAAGAGCCTTACTCCAAAATCACCCTGTTGAACTACCACCGGAACACGTGTATTTCGGGCCCTCGGAGACCATGCAGGCGGTGAGGCAAAAAGTGTATCGCGCCGCGGGTCTGAATGTTCCGATCCTGGTCTTGGGTGAAAGCGGCACGGGCAAAGAGGTGCTGGCACGGTTTATCCACGAGCGCTCTCCGTGGCACGAAGGACCTTTCGTTAAAGTGAATTGTCCCGCGATTCCGGGAACTTTGCTCGAAAGCGAGCTCTTTGGATTTCAGAAGGGTGCCTTTACCGGCGCGAACGCTGCGAAGCCCGGCCGCATGGAAATGGCGCAGGGTGGCACGCTCTTCCTGGATGAAATCGCTGAACTCGATGCCAGCCTTCAGGCTAAGTTGTTGCACGTCCTGCAAGACGGTCACTTCACACGCATCGGCGATCATGAAGAACGGCGCATGGATGCGCGGGTCATCTGCGCTACCAACCGCGTGCTGGCGAAAGAAATCGAAAACGGCGGATTTCGCGCCGATCTTTTTTATCGCATCAACGTAATCACACTGACGCTTCCGGCTCTTCGCGATCGCCGCGAGGACATTCCCTATTTAGTCGAATATCTACGCGAGCAATTCAATCGGCGATTCAAACGCGAAGCGGGCCCCGTCTCTGAAGGTGTGCTTCAAATCCTGCATCAGCGCGACTGGCCCGGCAATATTCGCGAACTGGAAAATTGTATGGCCCGCTACGTTATTCTTGGATCGGAAGAAGCGTTTCATTCCGATCGCCATCAGCAGGAAAAGAAGCCTTTGAGCTTTGCCTTCGAATTAAACGAAGACGGCAACATTCCTTTGAAGCGTATCGCGCAGCAGGTAACACGGCGCATGGAACACGACGTCATCCTCAAAGTGCTGCAGGCCAATCATTGGAACCGGCGCAAGGCCGCTGAAGTATTAAAAATCAGTTACCGCGCTTTACTCTATAAAGTTCGCCAAGCGGGCCTTCCTGCTAAACGGCCGTTACGCAAGCCTGATGCGTCACCTTCCGATCTCACGGAAATCGACGAATCTTCGTTGCTCGATTGATTCTGATTATCTGAATCGGATTAGCAACCTTGCTCCTGCCAGTTCTGCGAACTCATTTCCTGGTGTGGTCCAAGTTGTCTTGAGTCGTATTGATTACCCCGTATCTGGTATGAAATCACCCGTTCTGTCCGTCTTGCCCCTGCCGTTCAATTCCGTTAGCCTACCCTACGATGGCAAAAGGTTCCCCCAAGATGAGTTTGAAGGTCTGTCTTCTCTCGCCCCATCCGATGGTGCTTGAGGAGTTTCGCCGTGTGCTGGCGCCCTCAGGCTGCCAGATCGTGTCGCGTCAGCTTGATTCCATGCTGGCGCCTGATCTTCGCAATCTTGAAGTGCCGCGTGCAGCCGTGTATGTGGTGGACGCTCATGCGGCTCGTCAAGCAACAGGCGCTCTGCTAGCGAATATTCTCGATCACAACACCACGGCTCGGCTGCTGGTGGTGGGAGATAACCTGAAGGAAGCCGAGAGCCACACTCTGCTGCGTCAGGGCGTCAAGGGAATTCTGAATTACGAAGAAGCGCGAGAACAGCTCCCTCGGGCTTTGCCGCTGGTGGCTTCCGGCGGTTTCTGGGTACCCCGGACCGTTCTTTCGCGGTTCGTTGATTCGATTTTGAATTCCACGCAGGGACGCCGCCTGCGCGGAAATTCGCCCACCGAGCTAAGCCGCCGCGAACAGGAGGTTCTTAGCGCGCTGCTGGAAAATTTGGCTAACAAGGAAGTTGGCGATCGTTTGCATATCTCAGAACGTACGGTGAAATTCCACGTTTCCAATCTGTTGGCAAAATTTGGAGTCCGACGCCGCGCCGATTTGATTCTGCTGTGTTATCAGCGCCGAGGCGTCGAACCTTAGACCTCCGTACTACCTTGCCGTTGAGCGTTCCGGCGTAAATTCAGTGCAAGCCTAAAGGCTGCTATAATTCCTTTCGGGATTTTGCTGCCGCGAAAACGCTCTTACGCATGGCCACATTTTCGATCGAAAACTTTGGATGTCGAGCAACCGAGGCGGACGCCGCGGCGTTGCGTCACGGTTTGCTTGCCAAAGGATTTCATCTTACCGATGATCGATCTTCTGTTGACCTCGTGGTACTCAACACCTGTACCGTGACGGCCGCTGCGGATTCTCAGACGCGTGAGGCGGTGCGCAAGATCCATCGCGCCCATCCTGCCGCACGTATCATTGTCACCGGTTGTTACGCGCAACGCGCTCCAGAGGAAATCGCAGGACTCCCAGGCGTGAGCTGGGTAATCGGGAATTCGCATCAGATGGAGATTGCCAAGATTGCCGCTAGTCTACTCGGGCAACCTAGTGAGGGAATTTCTGCCGCAGCACCTCTGACACAGAAAGATTTCGTGCCGACCTCGCTGCTCGACGACGGCCAAATGTCTCTTGCGCGTGGTCCCGCGAAAATTCTAACTGGAGACATCTTCGCGCAGACTTCTGTGCAAGTCGCGCCGGTAGGAATGGGGGAAGGCGACCGCACGCGACCGGTGGTGAAAATTCAGGATGGCTGCAACAACCGCTGCTCCTACTGCGTGATTCCGTTCGTTCGAGGACGCAGCCGCAGCCTGTCGGCTGCCGCGGTGGTCGCCGAAGTTCAAAAGCTTGTCGCGGGCGGCTCGCGAGAAATTGTTTTGAGCGGAATCAACCTTGGCGCGTACGGACGCGACCTTACACCGCGTGCGAGTCTATTCGAGGTGATTCATCGCATCCTGGGCGAAACTAATTTGGAACAGCTTCGTCTCAGTTCCATCGAGCCGCAGGACGTTACTGAGGAATTGATCTCGCTTATCGCAGGATCGCCTCGCCTGGCGCCTCATTTTCATGTGCCGCTGCAATCGGGTTCCGATCGCATCCTTCGAGCCATGCACCGCTGGTATCGCGCCGGGCATTATGTGGAGCGGGTGAAACGAATCCGGCAAATCTCGCCTGATGCTGCAATAGGTGCAGACGTCATCGTCGGTTTTCCTGGAGAGTTGGACGAAGATTTTAAGGCGACCGTTGAACTGATAGAACAACTACCGTTTACGTATCTTCACGTGTTCTCCTTTTCCGCTCGTCCTGGCACGGAAGGGGCAAAGCTCGGAGAAACTGTTCCAGCAACCATTATTCGCGAACGCGCTCGCGCCTTGCGCGCACTCGCGCATAGAAAATCATTCGAATTTCGTGCTACCCAAGCCGGACGCGTTCTGCGCGCGCTCACCTTGGTTGGTGGTGAAGACACTTGGACCTCGGCGTTGACCGCAAATTATCTGAAGGTTCGAATTCCTGGCCGGGTGCCCGCTAACGAATGGCGTGAAACATCCGTCCTTTTAGACCAGACCTCGACGGAAGCTTACGCGGCCGCTAGTTTTCAAAAATAACTTCAGCAAGCGCGAGATTTCCGCTGTGTGTAATCGTAACCGAAATGTTTTTTACGCCTAGCCCATCCGCAATCCGCTTTGCAGCGCCTTTTAGGGCGAGGGAAGGCTTTCCGCTGGGTTCTCGAATTACCTCGATATCACGCCACCGCACTCCGCGCCGCCAGCCTGTTCCCAGCGCTTTCATCGCAGCTTCTTTGGCTGCGAAGCGCCCGGCATAGCGCTCAAATTTATTTCGATGACGCTCGCAATACGCCACTTCCGCGGGGGCGTACAAACGTTCCAGGATCGGCGCGCCGTGGCGCGTAATTGCCGCTTCGATTCTGTCGATCTCCGCGATATCCAATCCCAGCCCGACTATCAATCAGCCCTTCCCCTAGAACGGCCAATGCTTGCAGGAACCGCCGGTGGCGATCTGAGCGTGTTTGAAACCACGAGTATCTTATAATTGATTTGCTTCGAATGCTTCGTAAGCGAGACGTGCACACACATGACACCGGTAGCCGCCAGGCGAAAGTCTTCTACGCCGAAAGTACAAAAGAAAACTGATCCCTGGGTTTTGCGTCGAGCGCGCGGTTTGCAAATCCTGGAAGCGCCGCAGCTCGCGCAACGGAGTTGGCTCGTTCATGGATTTAGCACACGGCCGGGGGGCCTTAGCGAACTACAAGCCAGCCGCGACGGCCGCAAAATTGCCGAAAAGGTTTTGAATCTAGGTTTTACCGATGGGGACACTCGCGAGCGCGTTCTCCAAAACCGGCAAAATTTCTTCGCCGCTTTGAAAGCCAGCGACATGCGCGTAATCGCTCTGCGCCAAATTCATTCAGACATCGTTCATGTTGTGAGCGCGGCGAACGTAGCGCCGTCCGCGGAGACGCCGAAAGCCGATGCGCTCATTACAAACGAGCCCGGCCTCCTGCTGGTTGTACAAACGGCCGATTGCGTCCCCCTCCTGCTCGCGGACAAAAAGCGGCACGCCATTGCGGCGATTCATTCTGGATGGCGCGGCACGCTTCAACGCATCGCTCAAAAGACACTGGGACGCATGCAGATGGAATTTGGGACGCGTCCGCAAGATGTGGTCGCCGCGTTAGGACCTGCTATCGGACAGTGTTGCTTTGAAGTGGGCCCGGAAGTCTTGGCGGAATTTGCGGCAAAGTTTCCGGAAGCACGCGAATGGTTCAAAGGCCCTTTTGACGCGCTGGCTCGCGGCGATAACGACCCCCATTGGCTTCCGTGGCTCAGCATGCGCCCGCCCGGTCACCAACTTCCTGAACCGCGAGCGCATCTCGATTTGATTGCGGCGAACCGCACGATTCTAAGCGCTGCGGGAGTGCCGCCACGCAATATTTTTTCCTCAGGGTTCTGCACCGCTTGCCGCACGGATCTTTTCTTCAGCTATCGGAGCGAGCGCGTTACTGGACGAATGATCGCGGCAATTGGGATTCGATAATCGGCGGTCGCGACACCGGAAGGTTCCGAAATAGATCGAGTTCAAAGAGGCGCCTGCGAAATCTGCGAGAGGACTGTCTGGCCTGCCACATCGTTTGATTCCAGCAGCGCAAGTTGGCCGCAAGCAGCCATCACATCCTGGCCTCGCGAATAGCGCACGAAAGCGCGCAACCCCTTGTCTGTAAGAATTCTTCGAAACTCTTCGACCCGCGCCGCATCCGGCTTTTCAAACGGCAATTCACCCGGGTTCCATGGAATCAAGTTCACTTTGGTGCGCAGATTTGCCAGCAACCTTGCAACGCGCCGCGCGTCCTCCGGCGAATCGTTTAATCCACCGAGCAACACGTACTCAAACGTAAGATGTTCCCAGGATCGCAGCGGATATCGTTCGCACGCTTCGATCAGCTCTTCGATGGGATACTTTCGATTGATGGGCATGATTTTGTCGCGCTGCTCGTTCGATGAGCCATTCAGCGAAATCGCAAGCTTCGGACGAATTTTTTCCAAGCCCAGCTTCTCGATGCCGGGAATGATGCCGCTGGTGGAAAGCGTTGTGTGTTTCGGAGAGATGGCCAGGCCGTTCGAGTCAAGCATTATGCGAAGAGCGCCAATTACTGCGTCATAATTCAGCAGCGGCTCACCCTGTCCCATGAATACGACGTTCGTTTGCGGCTTCAGCGCTGTACGATTTTCTTCCAATGCCAGCAAAACCTGTCCAATAATCTCGCCGGCACGGAGGTTGCGTATAAGTCCGAGAGTAGCGGTTAGACAAAAATGACAGTCAACAGCGCATCCCGCTTGGGTGGAAATGCAGATCGTTTGCCTGTTTTCGTCGGGCATGAATACCGTTTCGACTGTCGCGGCTTTAACAATCTCATTTGCGCCCTGCGCATCTGTCGCGCCCAGCGCTAGAACGTAGCGTACGGTGCCATCCTCTGAGCGATAGGTCCGCAGGATTTTGGGCAGCTCGATAACCGCTTCGCGCGCGATGCGTTCACGCAAGGCCGCCGGAAGATTCGTCATCGCGCCGAACTCGAATCGGCGTTCGACATAGAGTGCGTGATAGATTTGCGCACCGCGATAGGCTGGCTGGCCCAATCCCTGCAACAATTCGCGAAGCTCTTCCAGCGACTTTCCCAGCAGATTCACAGCGTTTTTTGGGGATTCTGAAGCCATTGCAAGTTAATGATAGCACGCTCTTCCGTGCGTTTTTTTTTGCTGCCGTTCGACGAAGCGCGTTGCTATAATGTCGAAATAACGCAGTCTTTTGTGTCTCATTTCCTCATGCGGGGAGGCGTGCCGGATGGAAACCCTGACAATCGACCAATGGGTAACGCAACTTTGTGCGATTCCGGAGCCTGAATTTTCCATTTCGCGCGTATTCGATTTCACCGCACAGAAAGCCATTCAGCCGGAAACTCTTACCCCCTATCTTTTTTACGCCCAGAGCCATTACACGCGAAACTTGATTTACAAATGCAATCTGTTTGAAGTGATGGCGATCTGCTGGGATATCGGCCAGGTCAGCCGTGTTCACAATCATCGCGACCAGAATTGTTGGATGGTTACGCCCATCGGACGTCTGCGCGTGCAAAATTTTCGCGTGAATCAGCGCGACAAAGCGCATTCCACCTGCCGCCTGATCCCGTCCGATGCTTACGACATGGATGCCGAGCATCCCGCGGTAGTGCAGCCTGAAGAGCCGGTTCATCAAGTGTTGAATCTTCCGGAGTTTGGACAGCGCTCGACCAGCGTTCACATTTATTCCTATCCGTATTCTTCCTGCGAAGTTTATTCCATCGATAAAGGAGTCTATGCAGACGTTCCGCTTCATTATTCCAGCGAATACGGCAAACTTTCCCCCGATGAAAAATTGATGTAGCAGAAATTTCTGCTGCTTTTTTGTAACCAAGGTGGAAACGTCACGGTACCCGCCATTACATTTTCATCCGCGCCGTGTCAGAATACGTAAAACATGCCCAACACTATGCAAGTCGATACGCCACATAAAGTACAGAAGGAAGTTTTCTCCAACGGGCTCGTAGTAATCACCGAGCCAATGGAGCACGTCCATTCCGTTTCCGTTGGAATCTGGCTGCGCTCGGGATCTCGTCGCGAGCCTACCGCGCTAAACGGCATTTCTCATTTCATTGAACATATGGTCTTTAAAGGCACCGCGCGGCGGTCGGCGGAAGATATTGCTCGTGAAGTGGATAGCGTGGGTGGCATGCTGGACGCCTTCACCTCCAAGGAAATGGTCTGCTTCAACACGCGCGTTCTCGACGAACATTTGGCAAAGGTATTCGACGTGATTGCAGATATGGTTCTCGAGCCCAAATTTGCCGAAGACGAAATCGAGCGCGAGAAATCAGTGATCCTGGAAGAAATTCGCATGACTCAGGACAATCCTGAAGACCTGGTGCACGAGCTATTCACCCAGAATTTTTGGTATCCCCACGCGCTGGGTAAACCCATTCTCGGCACGCCCGAAACGGTGGGAGCTTTTTCGCGCGACACTTTGCGCTCCTGGTTTCAAGAGCGTTACTCGCCGAACAATATGGTGATCACTGCCGCGGGGCATTTGACCCACGAGCAACTTCTCGATCTTGTGGCCGAACGCTTTGCCAATCGCCCGGCTGGAAATCCGTGGACACCTGAATCGACACCGATCGCTGCTCCCCACATCACCGTGCGCACCAAGCATGAACTGGAACAGGTGCATCTTTGCCTCGGCGTGTCGGCGCTCCCCATGACCGACCAGCGCCGTTTTGCGGTCTCCGTGTTGAGTAACATTCTCGGTGGCGGCATGTCCTCGCGGCTATTTCAGAATATTCGCGAGCGCCAAGGCCTGGCTTATGCGATTTTCAGCGAAATGAATTCTTATCGCGATGCGGGGGTGCTTTCGGTCTATGCCGGAACGTCATTAGAAACCGTTTCACAGCTCATTCGCTCAGTGCTGGAGGAGTTTCGCCGAATGAAAGACGAGCCGCTCCCGGAAGAGGAACTGCGGCGCGCGAAAGATCATCTGAAAGGCGCCACGCTTCTGGCCCTGGAGGGCACTGGCCAGCGCATGACCAGTCTCGCTCGCTATCACATTTATTTCGACCGGCATTACACCGCGCAGGAATTGATCGCCATGCTGGAAGAAGTCACTGCCGCCGACGTCCAACAGCTGGCTCAGGAGTTCTTTCAATCCGAGCGCATCGCCGCGTCCGTGGTCGGCAATCTGAACGGTTTTCAACTCACCCGCGACCAGCTTGTCCTTTAGCTCATCGAGTGCATCCCGCTAGTTGACGTAGGCTTCGCAGTTTGCCATGATCATCGCGGTTCTTGCGCGCGTCTAGCTGCTGCAGAACCTGACTGAGGGAAGCGATCTCGTTCCGCGTATCCATTCTGGCGTCGGGAAGCACGGGCAACTGCACGTTGCTCGAGACAGGTCATACCACTCTCCTCGTTGATGCCGGCTTAGGCCGCAAAGAAATGTTGCGGCGTTTTGAAGCGCTGGGCCGCCCGCGTCCCGAGCATGTGGACGCCGTCCTGATCACCCACGAGCACAGCGATCATTCCAGCGCCATGGCGCAAATGGCGCGCGAGTGGAAATGCCCCGCCTATTTGACGGAGCTAACTCACCGCGAAATTTTGAAATTATGCGAAGACGGCCCGGTAAGAAAAATCGAACGCATTGAATACGTTCGCTGCGGCGCGACATTCGAAATTGGCGACATTGAAATAACGCCCTTCACTATTCCGCACGACGCTGCCGATCCGGTGGGCTATTGTTTCCGCTCGAATGGAACTAAAGTTGTGATCGTTACCGACCTCGGTTACATGCCCGAGCTGGTGAAACAGTATCTGCGCGAAGCCGATTTGCTGATTCTGGAGTCGAATCACGATCTCGAGATGCTGAAGGTTGGACCGTACCCTTGGTACATCAAGCAGCGCGTGATGAGCCGCACTGGGCATCTTTCGAATGCGGTGGTCAGTGAATTTCTGGCAGATACGGAAGTATTCGACGGGCACGCTCGCCATGTCGTCCTCGCGCATCTCTCGGAGCAGAACAATAATCCTGACGTGGCGCGCATTTCCGCCGACGAAGCGCTCGGGCGCCGCTCCGCTGAATTCGCTTTTCGTGGCACATTGCATGTTGCTTCGCAACGAGTGCCGCTTGGCCCCTTCGAGCTGTAATCCTTAGCGCGCTTCTTCGCGTCGCGAAAGACTCTGGAAAAAAAGATCATGCACGGTACGCATATTCTGATCGCAGCGCAAGCTCTCCGGCATAAACTAACTCTGGTGACAGCCAACGTGAGAGAGTTTGGTCGAGTGGAAGGTCTTTTATGGGAAGATTGGGCGAAAACAGGATCCTGAGAGAGGGGCGAACTTGATTGCACGGTATACCCGCGCGGAAATGGGCCGCGTCTGGAGCGAAGAGAACAGGTTCCAGATGTGGCTGGAAGTTGAGCTTGCCGCCACGGAGACGCTGGCGGAAGCGGGCATCGTCCCGCGCGAAGCGGCGGCAAAGTTGCGCGAACGAGCGCGCATAGATGTGGCACGCATCAACGAGATTGAAGACAAAGTTAAGCATGACGTGATTGCGTTCACCATGGCGGTACAGGAGGCGGTAGGCGATCTGGAAGCAGGGCGCTGGCTGCACTACGGGCTGACCTCGAACGACGTGGTGGACACCGCGCAAGCGCTTCTGGTTCGTGAAGCTTCCCGGTTAATCGAAAAAGACCTGGACGCGTTTGGTGAAGTGCTGGAACGCCGCGCATGGGAATTTAAAGACACGCCAGAGATCGGGCGCACACATGGCATCCATGCTGAGCCCATCACGTTTGGCCTGAAAGTGGCGAACTGGTACGCCGAAAATCGCCGTGACGTCGAGCGCTTCCGAGCGGCAGCGCAGCAGATGGCAGTGGGGAAAATCTCTGGTGCCGTAGGCACGTGCACTCATCTCGGCCCGGAGATCGAGCAAAAAATCTGCCAGAAACTTGGTCTAGCCACTGCGCCTATCACCTCTCAGGTCATCGAGCGCGACCGCCATGCACAGTATCTTTCCACACTCGCGGTCGTGGCGGCATCGCTCGAACGCGTGGCACAGGAAATTCGCCACCTGCAACGCACGGAAGTCCGCGAAGTAGAGGAACCCTTCGGAGGCGAACAGCGTGGCAGTTCGGCCATGCCGCACAAACGTAATCCTGTTTCGAGCGAGCAAATTGTGGGGCTAGCGCGTATCGTGCGGGCGAATTCCTTGGCGGCTCTGGAAAATGTCGCTCTATGGCACGAGCGCGACATTTCACACAGCTCTGTGGAGCGTGTAATTCTTCCTGATTCCACGATTCTGGTTGACTACATGCTGCATCGCACCACGGAAATTGTTCGCAACATGAAAGTTTTCCCGCAGCGTATGCAACGTAACCTGGATTCCACCATGGGCTTGATTTTTTCGGGCCAGCTTTTACAGGATTTGGTGGAGCACGGCGCGCCGCGCGAAGACGCTTACAAATGGGTGCAAGGCCATGCCATGTCCGCCTGGGAATCGGAGACGAGCTTCCGGGATCGAATCGCGGCAGACGCGAATATCCGAAAATTTCTGGACGAAAAGGCTCTCGCTCACACCTTCGATTTGAAGCGGCAGTTGCGGGCGGTGGATGCGATCTTCCGACGCGTGTTTGGGGCAAAATCTTCCGTCGCCAGCTAATAAGTCTCGCCCGACAGTCGAGTGGGGTAATTATTTCGGGGAATTCCCTTCCACCGGCGTGGAAGCGCCCAGCTTTGCTTCCGACGTGAATTTCTTGTAATCGCTGTAGCGATCGATCTCGTTCTGTTTCACTTTAAAGAAGACGACACGCGCGGTGGCGTGAACTTCGGAATAGGAAGGCAGCCACACTTCGTTGTTCACCATGGTTTGCTCGAGAACCAGGTTGGAACCTTTGGATAGTGAGGCCAGCATCCCGCCGCCGATCTTCACATTGTCATTAAACCGAGCTTCCAGACGGGCCACATCGCGAGCCTGTTCGTCCACCCAAAGCACGCCGGAGAGTTTCTGCACAATGCTCTCAATCATTTTTTTCGGCTTGTAGTCGGGGTTCGGCCCGAAATCGAAGACGATTACTTCCTGTCCACGGAAGAGTTCGCGACGCGGATTGGTGAAACGCTCGGCGCGAAGAAAATCGGAGATCTGAGCCTGCTCCTGTTCGTCCTGTTTTGCCTGCTTTTGGGGATCGTTCTGAAGCTCGGCTTGTTTCTTCTTTTTCTCGTCGAAATCCTTACTGAAGCGCTCGTCTTCTTTTTTCTTCTCCTCGCCTTCCAGCGGCTTGCCGTCTTTGGCCAGGAGATGGCGGATTTCATCTTCGCCGATGTAAAAGATGTCGTATTCTTTCACCGAGCGCGAACTTACCTGGCCGTTGGAATCCGTTTTTTCTTCTTCCTCGCTCAAATGGCAGGTGTACTGCTTCAGGAGTTCTTCGACCGTTCTTTGATTTTTATCGATGTCGAGCAGAAGTTTTGCTATATCCGGCAGCGGACGATCTTGCCTCGGCGGAAAATCAAAAATAGAGTCCTGTACCGATGCATTTATTTCCACGCGTGTGACCGCAATTTGATAGATGTGGCCGCCGCGGTGTAACTCAATGCGATTCGGTTCCAAGATGCCGTTTACCGGCTTGTAATCGAAATAATCGATCTCCTCGGAAGCTCCCGTGGGCTGGGTGTCGGCTGTTTGGGAATTTGCCTTGTCGCTGGCCGGCGAGAATTTCAACGCGGGAGGTGGAATTATCTCGCGAACGATCAAATGAGTTTGCGTGTCGAAAAACGCTTCACGTGTGACCCCTGAAGCAATCAAAAATTCCACGTGATATGCCTGGCGGGCGGAAACATTTTCGACTCCAACGAATCTGGCTCCGATCTTGTCTTTCTTCGCGTTCACCAAATGCTCGTTCAGATAGCGCCCGGTAGCCGCCCAGGCAACCGCTTCTGCGCCGGTGAATGTATGCGGCGTTCCGCCAGCCTCTTGGCGCCAAGCGGACATTCCGTTGGAAGCGACAACGCTGTGCTGCGGCTCGATAAGAATCTCGGAATAGAATTTATTGGGCACTTTAGTGATCAGCGAGTAAGAACCGTTTGTTTCAGCCGATCCTTCCCTCACGTTTCCGGCTATGGTTACGGTTTGAATCTTCGCCAGCGTTTTTGCGCCACCTTCGGCGCGCAAATAATCATCGATGATTTTCTGAGGGGTTTGAGCCAGACAAGCGGATACGGCGCCAAGAAACAGCACGAGACCGGTGCTGAGCGATTTAGAAAAATATCTTTTCATTTCGTTCGCGTTCAGCGAATGAACGTTCTACAGAGTTACAGAACACCCAGAACGTGAGAAAGTTCCGCAGCGTCCCGCTCCTCGGCAGCCGAACGCAGGCTATCACAATGGCAGAACGAAGTTATTGGATGCGCTGAATGTAGCGGGCTTCCGAGGTGTCCACTTTCACTTTATCGCCGTTGCCGACAAAAGGCGGCACGTTAATCACCAGCCCGGTTTCCAGCTTGGCGGGCTTCATCACCGCGCTAGCAGTGGCTTTCTGGATGGTTTGCTCGGTATCGACGACGGTCAGATCAACCGTGTCGGGCAGCAGAACGCCGATGGGTTTGTCGTCATAATATTCGATCTTCACGGGCAGGTTGGGAATCAGGTAATCCTTCGTATCGCCCACGATGTCATTTTGCAGCGCAAGCTGCTCGTAGTCTTGCGAATTCATGAAGTGGTGCCCGTCGCCGTCGCTGTAGAGGTATTCAAATTCGATTTCATCCACGGTGACTTTCTCAACGAATTCTTCCGCCCGAAAGCGATAATCCATCATCGAGCCGGTACGCAGATTGCGCATCTTGGTCTGCATAGAACCGCGTTTGTTCCCGGGAGTGCGATGGTCCACACTGTAGATCACGTGGAGATCGCCTTCGTGCATGATGATCATTCCGGGGCGCAATTGAGTAGACTTTAGCATGGGTGCTCCTAGGCTGTTTTTAAGACTTTTCTCCGCCGTTAGCTGAGCTCTTCGCAAACCTGCGGTTTCATGCAAGCAAACGGTGGGCACTCCAACTGGGCGGCGATCGATCGCGAAGCCCTGCTCGGCGCGAATATTGTGCGCCGTGGAAAACTCAATTATAGCGGTCCACCTGCAATCGGTCAAACCAGCAATCTGAGCTAGCAGACGGAATTTAGCTCCCGTTATCGAATACCGGCGCCTGAAATTTTGCGCGTCGCGTCAGGAACTGCCATGTCGATGATCAGGCAGTAACAAGTTCGCCATCAACCTCTGTTGTTATTTCGGAACGTTCCCGCGCGTTTACAGAAATTCCTGGCTGCGGCTAGCTTATGATCTGCTCTGGGGTTGCAGGAGCGGCTACAGCCAGCCGCAGCTGAAACATTTAGCGCCACTGATTCAGGTTAATGCCGCCGAGGCGTGAATGTTCAAGACTCAGGCGATCCAGAAGTCACAACAAATTTCCTGCAAGCGGTCTCCGACAGGTTGCTTCGCGTTCTGTACGGTCGCAACGCTGCTAGCCGGGCCGGCTTTCAGCACAAATTCCTCGGGAGGAACAAATGAAAAGATTGTATCCAGGACTTGGGGCCTTGGTCCTTTTGGCGTTTTTCTCGCTCTCACTCGCAGCACCTGGCTATGCGCAGACCGCTGCCGCGACAACTAAACCTGCCAATTCGTCAAGGTATGACATCAGCAAGGAAGTCACACTTAGCGCCACGGTAGAAAGCGTCCCAGGAAAATCCTCTAGTGCACGAGCGCAAGAAGATTTCGTAGTCCTCCAGACTAAGTTAGGCACCGTCAACGGAAAACTGACTCCGTTCGCTTTGAACGGAAAGGGCGCGATTTCCATCATGCAAGGCGAGCAAATCAAGGCTACCGGCGTGATGACGACGCTTGAGCATAAACAGGTTTTTGTAATTCGCGTTCTGGAAGTGGGCGGGCGCACATATCAAATACGAAGCAAACACGGCTTGCCGCGCGAACATCCCGCCATATACGGAGAAGCGGCAACTCCGTCAAAGGGAGGCCAACTGTGAATCACAAGACTTTCTGGATCGTCCTTGTTTTGCTCAGCGTAACTTACCTATCGGGCTGTGGTAGTTCATCGCACGTTACCGTAACCATATCCACGGCTCCTCCGGCCCTTCTCGCTCCTAACGGCACGGCGCAGATTGTCGCCACTGTGACCGGCACCGGCGAAGGAGTTAACTGGAGTTGCACGCCCGTGGGTTCTTGCGGATCATTTGCTCCGGCAAGTACCGCTAGCGGAGTAGCCACCACTTACACGGCTCCCGCGACAATCGGACCGGTAGTCATCACTGCCACCTCTGAGAAAAAGGCTTCGGTAACCGCGAGTGTAAACGTGACCATTCAGGCCAATGATGGGATAGCGGGCAATTTCGCGTTCTACGTCACTGGCCTTGATGCAGACCTAAACACATATTCTCTTGCTGGCGCGGTTCTGGTTAACCCCGACGGCACGTTGAGTGGCGAGCAGGATTTCAACGACGGGTTTGCAGTCGCGTCCCCTGCTGGCGGTGACATGATTACCAGCGGGAGTTTGGCAATTGGAAGCAGTGGCGTAGGGACACTGACTCTGGTGACGAGCAATACGGGCGTCGGAGTAGACGGTACGGAAACCTTTACGGTCAGCTTCGTCAACAACAGCCACGCGCTGATCATTCAATCCGACGGAAGCGGCACATCCAGCGGAAGCCTTGATCTGCAGACGTTACCCAGCACGCTCGGTAGCAATTTTGCTTTTGCCCTTACCGGCGTGGGAACCGAAGGTTTCATTGTTACCACTGGGGGCGTCTTCACTCTAACCGGAACTACTATAAATGGCACAGTTGACGTTAACGATGACACGGCTGCGACTAACCCGAGCCTAGAAAATGCCTTTACCGCTACATTGGTAGCCGCGGATACATTCGGCCGAGGCACAATAACCACCGACAACGCCGAAATCGGAGCAACGCTTTCCTATTACGTTATCGGACCCGAAGCGATTCGACTCGTGGTAACTGCCCCCGGCTTGACTCCTCCAGCGACGGCTTCCACTGCCGTTGGTTCGGCGTTTGGCCAGGGCGCAGGCACCTTCTCGAACACCTCGCTTCTCAATGCGGTTTTCCTCGACCAGGCGAATTTCGGCGGACTTCCTTTTGCGGCCGTCGGAGAGATCGTTCCGAATGGGCAGGCCGTGGGCAGCTTTACCGGGGTCGCGGATGTTAACGAGACTGCGGCTTCGGGGTTAGATCCTTACTTTCTAGACGCCGCTACAATCGGGGGTAGCTATTCCGTCGCTGGTAATGGATACGGAGGCTTGACGATTACGAGTGGCGATCTTCTGGACGTCAGCCAACTGGGAATATACCTGGTCGATCCGGCCATCAACATCAATGATCCGAACAACACTTCCGGCGGCGGAGGTGCTCTGGTGGTCGATCTCGATCCCAACGTGCCGGGAGCCGGCGTTTTGACGTCTCAAACAGACACTAACGCTGCGGACTTCACCGGCAATTACGTCCTGGGGCTTCAAGATTTCTTGACAGCCGTAGGCGATCCTCTTCCGCTCAAGTCAGGCGAAGTGGATTTCGTTGGCAATGCCGCGGCCACTACCAGTCTCACCGGGAGTGGAACGATCAGCGATCCGATCAACACCTTGAGCAGTTCAACTTCCGATACTGTGAGCTTTGCTGCTCCTATTACTCCGGATGCAACCAATGCTGGCCGCTTTGCTATCGCCCCGTTTACGGTGACTACCGCTGGTGCAACCCCGGTGGCAATCCCGTACTCGGCTAACGCCTACCAAGCGAGCGGCGCTCAGTTGTATTGGTTAGAGGACGGAGCGGACGGGCTGAACAGCGTATTTGGCGGGCAGCTCCAGCAACAAGGAACCATCGGAGTTGCTCCCGCTAAAAGGAAGGCAAAGCCCTAACTTACTGACTACGGAGAGTGGCACGGCTGGGAAGAAATCCAGCTGTGCCACACCGTCTCATTCTCCCGCAGGCCTCAACTCGCAATCCGGCCAAGCCAAATCTTGTATTGTGAGTTGGAATTTACTGCGTTTCTTTCTTGCCTACGCGAACCAGGGTGATTTGAGTTCCTGAGGAAATTCTCTTCAGAGCAACGACGCGCGCTCCGTTGTGGCGGTGGTCCACGAATGCGACGTCACTGTCATTCAGACTTACAGAACCCCTAGCGTGGACCGCTTTTTCGTCGTCTGTTTCCAACCGAAAGTCGGGGCCGAGATGTTTCTTGTACCAGGCCTGCACGAAGTCGATAGGATCTTTCGTTTGATATTCCTCGGTGGCGATTCCTACGCTGGAGTCATTCGCGCTGAGATCAATACTGGCGTTTTTGTTATGGGAGGAGGGCGTCGCGCCCGGATAGATTTCCAGTCCGCTGGCGTGAGCATTGTCGCTGTTCACTGAAATGGAAGCAACCGGGGTTTCAATGGCTACTTTGTTGCCCGAGCTGTGAAATTTGAGATGGCGAATGAAAAGGCCGGCGACCATCAAGACGCAGAGAAACATGACCAGGATGCCCGCGACCACCATTCCCAGGATCCACCAGATTGCATTCGTTCGGTGCTGGGCTGCGGGGTTGGGTTCGACGGCGGGATGGGTCGGCTGGGTAGCCATGAATCACCTCTCAAGCAAACCAAATTGATATACGAGTGATGAGTACGTAATGTTTCGCCCCCACATAGCGCACTCCATCGATCTCAGCTTGCGCGGCGTCAGTAAAAAACCACTCTTACGTCCGGACGCTTCTCCAAATGCACGGTATCGATAAAGCGTACCTGGCGATGGTCATAAGTCAGGATCAGCGAATGCGTGCGGGTCCCTTCGCCGAAAAAGCGCACACCACGAAGCAGGCCGCCTCCGGTGACCCCGGTGCAAGCGAAGATGATTTTCTTCCCGGGGGCCAGATCTTCCGTGTTGTAAATACGCTGGGGATCCTTAATGCCCATTTGAGCGATACGTTCATGGTGTTCGGGTTTAGAAACCACCAGGCGCGCAAGAATTTGACCATTTAAGCAGCGTAGGGCGGCGGCGGTAAGTACTCCCTCCGGAGCGCCGCCAATGCCCATGACGGCGTGGATGCCGGTGCCAACCACGGCGGCACTGATGCCGGCAGATAAATCGCCATCGGAGATAAGCCGGATGCGAGCGCCCGTCGCGCGGATCTGTGCGATGAGATCTTCGTGGCGTGGGCGATCGAGCACGATGATAACGAGGTCTTCCACTTTACGGTTGAGGCGTTTAGCGATTGCTTTCAAATTGTCGGCAACCGGCGCATCCAGCTCAACAGCGCCTTTGCAGGACGGTCCAACGATTATTTTTTCCATGTACAGATCAGGGGCGTGCAGCAGCCCTCCACGATCGCTCGCGGCGAGGACCACGATGGCGTTGGGTTCTCCAGTCGCGCAAAGGTTGGTACCTTCCAGTGGATCCACGGCGATATCCACTTCGGGGTATTTGCGGCTTTTATCGCGGACGGCGGCGCCAACTTTTTCCCCGATGAAGAGCATGGGAGCTTCGTCGCGTTCGCCTTCGCCGATGACAATGGTCCCGTCCATGCCCACGGAGTCCATTTCCGAACGCATCGCTTCCACGGCCATCTGATCCGACTTGTGGCGGTCCCCCAAGCCCATGGTGTGCGCCGAGGCGATGGCGGCGCGCTCTACGACGCGCAGAAATTCCAGGCTGAGTGCTTTCTCCATTATGGCTCCTGAGAACCGAAAGTGAATCCGAGCGGGGACTTCCGCCCGGGACGGCTATCATAATGCAATTGGGATGTTTCCAAACAAGCCGAAGTGTCCAGAATAAATTTCGCATGCGCTCACGGTAGCGGCTGAATCTTTGCGTTTACAAGGAAGGGATCATCGAACTCGGTCTGGTCGCCGGCTTTTTTTCCGGCCACCGGGAGCAGACGGGCGGAGAGTGGTTTGTGCCATTTCACCGAAAGGCTGGCCACGTCACCGAGAATCTTCTCGAGTTGCGCGCTCGTGATGTCTCCGGGAAGCGGAATCACATCGAGCCCCGTGCCGCAAACTGCGGAGTAGGAAAGCAGGGCATCGATAGAAAGGCGTCCTTCGGTCCAGCGGCGCGAGAGGACGGAATCTTCCAGGATGGGCAACATCAATCCGGAATAGCCTGCTTGCTTGACGGGAATCGCTTTGAGCGCGCGGGTGATTAACGCGGCGGCGGTCATGCTGCCGCTCGTGCCTATCGGTGCGCCGAGAAAATTCTCGATGGCGCCCCCGATCGAAATTTCTTTCAATGGCGCCGGAGAAAGATCGATTCCGCCATATTTCCATCCGCTACTTTGGCTGATTTCTTCCGCGGTTTTTTCCACCTGTCGAGCATACAGGGTGAGTGCGGATTTCATCCGTTCCTCGGCGGCATCCGGAGATTTCGTCGAAGCAAAGGCATCCGCGACAACATTTGCCGACTGCAAACCGATGGCGAATCGCTTGCCTTCACCTGCAAGATAAGACGCGGGATAAAACGGCGTGCCGTCGGGAACGAAAGACGACGTACTAAAGCTGAAATTGCCCTGACTGTGCAGGCTGTTGGCTTCCAGATACTTCATCACGCCGGCTGCGGCGTGAATGGACTTCCAATGAACGCCGTCTGGGCCCCCGATGAAGATGGAACCTTCCAAGGTCTTGGCACCCCCGAGAATTTTTGCCAGTAAGTCGGACTCGCGCGGGTCGTCGGTGTCCTCCATCATGGCCGGGCCGATCGAGGCGTCGAACCCTTCCTTCACCGCCAGCGCGTCGTAGTCGCGAAAGAACGCCAGCGTTTCTGCTTCGGATAGATCGCGCGTGTATTCCGGGAAAGGCTGCGTGGTGATGCGAATGGTTTGGACTTCGTAACCGGACTTCTCGAAGGCGGATTTAGCTTGGCGCAGAAAATTCAGGGCGTCTTGAATTTGTTCTTTGTAACGCGCGCGGTCGAGGCGAACGAAAGCTGTGATGGCGCGAATTTTTGGCTTTGACGCTGCGGGGTCCGCAGCGCGCGAGGCAAACGGCACAATCAACACCAGCGCCAAGGAAAACAAGAGCGCCGAGCGGAAAGAATAACGATATCTCAGGCTCATTCGAAGGCCGCGATTCCGGTGATGCGTTCGCCGATGATCAGCTTGTGAATGTCGTGAGTGCCTTCGTAGGTGATCACAGATTCGAGATTGTTCATGTGGCGCATGATGGGGTAATCGTCCACGATGCCGTTTGCGCCCAGGATCTGGCGGGCCATACGAGCGGTTTCCAGCGCCATCCACACATTGTTCATTTTCAACATAGAAATGTGCGAGGGGTGCACGCGGCCCTGGTCTTTAAGTTTTCCCACTTGGAGCGCGAGGAATTGCGCCTTGGTGATTTCGTTGATCATCCATACGAGTTTTTCCTGCACCAGTTGATGCGAGGCGATGGGTTTGTTATCGAATTGTTTGCGCTGTTTGGCGTAGGTTAGGGCTGAGTCGTAGCAGGCCATGGCCGCTCCGATGGCGCCCCAACCGATTCCGTAGCGCGCCTGGTTGAGACAGGATAGCGGGCCTTTCAGGCCTTCGACGCCGGGAAGCAGGTTGGCTGTCGGTATTTCGCAATCGGTCATAGCCAGGCCGGAAGTGACCGAAGCGCGCAGCGAATATTTTCCGTGGACGTCCCAAGCTTTAAAGCCGGGTGTGCCTTTCTCCACCAGGAAGCCGCGAATCTTATCGTCCTCTGTTTTCGCCCAAATAACGGCTAGGTCAGAGATGGAGCCGTTAGTGATCCACATTTTTTCGCCATTCAGGACGTAGCTGTCGCCTTTTTTTACGGCGCGGGTCAGCATGCCACCCGGATTTGAACCGAACTGCGGTTCGGTGAGACCAAAGCAGCCGATGGCTTTTCCCTGTTGCAGCAATGGCAGCCATTTGTCCTTTTGAGCGTCGGAACCAAATGCGTGGAGGGGATACATCACCAGCGCAGATTGCACGGAAATAAAACTTCGCAAGCCGGAATCGCCGCGCTCGAGTTCCTGGGTGACCAGGCCGTATTCCACGTTGGACATGCCCGCGCAGCCGTAACCTTTCAGGCTCGCGCCGAAAAGTCCTAACTCGGCCATCTGCGGAACCAGTTGCACCGGGAATTTTCCTTCGCGATTGTATTGCTCGATAATGGGCATGATCTCGTCATCGACAAATTGACGAGCGGTTTGGCGCGCGAGTTTTTCCTCGTCGCTCAGCAGGGAATCGAAGTCGAGGAAATCGACTCCGGGAAAAGATGGCATTTTAAGAAATCTCCTTATTGCGGTGGGCCCTCGTGCTACGTCGCAGGCCGCCAAAGCGCCCCATTCTATACGAAGCTGAGGGCGAGAAGTTAGAGGTTCCCCGGGAGGCGGTTGGGTCGTGTGTGTGCGGTACCGGTACTCGTCGATCTATATCAATTTTTGGCCACGCTCCTCCAGCCGAAGTCGAACCTTAGCGATAGGCGGGGAACGCAGATGGATTCATGGCGTGGGGAAGATGAGGAGCGATTGATGTTGTATACTCCTGCGCAAAACTTGGCCTTGGCGGATTATGAATCGATCATCTGGCGTGACGATTTCAGCGGTTGTTGTGCTGCTTGGCAGTGGGCTCGTGTTGCTGACCGGTGTAATGATGTTATTTGCTTCCACCAACGGCGTTTCCGTTCCTCAGAATCAGGTTCAGTTTTTCAAGTATTTCATGATGATCACCGCGGTTTTGCTTTTCGCAGCGGGGGCCTGGGGCCTCTCGACAGGGATGGCGTTGCTGCGTTTGCGTGAATGGTCACGGGTTTCTATGATGGTTTTCGGCGCATTGCTGGTATTTCTCAGTATCCCTGGACTGCTGATGTTTCTGATGGTGCCCTTTCCGCCTCCGGGAACTGCGGTGAGTCCGCAGTTGACGCCAAGCCTTTTGATGGGCATGCGAAGTTTCTTTACGTTATTTTACGCGGCTCTTACGGTGCTAGGCGCATGGTGGTTTTATTTCTTCAACAAGCGATCCACGAAGGAACAATTTCTAAAGGTACCAGGTGCGTCGCCCGAGCGAATATCAGATGACTCGATGATTGGCTCACGAACCCGGCCGCTCAGCATCACGCTGATCGCATGGTACCTGCTGATCAGCGCGTTCCTTGGAGTTCTGGGGCTTGCGGTGAATCCGCCAGTGTTCTTTTTGGGGTTCTTTTTCAAAGGAACTCTTGCCTCGCTGATTATGTTCGCGCTGGCGCTAGTTCAGTCCCTGACAGCGTTCGGATTGCTGAAGCTCAGGCCCTGGGGACGCGCGCTGGCGATTTACTACTTTCAATTCCTGATATTCAACTCGCTGACCATGGTGCTGATTCCGGGGACGCAGGCGCGGTTCGATCAAGCCATGGGCGATATGATGCGCGATATGCAGGGAGCGTCGAGTCCGGCGCCAGTGCTGCACTTTCCGATTTGGTTTGGAGTGATTTTCGCAGTGCCCCTGCTGGCGCTGTTGCTTTGGGCGGTGGTCAGCAAGAAAGACGTCTTCCAGGCCTAGAGGATGCCGTCGGCGCGAACATAAGTTGCTGAAAGGTCTGACCTTGGGCGGGCTAAGCTCGGCGTTGACGGAAGGCCATGGCGATGCGATAATCACGAGCTTTGTTGAACCTAGAAGTGTGTTCCGGCAAGCGAGGCTATCGCCCCGGAATCATGCAAACAATTTCTAAACGGGGCTGCAAATCCGTACTATTTCTATCTCCTGACCATGGAAATCCTCCACCAGCTCGCTGAGTTGTTCCTGCAAGCTGTGCCCACAGTGGTTATCGTTTTTCTTTTCTATTTGTTTATGCGCTGGGCCTTCTTCACGCCGATTCAGAAAGCGATGGGGGAGCGCGACGCGAGAATTGAGGGAGCGCGCCGGCAAGCAGCGGAGCTGGAGGCCGAAGCGGGCAGGGAGCTGCAGGAGTACAGCGAAAGACTGCGAAAAGTTCGCGGGGAGATTTACGCGGAGCAAGAAGCGGCGCGGCAGGCGGCTTTGGATGATCGAGCACGGCTGTTGAAAGCGATGCGCTCGCGAGCTTTGGAAGAAGTCGGGGAGGCGAAGAAGAAGATTGCCGATGAGCTGACCGTAGCCAGCCGCGAAGTGGCGCTCCAGACGGATTCACTGGCCGCGGAAATTGTGCGGACGATTCTGGAAAGCCCGTCTCCGACGCAAGGAGCGCGCCAATGAAGCGTGTGGCGAGGACTTTCGGATTCCTAGCTGTCTTTTTGTTTCTTGCCGTGTGGCCGGTGCGGGCGCAAGAGAGAGAAACGCCACCTGCGGAAACTCCGATTGGCTACATATTCCACTGGCTGAATTTCGCGATTGTCTTTTGCGCCATTGCATACGCGGCGAAGAAATGGGGCGGCCCTTATTTCCACGGGCAGGCGGAAGAAATAGCGCAAAAAATCGCGGAAGGTACACGGGCGCGCGAGGCTGCCGAGCGCCAGAAAAAAGAAATCGAGCAGAAGTTGGCGGGGCTGGACGGCGAGATTCAGAGGATAAAAGAAGAAGGCAAGCGCGACCAGCAAGCGGAAGCGAAGCGGCTTCACGATTTGGCGCGTTCCGAAGCGGAAAAAATCGAGCACGCGGCGCAGATGGAAATAGAAGCGGCTGGGCGCGCGGCGAATCAAGAATTGAAAGCGCGGGCAGCACGCCTGGCCATCGAACGCGCCGAAGCGATGTTGCAGAAAGAGATCACGCCGCAAGCAGAGGCGGGATTGTTCCGCACATTCGTAGCGGAGATGGAAAGGAGCATCAATTGAGCGCGGTAGCAGAACGCTATGCTGCTGCGCTGGCAAGCGTGGGGCTTGAGCGAAAACGTGATGTGAAGGGCGACCTTTCGGCGTTTCTGGACGTATTTTATTCTTCGGCGGAGTTGCGCAACGCTTTGGAAACTCCGGCGGTGAGCCAGGAGATCAAGGAAAAAGTGATCCGGGAAGTCACCGAGAAAATGGGCATTGATGAAACCGTGCGAAATTTTATTTATTTGGTGGTGGGCCACCGACGCACGGAAATGTTTCGCGAGATTCTGACGGCGCTGGAACAACAACTGAATATGAGGATGGGAATCGCTGAGGCGGAAGTGAGCTCGGCGAAGGAATTAAACGACGCGGAGAAAAAGCAGTTGAGCGAAGTGATGGAGCGTCGCACGGGGAAGCGAATCAAAGCGCAATATCGCGAAGATCGAGCGCTGCTCGGCGGAGTGGTAGTGCGCGTCGGTTCCACCATTTACGACGGGTCGGTGCGCGAACAACTGAACCGTTTGCGCGAGCAATTGGAAACGGAATAGTTCATCGAAAAATTAGGAGCAAGAATGGCGAACATCAAAGCCGACGAGATTACAAAGATATTGCGCGAACAGATCGAACACTACCAGCAAACCCTGGCGGTGGACGAAGTGGGGACGGTGATTTCGGTCGGCGACGGAATCGCGCGCGTTCATGGGCTGGATAAGTGCATGTCGGGCGAGATGCTGGCATTTCCGCACGATGTCTTCGGAATCGCTCTGAACCTCGAAGAGGACCAAGTGGGCGTGGTGTTGCTTGGCGATTACACCGAGATTGAGGAAGGCGATACCGTCAAGCGCACTAACAAAATTATGTCGGTGCCGGTAGGCGACGCAATGCTGGGGCGCGTGGTGGACGCGCTGGGAAATCCGGTGGATGACAAAGGGCCGATACAAACGGATGTACGCAATCCGCTGGAACGATTGGCTCCGGGCGTGGTGGATCGTCAACCGGTGCGCGAGCCGGTGCAGACCGGTATCAAGTCCATCGACGCGATGATTCCAATTGGGCGCGGACAACGCGAGTTGATCATTGGAGACCGTCAGACGGGAAAGACCGCGATTATTCTGGACACCATCATCAATCAGCGTGGCGGCGACATGATTTGCATTTATTGCGCGATTGGACAGAAGCGGTCCACGATTGCGCAGATCGTTAAGATTCTCACCGATTATGGCGCGATGGAGCACAGCATCGTGGTGGCGGCGTCAGCTTCAGAGTCCGCTTCGATGCAGTACATCGCGCCGTTCGCGGCATGCGCTATCGGGGAATTTTTCCGCGATTCGAAGCGGCATGCGGTGTGTTTTTACGACGACCTTTCGAAGCACGCGCAAGCGTATCGCGAGATTTCATTGTTGTTGCGGCGTCCTCCTGGGCGCGAGGCGTTCCCTGGTGACGTTTTCTTTTTGCACTCGCGGCTGCTGGAGCGCGCGGCGAAATTGAATGATGAACTGGGCGCGGGCTCGTTGACGGCGCTACCTGTGATTGAGACGCAGGCGGGCGATATTTCGGCTTACATTCCGACCAACGTGATTTCGATCACGGATGGGCAGATTTACCTGGAAGCGGATTTGTTCAATAGCGGCGTCCGGCCGGCAGTGAACGTGGGGCTTTCCGTGAGCCGCGTCGGCGGTAACGCACAGATTAAAGCTATGCGACAAGTGGCCGGCACGTTGCGGTTGGATTTGGCGCAGTATCGCGATTTGGCGGCCTTCGCGCAGTTCGGCACGGAGCAGTTGGACAAAGCGACGCAGGCGCAACTCGCACGCGGACAACGGTTGGTAGAAATTTTGAAACAGGATCAGTATCAGCCGCTGCCGGTGGAGAAGCAGGTCTTGATTATTTATGCGGCGGCGAACCGTTATTTGGAGGATTTGGAAGTTTCGGAGTGCCGGCGATTCGAGTTGGAGATGTATCCGTTTATCGAGACGAATTACAACGGGCTGCTGAAAGCGCTGCGCGAGAAGAAGGCCTTCGACGACACGATCAAGGCGGAGGCCAAGAAAGCGCTGGATGCGTTTAAGGAAGCGTTCAAGGCTTCGCTGCCGCAGAAACCGAAGCAGGAAGGTGAAGCGAAGAAGCAAGAAGACCAGGCTCAGCAAAAAATCCCGCCGAAAAAAGAGCCAGGAGCGGGCTCGCCTGCGGCGGCTCCGACGCCGGCCCCGGTACCGGCTGCGCATTAATTTATAGGATGACTGCCTAAGTCACGGTTCATGCCTACACTACTTGACTATCGGCGGCGCGTTCGCTCGGTGAAGAATACGCAGCAAATTACGCGAGCGATGAAGTTCGTTGCGGCGGCAAAATTGCGCCGCGCGCAAGAAGGCGTGTTCGCAGCGAGGCCCTACGCGCGCGAGATATTGCGTGTTTTGCGCTCGGCGGCGGCGCGCATGGAAAACATATCGCATCCGCTTCTAGTGCGGCGCGGCGAAGACAGGATTTTAGTCTTGGTGCTGACCGGAGACCGCAGCCTGGCGGGGGCCTTTAACTCCAATGTGATTCGGCGAGCGAGCGAATTCATGCGCGAACACGCGTCGAAAAAGCTTGCGCTGATGGTGGTGGGCAAGAAAGCGCGCGACACCTTCCGGAAGCGCGGGCTGAGCTTTGTGGGGGAATACTTGGACGTGTCGGCGAAGGTGGAATTTTCCAAGGCCAAGGAAATCTCCGGGAAGATCGCCGAGCTTTACATCCGCGACGAAGTTGACGCGGTGTACGCCGTTTATAACGAGTTTAAGAATGTGATGGTGCAGAACCTGACGGTTCAAAAATTACTGCCGATCGATCCGGAAGTGGTGAGCAGAGAGAAAAAGGATGGGGAGAAATCGCTGGCCAGCCATGCCGGTCCGGACAGCTCGCTGCCCATGGAACGGGCACCTCGAGGCGACGAATTTCTGGTGGATTACATTTACGAGCAGCCGGTGGACGAAATCTTCAAAGCTTTGATGCCGCGTTATCTGGAGACCGAAATCTTTCGGATTTTGCTGGAATCTGCGGCGGCGGAACACGCGGCGCGCATGACGGCGATGGACGCGGCGACGCGAAACGCTTCGGAACTGATCGACAAACTAACCTTGCAGATGAACAAGATTCGTCAGGCAGGAATTACCAAGGAAATTATCGAGATTGTGAGCGGCGCGGCTTCCGCAATGTCTTAGGGGGCGGCGCTTTTGAAAATTTCAGGAGAACAGGATGGCGGAAAATAAAGGCGACGAAAAGATAGGGCACGTAGTTGAGGTGATTGGGCCGGTGGTGGATATTTTGTTTCAAGAACATCACCTGCCGTTCATCCACCATGCGGTGCGCATCACGAGCGAAGGATTTGACGTTCCGGAGCCTCTCGACATCGTCGCGGAAGTTGAACAGCAGCTGGGGGAAGGCCGGGTGCGTTGCGTGGCGATGAAGCCAACCGAAGGGTTGGTGCGCGGAATGAAGGCGGAAAATCTGGGCGAACCCATTTCCGTGCCGGTGGGCCGCGCTACGTTGGGACGCGTGCTGAATGTTCTGGGTGAGCCCGTGGACAAACTTGGGCCGGTGAAAACGGACAAGCGCTATCCGATTCATCGTCCGGCGCCATCCCTCGAGGATCAGTCCACAAATTTGGAGATGTTTGAGACGGGAATCAAGGTGGTGGACCTGATCGAGCCCTATTTGAAAGGCGGCAAGATCGGGTTGTTCGGGGGCGCGGGCGTAGGCAAGACAGTTTTGATTCAGGAATTGATTCACAACGTGGCCATGAAACACGGCGGCGTTTCCGTTTTTGCCGGCGTGGGCGAGCGCACGCGCGAAGGAAATGACCTGTGGCTGGAAATGCAGGAATCGGGCGTGGTGGTGCCGGGGAATTCGGAGAAATCGCGTTGCGCGCTGATCTACGGGCAGATGACGGAACCGCCCGGCGCGCGTTTGCGCGTGGGATTGACCGGACTGACGGTGGCGGAATATTTCCGCGACGAAGAACATCTGGACGTTCTGCTTTTCATCGACAACATTTTCCGTTTTGTGCAGGCGGGTTCGGAGGTTTCGGCATTGTTGGGCCGCATGCCTTCGGCCGTGGGATACCAGCCGAACCTGAACACGGAAATCGGCGAGTTGCAGGAGCGAATTACCTCCACCAAGACAGGGTCGATCACGTCCGTGCAAGCGATTTACGTGCCGGCGGACGACTACACCGACCCGGCACCAGCGGCGACGTTTGCGCACCTTGACGCAACGACGAACTTGAGCCGGCAGATTGTGGAACGCGGAATTTATCCGGCGGTGGATCCGCTTGCGAGCTTTTCGCGCATCCTGGACCCGCGCATCGTGGGCCAGGAGCATTACAACGTTGCGCGCGCAGTGAAATCGGTGCTTCAACGTTATCGCGAGTTGCAGGACATTATCGCAATTCTTGGAATCGAAGAACTGTCAGATGATGACAAGCAGACAGTTACGCGCGCGCGCAAGATTGAAAAATTCCTGTCGCAACCGATGAACGTGGCGGCGCAGTTCACCGGACTGGAAGGCAAGTACGTGAAGGTGGAAGACACCGTGCGCGGTTTCAAGGAAATCGTGGAAGGAAAGCACGACGATTTGCCGGAGCAGGCTTTCTACATGGTTGGAACGATCGAAGAAGTGAAGGAAAAGGCGGAGAAGATGGCGGCGGTGGCATAGTTTCGTTTCGAGCCACACGAGCCCGCAATTTACATGCTACCGGAAGCTATCGAACTGCAAGTCGTAACGCCTGAGCGGCACGTGTTGAGCGAGAATGTGCAAGCGCTCGAGATGCCCGGCAAGGACGGCTACCTGGGCATTTTGCCCGGGCACGCGCCCTTGATTACTTTGTTGGGTGTGGGAACGCTGACCTACCACAAGGGCGCACAGACAGGTTATTTGTCTGTGATCAACGGATTCGCGGAAGTGCTTCCCGATCGCGTGATTGTGCTGGCTGAAGTGTCCGAGCGTGCTGCGGAAATCGACGTGGCGCGGTCTCGTGCAGCGCTCCAGAACGCACAGGCGGAGGCAGCAAAGCCGGGGATGCCGGAGGCTGAATCCAGAGAAGCAGAAGCCAAGATGGAACGGGCTAACGCGCGTTTGCAGACTGCTTCGAAGGGCGCCAGCGCCGGGTCCTCGCAGGATTCTCAACGTTCAGGGCATTAACCTTCAGGGATAGGACGGCTGGTGTGATTCCGTCCCAGTGGTGTGCGTAACTCACTGTAACAATGGTGCTTGCGGGACGGTACCAAAATGACACCGATTTACTGGTTGGCCGCATGGCGGCATCCGCGAACGCCCTTCAGCATCCAATGGTTGTAGCATTCAGAAGGTTCCACGAACGGTCAACCGGGGCGCGAATGGCTGAAATAATAGTGTACTCCACAGGCTGGTGCTGCGACTGCAGGCGGGCGAAACAGTTCCTGCGGGAGAGAAAGATCCCGTTTCGGGAAGTAAATATCGACGAGTCGCCGGACGCAGAAGAGCTTGTACTTCGCGCGAATAATGGACGCCGGAAGGTTCCTACGTTGGAGATTGACGGACGCTTTTTTGCAGCCAGCCCGTTTGATCCTTACCTGCTGGCGGAAGCATTGAAAATCTCGCTAAATCCTAAGTAACAACCTTCGCTCATTAATTTCCTACGGACGAAATTCGAAGGACCACAACGAAGAAAGATGCCGGGCTCAAGCCCGACGCTACAAATACCAAACGCGTACGTCGGTGGAGTTAAAATTCCAGGAAAGCCGAAGCAAGCTAGGCCAGGCCTGCGCCGCGGGTCATGACTCCTACTACGCGCAGATCGGGGGTTAGGACTAGCAAGTCCGCATCGGCGCCTAGGGCGATGATTCCTTTTTTTCCTGCGAGGCTAACGCGGCGAGCCGGGAGAATTGTGGCCATGCGTAGGGCGTCAACGAGCGGCACGCCGAGCGCAACGATGTAACGTAGTGCGCGATCGAGCGTCAGCGTGCTCCCGGCGAGCTTTCCTTCCGCGTTGCGGCAGACGCCGTCTTTTACCACCACTTCAAAATTTCCGAGGCGGAAATTTCCGTCAGGCATTCCCGTGGCAGCGGTGGCGTCACTTGCTAGAAGAACGGTGTCGAATCCCTTCGTGCCGAGAAGGACTTGAATTGCGGGACCGGCGACGTGGATTCCGTCGGCTATAACTTCGGCGCTAACGTCGGGCTCGGTGAGCACAGCGCCGATGATTCCCGGGTCGCGGTGCGAAAACGGGCGCATAGCATTGTAGAAATGGACCGTGTGGCGGGCTCCCGCTTGTATGGCGGCTTGCGTTTGTTCGTAATTCGCGTCGGTGTGGCCGATGGCGGCCACAATTCCATTGGCCACGGCGGCTTGGATCAGGTCGAGAGCCCCGGGAATCTCCGGAGCCACGGTGATTATCCGAATTAAGCCGTCGGCTGCGGCGCGAAATTTCTCCAGAATTTGCACCGAAGGACGCACGATAGCGCCGGGCGGATGCACGCCGCGACGAGCCTTGGAAATAAATGGGCCTTCGAGATGAATGCCCAGGATCTCTGCCCCCGGAGCCGTGCTTTGCTGTTCAAATTTCTCATGCGCACGAATGTATTGAGCGATTCCCTCCAGGCTACGGCAGGTTTCATCCACAGAGGCGGTAACGGTTGTGGCGAGAATTGACGTGGTACCGTAACGCGCGACGGTGGACGTGATGCAATCGAGCGCTGCGGGAGTCGCTTCCATTACGTCGTGGCCACCTGCGCCGTGTATGTGCACATCGACGAACCCTGGGGCGACGAGCATGCCCGCGGCGATGTAATCGATGGCGCCGGCCGGAATTTTCACTTCGTCGCGATGGCCAATGGCGATGATGCGGCCGTCTTCGGTGAGAATCACACTATCCGTAAGCTGCTCCTGGGGAGTGAAGATGCGGCTCGCGTAAATGGCAGTCACCGGCATAGCTCTATGAATCGTACTTGAAGTTCAAGGCAAAAACACACGCGAACCTTGCATCATTTTCCTTCTCCGCTACAATCAGATGTCGCTAATCGTGGAGGAACTGAATGGCAAATGAAAAGCGGTACGTAGCCCAAAAGCGGCAGCGCCGCCGGCGGAAAGTGGCTAAGAAAAAAGTGCAGATGTACGAGCAAGGAAAACTGAAGCACGATCAACTTTCGTCCCTGGCGAAAAGGTTTCTGACCCGCAAACAACGCGCCGCCAAGAAAGCGGAATAGAAAAAGGGGGCGCTCGGGACGCCCCCTTTCTGTTACCTGCCGCGCCCGCCAGTGCGCGGGTCTATGCTGCGTTAGTTACCGCCGGAAACCGCTTGCGTGTGAGCCTGATTGACCTTCGGAACGCTCAGGTATCCGGTGATCTTGTCCTTGCCCACCTGGTTCACAACGAACTCCAGCGGAGCACGCGCGCCGTTTTCGAAGAAGTACAGCGGCTCGTTGGCCGTCAAGCCCTTCTTGTCGTGGCGCTGGTCGTCAACAAAGATGGTCACGGTGTACTGGCTCTTCTTGGTGTTGGTGTTGTGAAGTTCAACCATGAGGTTGCCGACTTTTTCGCGGTTATTTTTCTTGTCGATGCTGAACTCGTAGTAATCGCGTTCGCCAAGACGGCGGAGTTCTTCCACTTCGTCATGGTTCTTGGCGATTAGCGTGCCGAATTCGCCGCGGGCCATCTGAAGATTGTTCTTCTCGCCCTCCAGATCAGTCTTCACGCCGTTCACGTCGGTGCCAAGTTTGTTGACGTCGTCAACATTGGCCTTAGTCGCGAGCTGCGCAGAAGTTTGATTCTGCAGATCGGCCAATTCCTTGGCGTCTTCTTCCTTGATTTTCTTGGCTTGCGTGCGCGCCTTGCTCAGCTCGCCTTCGGTAAGTTTCATCTTGTCGGTCACCACGCTGAGCTCGCCTTGGAGCTGCGCGTTGGTGTCTTCGGACTTGGCCAGCCGCTGGCTGAGCACATCTTCGTTCTTCTTAAACTGTTCGTTCTGGCTCGCCAGATTCTGCTCGAGTTCTTTTGAGCGCGTAGAGGCGGTCCAGCCTGCGCCCAGCGCCACCAGTGAAACCACGGCCAGAGCGACGATAACGATGCCGACCCAGCGAGGCGCGGCGGCCTCCTCTGTGATAATTTCTTGTCTTTCTTCGCTCATTGCTTTCTCCTGTGTGAAGCCAACTGCAAGGGCTGTAGGAGCAAGCGCGGAGCCAAATCGGGCCAAACCGGCTTGGTCGTGCAATCAATTGATTATGTTGGGTTTGTGGTGATGTCGAAGCTCAAGCACGGGTGGTCGTGGCCTTTTTGGTACTGCAATTTTTACGCTATTTTAAAGTTTTCTGCGTGGTGGATTAACAGTTCCACTACCGGCCCCTTTATGGGCTTTCGTCAAGCTTTCGTTCCCGACAACAACGGATTTCCTACCTGGTGATAGTCATGTTTCGCAACTCAGCGATGCGGTCTGAGAGCGGCGGATGGGTGCTGAACAGGCCGGTGATAATTTGCCGCGGCGAGAAGGGCGCGACGATGCAGAGCGCGGCAGTGGATGGCGGAATGTCCGACGGGATTTTCTGGTTGTAGGCGCCGAGTTTTTCGAGGGCGCTGATCAGGCCGTATTGCTGGCCTACCATCCTCGCTCCGGAAGCGTCGGCTTGGTATTCGCGCTGGCGAGAAATTCCGAGTTGCAGAAGTAGGGCGGCAAGCGGCGCAAGAATCAGCATTAATAGAGCAGTGATTCCCCCGCCTTCGCGATCTCGGCCGCGTCCCCCGCCCCAGCCTCCCAACATCATGCCCCACTGACCCATGCGGCCGACCCACATAATGGCGCCGGCTAGCGTGGCTGCGATGGAGGAAGTGAGGATGTCGTAATTACGGACGTGAGAAAGCTCGTGCGCGATCACGCCTTCCAGTTCGTCGTCATTCATCAACTCGAGCAAGCCCTGCGTTACTGCGACCGATGCGTGGCTGGGATTGCGGCCGGTGGCGAACGCATTGGGCGCCGGCTGCGGTATCAAATACAGCTTGGGCATGGGTAGATTGGCTTTGGCGCAGAGGCGCTCCATTACGGCGTAGAGACGCCCGGCCTCTTCTCTGCTGATTGGTTGCGCGCCACTGGAAGCGAGCGCAATTTTGTCCGAAAAAAAATAGGCCGTGCCGTTCATCAAAACGGCTACGAGCAGGGCGATGGTCAGGCCGCGTTGGCCACCAAAAGACTCTCCTAAAAACAAGAGTAGTAAGGTCAATGCGGTTAGAAGCAATGTGGTCTTTATGGTTTTCATAAACTTGTGCCTCGGGGCCCGGACTTCAGTTTAAGCCGCGCCTGCCTTTAGAACCTCGCGCGTAATTTTCATCTCGCCAGTTTTGGGATCCACGTCAACTAAGACGTGGTTGCCAGGATGGATCTCTCCATCGAGAAGCTTCAGCGCGAGCGGGTCCTGAATGAGGCGCTGTATGGCGCGTTTCATGGGACGCGCGCCATAGGCGGGGTCGTAGCCTTCGCGGAAGAGCAAAGACTTGGCCGCCGGAGTCAGAGCGATGGTCAACTGACGTTCCGCAAGGCGCTTGGTGAGACTCCGCATTTGCAGTTCGATGATACGCTCAATCTGATCTTTGCCGAGCGGTTTGAACATGACGATGTCGTCGATGCGATTCAAAAATTCAGGGCGGAAAATTTCACGCAGAGCGGCCATCGCCTGTTCGCGTGCTTTTTTCGGATCTTTGGCAGCCAGCTCGAAGATGGCCGAGGAGCCGATGTTAGAGGTCATGATGATCACGGTGTTACGAAAATCCGCCACGCGCCCTTTTCCATCCGTCAAGCGGCCATCGTCAAGAATTTGGAGCAGCACGTTGAAAACATCCGGATGCGCCTTCTCGATTTCGTCGAGCAGAATCACGGAGTATGGGCGGCGACGGACTTGTTCCGTGAGCTGTCCGCCTTCCTCATATCCCACGTAGCCCGGAGGCGCCCCGATCATTCGAGCGACGGAATGTTTTTCCATGTACTCGGACATGTCCAGGCGGATGATGGCTTTCTCGTCGTCGAACAAAAATTCAGCAAGCGCCCGCGCGAGTTCGGTTTTGCCGACTCCGGTTGGACCGAGAAAAAGGAAAGAGCCGATAGGGCGATTGGGATCCCCCAAGCCTGAGCGGCTGCGGCGAATCGCGTTCGCTACGCTGGCCAGGGCTTCATCCTGGCCAACGACTCGTTCGCGCAAGCGTTCTTCCATGTGAATGAGTTTCTGGACCTCGCCTTCGAGAAGACGGCCGACGGGAATTCCCGTCCATTTGCTGACGATTTTCGCGATTTCTTCTTCGCCCACCTCTTCTTTCAACATGGGATGGTCTTTCTGCAACTCGCCCAAGCGGTCCTGCGCGGCTTTTAACTCTTTTTCGGCTGCAGACAATTTGCCGTAACGGATCTCGGCAACTCTGGAAAGATCGCCCGTGCGCTCGTAACGCTGTTCATCGGCCTTCAATTGCTCGATTTCTTCTTTCAGTTTGCGAATGCGGCCGATGGCATCTTTTTCAGTTTGCCAGTGCGCCTTCAGGGCGTTGGACTGCTCGCGCAGGCCAGCCAGCTCCTTGTCGATTTGTTTTAAACGGTCACGGGAATTCGGATCGGATTCTTTGCGCAGCGCTTGCTTTTCGATTTCAAGCTGCATGATGCGACGCTCGATTTCGTCAATCTCGGCGGGCAGCGAATCGATTTCCATGCGCAGACCAGCGGCGGCTTCGTCGATGAGGTCGATCGCTTTGTCGGGGAGGAAACGATCGGTGATGTAACGTTGGGAAAGCATGGCAGCTGCGAGAATGGCGGCATCTTTGATGCGCACACCATGATGTACTTCGTAACGTTCTTTCAGGCCGCGCAGGATGGCGATGGTGTCTTCCACAGAAGGTTCGCCTACAAAGACGGGTTGGAAACGGCGCTCCAGCGCGGGATCTTTTTCGATGTATTTGCGATATTCGTTCAGCGTGGTGGCGCCGATTGCGCGCAGTTCACCGCGCGCCAGGGCGGGCTTGAGCATGTTGGAGGCGTCCATGGAGCCTTCCGCGGCGCCCGCGCCGACCAGGGTATGCAACTCGTCAATGAAGAGAATAATCTGGCCTTCGGACTCCGTGACTTCTTTCAGCACTGCTTTCAAGCGGTCTTCGAATTCGCCGCGATATTTTGCGCCTGCAACCAAGGAAGAAAGATCCAAGGTGACGATTCGCTTGGGCTTCAGAACTTCGGGGACATCGCCGGCGACAATTCGCTGCGCCAAGCCTTCCACAATGGCGGTCTTGCCTACGCCGGGTTCGCCGATCAGCACCGGATTGTTTTTCGTTCGGCGGGCAAGGATTTGCATTACGCGGCGGATTTCTTCGTCGCGACCGATTACGGGATCCAGCTTACCTCGGCGGGCCAGGTCGGTGAGGTCACGACCGTACTGATCCAGCGCGCGATAAGTTGATTCGGGATTTTGCGAAGTGACGCGATGGCTGCCGCGAATGGAGGTCATGGCTTGCAAGATCGCGTCGTGGGTCACGCCGTAACGAGCCAGCAATTGGCTGGCGGGGTCGCGAGAATCTGAAGCTAGGCCAAGGAGAATGTGCTCGGTGGAAACATATTCGTCCTTGAGTCGCTGGGATTCATCGAAGGCTTTGTCGAGAATCTTGTTGGTCGGAGGACTCAGATACTGCTGCGAAACATCTGAAATTTTCGGCAGACGGTTGATCTGAGCTTCGACTTCGCTTGCCAGAGCGGTGGGCGACACGCCCAGTTTTTCCAGCAAGGGCGGGACGACGCCTTCGTTTTGAGAGAGGAGAGCCCACAGCACATGTAACGGCTCAATCTGTTGCTGGCCGGTGCGGCCGGCCATTTCTTGCGCTGCTTGCAAGGCTTCCTGGGCTTTGATGGTAAGTTTGTCGAGTCGCGGCATGGTGCGATTTTCTCACTTTTCCATTAAGACAAAAAGAGGGCCGGCAGAATCACGGCCCCCTTGGTCGTTTCGTGCTGGTGTAGCTCAGTTGCCGTTGTCTGTGACGTGATCTTTAGCTTGTTTCGACTTCGATTCAGCGCGCTTGGGCATCTTGACGGTCCACACGCCGCTCTTGTACTCCGCCCTGATGGCTGCGGTGTGGACGGCGTTCGGCAAACCGAAGCTGCGCTCGACTCGCCATGGCCTCAAACTTCCTCCACAGAGATCGTGTGCCATCATTAGCGCAAGCCGATAATAAAATATGCGTGCTTGATTGTCAAGTATTTTTCAACGGGCAACAGCGGGCTAGCCGTAGATTTATATGCTATAACACACGAAGTACAAGGCACTTAAGGTAATGAGTTTCGGGCATGGTTAGCAGAATAGGATGGTCCCGAGCCTGTGTTCGCCGTTCCACGACTGCAACCGTCCTGCGTGCGTCGATGGCGGCCTCGGCGAGCACTTGGAGAAACAGGGGCTCGGAAATGTGGTAGGAGCAAGAGCAGGTGATCAGGTATCCGCCCGGTCTTAGGAGTTTCATGGCGCGAAGATTGATTTCCTTGTAACCGCGCTGGGCTGCCGGGATGCTGGCTCGATTCTTGGCGAAGGCCGGCGGGTCGAGAACGACGGTGTCAAAGCGGCGGCCGACTTCGTCGTATTCCTTCAGCAGGTCAAATGTGTTTGCCTGGCGAAAGGTGACGTTCCGGATGCCGTTCGCTTCTTGATTGCGGCGCGCGGTATGTAGCGCTGCCGGGGCCATATCGACAGCCTCGACGTGAGCGCTTTTATTTGCGAACGTAAGCGCGAATCCTCCCTGGTAGGCGAAACAATCGAGGACTTCCCCGCAGCAGTAGGGCCTTGCCGCCGCATGATTTTCTCGCTGATCGAGAAAGGATCCAGTCTTCTGTCCGTTTCGGAGATCGTAGTAAAAAGCGACCCCATTTTCCTGGGCCACAATTTCTTCCGGGACTTCACCATGCAGGACGCTGATTTTCTGTTCCAGGCCTTCGAGCAAACGCACTTTGGGATCGTTACGCTCGAGGATGCCTTGGGGAGAGAACTGCTCGACCAGGATTTCCTGCAGAAGGCCTTTATAGCGTTCACTGGATTGGCTGAGCGTTTGGATAACGAGATAATCTCCGTAGGCATCTACGACGACCGACGGCAGCAGGTCGGCTTCGCCATAAATCAGACGGTACGCGTCGGTATTTTCGACCACCGTTTTGCGATAGGCTGCCGCCTGGCGGATGCGTTCGGCGAAAAAAGCGCGGTTGACGGGAACGTCTTCGCGCGTGAGCAGGCGCACCGCGATTTGCGATTTGTCGCTGTAAAACGCGCGGCCGTGGTAGCGCTCGCGCTGGTCGGTGAGGCGAACGACGGCGCCGGCTTCTGCCGACGCGCTGCGAACGTCGCTGCGATAGACCCAGGGATGGCCCGCGCGCAGCCGCTCGACACCTCGCGAAGTGATGACCACAGAATCTTCAGCCACGATTCCTGCCTAGGGCACTGAATGTGCGTGTTGATTCGCTAAGATGGTACAGCATACTTAGAACCAGCGCGTATGGATCGCGGACCAAACCGATGGACTTAAGTGAATTTGATTTTGACCTGCCGCCGGAGTTGATCGCGCAGCATCCACCGGAGCGGCGCGATGCTGCGCGCATGCTGTTGATCGATCGAAAGTCCGGCGCCACCGAAGACCATCATTTTCTCGACTTTCCTGATCTGCTGCGCGGCGATGAACTCATGGTGCTGAACAATACGCGTGTACTGCCGGCGCGGCTGTTTGGGCGTCGGGAAGGCGTTCGTTCGCAGAAGCCGGGTGAAAACAATCCTGCGCGCGACGAATACTTGAAGTCTTCTATTGAAGTTTTGCTGGTGCGGCAAATCGAGGCGGGTCTTTGGGAGACTCTGGTTCGCCCGGGGCGTAAGATTCCCGTGGGGGAACGCATAATTTTCGGCGACGGCGAGCTGGAAGCTCGCGTGGAAGACCGCGGCGGATATGGCTTGCGACGTTTGCGATTCACGTCGCGAGGTAGTTTTGCCGAAACGATCGCGC
>DATNLR010000072.1:0-2227 GCA_035602755.1 Binatus sp. (SeqCode) | reverse complement strand
GTTCCCGGATCCGAAGTGCAAAGCGCCGGGGCTCAGATGGTGCCGCGTGCGCGCAAGTTCCATGCACTCGGCCGCTAAATTCCCCAGATCAACTTTGGCGCGGTATTGTTCGCCGCGCTTGTACCCCACTTGGCCCGCTTTCAGCACCTGCTCGACAGTACCCATCAGGCGGTCGGTGTCGTCGAGCATGAGTTGGTAAAAATGTTGCCGCTGCGCTTCCTCTATTTCGCGGCGTTGCAGCGTTTCGAGGTACAGGCGAATGGAAGTGATCGGCGTCTTCAGTTCATGCGTAACCGCGTTGATGAAACTCCCGTGCTGTTCGTTTAGGCGTATCTCGCGGACAAGAAAGGTGGTGTTTAAGATCATGCCCAGAATGATCGTAGCGAAGACAATCACGCCCAGGAACAGCATGACGCTCTGGCGCCAGTTGAGGATGATCCAGCCGACGTCCAGCGCAATCGCCAGGGCCACCAGGCATATGCCCAGCACAAGGAAAAAAGCAATCGTCTTCCGCCGGCTCGCGATACGCATTGGTTTCCCGGAATCTCAGCTGAATTGTACCCCGGAGGCGGGTTCTTGCGCAGTCAGATGCGAATTGCGGGGCTCTGTCGTTAACGCACAAAGGGGACGGCAGGCGCAGCGATACCGCGCAGCACCGTTCAGCGGCTCGGCAAGAATTTCAAACGATGGAAGTCTAGAGTTGTGCGGAAACCAGCTCGGACTGAGGTTCTGGAACTGCGAATTCGGCCATTTCTTTGGCGTGCTTCACCGCCGCGAGCTTGGTGGTGTGAACCTGCTTCGCTAGCCCGAGTTTCTTCAGCAGCCAGATGCCGTACCAGTTTGTGTCAATCTCATACCACGCCAGCCCGTGGCGAGCTGAAACCGGATGCGCGTGGTGATTGTTGTGCCAGCCTTCGCCCCAGCTCAACAACGCGACCCACCAGCTATTCGTGGAAAGATCGCGAGTCTCAAACCGTCGCGTGCCCCACGAATGAGTGGCCGAGTTTACCAGCCAAGTGAAATGCAGGCCCACGACCGTCCGGAAGAAAATTCCCCACAGGACGAACTTCCATCCGCCTACTGCAAGCAGGATCAGCCCGAGAACGATCATCGGCACGTAGTGATATTTCGTGATCCAGACGTGGAACTTGTCCTTGGCTAGATCCGGGACGTATCGGGCTAGCGTGGATGTGTCGTGGTGCATGGATTTGCCCATCAGGATCCAGCCCATATGCGCCCACCATTTGCCGTCAATTGGTGAGTGCGGGTCGCCTTCGTGGTCGGAATATTTATGATGAATTCGATGCGTGGCGACCCAGAAAATCGGTCCGCCTTCGAGCGCCAGCGTGGCAAAGATCGTAAGCGTGTATTCGAGCCACTTGGGAATTTGGTATCCGCGGTGCGTGAGAAGGCGGTGATAACACATCCCGATTCCCAGGCTTGTCGCCATCCACCACAGAACTACCGCGACAAAGAACGCCTTCCACGTGAAGAAAAACAGCGCCACAATGGCGCCCACGTGAAACAGCGCCATAAACGAAGCCGTAATCCAGTTGACTTCATCCTTGGCTGCCGCGTTTCTTTCCAGATCGGTGAGTTCGACTCCCATAGTTTTGGCCCTTTTCTCTATTATTGAGTTTCGATATATCTTCGCGTTTTTCGTTTTGCTCTACGCTGGCGTTAGACTACCAGTAGCGGGGAAAATGATTTGTAATAGTTCTGTAATACCAGGACTTAGCCGCTTGAAAGAGTACCTGTACCGCAAAGAGCGTGTCAGTTTCATATGCGTCCAAAATCAGCACGCACCAACGTTTTGAGTCGGCCACGCGTCCACTATCGCCTTGTCGCACTTGCTCAAACGCTGCGCAACGGTCAGAATTCATATGCCAAAGCGCCGTCAATGTGGCTGGTTCCAGGACCCTCTATTGCGCCCTACGGAACAACTTTCCCTAGTTTCCTTTACTCTGCGGCACTGAGGTCGGATAATTTGGCGCGTTGTCCATTGCCATGGCAGTAGCGCGAATGAAGACATCGCCGCGCGAAAGTGCGAGTTTAGGTTCCTCCAGAGCCGCGTACCTGGGAAGTGATGGGCGGCCTATGAGATCTGCGGGGTGAGCTAACGATGAGACGTTCAGATTTGGTGCGAAATGCGGCGAAAGGAAAAACCGTCCGGACCTCCCAAATTGTATTTGGCGAGCGCCAGCATCTTCTGCGCGTGCTCGATTCC
>DATNLR010000063.1:0-50742 GCA_035602755.1 Binatus sp. (SeqCode) | reverse complement strand
GAAGCCCTCGCGGAACGCAGTGGCGAATCAGCAACCGCGTTGCGCGCTCGCTTGACAAAGCAAGGAGCGCTCGATAGGATGAAATCTAAGTTGCGCAGCGACAAAACGATAGATTGGCTCTACCGCAACACCCGGATCGAGACGACGGCCAAAAGTGAAAAGTAGGTTCGGGTTCCTCCGCGCGCAAACACACTCCCTATGAGACATACAGACGACGGCAGTCCGCGTGCCACAACGCTGGTTCCGATGGTCGTTGAACAGACCAACCGGGGCGAGCGAGCATACGATATTTACTCACGGTTGCTGAAGGACCATATCATCTTCATCGGCACGCCGATTGACGATCATGTGGCCAACCTGGTGACCGCCCAGTTGCTATTCCTTGCGTCCGAAGATCCGGAGAAGGACATTTCGGTTTACATTAACTCTCCCGGCGGCTCGATCTCGGCAGGAATGGCTATTTATGACACCATGCAGTTCGTGCGTCCCGACGTGGTGACCTATTGCATCGGCCAGTCCGCATCTATCGCCGCGGTGTTGCTTGCTTCCGGCACGCCCAAGAAGCGTTATGCGCTTCCAAACGCTCGCGTGTTGATTCATCAGCCCTGGATGTCCGGTCTTTCTGGACAGGCCACCGACATTGATATTCACGCCAAGGAAATTCTTCGCACTCGCGAAGCGCTCAACAAACTTCTCGCCGGACATACCGGCCAATCGATTGAAAAGATCGAGCGCGACGTGGAACGCGATTTCATCATGACGGCAGAGCAGGCCAAGGCCTATGGAATTGTCGACGAAATTATTTCGAAGCACCGTTAGTGGGTTCCAAAGGGTTAGTATCTAAAGCGATGATTCTCTGCAGCCGGCCCGCCCTTCGTCTTACAATAAGGAATAGATTTGTCGTCGCTGTCGTAGCTTCCAAAAGACGAGGACACACTTTGTGAAGCGGTTCACCCCAGAAGAGCCGTTGCGATGTTCCTTCTGCCATAAAACGCAGGAGCAGGTGGAGAAGCTCATCAGCTCTCCCTCTGAGTATCCGCGGTCCTACATCTGCAACGAATGCGTGGGCGTCTGCCAGCAAATCCTGGAAGACGAGAAGCGCGAGCAAGCCAGCCCGGTCAATCGCCGCCTACCCCGCCCTCCGGAGATCAAAGCCTTTCTCGATGGCTATGTAATCGGCCAGGACAAAACGAAGAAGAAGCTCGCCGTAGCGGTTTACAACCACTACAAGCGCATCTTCCTGAACAAGCAGCCCGGCGATGTGGAACTCGCGAAATCCAATATTTTGCTGATTGGTCCCACCGGCACAGGTAAGACGCTTCTGGCCCAGACTCTTTCACGCATGCTCGACGTGCCATTCGCGATCGTTGACGCCACAACGCTTACCGAAGCCGGTTACGTCGGCGAAGACGTGGAAAACATCATTTTGAAGCTGCTGCAGGCTGCCGATGGCGATGTCGCGCGCGCCCAGCAAGGCATCATATATATCGACGAGATTGATAAGATTTCCAAGAAGGACGAAAACCCTTCGATTACCCGCGACGTTTCGGGTGAAGGCGTACAGCAAGCGCTGCTGAAAATCCTGGAAGGCACGGTTGCCAACGTTCCGCCGCAAGGTGGACGCAAGCATCCGCATCAGGAATTTACGCCAGTGGATACCACGAATATCCTGTTCATCTGCGGCGGAGCTTTCGTAGGCATGGAAAAAATTATCGAGCGTCGCGTAGGCCAGAAGTCATTGGGCTTCCACGCGGATGTGCAGCCGACCACCGCTACCCGCCGCAATATCGAAGTGCTCGAACAAGCACAGCCAACCGACCTGATTCGCTATGGTCTGATTCCCGAATTCGTGGGCCGCTTGCCGGTCGTAGGCGTTTTGAGTGATCTCGACAAATCCGCTTTGGTCCGGATTCTCACCGAGCCTAAGAACGCGCTGGTTCGCCAATATCAGCGCCTCTTTGAATTCGAAAACGTGCGCTTGCGCTTCACCGACGATGCGCTGGATACCGTCGCCGAACTCGCGCTACAACGCAAAGTAGGCGCACGCGGCCTGCGCATGATTCTGGAAGATCTGATGCTCGAAATGATGTACCACTTGCCCGCCCAGCGAAAACTTCGCGACTTCGTTGTAACAGGCGATATGGTGAAAGGACGCGAAATCAACTGGAGTTTGTTGGAAAAGGCTGGTTAGACTCTTGGCGCTAAAGGAACCGATGTTCAGCCGCGAAAAAACTGAAGTGAAACGCGTGCCTATGATGCCGGTGCGGGAAATGGTTATTTTCCCGGAGATGATGCATCCCTTCATCGTTGGCCGCGAAGCGTCCGTGCGAGCCCTGGAAGACGCGCTGGCCGGCGACAAGAAGATTTTCCTCGTCACGCAGCACGATGCCTCCGTGGACGATCCCAAGCCCGAAGAAATCTATCAGGTCGGGACTCTTGCCAACATCGTTCAGAGCGTAAAGCTGCCGGACGGGAACATCAAAGTTCTGGTGGAAGGCACTGTCCGCGCAAAAATCATCCAGGTCACCAGCGACGAAGGCTTCTTCCGCGCTTCCATTCGCGTAGTTACTTCGCCAGTGGAGTCCACGCCACAGCTTCAGGAAGCTTCCAGCCGTGTCACCACGCTCTTTGAGCAGTATGTGAAGCTTTCGCAAAGCTTGAATTACGACACTATGATCGCCGCTGTGCGTGTGGAAGACGCGAGCAAGCTTTCCGACGCGATCGCCGCGAATTTGCAGATCCCGGTCGAGGAAAAACAGGAACTCCTGGAACTTTTTGACTCGCTCGAGCGCCTGAATCGCATCGCGGACATCCTGGAAGTAGAAACCGAGAAACTCAACGTGGACCGCTCCATCAATACGCGCGTAAAGCGCCAGATGGAGCGCGCCCAGAAAGAGTATTACCTCAACGAAAAGTTGAAGGCCATCCAGAAAGAGCTTGGCCGCGGCGAAGCAAACGAGATCGAGCAGCTCAAGAAGAAGATCGAAACCTCCGGCATGCCGGAAGGCCCGCAGGAAAAGGCCATGCAGGAGCTAAAGCGCCTTGAAATGATGCCGCCTATGTCAGCGGAATCCACGGTCTCGCGCAATTATCTCGATTGGTTGCTGGCTGTACCGTGGAAAAAGCGTTCCAAGGAAATTCGCGACATCAAGCGCGCCGAAACGATCCTCTCTGAAGACCATTACGGCTTGGAAAAAATCAAAGAGCGCATTCTCGAATATCTCGCGGTTCGCCAACTCGTCAAGAATCCCAAGGGCTCGATTCTCTGTTTTGTGGGGCCCCCCGGAGTCGGCAAAACTTCACTGGCTATGTCCATCGGCCGCGCCACGGGCAGAAAGTTCGTGCGGGTCTCGCTCGGCGGCGTTCGTGACGAAGCCGAAATCCGCGGCCACCGCCGTACTTACATCGGCGCCCTGCCCGGCCAGATCATTCAGATGATGCGCAAAGCCGGCACAGTGAATCCCGTTTTCGTGCTCGACGAAGTGGACAAAATGTCCATGGACTTCCGCGGCGATCCGTCCGCAGCCTTGATGGAAGTCCTCGATCCCGAGCTGAACAACGCTTTTACCGATCATTACCTGGATGTCGAATACGACCTCTCCAAGGTAATGTTCATATGCACCGCCAACGTGCTGCACACGATTCCGCAGCCCTTGCAAGACCGCATGGAAGTCCTGCGCATCCCAGGCTACACCGAGCAGGAAAAACATCAAATCGCGCAGCGCTTCCTGGTGCCGAAAGAAATTGAAGCCACCGGCCTGACCAAGGCGAACCTGAAATTTACCGACGAAGCCGTCACGCACATCATTCGCCACTACACTCACGAAGCCGGCGTGCGCAACCTGAGCCGCGAAGTTGCCAACGTTTGCCGCAAAGTCGCTCGCAAAGTCGTGGCAGACGGAAAAGGCGTCGAAATCGCCGTCACCGATACGAATGTCAACGATTTCCTCGGCGTTCTGAAATATCGCGATTTCCTGGCCGAAAAGAAAAACGAAATTGGGCTCACCACCGGCTTGGCCTGGACGGAAGTCGGCGGCCAGGTGCTCTCCACCGAAGCAATGCTGATGCAGGGCAAAGGCCGTCTCACCCTAACCGGCAAGCTCGGCGACGTGATGCAGGAATCTGCGCAAGCCGGGATGAGTTACGTGCGCTCGCGCACCCATCTATTCGGCCTGCCGAAAGATTTCTACCGCCACCTCGATATTCACGTGCACGTTCCCGAAGGCGCCATCCCCAAGGATGGCCCCTCGGCTGGCATCACGCTTTGCACCTCGATCGTAAGCGCCCTAACCCGCATTCCGGTTCGTTGCGACATTTGCATGACTGGGGAAATCACCTTGCGTGGTAAAGTGTTACCCATCGGCGGAGTGAAGGAAAAGCTTCTGGCTGCGCATCGCTTGGGCTTCCGCAGCGTAATTCTTCCAAAAGATAACGAAAAGGATCTGGCGGAGATTCCGCCGGAGATTCAGTCTCAGATGTCGATTCATTTTGTCGAAAATATGGACCAAGTGTTGCAGATCGCGCTCGAACATCCGCTGCCGATTCCAGGGCATCCGCCGGTCGCCGGCGTGGACCCCAAGTTTGTTTCAGATGTAGCGCAAGACAGCGAATTAACCAATTGAAACCCTCCGGCTCTCTCACATCCTGCTAAGCAGGTTCGGCCCGCAACCGGGGGATTCAGATTGTCTGTCGTTCAATAAAAGTTCAGTCCAAGAAGTGACCCGGTTTTAATTGGACAGAAGTGGCAGGTTCGAAGTTGCGCCCGCCCGCAGTCCATTCAGAAATAAATCACGCCTGAAAATCAGGCTTAAGAAGGAATAAACTCGATGAGCATTAGCCTTGCAGAACTAAAAGACAAGAACATCACCGATTTGGCCAAGATCGCCAAGGAACTCAACATTCCCGGCGCCTCGGGCATGCGCAAGCAGGAGTTGATCTTCCAGATCCTCCGCGCGCAGACCGAGAAAAACGGCCTGATCTTCTCCGAAGGCGTCCTGGAATGCCTCCCCGACGGGTTCGGCTTCCTGCGCGCCCCGGAATATAACTACCTCCCGGGCCCCGACGACATTTACGTCTCGCCCTCGCAAATCCGTAAATTTGATCTGCGCACCGGCGATACCGTCTCTGGCCAGGTCCGTCCACCCAAAGACGGCGAGCGCTACTTCGCCTTGATTAAAGTGGAAGCGGTTAACTTCGAAGATCCAGAAGTTGCGCGCAATAAGATTTTCTTCGACAACCTCACCCCGCTCTATCCCCAGGAACGCATCCGCCTGGAGACCACGAAGGAGAATCTAACCGGTCGCGTGCTGGACATGCTTTGTCCCATCGGCAAAGGCCAGCGTGGATTGATCGTAGCTCCCCCGCGCACCGGTAAAACCATGATGCTGCAATCGGTGGCCAACTCCGTCACCACCAATCATCCGGAAGTGGCGCTGATCGTTCTGCTCATCGACGAGCGCCCGGAAGAAGTCACCGACATGCAGCGCACCGTGAAGGGCGAAGTCATCAGCTCCACCTTCGATGAGCCGCCCCAGCGCCACATTCAAGTCGCTGAAATGGTCCTCGAGAAAGCCAAGCGCCTGGTGGAGCACAAGCGCGACGTCGTGATCCTGCTCGATTCGCTCACTCGCCTAGGCCGCGCTTACAACGCCGTTACACCGCCCTCGGGCAAAGTTCTTTCCGGCGGTATTGACGCTAACGCTTTGCAGCGCCCGCGCCGCTTTTTCGCCGCCGCCCGAAACATCGAAGAGGGTGGCTCGCTTACCATCATCGCTACAGCCCTTATCGATACCGGCAGCCGCATGGACGACGTCATCTTCGAAGAATTTAAGGGAACCGGTAATATGGAAATCAATCTCGACCGCCGCCTGGTCGACAAGCGCGTGTTCCCCACCATCGATATCAACCGCTCCGGAACCCGCAAAGACGAACTGCTCTTGCCGCCCGACGAGCTGAATCGCATCTGGGTACTACGAAAGGTTCTGAGCCCGCTCTCGACCGTGGAAGCCATGGAGCTTTTGTTGGGCCGCCTCTCCAAGACCAAGACAAACGCGGAGTTTCTCTCCTCCATGTCCAGCCCAGCCTAGTTCCGTCGCGCCGATAAGATTCGGGAAAAAAACTTCTTTGGTCGCCTTGCGTTTTATTCTGAAAGACGAAATTCGGGCGGGAAGCGCTTTTCCGTGCATACTTCTGCGTCAATTTACCGTAACGCAGCTCATCGCTGGAACCCTATCTTTCCGAAAAATCCCAAGTGATTGCCGCTGGAGATGCGTGAGGCAGGTAACGCTTAAAGGGACAGGCGTTTACAAACTTGTCTGTCTTAAATGCGTGTGCTATTTTCACGGCTCATTTGGCTGGGCCGCGTGGCAAGCCAGACGGTCCCGATCCTTGTGGAGATAATTGATGAGTACGCTGTCGATTCGGGGAAGACACACGCTCCATTTTGGTAGTCTTTAAGCGATGTGATTAACCCCCTAAGGACCAGTCGAAATGATCCGCTCTTACCAAGGTCACACGCCGCGAATCGCTCGAACCGCCTACATCGACCCGCAAGCCGTAGTCATCGGTGATGTCGTCATCGGGGACGATTCCAGCGTGTGGCCCTGCGCCGTCCTTCGCGGCGATGTGAACATCATGCGTATCGGTGCGCGCACAAATATCCAGGACGGCTCCGTGCTCCACGTCATGCGCGACACGAATCCGCTCATTCTCGGCGATAACGTAACCGTAGGCCACGCCGTCGTACTGCACGGTTGCTCGATCGAATCGCGCTGCCTGATCGGCATGGGCAGCATCATCCTCAACGGCGCAAGAATCGGCACCGGCAGCATTATCGCCGCCGGTACCCTTGTCCCGGAACGCACCATCGTCCCTCCCAGCAGCCTGTTCATGGGCCAGCCCGGCAAATTGCGCCGCGCGCTCACGCCCGAAGACCTCGATTCCATCGACCGCTACGCGCAGCGCTACGTCGAGTACAAAGAAACTTATAAGTCCGAGTCCGGAATTTAACCGTTCGCTGTTGGGGATTCCCCACACGCTGAAGTTTGCTTGCCTAGGTGTTGTAAAATGTTCGGATGGGCAGTGCACTTAATTTTAGGCAGAGAGTCGGCAGCTGCAAATTCCCTGCTGGGAACCGACGAAGCGTCCAACAATTCTCTATTCGCGAACTGACGATGCGACAAGTATGGTCATCCCGAGCGAACAACGCGATGCGCGGGATCTGTTCTGCACTTTCCAATCGCGAACACTATTTGCTTGAAACCATCGTAAGCTATGGCAAAGAAAGGAGAGAGTGCCGTTCTAATCGCGAACTTGAACCATTCTGCACACAACAAAAACAGCTCATCCCATGACCGAAAATAAACGCCAATTCAAAGCCATCAAAGGCACCCGCGATATCTTGCCGCCGGATTCCGCCCTCTGGAATTGGTTCGAGCAAACCGCCCGCAACACCTTCGAATCCTACAATTTCCGTGAAATCTGCCTCCCCATTTTCGAGGAGACCGAACTTTTCGCTCGTTCCGTAGGCGCTGACACTGACATTGTTTCCAAGGAAATGTTCACCTTCAGCACCGGTCACGATGCCGAATCAAAGGAAGAGCCCAGCCAAACCTATTCGCTCAGGCCGGAGGCGACCGCAAGCGTAGTTCGCTCCTACATCGAGCACGGAATGCAGATGCTGCCTGGGAACGCAAAACTCTACTACGTCGGACCGATGTTCCGTCGTGAACGCCCGCAAAAAGGCCGCTACCGCCAGTTCTATCAAATCGGCGCCGAAGTCCTCGGACCATCCGACGCGCCTGCCATGGATGCCGAAGTCATCCAAGTGTTGATGACTTTTTTTAAACGCGCGGGCCTCCTGCGGACGACTCTGCAGATCAATTCGATCGGCGACAAAAATTGCCGCCCTCAATATGTAGAACATCTCCGAGAAGAGTTGCGAGAAGTTGCAGACCAGCTTGGCCCCGACAGCCAGCGCCGGATCGAAACGAACCCGCTACGCGTTCTCGATTCGAAACTACCGGAAGAGCAGGCGATCATCGCAAAACTACCGCGTATCTCGGATCACCTTTGCGACGCTTGCCGCGAGCACTTCGCCAAACTGAAAGAGGAACTCAACCTGCGTGGAATTGCTTACGAAGAAAACTGGCGACTCGTTCGCGGCCTGGACTACTACACGCGAACCACCTTCGAAGTCATCGCCGAAGGCTTGGGCTCGCAGAACGCAGTCTGCGGCGGCGGCCGCTACGACGGCCTAGTCGAACTCCTGGGCGGCCCGCCAATCAAAGGCATCGGCTTCGCCATCGGCACCGACCGCGCCATACTTTCCCTGCAAGAAAGCGGGAAATTGCCTGCGCTCCCTGCCCTCGCGGTTTTCATCGCCTGGATGGGACAGGCCGCGTATCCCACAGCAGTGAATATCGCTCGCAAACTTCGCGAAGCGGGTCTCGCCGTCGAGCTGCCTCCCGAGGAAATGAAATTCAAGAAATCGCTTGGCTTAGCGGACAAACTTGGCGCGCGCTACGCCCTGATCATCGGCGAAGATGAGGTCAACTCAGGCGCTTTCACTTTGAAGCGCCTGGCCGACTCCGATCAGAAAAAACTCTCGGAATTTGATTTGCTCGAATATCTTGAATCGGAAAGAAGAGACACTCGTGGCTAGCTCCGCAGTCGCGCGCCGCTGGGCACATTCCCGGTGGCTAAGGTCAGAATCTCAATTCGAGGACAACAAAATTGCTTGAAGCGCTCGGAAACCTGAAACGCACAAACTATTGCGGCGACCTGCGCGCAGGGGACGCAGACAAAGATGTCGTGCTGATGGGCTGGGTCCACCGCCGGCGTGACCTGGGCCAACTAATTTTCATCGACCTGCGCGACCGCGCCGGAATCGCGCAAATTGTTTTCAACAAAGAGCTGCATCCCGAGGCCCACGCCAAAGCCGAGCAACTGCGTTCGGAATTTGTCGTTGCCGTCGACGGCCGTGTCCTACGCCGCCAGAAGGCCAACTCGGAAATTCCTTCCGGTGAAGTGGAAGTAATGGCCACGCGTCTGCACATCCTGAACAACTCAAAGACGCCTCCCTTCCAGATCGAAGAAGAAGTCACGGCGAGCGAGGAAACGCGGCTGCGATACCGCTACCTCGATTTGCGACGCCCCAAACCGCATCGCAACCTGGAGTTGCGCCATCACGTCATCCTCGAAATTCGCAAAACGCTGGACGAGCTCGGCTTCTTCGAAATTGAAACGCCCATGCTCACGCGCTCCACTCCTGAAGGCGCGCGCGATTGCCTGGTTCCAAGTCGCATCCATCACGGAAAGTTTTACGCGCTGCCGCAATCGCCGCAAATTTTCAAGCAGATCCTGATGATTTCCGGCATGGATCGCTATTTCCAAATTGTGCGCTGTTTCCGCGACGAAGACTTTCGCGCCGACCGCCAGCTTGAATTCACGCAGCTCGACCTGGAGATGTCCTTCCCGCGCCAACAAGACGTTTTCGAAGTAATCGAGTGTGTTATGGAGCGAACCTGCGCCGTTGTCGGCGTGCAAGCCAAAGGACCGTTTCGACACCTCGATTACAAAGAGGCGCTTCGTCGCTACGGCTCGGACAAGCCCGACCTCCGTTTCGGCATGGAATTGCACGACGTTACACAATTCTTCGAAGCCGGCCGAGGAAAACTGCAACTTGCCGGAAATGTTCAGGCCGTCGCCGCGCCCGGTGGAGCTTCGTGGTCGCGCAAACAGCTCGACGAGCTTGGCGAGTTCGCGAAGTCAGCCGGTGCGCGCAGTGTTTACACCGTGAAAGTAGCGGCGGAAGGAATCACATCTCCGCTTGAGAAAACTCTCGGCCCCGAGACGCTGAAGACGCTTGCAGAAGCGGTCGGCGCGAAAGCTGGCGATTTGATCGTCGCCGCCGCAGCCAAGGAACAAATTGAGCACAACGACATGTCGCTCAACGTAGCGGGCCAGATTCGTCTGTATCTTGGCGACAAGCTCAACCTGATCGATCGCAGCAAATGGGAATTCGTATGGATCACCGGCTTCGCACTGTTCGAGTGGAGCGCCACAGAAAAGCGCTGGGTCAGTGCGCAGCACCCGTTTACCGGAATCGTCGAAGAAGATTTAGATAAGCTCGAAACCGCGCCATGGGAATGTCGCTCAAAGGGCTACGATCTGGTCTTAAATGGCAACGAGCTGGGCTCAGGAAGCATTCGAATTCATCGCCAGGACGTGCAAGCGCGCATGTTCAAAGCTCTGGGACTGACTGACGAGCAAGCACGTCAGCGTTTCGGCTTCTTCCTCGACGCCCTCACCTATGGCACGCCTCCCCACGGCGGCATCGCGCTGGGTATCGACCGCGTGGTGATGCTGCTAGCGGGCGAAAAATCCATTCGCGAGGTGATCGCCTTCCCTAAGACCACCGCGGCGGTAGATTTAATGGCCGACTCGCCCTCTGAAGTTGACGCGTCTCAGCTCCACGAATTGGGTATCGCAATCAAGCAGGAAGAAAAATGACAGTCGCTTTTGCCCAGAGCGCGATTTCCTATCGGTTCTTGCTGATACCGATTGCGGTGGCGGCCGGCATGATTCTTTTGATTCGGGCGATGCACAAGCTTGCGCTTCGCCAGCAATTCATGCTGCTGCTCGTTCTGGGCGTCTCGATTGGCTTTATTTTTCTGATTATGGTGCAAATGCCTGAGTTCCCGCAGTGGCTCGGTGTTACGCTGGTGGTCATGGTGTTCATCGCGAGCTCGTTCGGCACACGCATTTTTTTGCGCAACCTCGCGCAGGACGAAAAGGACGAGAACGACAAGATTCGCGCTGAAGAGGCACGCCATGCGCTCGCGCTCGATCCCAAGTTTCCGAACAGGAAGCCGACCAAGCACACTTTATGAGCCGTATACGCATACTCGCAGAAAACGTGGCGAACAAAATCGCTGCAGGCGAAGTCGTGGAACGGCCCGCCTCCGTGGTGAAAGAGTTGCTCGAAAACGCGCTGGACGCAGGCGCGCGCTCGATCCGCATTGAAGCCGAATCTGGCGGCAAGCGCATGATTCGGGTGATCGACGACGGCACGGGAATGAACCATGACGACGCTTTGTTGGCCTTCGAGCGCCATGCCACCTCTAAATTGCGCACCGCGGACGATTTGCTCTCTATTTCAACGCTGGGTTTTCGTGGAGAAGCGCTGCCTTCCATTGCTTCCATAGCGAGGCTCGTACTTGAAACGCGTTCCGCCGAGGACGAGCAAGGCACGCGCGTTGAGTTTGCCGGCGGAAAACTGATTAGCGTGAAGCCTGCGGGCCTGCCCACGGGTACCTCGATCAGCGTGGCGGATATTTTTTATTGCGTGCCAGCACGGCGAAAGTTCCTTAAATCAGAAACTACCGAGCTCGGCCACATCGCTTCCCTTGTGACACACTACGCGCTGGCGCATCCCGACTGCCAATTTCTGCTGAAGACTCCTACGCAGGAAATTCTTAACTGCACGCCAGTGGAAAAACTTTCCGAGCGCGTGTATCAGATTTTCGGACATCAGGCGCTGAGCGAGTTGACGGAACTTCCGCTCACAGAAGGCCCCGTGCGAAGCGCTATCAGCGAGCCGGTGCTCGAAGCCGAACAGCGAGCGGCTACTCTCCGCGTGAGCGGATTCACATCTCGGCCGGAAGTGCAGCGTACTAACCGCAATGGAATTTATATTTTTGTGAACCGGCGCCTGGTGCGCGACCGCCTTCTGCTACACGCGATCGGCGAAGCTTATCGTAACATCATGCCGCCTGGAGTTTTCCCTTGCGTGCTTCTGTTCCTGGAATTGCCATACCAAGAAGTCGATGTAAACGTTCACCCCGCGAAAATCGAAGTGCGCTTCCGCCATCCGCAGTTCGTTCATGATTTCACCCGCGATTCCTTGCGATTGGCGCTTTCGCATGCGCGTCCGGTTCCCGGGTTTGCGGCCACGCGTGCGGCTGTGGCGGGAGATGGGAACGCCCGTGGTTTATCCGCTTCGTCGTCCGCGGGAAGCATGCAAGGCTACGCGCCGATGCCGGAGGCGAAGACATTTCCGGGTCCACCTCGCGCTGAAATTCCGATGGGGTTGGCCGCCTCCGCCGAGAAGGCGGAGGGATTCGAGCTTTCCGGAATGCCCGACAGACCGGTTCCTCAACGGCTGAGCTTTGGAACCGGCAATGGCAGCGAATTCTCTGATGTGCAGAGGGATGCGGTGGGAACCTCCATTGCCGACATAGCTCCCCCGGCTGCTCCTGGCACTTTGCCAAGCCCCCACCAAATTGTTGACTTGAAGCCGCTGGGGCAAGTAAGCAGCAGCTTTATCGTGGCCGTAAACGCCGAGGGCCTGTGGATTATCGACCAACACGTGGCTCACGAGCGTGTTCTATTCGAGCAGCATTTGCGCGCTCGGCGCGCAGGCGAACTTGGCGGCCAGAGGATGCTGGTGCCGCTGATCGTGGAACTAAATCCGCGTCAATTAGTTATTTTCGAGCAAATAGGAGACGAACTGCGCGCGAATGGCTTCGAAGCTGAGCTGATGGGCGCACGAACGGTGGCGATCCAAGCGGCGCCTGCAGGCATATCGAGCGGAGACGCAGAGAAACTGCTTTATGAAATCCTGGACGGAATCGCGCGCGAAAACCAGGCAATTTCGATCGATTCACTGCAAGCGAAAATTGCCGCCTCGACCTCGTGCCACGCGGCAATCAAAGTGAATACCCCGCTGGACCACACAAAAATGGAATGGCTCCTCGGCGAGCTGGCCAAAACGCAATACCCGATGAGTTGTCCGCACGGCCGCCCAATCGTTTTGCGCTATTCCGTGCGTGAAATCGAAAAAGCTTTCAAAAGAATCTGAGATGATTCCCCTAATGGCCACGCCGCCTAAAAAATTGATTATCGCGATTGACGGGCCCGTCGGTTCGGGCAAGAGCACGCTCGCACGTCGCGTGGCCGAAATGCTTGGCTACGTCTACGTAGATACCGGTGCAATGTATCGCGCGCTTGCGCTGAAAGCGTTGCGCCACAAGCTTTCGCCGAATGATGCGGACGCACACGCTCTTGTCGATCTCGCGCAGGACACTCGCATCGACTTGCGCGCGGAAGAAGCCGGCCAGCGTGTGTTTTTGGATGGCAAAGATGTGACCCAGGAGATTCGATCGCCGGAAGTTTCGCAGGCCGCGTCAAAAATTGCGGTGAATCCCGGAGTTCGAAAGGTACTTGTGGCCGAGCAGCGGCGCGCAGGTCAGCAGGGCGGCGTGGTGATGGAAGGGCGCGACATCGGAAGCGTAGTTTTCCCTGACGCGCAATTGAAAATTTTCCTTACTGCTTCGCCCGAAGTGCGCGCGGAGCGGCGCTGGCGAGAGCACGAGCAAAAAGGCGACGCCATCGATCTGCAGAAAACGTTGGAGGAAATTCGGGAGAGAGACCGGCGCGACTTGGAACGCTCCACTTCCCCACTGGTGCGTGCTCGTGATGCGGTAGTAGTGGACAGCACAGCCATGGAACCGGAAGAAGTTGCGCGACTGGTAGTGATGTTGGCGGATGGCAACGCAACAGCCCAAAGGGCACATTAGTAACCGGACTGGTTTCTCCCGCTATGGCCCCGGTCAATCCCAGTCAATTGAAAGTCGAAGATCGTAGCGCTAAATTGCGTTCCCGTTCGCCACTACAAAATCTGGACGACCGGAGCGCTGGCGGATTGGTTGACGACTTCGACCCGCGCGACGACATTGCGAGCCATGGCATAAATGCTCTTACTGCCCGGAGCATCTTCCCCGAGCGAGGCCACCGGCTTACCGGTATCGCCCCCGATGCGAATCTGCGGATCGATTTCAATCTCGCCTAGGAACGGAACGCCGAAAGTTTTCGCCATGTGCTGGCCTTCGCCGTGGCCGAATACGTCGATGCGACCTTTGCAATGCGGGCAGTTGAAGTAGCTCATGTTCTCGACCACGCCAAGAATCTCGACATTCACTTGTCGGAACATCTCGATCGCTTTGCGCACGTCGGCAAGGGCGACGATGGAAGGCGTGGTGACGACTACGGCGCCGGTAACGGAAACACTCTGAATCAGCGTGAGCTGAACGTCACCGGTTCCCGGTGGCAGATCCACGATGAGGTAGTCGAGCGCGCCCCATTGCGTGCTGCGCAGAAATTGTTGGATCACGCTGTGAAGCATAGGGCCGCGCCAGACGAGGGGCTTGTCCCCAGGATTCAGCAGGCCCATGGAAATCATTTTTAAACCGTAAGCTTCCACCGGGATGATCGTGCGTTCATCAACGGCGCGCGGCTGTTCGTTAGTGCCGAGCATCACGGGTACGTTGGGACCGTAAACGTCTGCATCAAGTAAACCCACCGCGTGGCCCATGTTCTTGAGCGCGATTGCAAGATTTACGGCGACGGTGGTCTTCCCTACTCCACCTTTGCCACTGGCTACTGCGACGAGATTTTTCACGCCGTGGATTGGCGCTTTATCCTGTAAACGCTTGCCTGCCGCTGGTCCAGTTGGTCCGCTTGCCATGGTTTTCCTTTCAAATCAGTACAGGCTACTTCCAGCTACAAATCGCTTTGATGAGCTTTCAATGATAGACCTGTGAATCGATGGCAGCAAGGGAGATAGGCGGTCTCCGTAGAGCAACCGAGCGACTCAGAAAAGAAGTACGGCAAGGCGGAAGCGCGAGAAGCCGGACGAGCTTGTGGGAGCGCATGCGGCTACAGTTGCAGTGTGAAATGAACGGTCTTGAATTTTCTGTTCTAGGGACGCCGGGAGCGTGCTGAGGTCTGTAGTTTCGAAACGCAGGACGGTGGCCGAGTGGTTCCCCAGGTACACGCGCTGCGCATTACAGAATTGTTGAGCTTCCGCGGAAGCAGTTGCTTGCAGGCCGCGCGCAGCTAACAGTGAGACCATTCGTTGTTCTTGTTGATTGAGATCCAAATTCTGAGAAGTTTGTGCGAAATCTTGTACGGCGAAGAGGCCTTCTCTTCCCTGTACGACGGCAATGCCAAGTGCATTGAGCTCCGGTCGGAGAATATTTGCGCGATGGCCAGGAGAACGCATCCAAGCACTATGGATCGTCAAGGCGTCCGGACCGATGGCTACGTTTTCTGCGATAACCTTGAACCGAACGCCAGCGGCGTTGGCGCGGGCGATCAGTTCCGGCTCACCGGGAAGCTGGTGAGACATTAAATTATGCAGCGCCATCTGGCTCGCGTGATCGCGGGCGGCGGTGGCTAGCGCGTCGTCCCACTGCAGTATAGAAAGGCCCTGGGCTGCACGTTCACGATTTACGGAATTGAAAAGCTGGCCCTCAGGAGATGTGGTCTGTGGCGGGCGAGCAAACACCGCTGCCGGAGTTAACAGGCTGAGAGCCATGAACGAGAGCGCTATGCGAGCTACGAGCGACATGCGAAACTCCGGACGAAAAACAGGCCTGCGTGTCTAGGACTTCGGGACTTCCTATCTAAAGGCTAGCGAATGCGTGCGGGAAAAGCTGCTGGTCGAAAGTCCAAGTACGAACGTACTTTTCGTACAGGCCCCAAAAAACAGGGGAAAAACAGGCGAAAACGATGAAGAAGGCGGGCGCTTTGCACCAAGGCGCGCTAGCGGATACAATAGAGTTTTAGGTTTGCGGGATTGAAGATACTGACTGGCCTCCGCGCGTAAAGCACAATCTAAAGGAACACAGCAGAAATATGGATGTAGAGAAGCTTATAAACGGCGTAGTCGCGCGGTTTATTGGGACCAAGCACGAGCGCGACGTGAAGGCCATCCAGCCGATGGTGGCTGCGATTAGCGAACTTGAACCGGAGATGAAAAAACTCTCGGATGCGGAGATTACCGCGCGAACTCCGGTGCTCAGGGCCGAAGTCCAAGCGCGAATGGCCGGCCTGGAACGTGATGATCCGGACTACAAGAAGAAACTACAAGAGGCGCTGGAGCCTGCGCTAATTCCCGCATTCGCACTGGTGCGCGAGGCCGGACGCCGCACCTTGGGTATGCGTCATTTTGACGTTCAGCTGATCGGCGGCATCGTCCTGCACGAGGGAAAAATAGCGGAGATGAAAACGGGCGAAGGCAAAACGCTCGTTGCCACGCTGCCTGCCTATTTAAACGCGCTGACCGGGCAAGGCGTTCACATCGTGACAGTGAACGATTATCTAGCCCGACGCGACGCGGAGTGGATGGGACCGATTTACAAGATGCTGGGGCTGACCGTGGGCGTGATCGTTCACGATTTGGACGACGTGCAACGACGAGCGGCTTACGGCGCGGACATTACATTCGGCACCAACAACGAATTCGGCTTCGATTATCTGCGTGACAACATGAAGTACGATTTGAAAGATTGCGTGCAGCGCGGACACCACTTTGCGGTTGTGGACGAAGTGGACTCGATTCTGATTGACGAAGCGCGCACCCCGCTGATTATTTCGGGGCCGGCCGAAGAATCTACGGACAAGTATTACCGCATCGACAAAATCATTCCAAAGCTGATTCTGGATATTGATTACACCCTGGATGAAAAGCATCGAACCTCGACGCTGACCGAAGAGGGCGTGTCGAAATGCGAGCGGCTGCTGAACCTGGGGAATTTATACGATCCGGCGAACATGGACATCATTCACCACGTCTATCAAGCGTTGCGTGCGCACGCTCTTTTTCAGAAAGACGTTGATTACGTGATTAAAGATGGACAGATCGTAATCGTGGATGAGTTCACCGGCCGGCAAATGCCGGGTCGGAGGTGGTCCGACGGTTTGCACCAAGCGGTGGAAGCAAAAGAAGGCGTGAAAATCGAGCGTGAAAATCAGACGCTCGCGACAATCACGTTCCAGAATTATTTCCGTATGTACAAGAAACTCTCCGGCATGACCGGTACAGCGGATACGGAAGCGGCCGAGTTCGACAAAATTTACAAATTGGAAGTCGTCGCTATCCCTACGAATAAGACGCTGATTCGGATTGAGAATCCTGACGTGGTTTACCGCACCGAGGCTGAAAAATTCGAAGCGGCGGTTAACGGAATCATTCAGGAAGATGGTACGCGCGTTGGAGGCATCCGACAATTTCACGAGAGCGGGCAGCCGGTGCTGGTAGGCAGCATTTCGATCGAAAAATCGGAAAAGATCGCGGAGATATTGAAAAAGACAGCCATACCGTTTCAAGTGTTGAACGCCAAGCAGCACGAGCGCGAAGCCAAGATCATCGCCCAGGCTGGACGCAAAGGCGCCGTGACAGTTTCCACGAACATGGCCGGACGCGGTACGGACATCTTGTTAGGCGGAAATCCGGAAGCGATGACGCGCGAGTATTTTCTGAAAAATAAGATGGCCATACCGTACGCGCCAGCGAGCGCGCTGATCGGAGCGGATCCGCGGACTGAAACGCCAGCGCAAGCTGACGCTCGAGCGGCGTCTTCGGCTGCCGGCGGAACAAGTATTGCATCAACGTCTACGGCGACGGCCACGACCACTAGCACCTCAACATCAACTTCCCCGTCTACCGGCGGCTTAAATGGATCGAGCGCCACAGCCAGCGCCATGGTGCTATTCCAACAGGAGGGCAAGATTTATCAGGTTCCTCTTGATCACTGGAAACCAATATTCGATCAGTTTGCCGAGCAGTGCAAAGCCGAGCACGACGAAGTGGTGGCGATGGGCGGCCTGCACATTCTGGGGACAGAACGGCATGAAGCCCGGCGCATCGATAACCAGCTAAGAGGACGCGCGGGACGTCAGGGAGATCCGGGGGCGTCGCGTTTTTTTCTCTCGCTGGAAGACGATTTGCTTCGCATCTTTGGCGGCGATCGAGTGAAAGCTCTGATGTTCCGCTTGGGTATGACCGAAGGGGTGCCGATCGAGTCCAAGTTAATCAGCCGCCGGATCGAGAACGCGCAGAAGGCGGTGGAAGCCCAGAACTTCGAAGCGCGCAAACATTTGCTGGAATACGACGATGTGATGAACAAGCAGCGCGAAACGATTTACGGTTTGCGCCGCTCGTTCCTGGAAGGCCGCGATCAAAAGGATTACATTTTGGAACGCGCCGAAGCCATTGCGAATGAGTTAGTGGAAACGTATTGCCCGCGCGAGCAGCATCCTGACCAGTGGAACGTGACGCAGTTCAGTAATGAAGTGCTGAATCAGTTTGGCTTTGACCCCAAAGCGGCGGGTATGGATTTCGCGGCGCTGAATCACGACACGCTTGCCGAAGCCATGGTGGAGAAAACGAAAGCGCGTTACGGAGAAAAGGAAACTCTTTTCGGCGCGCAGACTCTTCGCTGGCTCGAACGCCACATACTTTTGGACGTTGTGGATGCGCAATGGAAAGATCATCTGCTTACCCTCGATCATTTGAAGGAAGGGATTGGCCTGCGCGGTTACGGGCAGAAAGATCCGCTCGTGGAGTTCAAGAAGGAAGCCTTCATTCTGTTTGACTCCTTGATGGACCGCATCGACACAGAAGCGGTTCGCTTCTTGTTCCTGATGCAGCCCGCCAGGCCCGAAGATGAGGCCAAGAAGATCGAACAACGTCAGCAGCGCCAGCAACGAGATTTGCAGTTCCAGGCAGGGCCGGCACAAGCGGAAACGGCTCCCAAACCGGTTCGCGCTGCAGCAAAAGTCGGGCGCAACGATCCCTGCCCCTGCGGCTCGGGCAAGAAGTACAAGAAGTGCCACGGCACAGCTGCCTAGCGCGTTAAATTCTGCGCGCACCTGAAGGGCATTTCTGCGTCTGAACTTTTCCCCAGCATAGTGCGTACCTCTTGCCTAGACAGCACCAATTCGCATAGGAGGAAAATGATGAAAGTTCGCATCCGCGCAGTTTCGGGATTGCTGGTACTGCTGGCGTTGGCTGTGGCTATGGCCGCGTCTCCGGTCGTCGCCGGAAGCAGCGAAGGGCATTTTGATCGCACTTTGAATGTAACCGGTACCGTAGATTTGGACGTGCAAACCGGTTCTGGTGACATTACCTTGCGCACCGGTGATTCATCCAAAGTAGAGATTCACGCAAAGATCCACGGCAGCGGCTGGGGAGATGTTGAGCAGCATATCCACGAAATCGAAAATAATCCTCCGATCGAACAAAGCGGGAATACGATTCGCATAGGACACATCGAAAACCGCGATTGGAAACACAATATTTCGATTAGCTACGAACTGGTTGTACCGTCACAAACGAAGCTGCGGTCTGAATCAGGATCGGGTGATCAAAGCGCGGACGGAATTAGCGGTCCAGCCGATATGAACAGCGGTTCCGGTAGCTTGCATGTGAAAAACATTGGCGGCGAAGTGCGCGCTCGGACGGGATCGGGCGACATTGAACTGGAAACGATTCGCGGAAATGCCCACGCGTCGGCAGGCAGCGGAACGATACAAGCGATGGGGATTAGTGGGGGGCTGGTCGCCTCCAGCGGAAGCGGCGACGTGAAATTGGAACAAACTGCGGCCGGAGAGGTGGAGATCAGCACAGGCTCGGGCGATGTGGAGATAAAAGGCGTGAAAGGCGGAGCCAAGGTCACGACAGGCAGCGGAAGCATCACTGCTCAAGGCGATCCGACCAGCGACTGGAGACTCCACAGCGGTTCAGGAAGCGTTCGCGTGGATTTCCCGCCGCAAGCTGCATTCAACTTGGTTGCGCGAACCAGCTCCGGAAATATCGAGACGGCCCACGATATAAGTGTTCAAGGCAAGATCAGCCCTCGAGAGTTACAAGGTAAAGTAGGAGCGGGGGGTCCCTTGGTGGAACTGAGCACAAGTTCGGGAACCATTGAAATTCGCTAAACAGCGTTGAGAAAAAGGGTGCGTTTGAGCGCCCCCTTTGTCATTCTGTGTGCTAGACCTCGAATATTGCCGACGTTTCGATGCGCTATTGCGCTTTTCGGCGCATCTTCGCTCGCTTCGAAAAAAATGTGTTACTCTCGCGCATAACTTGAGGTAATAACTACTCGAGAACCTGGGGTGAGGTGATGGACGCGAAGGTACCCGGAAAATGTCAAAGGGCCGGGTGTGCTAACTCGATTCCAACAGCGCTCGCTAGCCTACGACTATGCCTGGATCATTTTGTAGATGAAGCTTTTGTGCGCACGGATCTGGCTCTGGGACACTGCCGCGAAGGACGCACCATTGATCCGGCCGGACTTCAGTGGCTGCTCTCGGATGCACTGACGATTGTGAATAACCTGGAAGAGGGCGCAGACGAACCGAAACCCGAGCAACGAGATCGCATGCTGGAACTGCTTTTGATTCTCGCAAACCTTCACGAATACGTGGCGCATCATTCGGTACAAATGGAACGCCCTGTTTGAGCCTTGCCGCCGCTAGGGTTAACAGCGATGGTGCGTAGCTATCTTGCAATTTGAGAGTGGGCCATTCAATCTGGGCCTCCCTTTCATTGGATGGTTATGTCCGCCGAAAATCAGCCACGCGATCCTTTTAAGCCTGAACAACCCAGAATACCCGGAGTGCCAGCTCCGCAGGAGCGTTCGGTCGACACCATCAAAATTCCGAAAGCAATCAAACTAAAAGTACCCGAACTAGAAATGCCGCCACGCTGGCTGACCTTCACGATAGTGGCTGCGGTCGCAGCCGGTATCGCGGTCGCGTGGTGGACTCGTTAGTTTCGAAAAAGCCTTCGTGTCCGGTTGAAGTGCACAGTTCGAAGCGTGCTTCGTCGGTATCGCAATAGTTCTCGAACAAGAATGCCGCTGCCCCGCTCCGGCGCACCGGCGTACGGGACAGCGGCGCTGGCGGCAGTTTTGCGCCAGTTATGAACTGAGCTGTTCCACGGAACGAGCAACCATCACCGGCTGGCCCGTAGTTTGATTGATCAGTATGAAACCGACCACACGGATCTGAATCGGTCCCGCTCCGCTAAGCGCGCCTAGGCCGCTCAAATTTATGAAGTTTGTGTCGTTGGTCGTGAGCACGCTCAGCGGACTCGGCAACAAAACTCCCGCCGTCCACTCGTCGTTTAGCTGGAAGCTTCCCATATTTTCAGACTGCACGACGGTGCTACCGGGGACCCAGGAACCGGATTGGCCTTGACGACGCAAAATGACCCGGTGAACGGTTAGCGTATCCGTGCCATTCGACGTATTGAGCGGCCCTCCGATGTCGACGCGCTGTCCTGGAGCCATCAGAGTGTTGTTGAACAGCAAAGTTGTAAGAGGCAGATCGATGTGGCCGATTCTGTAAATCTCGCTACCGTTCAAGGTGAGAGATTCAATCTGGCCATCTGAAATTCCCGGGATCCCGGGGAGCTCTTCACGCACGTAGATATCCGCTTGCGTAGCCGGCTCTGGTGATGCGGGGTTGGTGTAGGTGAGCAACCCTCCCAGGTAAAACTTGTCATTTGAAATCACTTCCACTTCGGAAGCATCGATCGCATGCGTGACCGGATCGAGCGTGCCGGTAAGCGATACGATCGTATTCGTGGTGAAAGAACTGATTGGCAAGTCGGGATCGTCAAAAATGGTATTGCTGTCCGTGCTTACCTGCCATTGCCGTCCATGAGGCCCCTGAACGGTGAATGTGTTGCCGCCTGTGAGTCCAACGACGCCGGCGTGGAAATCATCAATCGAAACACCCGCATCGGTGGAATTAAGCAACTGCATATCAAATACCGGGTTGATAACGCCCGTCACTTGGCCGCTTGAATCCGTTTGTATGGACTGGCGCAAATCAAATTCCATGCGCAGGCCGACAAGATCACTATTCTGCAGAACGAACGGCTGAGCGAAATTTACGGTGACGGAAGATTCCGACAGAGTTCCGTTGATCGAGGACGCCGTCGGAGGATTCGGCGGATTTACGCTAAGGTATCCAATAACCGGGGATGCAATCGTGACCGTGGCCGATGTGTAGGTGCCGGTTGGCACCGAGCTTAGATCTACGAGCTGATGCAAACCGTTGAACTGCGCAAAATCGATTACCTGAGGCTGAGACAACACGCTTACATTCGTTGTACCGTTGAAAATCGTGATGCCAGTCACCATAATTTGGCAAGACACTACGCTCGGAAGCGGAGCATCGGTGCCAATTGTAAATACGGACGCTTGACTGCTCGGAGCCGGCGAAGAAGTAGAACTGCTGGAACCGCCGCCGCAACTGCAAAGCAAAACTGCAACGAACCAGACTACGAACACACCCATACCTTTGCGGATGAACATTAATTTTCTCCTAATTTAGGTATTCGACAATTGCCGAGGACCGAAGCCCTGTCGGCTGCTGGAAATGAAACCCAGGCAACCCAAAAAAGTTGTCGCGATAATCGTAGTATTTGCTGAGCGGACAATTATTGGCAGGGCACGACGTTTTTTGACATTTTGTGGAGATGTTTCCATCGCATACGCCGGGCGCTGCTTATTGAATTGCCGCTGAGCGCTTGCGTGCTTCTCATGAGTTGTTTACGATGTTGGTGCGAATGTTGGGCGAAACTATATCGCATTACCGCATCATCGATCCCTTGGGAAGCGGCGGCATGGGCCAAGTTTACCGCGCAGAAGATACGCGGCTCGGCCGCCAAGTGGCGCTGAAATTCCTGTCCGAAGACCTAGCGCGCGATTCTGGATCTTTAGAGCGGTTCCAGCGTGAAGCTAGAGCCGCATCTTCGTTGAACCATCCTGGGATCTGCACAATTTACGATGTGGGCTCGCATAACGGGCGGCCATTTCTCGTGATGGAGCTGCTCGAAGGCCAAACCCTGAGGGAGCGAATTTCCGGGCGGCCTCTTGCCACCGATGTTTTGTTGGACTTGGGCACGCAAATCGCGGACGCATTGGATGCGGCCCACGCGCGCGGCATCGTACATCGCGACATCAAGCCGGCAAATATTTTTATCACCTCTCGTTCGCAGGCTAAGATTCTGGATTTCGGCCTGGCCAAACAAACGGCGTCACGGCGCGTTGCGGAATCCGTAGGCGCCGGTCGCACAGCCAGCGACATCACTTCCAACAATCTTTTGCTTACAAGCCCGGGTTCGGCAATTGGAACCATTGCTTATATGTCACCGGAACAAGCGCGAGGTGAAGAGTTAGACGCGCGCACTGATCTTTTCAGTCTGGGTGCGGTGTTGTACGAGATGTCTACGGGACAGGCGGCTTTTAGCGGTAATACTTCGGCGGTCATTTTCGATTCGATTTTGAATCGAACTCCGGCTGCACCAACGTCTTTGAATCCTAACGTACCGCCGAAACTAGAAGAGATCATTGGCAAATCCCTTGAAAAAGACCGAGAGCTTCGTTATCAAACGGCCGCGGAGCTTCGCGGAGATCTGAAACGTCTCAAGCGTGATTCGGACTCAGGGCGCGCTGCCGGCGGCAGTGGAAGTGCATGGTCTGGCGCAGGCGGTGGAGCTCGATCGGGAACTCATGCGGCGCCATCGGCAGCCACGCTCCCTCCCACAAGCGCGGAGACTACAACCGCTGCGGCCACGCCTCCAACGTCAAGCTGGCGCACTCTGGCGAAAATCGCTCCCGTTGTCGTGGGACTCGCTGCGATGGTCGCTTTGTTCCTGCACTATCGAACGCCACGCCACGAAAACCCATCGTCTTTCTCGCAAATGACGATTACACCAGTAACTTCGACGGGCAATATTCACTCCGTTGCGATATCGAGTGACGGGAAATGGCTTTGTTATGTTGCGGATGAAAAAGGTACGCACGCAATATGGATTCGCCAATTAGCCACCGGAAGCACGGTGCAGGTTGAAATCGGTTCCCCCGGAGAAATTGAAGGCCTCACGTTTTCGCTGGACGGAAATTATCTTTATTTTGTGAAACACGATGAATCGGCGGGAATTGGAACGCTCTTTCAAGTGCCTTCCTTGGGCGGCTCTCCGCATCAAGTTGTCGCCGATGTGGACAGTCCCGTTAGCTTTTCCCCGGACGGCAAGCGTTTCGTTTTTGTACGTTTTTCCACGAAACTGAAGAACTCAAGCTTGCTGGTTGCGAATGCGGACGGGACTGGGGAACAAACTCTGTTCACCCTTCATCGCCCGAACTTTTTGTCCGGCGATGGTCCGGCATGGTCTCCGGACGGTAAGCGAATTGCAATCTCAGACAACCCCGACGGCGAATTCAACAAATATGCGATTGAGACCGTGGAGGTGGATTCCAAGATCAAGACACGCCTCGGCTCAAGCGACTGGATCGTCCCGGACCAGATGGCTTGGCTACCCGAGGGCTCTGCCGTTCTTTTTCCTGCGCGCGTCAATAAGACGTCTTTGAACTCTCAGTTATTTGAAGTGAGTTATCCGGGAGGCGACTCGCGCAGAATCACAAACGATTTGAATTTCTACATCGACGCAAGCATCACCTCAGATGGATCGACTCTTGCCACTGTCCAAGTAGGGCTCACGGGAAACCTCTGGATCACCAATTTCGGCAGCAGCGCGTCGTTGTCGCCACCGCGACAAATTACGAGTGGCATCAGTCGTGCCGACGGTATTTCCGGAATTGTATGGGTTCCCGGGGACAAGATTATCTACGGTTACTACTCGTCCGGAGCGCTTCGGCTAGCAAGTACCTCGCCCGACGGTACAAACATCCATGATATTTCGCCAAGCGCTGAATCCCCCGGCTGGCTTTCCGGTTGTGGAGACGGTCGCCATTTTGTTTTTAGTTCCCGAGGTTCAGGAGGAGGCAGTACCGTATGGCGAGCGGATATCGACGGGACGAACCTCACGCAATTATCGACAGATAAAATTGATGTTCAGCCTACTTGCTCGCCGGATGGCAAATTTGTTGTTTACGTTAATGTCTTAGATCCTGTGAATCGTTTGATGAGAATGGGGATTGATGGTGGCGCGGCGACGGAAATCAGCAAGGTGGAAGCGGAGAGTCCCACGATCTCGCCAGATGGAAGTTCCGTTGCGGTAGCCTATACTCCTGACCCCAGCAAAACTACCAAGCTACTCGCTATCATTGGGCTAAACGGCGGTGAAATCCAGAGCACGTATGATTTACCCCAGGATGTCGCGTTGAACGGAGACGGCGGTCAAAAGCTTGCTTGGACAAAAGATGGGCGCGCGGTTCTTTATCCGGTCAATAAGGACGGGGTTATTTCACTGTGGGCCCAGCCGGTTTCCTCAACGGGTGCGAAAGCGGTTCCGGCAAAACAATTAATGAGCCTCGGACCAGATTTTAAGTGGGGCGCCTATGCGTTGTCCCCGGACGGCAAGAAAATTATCTACGCAAACGGGCACCTAGTTACAGACGCCGTTTTAATTTCGCACTTCCAGTAAGTTCCCGATCGGAAAACTATGAAAAGTTCTCGTCGCGAAGTACTCAAGACCGCCTGGGTGGCTTCCGGAACTATGGCGGCGAATTCGATGTTTGGACTTTCTCAACAGCCAGCGCACAACCAATCGGAATCCTTGCCGGCAGCATTCGATAAATTGAAACCGCTGGGCGATCGCGTGGAGCCTATTACCGCAGAAGAATTGCAAGGTCGCATGGCACGCGCACAGCAGTTCATGACGGATGCGAAGCCACCGTTTGAAGCGCTATTTGTTACGCCGGGGACCACACTGGTCTATTACACGGGCATAAGGTGGTGGCCGAGCGAACGCATTCTTGCTCTCTTGGTTCCGCGCCAAGGAAATCCCCTTCTTGTTTGCCCGGCATTTGAAGAAGGCCGGCTCCGCGAACAACTCCGCTATCCGGTCGATGTCCGCGTTTGGCAGGAAGACGATGACCCGTATGTTGTTGTGGGAAAGTGGTTGGGAGAGCGCGGCATTCGCACGGGAAAAATCGCCGTAGAAGAGACCACGCGATACGTTTTTTGCGATGGGCTGCGCAGCGCAGCTACTTCATTGGACTACGTCAGCGGCGATACTGTCACAGTGGCTTGCCGCGCGCAGAAGAGCGAGCACGAACTTGACCTGATGCGGCTCGCTTGTGGCGCAACCTTTGATGTGTATAAGGCCACATTTGCGTCACTACGCGAGGGCCTGACGCAACGCGAGGTTGCAGATATGGTTGTGCGTGGCTATGAGCGCATGGGTCTGAGCGGCGAAGCATCGGTGTTCTTTGGGCCTTCGTCAGCGCTTCCCCATGGTTCGCGCGAAGAACAGATTTTGCGAGAAAGTATCGGCGTGATGATCGACGATGGCACCACAGTGGCAGGCTACCAATCAGATGTCACCCGCGTGGGGGTGCTGGGTAAACCACCTGCTCAGCTGCAGCGCGCATTCGAAATCGTGAGGAGCGCCCAAGATGCTGCGCTCGCGGCGGCCATCGCCGGACGTGCGTGCGGCTCGGTGGACGATGCAGCAAGAAAAGTAATCACCGATGCCGGCTTCGGCCCGGGCTATAAATATTTTTCACATCGCCTGGGGCACGGAATCGGCATGGATGGACACGAAAGTCCCTACCTGGTTCGTGGTAATCGCATCATTTTGAAGCCTGGTATGACGTTTTCAAACGAGCCCGGCATTTACGTGGTCGGAGAGTACGGCATGCGTTGCGAAGACGACATGGTAATCGCCGAGTCAGGGGCGGCCCAACTTCTTACCCGCGGATTTCAGCCTTCTCTTGAAATGCCGATCGCTTGACAATTCTCTTAGCCCGCGTCCACCGTACTGCGCTTGCGAACTTCCTTCATCGAGGATTGGTCCAGGCAGAATTCCACTATTCTCGCTTCAGCCCAGAAGCGATCTGCGCCTCTCTCTTCGGAAATGAACGCGCAATGGCCACCATGAGGAGGTGCGATCAGCGTGATATGCGGGTTCTCTTGAATCGCGGAGTTTTGAAAAGGTCCAAAGGGAACGAAAGGGTCGTCCTGCGCAGTCAAGATCAGAGTTTGGCACCTGATTGCTGAAAGCAGTTTTGAGGCGCTTGAGCGTTTGTAGTAATCCGCTGCATCCTGAAATCCACAAAAACGTGCGGTCACCACATCGTCGAAATCCCGTACGGTTCTAATACGCCTAAAAGCTGCAAACTCAAGCGGAAAAAGGCCGGGATACAAACTGGACTTGTAGCGCATATGTTTCTTCAGGCTTTTCACGAAATGGCGGTTGTACAAAAAATTTCGCGGCTGGGCCAGAGCGTCAGCGCAAGCCGCCAGATCGAGAGCCGGAGCAATCGCAACAATTGCCCGCAGCTCGCGGGGCACGACATCTCCAAATTCTCCCGCCATCTTTAGAACCAGGTTGCCGCCCATCGAAAAACCGGCAGCAAAGATCTCGGACAGGCCGTCATCCTTGATCAATCCGAGCAAGACGCCCCCCATATCGCCACTCAGGCCGGAATGGTAAAGCGTGGGAGTGAGTTTTTCCGTCCCGCCGCAGTTTCGTTGATTTAAGCGTATTACGTTGAATCCTGAAACGAACGCTTTCTCAGCCGTGCCGAACATGTAGGCCGATTCGCTCGAGCCTTCCAGGCCGTGAAGCAGAACGAGCGTAGGATGCGTTTTGCGATTCACTTGCCAATGGCACTCTCCGCGCACTTGGGTTCCCTGTTCAAGTTCGAAAAAGCGCGCATCGCTTTTGGGCAGGCGTGGAAACTTGCGCCGCCAGAACGTCGCGGCGATGGTCATCAGATGCGGATTACGAAGTCGTTTGTGGGGAACGAACTCTTTCACTGCTCATATGGTAGGGGCTCCGAGTACGGCGCGCAAGGCGTCACCTGTCTGCACCACAGTGGGCGACCATCGCGTCTAGCTTGGAATGTTAACGCCGGTGATGTATCCGCCTAGATGGGCGGTCATAGCAATTGCAACGACGGCCAAAAGTTCCACTGGCAAACGGAAAAACGGGGGAGCTTGCTCAAAGTCACGACGCGATCGAAAGTGCGTATACCAAGTGAGGCAGATCAATGCACTGGAGGTGATACCGAGCAGGAGATGTTGCAACAATATACCCTTGAGTTTTTGCCCTTCGAGCTGCAACTGCCAGGCAAGTAAGCCTGTTGCAACGACCGGTAGAGTCGAAATTGCAGCCACCACGAAGTTGTAGTACGCCGCAGCGGCAAAGGCACTCCGCTTTGTAAAATGGGCGACAAAGTCAAATGCCACGCCAGCCAAGAATAAAGCGATGGGAAAATGAATTAACACTACATGCTGCGCGTGTTTAGCTAGCAATGCTTCGCGAATGTTGTATGGGTTCATGGATTGGTCTCACTTCACTACAATCTTGCCGGTCATTCTGGGATGTACCGAGCAAGAGTATTCCTTCGTACCGGGATCCTGGAACGCAAACGAAAAACTCTCGTCGGCGTCAAGTGCACGCGATCTGAACTTGTGCTCCACGCTTACGACGGTGTGCGGTGCATCGTCCTTTTGAATCCATGTAACCGGGGTGCCTGGCGCCGTTTCAAGTTGCATGAGAGCGTAACTGAAGTCATCGATGGTTATTGCGGTCGCGCTCGGCTGGACCTCCGCTGCGGCGGCGGAGTGTAGTGGCAAAGAGGAGCCCGCGAGTTGCACCGAAAAGAAAGCTAGTGCAAAAATCGCTATCCCTAAAGTCTTTGTCTTTAACTTTTGTATTTTCTGCTGGTGCATGACATATCTCCCTGACGTGTGTTTGCGCTCAGTGATCTAGACCCTGGATTTCCAAGAATATTCCTGGTAATTGCGCATAAGTCGAAATATCCCGCTAGAGTAAGTAATGGGAATAAAAGTGGTTGATAACTAGTCTGCAAGACTGACAGTCTATTGCTCTCATGCAGGATGAAAAATGGGGAAGCGGGCAAACCGAACGTTTTGAGCAGGTTGTACTAGCTCATCTGGATGCGGCCTACAACCTGGCGCGTTGGCTCGTGCGCAAGCCGCAGGACGCCGAGGACATCATTCAAGAGGCCTATCTTCGCGCATTCAAGTTCTTCGGCGGTTATCAGGGTGGAGATGCTCGGGCCTGGGTGCTGAAAATTGTACGCAATACCAGCTATTCGTTTCTGGAGAAGAATCGCCCAGCTAGCCTGGTGGAAGAATTTGACGAGACGATTCATACGGCCGTCTCCGAGCAATCCGGTGTTGAAGGCGCGCTTTTGCAGTCGGTCGACAGCCAGATGCTTCGCGATGCGCTGGACGAATTGCCGGTGAACTTCCGCGAGGTCATCGTGCTGCGCGAGCTGGAGGGCATGTCTTACCAGGAAATCGCCGAACTGCTGGCAATACCTATCGGCACAGTCATGTCAGGATTAGCCCGGGCCCGTAAGCAATTGAAAGAGCGACTGATTCGGATGCGCGCCGAGGAGGGGCAACGTGGCCTGCGAAAATAGCGAACATCTACTACGCGCATATTTCGACGGCGAACTCGATCTTGTTCGCAGCCTCGCATTCGAGGAACATTTGAAGACATGTCCTCGATGCGCTGCTGAATTACGCGAACAGCAAGCCTTGCGTGATTCATTGCGGACCGCGCATCTCTATGAACCGGCACCCGATCGTCTGCGCGCTCGCGTTCGAGCGGCGCTCCCAGCCCAGGCGCGGCCGCAAACTGTTTCAACGACGCGCCGTCCGCTGATTGAGTGGCTTGCGATTGCCGCGGCTATCCTTATAGCAGTGTTTCTCGGCGTCAAAGCGATCCCTGATATTGGAGGCCAGAAGCAAAACCTGCTTGCCGAGGAAATCGTTGCCAGCCACATTCGCTCGCTGCAGCCAGGACACCTAATGGATGTCGAATCCACTGATCAACACACCGTAAAGCCTTGGTTCGACGGCAAACTCGATTTTGCCCCGCCGGTTGTGGATCTCGCGACGCAAGGTTTTCCGTTGGTGGGAGGCCGGCTGGATTACATCGGCCGCCGCAATGTGGCCGCTCTTGTCTATCAGCGGCAGAAACATTTCATCAACCTGTTCATCTGGCCCGAAGAAAAGAGCGGCGCAAAGCTTCCGGAAGTTCAGACCATTCAAGGCTATAACGTGGTCTCCTGGTCAGGCAAGGCCATGGACTACTTCGCCGTGTCCGACCTGAATAGCTCGGAGCTTGGCCAGTTCGCGAATCTTCTCAGCAGATAAGCGCTTGCCTATGGACCTACATGGACCTACTGCGTGTCTTGATTTCGGCCTCCGTTAAGCCTAAAATCATAAGTTCTATAATGAAGGTATTTCGCGACAGATGAATCTTCTCGATAGCCCAGCGAGTCCTGCTGGGCTTTGTTGTTTATGGCCGATTGATCGAGCACAGGAGCATAGATGATTGAAGGAGCTATTCCGGAGGGACTGACATTTGATGACGTGCTGCTCTTGCCCGGCAGGTCCTCAGTGCTTCCAGCGCAGGCCGATACGCGCACCTGCCTCACCCGCGCTATTTCGCTGAATATTCCAATTGTGTCTGCGGCGATGGATACAGTGACGGATTCGCGTCTCGCGATCGCCATCTCGCGACAGGGTGGAATCGGTTTTATTCACAGAAATATGTCCATTGATCGCCAGGCCGAAGAAGTGGACAAGGTAAAGCGCTCGGAAAGCGGCATGATTGTGGATCCCGTGACGATTGCACCCGAGCTTTCCGTGCGCCAGGCTCTGGACATCATGAACAAGTACAAAGTTTCCGGCCTGCCGGTTACGCGAGGCGCGCACCTGTTGGGAATTTTGACCAACCGGGACTTGCGCTTCGAGCGAAATTTGGATCAAGCGGTCAGCGGAATTATGACCAAGGACAACCTGGTTACCGTTCCCGTAGGCACCACACTGGAAGAAGCCGAGAAAATCCTGCAACGGCACCGCATTGAAAAACTTCTGGTAGTTGACGCGGATTTCAATTTGAAAGGCCTGATCACGGTAAAAGACATTCAGAAAAAGATTGAATTCCCGAACGCAACGAAAGATGAGCATGGAAGGCTTCGTGTGGGTGCCGCGATTGGCGCGACCGGAGACTTTCTTGAGCGCGCGCAAGAGCTGGCGAGAGGAAACGCGGATGTGCTCGCAATTGACACAGCCCATGGCCACACAACCCGCGTGATGGACGCTATTCGCGCGGTAAAATCCAAGCTGCCGGCCATGCAAGTGGTCGCTGGAAATGTGGCCACTGCGGAGGGTACACGCGAATTAATTTCGTTGGGGGTGGACGGCCTGAAAGTTGGAATTGGCCCTGGATCGATCTGCACCACGCGTGTGGTTACCGGTGCAGGCGTGCCTCAAATCACTGCAATTTTGGAGTGCGCGCGCGCGGCAAAAGATACCGGAGTTCCCTTGATAGCCGACGGCGGCATTAAATTTTCCGGTGACATCAGCAAAGCCCTGGCAGCTGGAGCATCTGCGGTGATGATTGGCGGGCTGTTTGCAGGGACGGAAGAATCCCCAGGCGAGACGATCTTATATCAGGGCCGCACATTCAAATCGTATCGCGGCATGGGATCAATTGGCGCTATGGAAGCGGGCTCTGCCGATCGCTACGCGCAAGAAAGTGCCGAGCGCGGAAAATCTGTTCCGGAAGGCATTGAGGGCCAGGTGCCATACAAAGGCCCTCTGTCGGCGCTTGTGGAGCAGCTGGTGGGCGGCCTGCGCAGCGGGATGGGTTATTGCGGTACGCCAAATTTGAAGGAACTACAGGAACGCAGCCAATTCATCCGCATCTCGCAAGCCGGTCTGCGCGAGAGCCACGTGCATGATGTGATCATCACGCGGGAAGCGCCGAATTACCGCCTGGAATAATGCCACATCCACCCGAAATAAATCCGTTAGACGGCTCTAGGGCTCTTGGGCCGGTCCTCTAGCATGCGGTCGGTCGAACGTTGGTGGCCCGCGCTTTTGTGGGCGATTGTGATATCGACATTTTCCACCGGTATATTTACCTCCGACAATACCAGCCGGATTATTGTGCCAATTTTGAGATGGTTTTTCCCCCATGCGTCACAAGAGACTCTGTTCCTGGTTCATCATTTCATACGCAAGATGGGTCACGTCACTGAATATTTCGTCTTGAGCCTGCTAATTTTGCGAGCGATTCGCGCGGGGAAACCCGGCACTCATTGGGGTTGGGCCCTTGCAACAATCGCGATGGTGGCCTGCTATGCCTCGCTGGATGAGTTCCATCAATCATTCGTTCCAGGCAGAACGGCGGCGGTTTCTGATGTACTGATCGATACAGCGGGAGGGATTGCGGCGCAGATTGCTGTTGCCCTGATTGTGCTTTTTGCGGATATCCGAAGGAAGCGCAGAGGCGATCGTTTGCCGCCGGCCGAGCCGAGCGCAATGCCTCCTCATTGATTTCACTTTCATGAAAGGACACTTATGTCACATCGCATTACGAACAGACTATGGATTCTCGCAATATTTGTGGTTCTGAATTGCAGCTCCTTAAGAGCTGCTGATGCGCTGCATTACGAACTACGTTTCGAACGGCCGAACACCCATCTGCTGGACGTATCGATCCGCGCGACAGATCTCGAAGGACCGACCGTGGATTTCGCGATCCCTGATTGGGCCCCTGGCTCTTATTACCTGCAAAACTATTCTGCAAATATCCAGGGCTTTCACGCGCTGGGTTTAGACGGAAAACAATTGGCTTGGCGCAAGACAGACAGTCAAACTTGGCGGATTGATCTTGCGGGTGCGAAAGCAGTGACGATTTCCTACCAGGCTTTCGGCGATACGCTGCGTAACAATCAGGCTCAGTACAATGAGCGACATGCGTTCATTGGCGGCCCCTCCGTTTGGATGTATCTGGTGGGAGGGAAAGAACGCCCGGTGGAACTCACGATCGCCGCGCCTCAAGGCTGGAAAGTAGCCACGGGGATGGAGCGCACGTCCGATCATACGTTTCGCGCTACCAATTACGACTGCTTCGCCGACGCGCCGCTGGAAATTTCCGATTTCGCGGAAAAGGATTTCCAGGTTCTCGGGACCACCTACCACGTGATCGTCCACGATGTAGAAGGGCAAAAGGATTTCTCGAAATTTACAGACGATATGCAGAAATTCGTCGCCGCCATGGTGCCGATGTTTAGTTCGGTAACCGGCACCGAGCAAGCCGCGCCATTCAAGGATTATTGGTTTCTCTTTCATGTTTGGCCGAATACGGGCGGCGGCTTAGAGCATCTGAATTCGACACAAATCGACTTTTCTAAAGATTGGGATTCACAGGATCCCGCCCCGGGCTACGGCTCGCAATACAATTTAAAACTCTTCGTTACCGCACATGAATTTTTTCACGCTTGGAATGTGAAGCGATTGCGGCCGCTTCCGCTCGGTCCGTTTGATTATTCGCAAATGGTACATACGCCTTCGTTATGGATCTCCGAGGGGCTCACGAGTTATTACGGATCTCTCGCCTTGGAACGGGCCGGCCTTATTACGCCAAAGCAATATCTAGATGAGATTGCCTACATGATCACAAAGTTCGAGCAGAATCCGGGAAGGAGCGAGCGCAGTATCGAAGACACAAGCTGGGATACCTGGTACAACGGCGAGGTCGTCACGCAGGTGAATAATTTGAAAAATACAAACTATTCTTATTACGACGGCGGCCAAATCATGGGGCACATCCTGGATTTCGCCATCCGCAAGAAGACGAATAATCGGAAGTCTCTCGATGACTGGATGCGTGTAATGTATTCGCGGTATGCCCTTCCGAAGCCGGGATTCCAACCTGAGGACGCGGTAAAAGCGGCGTCAGAGGTCGCCGGAACCGATCTCAGCAGTATCTTCAGCAAATACATCGGCGGCAAGGATCCCATTCCGTATGAGGAATATTTTGCTTATGCCGGAATTGCGGTCGAGAAGAAACTCGATTCTGAAAAGCCCTGGCTAGGCATCAGCCAGAGCAAGAGTGACGATGGTCATGTAAAAATCACTGGTGTGATTCCGGGTGGCGCCGCTGACAACGCAGGTTTGGACCGCGACGACGTGGTGATCGGAGTTGACGGGCGCACCGTGGACGCAGAGGGGTTCTCCGAAACCATCTCCGATCACAAGCCTGGCGACACGCTGCGCGTCACGGTGATCCGCTTGGGGTTGGTGAAAGAAATTCCCGTCACACTCATAGCCAGCCCTTATCCAACCTACACCTTGAAACCAATGGAGCATCCTACCCAAGAGCAGCAGGCGATTTACAACAGTTGGATGGGAATCAAATAAAGGACTTCCTAGTCTCCAAAAAATAAAAACGGCCCGCATGGCGTTTAGCCTGTGGGCCGTTTTTAATTCATTCCGTTGAAATTACTTTTTAGCGGCAGCTTCCTTTTCTTCAGGGACCTCTTCTTCCACCGCTTTTCTCGGTTTCTTTTCCTTCTTCTTTAGCTCAGAGCCGATGAACTCAAGAATGGCGAGTTCAGCGCCATCGCCTATACGCCAGCCGACGCGAACAATGCGCGTGTAGCCGCCTGGACGGTCCGCAAAACGAGGAGCGAGGTCGGAAAAGAGTTTCTTTGTGGCGCCCGGGGTGGTCAGGAACGAAGCCGCCTGACGGCGCGCGTGCAGCGAATCGCGCTTGCCCAGCGTAATCATGCGTTCGGCAAGCGGACGGGCCGCGCGTGCGCGCAGAATCGTGGTTTGAATGCGCTCCTTCTCGATAAGGTTCGTCACCAGATTGCGCAACACGGCTCTACGATGCGCCGGCTGCTTTCCGAGTTTGTGCCCTGAAACGAGGTGTCTCATGATTTATTCCGCGGCCTACAGCGCCCCGTGTTCCCCTTCTTCGGACGGCGGCGGAGCAGTCTGGCTTGGCAAGGGCGGCCAGATGATGCGTCCGTGCTCGTCGAACTTCATTCCCAGGCTTAAGCCCATCTTTACCAGGATGTCCTTAATCTCGTTGAGCGACTTTCGTCCAAAATTCTTTGTCTTCAGCATTTCGGACTCGGTCTTCTGCACCAGTTCGCGCAGGTTTTGGATGTTTGCATTCTTCAGACAATTATAAGAACGCACCGAAAGTTCCAGCTCTTCCACCGATCGGTCGAGATATTCCAGGCGCGGATCGCTGTAATTTTCGACCACTTCTTCCGGCAGATCGGGCTGTTCTTCGAAATTGATGAAGATGCTCATATGATCCTTCATCAGCTTCGCGGCAAGTCCGATAGCATCCTGCGGGGTGATGGCGGCGTTGGTCCAAACTTCAAGAGTCAGCTTCTCGTAGTCCGTCATCTGCCCCAAACGGGCGGCTTCCACTGCGTAGTTGACCTTGCGCACGGGGGAGTGCACCGAGTCGATCGGGATGTAACCAATGGGCAAGTCCTCGTCGAAGTTCCGATCCGCGGCGACATATCCGCGGCCGTTCTTCACGCGCAGTTCCAATTCAAGCTTGCCGCCCTCGCTGACCGTCGCGATGTAAACATTCTTATCGAGCACGGCGATGTCGGCATCCTCTTCGATTTTCGCGGAGGTTACCGGTCCGGGCGTATCGACGACCAGCGTGATAGTCTTCGGCTGGTCCGTATTCAGCTTCAGCGGCACTTGCTTCAGGTTGAGAATGATATCGGTAGCGTCCTCTACGACTCCGGGAATCGGTGAAAATTCGTGAAGCACGCCTTCAATCCTGACCGCGGTAATGGCTGCACCTTCAATCGAACTTAACAGCGCGCGCCGCAACGAATTGCCAACCGTAGTTCCCCACCCGCGCTCGAAAGGCTGCGCGGAGAATTTTCCGAATTTATCGGTGAGTGTTTCCGGTTCTGCTGCCAAGCGCTTCGGTTTCTGAAATCCCTTCCACATATGCGACATTCCTCCTGGTTCGCCAGCGGCGAGCCCACCAACTATTCAACGTTGACGATCTTTTTATGCGCTACTTCGAGTACAACTCGACGATGAGCTGCTCGTTCATCGGCGGTGTCTGCACGTCTTCGCGGCGAGGCATGGCCACGACCCGCGCTTTGAAATTTTCCCGGTCAATATCGAGCCACGGGGCAACGCCCTGGCTGTTCGCCAGGTTCCGCGCCTCTAGCACCATCGCGTTCTGGTGCATCTTTTCCTTCAGCGCGATATCTTCGCCCACCTGCACCAGATAGCTCGGGATGTTGACTTTGCGACCCTTCACACGAATGTGGCCATGCAGCACGAGCTGGCGCGCTTGCGAGCGCGAGCCCGCAAGACCCATTCGATAGACGACGTTGTCGAGCCGGCGTTCGAGTGTAACCATAAGATTCGAGCCGGTCGGGCCTTTGGTCCGTTCCGCCTTTTCAAAATAGTTGCGGAACTGGCGCTCGAGTAATCCGTAGGTGCGCTTCACCTTTTGCTTTTCGCGCAATTGAATTCCGTAACCCACCATTTTCGGACGGCGAGATTGGCCATGCTGCCCCGGAACGAAATTGCGCTTCTCGATGGCGCATTTTTCTGTAAAACACCGCAGTCCCTTGAGGAAGAGTTTCATCCCTTCCCTTCGGCATAAGCGGCAAACTGCTTCACGATGTCTTGCCAAAGCCTTGTCTCCTTTTCTTACTTCTCAAATTTCTTGTCGCGCTATACGCGGCGGCGCTTGGGAGGACGGCAGCCATTATGTGGCACCGGCGTCACGTCCTTAATGGCATTGATGTGCAAGCCCGACGATGCCAATGCGCGTACAGCGGACTCGCGTCCCGCGCCAGGACCCTTCACGCGTACTTCCACCGATTTCATCCCGTATTGATCGCGCGCAACGCCGGCCGCGGTCATGGCGGCTTGCTGCGCTGCGTACGGAGTGCCCTTGCGCGATCCTTTGAAACCCACAGAGCCAGCCGAAGACCAACTTACCGCGCGGCCATCCGGATCGGTGAGGGTGATAATCGTGTTGTTAAAGGTTGCCTGGATGCACACCACTCCGTGAGGAACGACGCGCTTTTCCTTCTTCTTGCGAAACTCTTTCTTGCGCTTGGTGCTCTTGGCCGCTGCTCCTGCAGGTGCAGCCGCTGCGCTTTGAGGTTCTTTTGCCACGCTCGTGTCTCTCCTGTTTTCTCTAGTCCTTCATTTCTTACTTGCGCGCCATTGTTTTCTTCTTCGCTGCAACTGCACCCTTGCGCGGACCTTTGCGCGTGCGGGCGTTGGTATGCGTGCGCTGTCCGCGAACCGGAAGATTTCGGCGATGACGCAAGCCCCGGTAGCATTGAATTTCAATCAGCCGGCGAATGTTCATCTGAGTCTCTTTGCGAAGGTCGCCTTCCACGCGGCCTTCCGATTCAATGGCGGCGCGCAGATGAGTCACTTCTTCTTCCGTCAGATCCTTGATCTTTTTCGTCGGATCCACGTTCGCCTCAGCGGCAAGCGAACGAGCGCGCTGCTGGCCAATGCCGTAAATCGCAGTCAGCCCGACCCACAGCCTTTTGTTTGGCGGTAAATCCACACCTGCAATGCGAGCCATCCATTTTCTCCCTGTTCCTAGCCTTGGCGCTGGCGATGTTTCGCGTTAACACAAATCACGCGCACTACGCCGCGCCGATGAACGATTTTGCACTTCATACAAATTTTCTTTACCGAGGCTCTTACTTTCATTTCTATTCTGTCCCTTCCTGCGCTCGCGGCCTGGCTATTTGTAGCGGTACACGATGCGGCCGCGCGTCAGGTCATACGGCGAAAGCTCCACTGCGACGCGATCTCCGGGCAGAATGCGTATAAAATTCTTGCGCATCTTTCCCGAAATGTGGGCAAGCACTTGATGCTTGTTTTCCAACTCCACGCGAAACATCGCATTGGGAAGAGGTTCGACCACCGTCGCCATCACTTCAATGGCGTCTTCTTTTCCGCTGCCTTCATTCGATTTCTTTTTTTCCGGCTCTGGCCTTCGAATCATGTGCTCCTAGTTCAAACTCGATAAGATATGGTTCCCGCTTACCAGCATGGTCCGCTGGCTTCTCGCGGCCGCGTCAAAATCCAGGGTCCCTGGGCCGTGACCGCAACGGTGTGCTCGAAATGTGCCGAATCACTACCATCCGTTGTCACCGCCGTCCAGTCATCATCCAAAATCCTTACACCCGGGCCACCCGTGTTCACCATCGGTTCGATAGCCAGCACCATCCCTTCTTGAAGCCTAGGTCCTTGGCCGGGCGAGCCGTAATTCGGGAGCTGCGGGTCCTCGTGCATTTTTGTTCCAATGCCGTGACCAACGAATTCACGCACAACCGAAAAACCGTTCTTCTCAACCCACTGCTGCACCGCTGCCGATACGTCACCAAGGCGGTTGCCGGGCCGAATCTTGTCAATCCCCTGCTCCAGCGATTCACGCGTCACGCGAAGCAATTTCTGGCGTTCCGGAGCCACCTTCCCGACCGGCACAGTCAGCGCGGCATCCGCAAAGTAACCGTCCAACTCGACGCCGAAATCCATGGACAAAATGTCGCCCTCGCGAACTTTCCGCGAGGCAGAAGGAATTCCGTGCACAACTTCCTGATTAATCGAAGTGCACAGCGAGCCCGGGTATCCCCGGTATCCCTTAAACGCCGGCCGCGCCTTGTGCTTCTCGGTAAATTCTTCAGCGAATTCGTCGAGTTCCTTCGTCGATACGCCCGGCCGAACAATGGTGCGCATCTTGTCCAGGGCTCCCCAGACAATTTGCCCCGCCTGGTACATCTTTTCGAGCTCTTTCGGCGATTTACAGATGACCATCTCTCCCTGCCGCGCGTGCAAAAATCTCGTTCAGTTCACGACTTACTTCTTCAACGCCCTTGGATCCGTCTACCGTCTCAAGAACGCCGTGCTGTCGGTAATAATCCGCGAGCGGTTTCGTTTTGCGATCATACGCCGCCAAACGTTCTCGCACGATGTCCGGGCTGTCGTCCGAGCGCTGAATCAATTTTCCGCCGTCGACATCACAAATGCCTGGAACCTTCGGCGGACGCTCATAAATATTGTACGTTTCGCCGCCCACGCTGCAGGTCCAGCGTCCGGAAACCCGATGTAATAGCGTCTCCGGGCTAACATGAAACTCAACAACTAGCGGCTTTCCGAATCCGCGGCGAGCAAGAATTTTGTCAAGTTGCTCCGCTTGCGGCACGGTCCGGGGAAAACCGTCGAAGATAAATCCTTCGACCGAATCCGGCCGCGCTAACCTCTCTTCGACCATCCCCATCACGATGTTGTCCGGCACCAGCTCGCCGCGTTCCATGAGCGGCTTTGCTAAGCGGCCAAGTTCGGTGCCCTGTGCGACCGCTTCACGCAACATGTCACCGGTGGAAAGATGGGGCACTCCATATCGCTTCGCTGCGCGATTGGCTTGGGTACCTTTACCGGCACCTGGCGGGCCTAAGAAAATCATAGCCCGATTGAGCGCCATGCTCACCGCCAATGAGCCATCATTAACTGCGACGGCCCCGCACTCGGCCCTTGCGAACAAACCCGTCGTAATTGCGCATGACGAGCTGGGCCTCGAGTTGCTGCACCGTGTCCATGGCTACACCGACTACAATTAGCAGCGAAGTGCCTCCGAAATAAAACTGCACATTCAATCCGTCGAGCACAAATCGCCACATATGCTGATCAAACCAATTGCCTACCAACCACAAATGCTGCAAGTGTATGCCCGAGATCATCCACTCCGGGAGCAAGCAAACAATAGCGAGATAGATTCCGCCCACGAATGTTAAGCGGGTCAGTATGCGATTGATGTATTCCGACGTATTTCGTCCTGGCCGGATTCCGGGTATGAATCCACCGTATTTCCGCATGTTGTCGGCAAGCTCGGTGGGATTAAAAATAATGCCCACATAGAAAAACGCGAAAAAGATGATCAGCGTAACGTATATCAACGTGTAGAGCGGCTCGCCCCACTTGATTTGGTTCGCAAACTTTTCAAAGAACGGCGACTTTTTCTGGAAGAAAAGCGCCAATGTCTGCGGGAAGGTCAGCAGCGAACTCGCAAAAATCGGCGGAATCACACCACCTGAATTCACCCGCAGAGGCAGATAGGTCATCTGCCCGCCCATTACTTTGCGGCCCATCACACGCTTGGCGTACTGCACCGGTATGCGCCGCTGGCCGCCTTCCATAAATACGATAAAGGCCACCACCGCTAACATCAACGCAATTAGGCCGAGCAGAGCGATCGGTGTGAACGAACCCCACTGTTGCGTTTTCGCCTTCTCCCACAAATCGCCGACGGCGCGCGGCAAACCCACAACGATGCCCGCGAAAATAATCAGCGACATCCCGTTGCCAATTCCGCGATCGCTAATCTGTTCACCGAGCCACATGATGAACGCGGAGCCAGTAGTCAGCGTGAGCATGGTCATCAAGATGAAGCGCGGTCCTGGGTGATACACCAGCGCTTGACCCGCTAGATTCTGGCGCGTCAAAGTTTCCGCAATCGTGAAGGACTGGAAAGCGCTCAAAATGATCGTCAAATAGCGCGTGTACTGAGTGATCTTGCGTCGCCCAAGTTCGCCTTCTTTTTGCAGTCTTTCAAGATAAGGCCACACCACCACCATCAACTGAAGAATGATGGAAGCGGTAATGTACGGCATGATGCCCAAGGCAAAAATCGTGAGCCTGCGAAGATTGCCGCCGCTGAAAAGGTCAAAGATCCCCAGGACCGAACCTTTACTCTGTTCAAAAAGCTGTTGCAGTAAAGCCGTATTGATTCCAGGAGTGGGAATGAAAGCGCCAAGCCGATACACTCCCAACAATGCCAGCGTAAACAGCACTCGATTACGCAAGTCTGGCGTGCTGAAAATATTCCGGAAAGCCTCGACGAGTTTTCTTAGCGGACTCATTTCAAAAGTTCAGCTTTTCCTCCGGCCGCTGCGATTTTCTCTTCCGCCGACTTGCTGAATGCGTGGGCCTGCACGGTTAGCGCCACTTTCAATTCACCACTGCCCAAAATCTTCAACGCTTCTCGCTCGACACGAACGATCCCACGGCCAAACAACATCTCCGGCGACACGGTGTCTCCCGCTTCAAACACATTCAAGCTCTCCACGTTGACCACGGCATAAGTCTTTCGAAAGGGACTCGAAAAACCGCGTTTCGGCAAGCGCCGATGCAAAGGCATCTGGCCGCCTTCAAATCCAGGTCGCCGAGAATATCCGCGACGTGACTGCTGGCCCTTATTGCCCGCGCCGGAGGTCTTGCCAAGTTTCGATCCCATGCCGCGTCCCACGCGCACTTTGCGATGACGAGAGCCACGCGGCGGTTTCAAATTCGAGAGTGTTGGTTTAATGGCCATCCCTATTCCTCAATTCTGACCAGGTGATGAACTTTCGCGATCATGCCGCGTATCGACGGCGTGTCGGGATGCTCCACCACCTGCTGCATGCGCCGGAATCCCAAGCCACGAATGGTTTGCCTCATGCCGCGGGGGCAACCGATAAAACTTACTACCCACTTTATTTTCAGAGTTGCGGACTGTTTATTAGACTTGCCAGCCGTATTCTTCTTTGTCGGTGTCATATTCTTCTAAAAGGCGCCTACGAAACCGGCTCCTCCGCTCCTCTTCCGCGGCCTTCGGCCACTTTCGCAGCGTCCTTCAAGTGCAAAAGCGCATCAAAGGTCGCCTTGATCACGTTGTGAGGATTCGAAGTGCCCAGAGATTTCGTCAACACGTTCTGAATTCCGGCGACCTCCATCACTGCGCGCACCGGGCCGCCGGCAATGACGCCCGTTCCTTCTGGCGCTGGCTTCAGGAGCACTTGGCCCGAGCCGTAGCTCCCCAGGACCTGATGTGGAATGGTCGAACCTTTTAAATTCAACTTCACCATATTTTTCTTCGCGGCTTCGATCGCTTTGCGAATCGCCATCGGCACTTCGCGCGCCTTGCCCATGCCGAAGCCGGCGTGGCCGCCCTGATCGCCCACTACAACAAGCGCCGAGAAGCTCAGGTTCTTGCCGCCCTTGACGACTTTCGTGCAGCGGTTGATCGAAACGACTTGATCCTTCAGGTTCGCCTGGTTCGTTTCAACCGGCCGGCGGACTGACAACGTATCTTTAAGCTCTTGTTTCGGCATAATTGTTAGAACTTCAGGCCCGCCTCCCGGGCCGCATCGGCTAGCGCTTTCACGCGGCCGTGATACTGATAACCACCGCGATCGTAAACAACTTTTTCAATTCCCTTGCCGCGCGCGCGTTCCGCAATTGCCTTACCAACTACCTTTGCGGCCGCGATGTTTCCGCCACCTTTGATCGACTTCTTAACTTCGCCATCCAGCGAGCTGGCAGAAGCAAGAGTTTTTCCGCTTTGATCGTCCACAACCTGCGCGCGAATGTGCTTGGACGAGCGATGCACGCAAAGCCGTGGACGTTCTGAGGTTCCAGCAAGCGTCTGTCGCGTTCGCACATGAATCCGGCGGCGATGCGCTTCCCGCGATAATCTTCGAACTGGTGCTGCCACGTTTTTTCTCCTTCCAGCCTAGGCCGCCGTCTTGGCGCCAGCCTTGCCCGCTTTCTTCTTCAGCCGCTCGCCAGTGATACGGATGCCCTTCTGCTTGTAAGGGTCCGGCGGACGCAGCGCACGAAGATTTGCTGCGACTTGGCCAACCTGATTCTTATCCGCACCCGAAACGGACATATGTGTTTGCTTTTCAATGGCTATGACGATGCCTTCAGGGATCGGGAACTCTATTGGATGCGAGTACCCCAGCGCTAGCACCACGTTCTTGCCTTTCACTTCGGCGCGATATCCGACGCCCACGATGTCGAGATCTTTCTTGAATCCGCTAGTGACACCCGTGACGGCGTTAGCCACCAAAGCCCGCGCGAGACCGTGCAGCGCCCGTTGGTCTTCGGAATGGCGCTTGGCGATGAGCGTGCCATCCTTCTGCTCGAAGGTAATCCCACCCGGCACGTTTACATGCATTTTGCCCTTGGGACCTTGCACGTCCACAGCGCCATCCTTAATTTGAATCTTTACGCCCGACGGCACCGGAATTATCTTGTTTCCAATTCGCGACATAGCTCTCTCAAATCCTTGTGATGGGCTAAAATTCCTACCAAACTTCGCACATCAATTCGCCGCCAACGCCCGCCTTACGCGCCGCCTGGCCGGTCATCAATCCGCGTGGCGTGGACAATATCGATATTCCCATTCCGCCAACTACCGGACGAATGCCCGTCTTCGCAATGTAGCGCCTGGATCCAGGCCTTGAGACGCGCTTGAGGTCCGTGATCACTGGGCGCCGGTCCGGCGTGTAACGCAAAAAGCAGCGAAGCGTTTTCTTTCCCTTTTGCTCTTCCACTACTTTGTAGTTCGCTAGGTAGCCTTCTTCTTTCAAAATGCGCGCAAACTCTATTTTCAGTTTCGAAGATGGCATATCCACGCGCGAGTGCTTTGCGGTCGAAGCGTTTCGAATCCGAGTCAATAAATCAGCGATGGGATCAGTAGTCATTCTTTCTTCCTTACCAACTTGCCTTTACCACGCCGGGAATTTCTCCCTTGAGCGCGTGGCCGCGGAAACAGATGCGGCACAATTCAAACTTGCGCAGAAAACCGCGCGGGCGTCCGCAGATGCGGCAACGGTTGCGCTTGCGGATCTTGAACTTCAACTTCCGCTTCATTTTCGCGAACTGACTGGTACGCGCCATGCTTCTTTAGTCTCCTTAAGCTCTGAAAGGAACGCCGAGCAGCTTCAACAGCTCGCGCCCTTCTTCGTCATTTCGTGCCGTAGTGGTTATGGTGACGTTCATGCCCTTGATCTTGTCTACCCGGGTGTAATCAATCTCCGGGAAAACCAGTTGGTCCTTGATTCCGATGGTGTAGTTGCCACGGCCATCGAACGAATTCGGCGCCAAACCTTTAAAGTCACGAACGCGAGGCAACACGATCGCTGAGAGCCGGTCCAGAAATTCGTACATGCGTTCGCCGCGCAGAGTGACCATGCAACCGATCGGCATGCCTTTGCGAATCTTAAAATTCGCGATCGATTTCTTCGCGCGCGTGATTACCGGCTTTTGTCCGGCGATTTGGCCGAGTTCAACAACCGCGGTGTCCAGTAGCTTCACATTCGCGCTGGCCTCGCCCAAACCGATGTTTACAGTCACCTTCGAGACGCGAGGAACAGCCATCGTGTTCTTGTATCCGAATCGCTTGGAAAGCGCCGGAATGGCCTCTTTGCGATATTTTTCATGCAAACGCGTAATCATTTCGTCCCTTTACCTCTAGCTCTCAAAAGTCGTGTCGCAGCGGCGGCAAGTGCGAACTTTAGTGCCGTCCGGCAGTGTTGTATGTCCCGCGCGGGTATGCTTGCCGCAACCCGGGCAGACCAGCATCACGTTGGAAACGTGAATGGGGCCTTCGCGTTCCAGGATGCCGCCCTTGATGTTCTTCGACGGGTTCGGCCGAGTGTGCCGCTTGATAATGTTCGCGTGCTCCACCGTCACTGTGCTCTTCCACAGGTTCACGGACAGCACTTTGCCGCTTTTACCCTTCGAGCGGCCGGCCATTACTTTCACCGTGTCGCCGTGGCGAATGCCATGCGCTGCCGGTTTTTCTTTAGGTTCTCTCATCGCTACCACACTTCCGGAGCAAGCGAGATAATCTTGGTGAACTTCTTATCGCGCAACTCACGGGCCACGGGCCCGAAGACGCGTGTTCCGATCGGCTCGCCCGCATCGTTGATCAGCACCGCAGCATTGTCGTCAAAGCGGATGTAGGTGCCATCCCTTCGGCGCTGCTCTTTCCTGGTGCGCACGACCACCGCGCGCACTACCTTGCCCTTTTTCACCTGACTGTCAGGCGTGGCCTCTTTCACGGCGGCTGTAATCACGTCGCCGAGGCCGGCCACCAATCCTGCATCTCCTCCCACAGGAAGAATGCAGGTCAACTGGCGCGCGCCTGAATTGTCGGCCACCGTCAGCCATGTCCGCATCTGAACCATGTTCGTCGTGCTCCCTTAATACGCTTCCACCGACTTCGCTTAGGCGCGCGTAGATTTCGCGATAACTTCTTGAAGCCGCCAGCGCTTCAATTTGGAAAGCGGCCGCGTAGAAACGATTCGAACTGTATCGCCTACCCGCGCTTCCCCGGTTTCATCGTGCGCGTAATACTTTTTCGAATGCCGCACCACTCGCTGGTAGAGAGGATGTTGCACGGCGCGAATAACCTTCACCACAATCGTTTTTTGCATCTTCGCGCTGGTAACAACGCCCGTTAGTTCCTGGCGCACTCCACGTGCACGAGCACCTTCTTGAACGGCCGCAGCTCCTGCTTGTGATTCGTTTGCCATTACGCCTTCCTCAATTCGGTCTCGCGCAGAAGAGTCTTGACCCGCGCCAGATCTCGCTTCGCTTCACGCAATTTCTTCAATCCTTCCGACTGGCCGGTGGAGAGTTGGAATCGCAAGCGGAAAATCTGCTCGGAGAGCTCCTGCTGCTGCACTTCGAGCTCGCTATGATTCATCTCGCGCAATTTTTGAGCACGCGCCGCCATTTACAGTTCCTCCGCCCGGCTCACGAACTTCGTTCGAATCGGCAGCTTGTGGGATGCGAGCGCCATAGCTTCTGTGGCCGCCGCGAGATCCACACCCGCCATCTCGAACATCACTCGGCCCGGTTTCACCACCGCCACCCAATGCTCCGGTGGCCCTTTGCCCTTACCCATTCGAGTCTCAGCCGGCTTCTTGGTGAAGGGCTTGTCGGGAAATATGCGAATCCAGAGTTTTCCGCCGCGCTTGATGAACCGAGTGATCGCTACACGCGCCGCTTCGATTTGCCGGTCGGTAATCCAAGCCGGCTCCATCGCCTTTAATCCGTACTCTCCGAACGCGAGCGCGCCACCGCGCCACGCTTTTCCGCTACGCCGCCCGCGCTGTTGCTTGCGGTACTTAACTTTTTTCGGCATCAACATGATTTTTGGTCCGTTCCCTTACTTTCTAAACTTGCCACTAAACTTCACTGGTCGTTCCAGTTTTTCCGCCGCGTTGCGGAATTTTTTCGCCCTGATAAATCCAGCACTTTACGCCAATCACACCGTACGTCGTGTGCGCCTCAGCCGTTCCGAAATCAATGTCTGCGCGCAAAGTCTGCAAAGGCAATCGACCTTGCAGGTACCACTCTTTTCGCGCGATTTCGGCGCCATTCAACCGGCCCGCCACGCGAACCTTGATGCCTTTGCAGCCGAAACGCAGCGCCGAATCCACCGCCTTGCGCATCGCGCGCCTGAAAGCCACGCGCTTTTCAAGCTGTAGCGCAATGGACTCGGCTACGAGCTGAGCATCGAGCTCAGGGCGATGCACTTCCTGAATGTCAATGTGCACTTCGCGCTTGGTGCGCTTCTGCACTTCGCTCTTCAGCTTGTCGATTTCCGAACCCTTACGCCCGATGATGATTCCGGGACGCGCGGTGTAGATACGCACCACCAGCTTATTTGCGGCGCGTTCCACATCGATACCGCTAATGCCTGCCGATTTCAGACGATCCTTGAGCTGCTTGCGCAGCTGGATGTCCTCATACAGCAAGTCAGCGTAATCGCGCTTGGCGAACCAGCGCGACTTCCAGACTTTGTTGTAGCCCAGCCGAAAACCGTACGGATGTGTTTTCTGCCCCAAACGATCCTCCTACTTCTTCTTTTTCGGTTTCTGCTGCTTCGAGCGTTGCTCAAAGGCTTTGCGTGCCTTGCGAACTGCTCCTCGAACGCCCTTGGAAGCTTGCGCTTCTTCTGCGGCTGCTGCCACGCGGTCCGCTGCGGCGCGGTGATGCTCGGCTACTTCCACCACGATATGTGCGGTGCGCTTCTGATATCGAAATCCACGGCCCATTGGCGCCGGACGCATACGCTTCCACCGCGGGCCTTCGTTCACGTAACAGCGCGTGACGAACAGCGCGTCCACATCCAGCGATTCACCGGAATCTTCTGCCTTGCGTTCGGCATTCGCTATGGCGCTGCGCAGCGTTTTTTCGATTTCTTTGGCCACGCGCTTTTTCGTAAAACGCAGAGTGTGTAACGCTTCTTCAGCGCGAACCCCGCGAATCAAATCAATCACTAGCCGCGCCTTTTGTGGCGAGACGCGGATGTACCTCGCTTTTGCTACTCCCTCAATTTGCGTCGAAGCTTGAATCGCAGTGGCCATCATTTATGCCTTTGGTCCCGGTGCTGCGCCGCCACCACTGGCTCCTGCCGCGGGCGCCCCCGCAGGAGCGGCTGCCGCAGCAGCCCTTTCGAGCGCTGCTTTCACCGCGTGACCTTTAAAGGTGCGCGTCGGCGAAAATTCACCGAGTTTGTGCCCTACCATCTGCTCCGTGATGTACACCGGAATAAATTTCTTTCCGTTGTGAACGGCGATCGTGTGGCCAATCATGTCCGGCAGAATCGTTGACCGGCGCGACCAGGTCTTCAAAACTTTCTTTTCATTGCGAGTGTTCAGCGCTTCCACCTTAACGCGCAGGTGATCGTCGATGAACGGTCCTTTTTTGAGCGAGCGCGGCATCGGTCTTACTACTCCTCCACGCGGCGCAGCTTAATCCACTGCGCGCGGCGCATTTTCTTGAATCCACGCACCGGGCCAGAGACGCGGTGCGATAGCGGGCAGAAGGGGCACACGAAACGAGTCCCTTGTGCGTTGGGGATCTTTTCTACAATCACAGCCCAGCCCGTCTTGCACAACCGAAGTTGCACTTGCGGAGCTGGCACTAACTTTGAAACTGCCTTTACTACCGGCTTCGCTGCACGCCGCGCGATTGACTTCCGCGCGCGCGTCGGACGCCGTGTTGTTCGACGTGCTGAACGTCGACTTGCTCGAGTGGCTGTCATAAGGTTGCTCTCTGTTGTTCGCCGCGCCAGGTTCATATTTCTGTCCTAGCTTACGGATTGCGTCGCTGTTCGATCATTCTGCTGCTCTTGCGTTTCTTTCGCGTCTTCGCACCAAGAGTCGGAAAACCCCAAGGAGTTTGCGGATGGTTTCCCTTCACCCGGCCCTCACCGCCCCCGTGCGGGTGATCAACGGGATTCATCGCCACGCCGCGCACCGTGGGACGCTTGCCGTGCCAACGTGTGCGGCCCGCCTTTCCGTAAGTCACGTTCTCGTGATCCAGGTTCCCCAGTTGGCCGATGGTAGCCATGCACTCCACGCTGAATCGCCGGACTTCTCCGGAAGGGAGCTTCACCAGAGCGAGGTCGCCTTCTTTGCTCAAAAGTTGCGCTGCACCGCCCGCCGCGCGAACTACCTGGCCGCCTTTGCCGGGAAAAAGCTCAAGATTGTGGACCATGGTGCCGGGGGGAATGTGCCGAAACTTCATCGCATTGCCCGGGAGAATGTCCGCGCCCTCGCCGTTCTGAACCGTCATGCCTACTTCCAAACCGACCGGCTGCAGAATGTAACGCTTCTCCCCATCCGCGTAATGCAGCAGAGCAATTCGCGAAGACCGGTTGGGGTCGTACTCAATCGACGCCACCTTCGCCGGAATGCCCGTCTTATCGCGGCGAAAATCGATGTGGCGATATTTACGCGCGTGTCCACCGCCGCGGTGCCAGGATGTGATTTCACCCTGAGCGTTGCGGCCGCCGGTGCGCTTCTTGGATTCCACCAGCGATTTTTCCGGTGTCTGCTTGGTCACCTCGCTCTTGTCGAGCATGGTGAGAAAACGTCTTGCCGGTGTGTAGGGTTTAAATGTTTTTAATGGCATTGCTTCCTCTAGCTACGTCCTGAATTCTCTCGCTCAATAACTGTCGAGCTAAATGTTGTCGGCGTACTCGATCATTTTTTCGCCTTCAGCCAGCCGGACGTACGCTTTCTTCCAGTCGCTCCGGAAACCTTCCGCGCGGCCGCGGCGGCGGAACTTCCCGTGAAAATTTGCCGTGCGAACGTGATCCACCTTTACTTTAAAAACCCGTTGTACCGCTTCCTTGATTTCCGTCTTGGTGGCATCGGAGGCAACTTCGAATACCACCGTATGTTGAGTTTCCTTCACACCAAGGCCCTTCTCGGTAATGATGGGCCGCTTAATCACTTGATAAAGCCTGGTATGCATGGCCTATTCCTTTTTCGCCTTGGGCTTGGACTTTGCCTTCGGCTTTTCTTTCTTGGCAGCCGCGTGCTTCTTGGCGGCTTTCGGTGCGGCCTCTGTTTTCGAATGCGCTTTCGCAGGTGCCTTAGCGTGCTCGGCCTTTTCGTCCGCAGCTTGTTTGGTAGCCGCTCCCGGCGCCGGCTGAATCTGGATCGGCTCTTCCTGTTCTTGCGGATTCGGAGAAAGCGCCCGGCTCAGCTTCACCGCTGCTTCACGCGACATCATTAAATGATCGTGTCGCAGCAAATCGTATGCTTCCAGACCATTCGTGGGTACCAGCGTCAGTCCCTCGATATTGCGGCTTGCGCGCTCAAGATTCACGTTCGAACTATTGTCCACCAACAGAATCGAAGGCCTTTCCTTATCGAGCTTGGTTAGCGCTTGCCGAAACGCTTTGGTCTTATGGGTTTCAAGCTCCCAGGCATCGACAATCGTCATTTTCTGTTCAGCCAGCTTCGACGAAAGGGCCGATCGCAGCGCGCCGATAATCATTTTCTTCGGCAGCGCATAGGAGTAGCTGCGCGGCGTCGGGCCGTGTACTGTGCCGCCGTGCCGCCAAAGTGGCGAACGAATCGAGCCAACGCGAGCGCGGCCGGTTCCCTTCTGCTTCCAAAGCTTGCGACCAGAACCGCTTACTTCGCTCTTGTCTTTGGTCTTGTGCGTTCCGGCATGTTTGCTCGCGAGGTAATGCCGCACCGCTTCATGCAGCAAGTGCGCGTTCACCTTCACGCCGAACACATCGTCGGCCAGCTCAATCGTGCCGATTTTCTTGCCTTCGAGATTTTTTACGTCCGCAACTGGCATGGTCGTCTCTCTACAGGGCCGCTTTGGCCTTGCGAATGAAAATGTATCTGCCGGCTGGGCCTGGTACCGCGCCGCAAACTAGCAGCAAGTTTTCTTCTGAATCGATTTTTACCACCCGCAAATTCTTGGACGTCTTGCGTTCATGTCCCATGTGCCCCGGAAAATGCTGGCCAGGCCACACGCGCGAAGGAAACGAACTCGCGCCAATGCCGCCCGGAGCGCGGTGAAACATAGATCCGTGTGAAGCGTCGCCGCCCCGGAAATGCCAGCGTTTTACGCCGCCCTGAAATCCCTTACCCTTGCTGACGCCGGTAACATCCACAAACTCGCCAATCTTGAAGTTGTCCACTAACACGCGGTCGCCGGGTTTCGCTTCATCCTTCGAATCCTCGATTCGAAATTCGCCGAGATATCGAAGAGGAGCCACGCCCGCCTTTTTGAAATGACCCGTTCGAGCCTTGTTCACGCGTTGTGGCTTGATGAATTCCACCAATCCCAACTGCACCGCATCGTAGCCATCTTTGTCTTTAGTGCGTCGCTGAACGACCACACACGGCCCTGCTTGCAGAACGGTGCAAGGAACAGCGGCGCCGTCTTCGGCAAAAACCTGGGTCATCCCTAATTTTATTCCGAGTATTCCGTTAACGGCCATTTCGTTCGCTCTTTCCTTCGCATTTTATTTCGCGTCTGCTACTTGCCCACGTGCTCCCGGCCAAAAGCCTTGATCTCGACGTCCACACCGGGAGGCAAATCGAGCTTCATCAAAGCGTCCACCGTATCCGGAGTCGGATCCAGAATGTCGATCAACCGCTTGTGCGTGCGCATTTCAAACTGCTCGCGCGATTTCTTGTCCACGTGTGGTGACCGCAAAACCGTCCAGCGGTTAATCACCGTTGGCAGCGGAATTGGCCCGGCAACATCCGCACCGGTCCGCTTCGCGGTCTCCACGATCTCCCGGGTTGATTGATCGAGAATGCGGTGATCGTACGCCTTCAAACGAATTCGAATTTTTTCTCCGTTAGGCATGTTTACTCGATGATCTCGGCGACTGCGCCGGCTCCCACCGTGTGGCCGCCTTCGCGAATTGCGAAACGCAACCCTTTCTCCAGCGCTACCGGCGTAATTAAAGTGATCTCCGCCGATACGTTGTCGCCCGGCATCACCATC
>DATNLR010000058.1:0-28287 GCA_035602755.1 Binatus sp. (SeqCode) | reverse complement strand
GATGGTGATGCCGGGCGACAACGTATCGGCGGAGATCACTTTAATTACGCCGGTAGCGCTGGAGAAAGGGTTGCGTTTCGCAATTCGCGAAGGCGGCCACACGGTGGGAGCCGGCGCAGTCGCCGAGATCATCGAGTAAACGACTATGAGAGAAATAATCACGTTACAGTGCAACGACTGCAAAAACCGCAACTATACGACGACCAAAAACCGGAAGAAGCATCAGGACCGGCTCGAAACGTCGAAGTTTTGCAATACTTGCCGGAAACATACCGATCATAAAGAAGTCAAGTAGACAGCGCTCTGCGCTGAATCTGGCGAGGTAAGTGGAAACCCACCCTTCGCCCAAAATCGGGTTTTAGGGGAGTAGGTTCAACGGTAGACCATCGGTCTCCAAAACCGAGAGTGGGGGTTCGAATCCCTCCTCCCCTGCCAGTTTCGCGGTGGGGGCAGGAGCGGTCGGGGCTAGCGGGCAAGGCTTAGCAAGATAGTAGATCCAGGGGCTTAAGGCGGTCGGCGAATGGCGCAAGCGGCAAAGACGAATCGGGACGAAGCGGAACATCGCGTTAGCGGATTTTCGCTGCTGGAACCAGTCGGCAAGCTGGCGGAGTATCCGCGGCGGCTGCGTTCATTTCTGCACGACGTGCGCGTTGAGATGCGTCACGTGAATTGGCCGTCGGGGCCGGAAGTGGTGTCGACCACTGTGGTGGTTACCGTAACGGTGGCGTTCTTTGGGCTGTTTTTCTTCATCGTGGATAGCGGCATCGGAGAAATGATTCAGCGGGTGCTAAAATACTTTCAGCAATAGGATCGATAATGTCGAAGCAGTGGTACATCGTTCACACCTACTCGGGGTTTGAGAAAAAGGTGAAGGAAAGCCTGGAAGGCCGGGTAGCTGCGTTCGGCCTGACGGACAAAATCGGACAGATCATCATTCCAACCGAGTCGGTGGTGGAAGTGCGCGGCGGCAAAAAAGTGATTTCGCCGCGGATGTGCTATCCAGGCTACGTGCTGGTCGAAATGGACATGGACGATTATACCTGGCACGTTGTGCGTTCCACTCCGCGAGTCACCGGGTTCGTAGGCTCGGGCCAAACGCCTTCGCCGCTGACCGAAGAAGAAGTCCAAAACATTCTGAATCGGGCTACGACTACGGCCGACAAGCCGAAGCCCAAGTTGTCTTTTGACCGCGGAGAAAAGGTGCGCATCGGGGAAGGGCCCTTCGCGAATTTTACCGGCGTGGTGGAGGAAGTGAACTCAGACCGCAGCACGCTGAAAGTTTCGGTCACGATTTTTGGTCGCTCCACTCCGGTGGAGCTGGATTTCGCGCAGGTTGAGAAAGTGGCCTAGGTATTTCCAGATGCAAGGTGCTGCTCATCAATGAGCGCGCGTTATTAGATTAGGAAACGGTACACAAGGGACAAAATAGATGGCCAAGAAAATTCAATCGACTGTAAAGTTGCAACTGCCGGCCATGAAAGCTACGCCGGCGCCTCCGGTGGGCACGGCGCTTGGTCCGCACGGCGTGAACATCATGGATTTCTGCAAACAGTTCAACGCCAAGACGTCGAAAGAGCCCGACGGCATGATCATTCCCGTGCTGGTCACGATTTATAGCGATCGCACGTTCACATTCATTTTGAAAACACCCCCGGCTTCCGAGCTTTTGAAGCGCGCCGCAGGTATCGTGAAAGGTTCACCGGAACCGAACCGCAACAAAGTGGGAAAGCTCACCAAGAAGCAAGTGGAAGAAATTGCCAAAGTAAAAATGCCGGACCTGAACACAATGAATCTGGAATCCGCCGTGCGCTCGATTATGGGTACGGCGCGCAACATGGGAATCGAAGTCAGCGAGTAATTCTAGGCGGGAGAGAACACCATGGGCCGTAGCGCAAAAATTGGCGGAAAGAATATCGATCGCGCCAGAAAGCTGGTGGAAGCGCGCCAGTATAAGCTCGAAGAGGCGGCGGAGTTGTTGCGCAAGGCGCACTTCGTGAAGTTCGACGAAACAGTCGAGCTGGTGCTGAATCTGGGCGTCGATCCCAAGCAGTCCGACCAAATGGTTCGTGGAACGGTGGTGCTGCCGCACGGGCTGGGGAAATCGAAGCGCGTGGTGGTGATTGCCGGCGGGGATAAAGTTCGCGAAGCAGAAGAAGCTGGCGCCGATTTCGTGGGCGGCGAAGACATGGTTCAGAAAATCCAGGAAGGTTGGACGGATTACGAAGCGGTGATCGCCACGCCGGACATGATGAAGTCGGCCGGCCGTCTGGGAAAAGTTCTGGGACCGCGCGGATTAATGCCGAATCCGAAGACCGGCACGGTTACGTTTGAAGTTGCCAAGGCGGTAAAAGAAATCAAGGCAGGTAAAGTGGAATTCCGGTTGGACAAGACCGGCATCATCCATTCACCCGTGGGTAAGATCAGTTTCTCGGCAGCCAATCTTGCGGGTAACGCGCACGCTCTGCTGGCCGCGGTCCTGAAAGCGAAGCCCGCTGCGGCAAAGGGCAAGTACATCAAGAAAATTACGCTTACTTCGACCATGGGTCCGGGCGTTCCAATCGACCACGTCGAAGCGGAAGCGTCCGTAGCAGTGGCAGCATAGTAAGTAACTTCTCAAGGAGTTCGGCATGAAGAAGAAGGCCGAAAAAGTAAAGCAAGCAGAAGAGCTGAAGACCCAGCTCACCACCGTATCTACGGTTATTCTCTCTACGTTCCAGGGCATTACCGTCGAACAGGACACCAAGCTTCGCCGTTCGGTGCAAGCAGCGGGCGGGCACTACGAAGTGGTGAAGAACACGGTTGCCGAGCGCGCCGCCGCGGGAACTCCCGCAGAAGGCCTGCTGAAGAATCTGAAGGGCACCAATTCGATCGCCTATACCAAGACCGACCCGGTGGCGTTAGCAAAGATTCTAACCAAGGTAGCAAAAGATGTGCCGGCGTTTCAGTTCCGTGCCGGATGGGTAGAGGGCCGCGTAATTTCGATTCAGGAGATCAACCAGCTTGCCTTGCTTCCGAGCAAGGAAGAGCTGATCAGCAAGCTCATGTTCCTACTGAACGCTCCGGCGCAACGCATCGCAACCGCGATGGCCGCAGTTCCGCGCGGTCTGGCGGTGGTCACCAGCGAAGCAGCAAAGGCAAACAAATTCGGGGGAGCGGGCACCACAGCTCCAGCAGCGGAAACGGCTTAACCAGCATCTAACTTAGTACAAACAAAAATAGAGTTTTCATCTCGCAGGGGAGGATGGAACAGAATGGCCAGCAAAGTGGAGTCGATTCTAGAAGAAATCAAGGGTTTGACGCTGCTCGAAGCTTCCGATCTAGTCAAGAAGATGGAAGAAGCTTTCGGCGTCTCAGCGGCAGCGGCGGCGCCCATGATGGCAGCGGGCGGCGGAGCGGGCGCGGGAGCGGCGGGCGCACCTGAGGAGAAGACGGAATTTACCGTCGTTCTCACGGAAGTGGGCGCTAACAAGATCAACGTGATTAAGGCGGTTCGTGAAGTCACCAGCCTGGGCTTGAAAGAAGCCAAGGACCTGGTTGATGGCGCTCCCAAGACGGTGAAAGAGGGCGTCAACAAAGAAGAAGCCGCCACCATCAAGAAAAAGTTCGAAGACGCTGGGGCAAAAGTCGACGTTAAGTAGTGCCGCCCCGTTGCGGCCCGCAGCCTGGGCTGCGAAGGAATCCGCTTACACGCGCGCTCCTTTGGAACTGGAACTTCAAAAATCGTCCTTCCCGGACCGACGGGGCGGGTGTCTATCCGCGTCGTCGTATCCGGCTTAGTTTGAAGAGGATACTCACCCATGAGCAATCGTAACGGCAATCGCGCCACTCGGGAACGGGAACGCCTGGACTTCGCCAAAATCAAGACTACGGTCCAGATTCCCAACCTGATTGACGTTCAAAAGAAGTCGTATCAGCGCTTCCTGCAAATGGATTTGCTGCCCAGCGAACGCGAAGACACCGGCTTGCAGTCGGTGTTTACCTCCGTGTTTCCGATTCAGGATTTTCGCGGGCTGTCGCAGTTGGATTTCGTGGACTACGCGATCGGTAACTGGGAGTGCAAGTGCGGGCACCTGCGCGGCCTCCATCACCTGCGCGCTACTTGCCGGAATTGCGGCGCGTCCGTAGTCACCAATCCGTATAAGACAGGCGACGTGCTTTGCACCAAGTGCGGCACCTTCAACAAGAACACGCCAACTTTCTGCAACAAGTGCGGAGACCCGGTCACGCTGCAACTGAAGTATGACGTGAACGAATGCCAGGAGCGCGGCATGACCTACTCCGCGCCGCTGAAAGTCACTATTCGTTTGACCATTTACGACAAAGATCCCGATACAGGCGCGAAGTCCATTCGCGATATTAAGGAACAAGAAGTTTTCTTCGGGGACATTCCGCTGATGACCGAGAACGGGACCTTCATCATCAATGGAACCGAGCGCGTCATCGTCAGCCAGTTGCACCGTTCGCCCGGAGTCTTTTTCGAAACCGCCAACAACCGCAGCTACTTCCTGGGAAAGATTATTCCTTACCGCGGATCGTGGGTTGAGTTCGAATACGACACGAAAAACATTCTCTACGTGCGCATCGATCGCAAGCGCAAATTCCTGGGCTCGATTTTCCTTCGCGCGCTGGGAATGAAGTCGAATGAAGACATTTTGCGCACGTTCTATCAAGTGGAACGTATCTCACTGCGCGACAACGAGCTTTTCTGGAATCTTTCAGAAGGCTTGATCGACCGCAAGCTGACAAAAGAAATCAAGCATCCCAAGTCCGGCGAGACGCTGGTTGGCGCGCACAAGCGCATTACCGAGCCTCTTTTCAAGGAGTTGGGCAAGGCGCGCGTCACGCAGGTGGAAATTACTCCAGCCGATTTGGAAGGCGCTATCACCGTCGGCGAGTTGGTGAACCGGCAAACGGGCGAAGTTCTACTGGAAGCCAACAAGCCGCTCACGCCCGAGATGTTCACCGCCATTGCTGAAGCCGGAATTACGGAAGTGGACATCGCCTTCCCGGATCGTGACGACGTAGGCATCGTGGTGAGCCGCACGCTCGAGAAGGACACCATCCGCACTTCGAAGGAAGCGCTGATTGAGATTTATCGCAAGCTGCGTCCCGGCGATCCTCCGACGCTGGAAACGGCAACCGCGCTGTTCAACGGAATGTTCTTCGACGCTCGCAAGTACGATTTCAGCAAAGTGGGACGTCTGAAGTTCAACATCAAGCTGAGCCTAGAGACTCCGCTCGACAAGCGCACGCTCGATCCCTCGGACTTCGTGGCCGCGATCAAGTACCTGCTGAAGCTGCGCAAGAACATCGGCGCGGTGGACGATATCGACCATCTCGGCAATCGCCGCGTTCGCGCGGTTGGCGAGTTGCTCGAAAACCAGTTTCGCATCGGCTTGGTCCGCATGGAGCGCGCGATCAAGGAAAAGATGTCCGTGTATCAGGAAATGTCCACCGCCATGCCGCACGACCTGGTAAACGCCAAGCCGGTTATGGCCGCGATTCGCGAGTTCTTCGGCAGTTCGCAACTTTCGCAATTCATGGATCAGACCAACCCACTCAGCGAAATTACCCACAAGCGCCGTCTATCGGCTCTTGGGCCGGGTGGTCTGTCTCGTGAACGCGCAGGTTTCGAAGTGCGCGACGTGCACCCCACGCACTACGGACGTATTTGCCCGATTGAAACGCCGGAAGGCCCGAACATCGGTTTGATCAGCTCGCTTTCCTGCTACGCGCGGATCAACGAGTTCGGCTTTATCGAATCGCCCTACCGCAAGGTTCGCGGTGGACGCGTGATCGACTTCGTCCAAATCATTAATTCAGGCGACAGCGAGTTCAAAGCCGGCGAAGTGGTGGAACGCGAAAAAGTGGAAGACACTAACGAAGAGTTGAAGAGGCGGCGCGTAGTTGTCGAGCCGCACTGCTTCTACCTCTCGGCTTGGGAAGAAGACCGCTACGTTGTCGCCCAGGCCAACGCTTCGCTCGACGACAAGGGAAAAATCACAACCGAGCTGGTCAACTGCCGTCAGGCCGGCAACTTCGTTTTGAAGAGTCGCGATGAAGTGGATTACATCGACGTCTCGCCGAAGCAGCTTGTATCGGTAGCTGCGAGCTTGATTCCGTTCCTGGAAAATGACGACGCGAACCGCGCTTTGATGGGTTCCAACATGCAACGCCAGGCCGTACCGCTGATTCGCGGCGATGCGCCGCTGGTGGGCACCGGTATGGAGCGAGTAACGGCACGCGATTCCGGCGCGGTGATCGTTTGCCGTCGCGACGGCATCGTGGACCAGGTGGACTCCGAGCGCGTGATCGTGCGCGTGGAGTCAGACCAGTCTGGCGTGCTAAGCCGGGAAGTTGGTTCCGACATCTACTTGCTCACGAAGTTCAAGCGCTCGAACCAGAACACTTGCATCAGCCAAAAGCCGATGGTTCGGGCGGGCGACCGCGTAAAGCAGGGTCAAGTGCTAGCCGACGGTCCCTGCACCGACCGCGGCGAACTCGCGCTCGGACGCAACGTGCTGGTAGCCTTCCTTCCGTGGCGCGGATACAACTTTGAAGACGCCATCCTGGTCAGCGAAAAGCTGGTGGAAGAGGACTACTACACGTCGATTCACATCGAAGAGTACGAAATTGAAGCGCGAGACACGAAACTGGGTCCCGAAGAAATCACGCGCGATATTCCCAACATCAACGAGAGCTTCCTGCGCAATCTTGATGAAAGCGGCGTGATTCGAATCGGAGCGACGGTAAAGCCGGGCGACATTCTCGTCGGCAAGGTAACGCCGAAGGGCGAGACCACGCTGACTCCGGAAGAAAAACTTCTGCGTGCGATTTTCGGCGAGAAGGCCGGAGACGTTCGCGACGCTTCGCTCTACTGTCCGCCGGGAATCGAAGGCACCATTGTAGATGTGAAGATCTTCTGCCGCAAAGGTGCGGAGAAGGACGAACGCCACAAGGCCATCGAAGGCACGCAGATCGCAAAACTGGAAAAGAACCTCGCCGATGAGATTCGCATTCTTACCGACGAGCGTTTGAAGCGCTTGAACGACTTGATCGGCGGACAGAAATTGACTGCCGATTTGCACGATGAGCGCACCAACAAGCGTTTGCTGACCAAGGGCACCGAGTTGACGCGCGACATTCTGGAAAAAATCACCACGCGCAACTTGAAGCGCTTGCGCTTGAACGATAAGGACCCACTGCTAATCGAGAAGATCGACGAGATCGAGGAAATGACTTCTCGTCAGATCGATGTGCTGCGGAAAATTACCGATGAGCGTATCGGCAAACTCAAGAAGGGCGACGAATTGCCGCCGGGCGTGATCAAGCTGGTGAAAACCTACATTGCCATGAAGCGCAAGCTTTCCGTGGGCGACAAGATGGCAGGCCGCCACGGAAATAAGGGCGTCATCGCGCGCATCGTTCCAAAAGAAGACATGCCCTACATGCCGGATGGCACGCCGGTGGAAATTGTTCTGAATCCGCTGGGCGTTCCTTCGCGTATGAACGTGGGACAAATTCTGGAAACGCACCTCGGCTGGGCTTCAAAAGAGCTTGGCGCGCAAGTGGCCAAATTGCTCGACAAAGAAACCCGCGCGGAAGGCGTGCGCAAATGGTTCAAGGATGCATTCGGCCCCACGTCGGTTTGGAAGACCATCGCCGAATTGGATGACGATGCGATTCTGGACTTGGCCTATAGCTTCCGCGAAGGCGTACCGTTCGCAACGCCGGTGTTTGACGGCGCGCGCGAAAACGACATACGCCATTTGCTGGAATTCACCGAGTTGCCCCAGACCGGAAAAATTACTCTGTACGACGGAATGACCGGCGACATTTTCGCGCAGGAAGTTACCGTTGGTTACATATACATGCTCAAGCTCTCCCACTTGGTGGACGACAAGATTCACGCTCGCTCCATTGGACCGTACTCACTGATCACGCAACAGCCGCTCGGCGGTAAGGCGCAGTTCGGCGGACAGCGATTTGGAGAAATGGAAGTGTGGGCGTTGGAAGCTTACGGCGCGGCGCACATTCTCCAGGAGCTGCTCACCGCGAAATCCGACGACGTCTATGGTCGCGCCAAGATTTACGAGGCGATCGTGAAGGGCGAACCCGGGATCGAGCCGGGCGTGCCCGAATCGTTCAACGTACTCGTGCGCGAATTGCAGTCGCTCTGCCTGGACGTGGAATTGATGAAGCGCCAAAAGCCGCAGTTGGAAAAAGCCGAAGCGGCCGATTAATTAGCGCGCCGACTCAGAACATCGGGGCGGCGCTTCACAGATTCCTAATTGTTTTTTGCTCCGGAGTTCCGGAGAGGAGGATCTGCCCTTGTATCGTTCAAGCCCGTACGACCGTGCCAGCCAGATTGCTGATTTTGATTCCATTCGCATCAGCCTGGCGAGTCCGGAAAAAATACGTTCGTGGTCTCACGGCGAAGTAACCAAGCCGGAAACCATTAACTACCGCACCTTCAAGCCGGAGCGCGACGGCCTGTTTTGCGCCAAGATTTTCGGCCCCGTCACCGACTGGGAGTGTCTCTGCGGTAAGTACAAGCGCATGAAGCATCGCGGTGTGATCTGCGACAAGTGCGGAGTGGAAGTCACGCTCAGCAAAGTTCGCCGCGAGCGCTTGGGCCACATCGAGCTGGCTTCACCCTGCTCGCACGTGTGGTTCTTTAAGGGGTTGCCGAGCCGCATCGGATATTTGCTCGACATCACCATGCGCGACCTGGAGCACATTCTTTACTTCGAAACCTTTGTCTGCATCGATCCGGGCGAGGTGCCTTCGCTGAAGCAGAAGGATATTTTGCCGGAGGAAAAACTCCGTGAGCTTCAGAAGGAAAATCCCGGAAAATTCCGCGCCGGCATGGGCGCCGAAGCCATCAAAGAGCTTCTGCGTGCGGTCGAAGTGGATAAGCTATCCGAAGAGCTCCGCGAAAAGATGAAGATGGATCCAAGCTTGCAGAAGCGAATCAAATTCGCCAAGCGGCTCAAGGTCCTGGAAGCTTTCCGCAAGAGCGGCAACAAGCCGGAATGGATGATTCTGGATGTGATCCCGGTTCTTCCGCCCGAGTTGCGCCCGCTGGTGCCTCTTGACGGCGGACGTTTCGCAACATCCGATTTGAACGATTTGTACCGCCGCGTAATCAACCGCAACAACCGGTTGAAAAAGCTGATGGAATTGCACGCGCCGGACGTGATCGTTCGCAACGAAAAGCGCATGTTGCAGGAAGCGGTGGACGCGCTGTTCGACAACGGACGCCGCGGCCGCGTCTTGCGTGGCACGAATAACCGCCCGCTCAAGTCGCTGTCTGACACGCTCAAAGGCAAGCAAGGCCGCTTCCGCCAGAACTTGCTGGGTAAGCGCGTGGACTATTCCGGCCGTTCGGTTATCGTCGTCGGCCCCGAGCTAAAGCTGCATCAGTGTGGTTTGCCGAAGAAGATGGCGCTCGAACTTTTCAAGCCGTTCATCTATCACAAGCTGGAAGCTGCGGGACACTGCACCACTATTAAGCAAGCGAAAGAATTGGTGGAGGCCCAGGAAGCGATCGTCTGGGACATTCTCGAAGACGTCATTCGCGAACATCCCGTCATGCTGAACCGCGCTCCCACGCTTCACCGTCTCGGAATTCAAGCGTTCGAACCCGTCTTGGTGGAAGGAAAAGCCATCCGCATCCATCCGCTGGTTTGCACCGCCTTCAATGCGGACTTCGACGGCGACCAGATGGCGGTTCACATTCCGCTGTCACCGGAAGCGCAAGTAGAAGCGTCCGTTTTGATGTTGAGCTCGCATAACATTCTTTCGCCGGCGAACGGCTATCCTCTCGCCGTCCCGACGCAGGACATGGTGCTGGGCATTTATTACATGACCAAGCATAAGCCCAAGGCTAAGGGCGAGGGCCGCGCGTTTGGCTCACCGGAAGAAGTGGTCATGGCGCTCGAAGCGGAGGAAGTGGAATTGCTCACTCCGATTCGCCTGCGCTACAGCGGTGAAGTGATCGACTTGACCAATGCTTACGACGATCAGGACGTGTCGCACACCGAACCCGTAAATCTAAATCGCCAATTCTTGCACACCACCGTGGGCCGCGTGATTTTCAACGATCACCTGCCGCACGACATGCCTTTCATCAATGGTTTGCTGAAGAAGAAGGGCGTGCAAGCGCTGGTGCAATATTGCTACCTGCGCTTCGGCCTGGAAAAGACCGTAATCGCGCTCGATAAGTTGAAGGAGCTCGGTTTCCTGTACGCAACCAAGTCCGGCGTCTCCATCGGCATCAGCGACATGGTCATCCCCAGCGTGAAATTCAAGCTGGTGGACAGTGCCGAGCACGAAGTGGTGAAGGTGCAGCAACAATATCTGGATGGCGCAATCACCAACGGAGAACGCTACAACAAGGTCATCGCGATCTGGTCGGACGTCACCGAAAAAGTGGCGGACGAAATGTTCAAAGCGCTCGAGGAGCAGGACAAACAGGGCGTGATCAATCCGGTTTACGTCATGGCCGATTCCGGAGCGCGCGGTTCGAAACAGCAGATCCGCCAGCTTTCCGGAATGCGCGGCTTGATGGCTAAGCCCTCGGGCGAAGTCATCGAGACTCCCATTACTTCGAACTTCCGCGAAGGCCTCACTGTGCTGCAGTACTTTATTTCCACACACGGCGCTCGTAAAGGTTTGGCCGATACGGCGCTCAAGACCGCCGATTCCGGTTACCTCACGCGGCGTCTGGTTGACGTAGCCCAGGATGTAATCATTAACGAATTCGATTGCGGCACGGCCGACGGAATTTACGTCGAGCCGATTTTGGAAGCCGGAGTCGAAGTCGAGCCGTTGCGCGACCGCGTTGTGGGCCGCGTTTCGCTCGAGAAAATTAAAGATTACGAAGGGAACGTCATCGTCGAGATCAACCAGGAAATTACCGAAGAGCTGGCCAACGCGATCCAGGCCGCCGGCATCGAGCGGGTCAACATTCGCTCCGTGCTCACGTGCGAGTCCCGGCGCGGTGTTTGCGGCCGTTGCTACGGTAGGAACCTGGCGACTGGACGTTTCGTCGAGATGGGCGAAGCGGTCGGCGTGATCGCCGCGCAGTCCATCGGCGAGCCTGGCACACAGTTGACCATGCGCACATTCCACATCGGCGGCACGGCGACTCGCGTCACCGAACAGTCGAAAGTGGAAGCGCGCAACAACGGCTTCGTGAAATTCATCGACTTGAACGTGGTCGAAGGCCGCAACAAGACCATCGTGGCCATGAATCGCTCCGGCTTGATTGCCGTGGTGGATGAAAAGGGCCGCGAAAAAGAACGCCACCATGTTGTGTATGGCGCGCGCTTCAAGGTCGAAGACGGTCAGCCGGTCACGCTCGGCCAAACCATGGTTGAGTGGGATCCGTACACTTTCTCGATCCTTACGGAAACCGGCGGCACGATTCAGTTCAAGGATTTGCAGCCTGGTATCACGATCGAAGAGCAGGTAGACGAAGTTACCGGGTTGTCGCAGCTTGTCGTCACGCTTCCTCCGGGTGACGAAAAGCATCAGCCAACGATTCTCGTTCGCGATCCGCAGGGACGCGTCCGCAAAAAGTACCTCATGCCTTCACGCGCTCACTTGATGGTGGCCGATGGAGACGAGGTGCAACCGGGCGACGTGCTCGCGAAGATCCCGCGCGAAACCACCAAGACCAAAGACATCACCGGCGGTCTCCCGCGCGTTGTCGAACTTTTCGAAACGCGCAAGCCGAAGGATCCCGCGGTCATTAGCGAAATCGATGGCATCGTGAAGTACGGCGACATCGTTAAAGGCCAGCGCAAGATCTTCGTCGAAAGCGAAGACGGACGAACGGTGAAGGAATATTCCGTCTCGCGCGGCGTGCACATCAACGTGCAGGAAGGCGAACACGTTCGGGCTGGCGAGCCTTTGATTGACGGGCCGCTCAACCCGCACGATATTCTCGCCGTCCTCGGAGAAAAGTACACGCAGGCTTACCTGGTGAACTCGATCCAGGAAGTGTACCGTCTGCAGGGCGTCAACATTAACGACAAGCACATCGAGACCATCGTTCGTCAAATGATGCGCTGGGTGAAAGTCGAGGATGTGGGCGACACCAGCTTCCTTTTGGAAGAGCAGGTGGATAAGTTCCGCTTCCGCGAGGAAAACGATCGCATCATTCACGATGGCGGGCGTCCGGCAACAGGCCGCCCGTTGCTGCTCGGAATCACCAAGGCGTCGCTCTCCACCGATTCCTTTATTTCCGCGGCGAGCTTCCAGGAGACCACCCGCGTCCTTACCGAAGCGGCCATCTCCGGAAAGGTCGATTATCTGCGCGGCCTGAAGGAAAACGTGATCATGGGCCGGTTGATTCCCGCCGGCACCGGTCTCGACCGCTATCGGAACATCCAGCTGCTCACGGAAATTCCGAAGGAAGAGATTCAACAGATGGAGCCGGAACTTACGCCGGAAGAAGCCGCCGCACTCGATTTCCTGCGCAAGGATACCGACGCTGTCGCCGAAAGCTAGTCAATCAGGGCGCCGCGACTCAAAGTCGCGGCGCCTTTTTCTTGACTAGTTGCTGCAGCCCGGTCCAAAAGCGAAGCGGCCTGATCATTTAACCGCCTTGTCGAAACGCGTAGAACGTCCCATCCAGCCCGCCGAAATAAACGAAACCATGATCGACCGCGGCTGAAGACGCTACTCCTTTGGTGGGATCATTGGAAGGTTCGCTCATTGCTGTTGAAGAGCGCGGTCATGGCGGAGCTGTCCCGCCCAGGCGCCGGGAATTGGATCCGCCATTGTTTGCGCTGACGCCCTGATGCCGACTGGGAGCGCTCCGAAAAATAGTACTGCGCAGAACCGCGGAAGCGAAAATCGAGCTTTGCTCATGGCTCTCCGTGGAATCGGCAAATTTGTGCGTTTAAGGCAAAAGCTGGATTGATCGGTTATCAAAATGGCGTGTGCAGTAGCTCCTGATTGAGGCCGAACCTGTCCTTTCCTCTGTTGAGCACTTGGCATAAGCGCCAGTTTTCTTTCCCCTGCGCCACCAGTCTCACCGTTAAACTTAACGGACGCCATTCGTCTCCCGCAGCCGCCGGTTAACGTGGCAAAATATATTTATGCCTTCACATTCGGCCGACAATCGATCCGAGCAATTGGCCTTTGAGTCTGCTGGAGAGGCTCAACACAACAAGCTCGTGGAAGTGATTTCGCGTTCGCAGCACAATTATCGCGATCTGATCGATAACCTCGACCACGCCGTGTTCACCCTGACTCTCGACGGAGAAATCCGGGTTGCTAACCGCCGTCTCTCCGAGCTGCTTGGAGTTTCATTCCAGCACTTGATCGGCTGCCACTTGACGGATTTTATAGAGACGCCCACAGGCCTCCAATTCCAGCAATGGCTTCCTCTTCTTCTGAACCGCGGCTCTTGGACTGGAATCAGTACCGTCAAACTAAAAAAGGAGCGAGAATCCCGGCACTTCCAATGCTGGGTGCAAGCGGTCAGTGAGGATGCTGGCGGCTACAGTTCGATCATCGGGTGGGCGCGCGATATTACGTCCGAGCGTCAATCGGAGATTCGCTTCACGGAACTTTTTGCCGCTCTGCGCGAGGGAATTTTTCTCAGCAGTCCGGATGGAAAGCTTCTCGACGTGAATCCCGCACTAGTTCGCATGCTGGGCTACGAAACCAAACAGGATTTGCAATCGGTGAACCTTCGAGATATTTACCTGGACCCTGCTCAACGTGACTCGCTCGTCGATGAAGTCCTGAAAACGGGCGCGATGGAAGACCGCGCAATCATACTTCGACGCAAAGATGGAAAGGCCATACACTGCCTGATTTCTTCCGCCGGCACGCGCGACGCCGGCGGCCAGGTCCTGCGCATCCAGGGAACCATCGTTGATGTCAGCGAACGCCGGCAGATGGAAAAGCACCTGCATAAGGAGCAGGAATTCGTCCGCAGTCTGGTGGCCAGTTTTCCCGACGTGATTGCGGTGCTCGACCTTCAAGGTGTTTACACATTTATCAGCCCGCTGGTGCAGGAAGTACTCGGATGCCCGGCCAGTGAATTCATCGGAAAAACGCTTGGCGATAACGTGCATCAGGATGATGTGGCGAAACTTCGGTCCACATTTCAGAAAGTGGCCTTCGGTGAAGGCACTGAAGGCCAATTCGAATACCGTACCAAGCATGCCGATGGAAACTGGCGTGTGCTGCGCGCCAGCGCAAGCCCGCTGTACGATTCCGCCGGGAAAATCAGCGGTGTAGTGGCGTCCGCGCGCGATGTGACGGAATCCAAGCGCACCGAGCAGCAGGCCGTGCAAAAGGAAAAACTTGCGGCCATGGGCGAGATGATGGCAGGCGTGGCGCATGAGTTGAATAATCCGCTTACCGCTATCTTGGGCGTCAGCGATCTGGTTCGCGAACGCGCCGTGGACGATTCCATGCGCCACCAGATCGATACCGTTTTGAAGCAGGCTCGCCGCGCTGCAACCATCGTGCAAAATCTTCTGGTCTTCTCGCGACCCTCCATTCTTCGGCAAACAAAAGTTCAGATCGATCAGATCGTCAAACAGGCTCTCGACGCTCAGCGGGCCTCACTGCAACAGAAGAAAATCACCGTGGAATTCAAGCCTGCGCCCGGCCTGCCGCTCATCGAAGGCGATCCAAAACTGTTGGTGCAGGGATTTTCAAACTTGATCGCAAACGCGGAACAGGCCATTGGCACCGTGCGCAAAACTGGCTCCATCCGGATTTCAGTAGCGCTGAAAGAAGGCAAAATTGCTCTCGATTTTTCCGACGACGGTCCGGGCATCGCGCCGGAAAATATCGGCAAGGTATTCGATCCGTTCTTTACCACCCGCCGTCCGACTGGCGGAACCGGGCTGGGACTCACTATTTCGCAGGCCATCGTCAAGGAGCACGGCGGAAAAATCGAGGTGGAATCGACGCCCGGGGCGGGCGCCACTTTTCGCGTTCTGCTTCCCGCTGCAATTGAAGAAGTCCCGGCTGACGCGCTTGCTCCTCGCGCCGCTGCGCCGCCGCTTGCGGGCGCGGCAGAACTGCGCGGCCACTCTGTTTTTATTGTGGACGACGAAGAAAGCATTCGCGAGATCGTGCAAGAAGGTCTGGCGGCGCGCGGAATGATCGTGGAAGGAGCCCCGAGCTCTGAAGAAGCCCTCGCGCATTTGACCGCGCAGGATTACGAATTCGTTCTTTGCGATTTTAATTTGCCGGGATTGAACGGCGAACAACTTTTCGATCGTGTGCGCTCGCAGGCGCAAGGACCAAACCCGCGATTCGTTTTCATGACCGGAGCCTTGCTCGATCCCGATCAGGTGGCAAAATTCGAAAAGAAAGGCGCTTCGGTGCTCCAGAAACCATTCCACGTCGCCGCGCTGGCGACGTTGCTGACTCAGCTATTGCAAGGTCAAGCGGTCGGCAAGAAATAAAGAGGGCCAGCTATTTGCTGGCCTTGGCCGGCGCTCGTGCCGGCTCGGCATCCAGCCCGAAATCCCAAAAGTAAAGATTTGTTCCGCCACCCTGAACGATTTCCGCCAGAGCGTATTCTCCCGGATCCAGGTGCTGTTCTAAGGTAAATCTATAAACTCCCGGAGCGATCAGCCAGCGCTGCATCAGCACAGTTGTTTGTCCCGAAGTGCCCTGTTCTTTGAAAAGTTCATCGAGATTCTCCAGGTATCTTTCGTCGTCCTTAATCTTCGCTTTTAACAGTTCCAGCTCCGGTTCCCGGCCATCCGCAGTGCGCATATAAAATTCGGTCTGCGCCGACACGATGCGAAGCTTGGCGTGCGCGCCGAGCAGCGAAACGGTATGCCGCGATGGAACGATTGGAATCGGCACCAGCACCTGCTTCAGCATTTGCTTTTTGCTGAACTTAATATCCGCGGGCGCTTGCGGAATCTTGGCAACGCTTTTTCCATCGAACGCAAAAATCCCCTCGCCGGGTGGCAAGAATACTCCGGGTGCGACTTCCAAGCTGGCGTCGATGTCCAGCGCTTGTGCTGTTTGGCCCGCTTGGCGCGCGTGTACCTTGGCCACTAGCTCGGCGTTGCGTTTAGATTCTTCGACTTCCACTCTCTTCGTCGCCTCCCAGTCCACTAAAGACTCCGGCATCTCGTCCCATTGCGATTGCTCAATGCTGTAGTAACGCACCCGCTCGCCTTCCAGGTGATATTCGCGCACCAGCTGAAAGGTGCCGTCTTTCAACATCAACTTCTTTCCTCGCGGCAGCGGGGCGGTGGACGATGAACCGGCGGCTTGCGGAGCTTGGTTTCCCTGCGAAGAAGACGATTGCGCGGGGGAAGGAGATTGCGCTGCGGTCGCAGTAAGAGGAATCCTAGCCACACCTAACACCAGGCTCACCATAGCCAGCAGCAATCGCGTGCCGTAGCGGGTGGCAAAAAATCTCCGTTGGGATACAGCCTTCTTCTTATGTAGTTGGTTCCACATTGCTGTTGCAAACCCGCTTGTAGTCTTTCACTTCTTATTACGATGCGCCCGGCTTCCACGGAGTTGAGTGCACCTCAGAATAATCCGGCCTGCCAGGGTCTGCAACCAGGGGATGGGCAGAAGCGAAAGGCAGGCGAATAACCAGGTAGCCCGCAGCTAACAGGTTAGCAATTAAGCCCTCTTAAGAGGCTTCAAAACGAGTGTATTTCAACGCGCTTGATTGTGGGGCAGAAAGAAGTCACCGAAGGCAGGGACAGAAATTAGTGGTCGCAGCGCGGCTGCAGAACCGTCACGATCATCAGCTCCGTGTTCGTAAACAGCCATTTCTCGGCTTCAGCGCCAGCCGCTTCTGCGGCGCGAGCCACCGTACCCAAGTGCTTATTTCGCGCGAGGCCGCGGAGATGGTCCAGGCAAATGCCAGTCAGCGTGGACACCTCGTCTTCGGTGAAGATCTTTTGGCTGGATTTGATGCGCACCATTCTCGACCTCCGTATCTTTGATGCTGAACTCAGGGTAAATAGAACGAAATCCCCCTGCAATAGTCCGTCCGTTCTAGTCCGCTGAGTCTTTCGGCCAGCGAAAACCAGCGAAACCCTTATAAACACTGGTGATTTGCGGGATTCGCACGAAACGCAGGTGAAGCCGCAAGTTGCAATTTCTTGCCCCAAAGTGGAAATTAAACTCTAAAGATGAAATGTTTCTACAACTTCACGGATTTGTTGCGCGTGGCGTAAATCGTGGTAAGCGATCATGCGGAACCAATCGTAGATGTTCAGGCTGCCCAGAAAAGGATGTGGAAACCGGTAAAGCCCTAAATCCTGATCGCGCGTGGACTCGATGAAGCCCAGCGTCCCTTCGCGGGCCGCGTCGAGCTGGCTCAGCGCTTCCGCCCGGTTTGTCACTAGCGACGAGTCCAACGGAATTGGCGATTTTCTCTTCGCGCCTCGCCAAGCCACCAGAGCTAAAGGCACATGCAATCGCTTCAGAAGTGGCACTGGATTCGCGGGAGCTTGCAGCACTTTCTTCGCCCTAGTGATGATCGCTTGTTCCACCATGCCTACATGCGCCACTACCTCGGCGGCCGACCAGCGTTCTGCGCCGGGTGACTTGCGCCAGGCTTCCTTGGGAACTCCATTAGCGCTGGCGACGAATTTGTGGCGCGAAGTTTGCAGCAGGTCGAGAATCGGCTCCAGGTTCTGCACGGAAATTCTGCGATCAAATCGTGAATCCGCCGGCCTTTTCAAACGCGCGAGCCAATTGGAGTATGCCAGCTTCGCTGAAATGCGGGCCTAGAATCTGCATGCCAATAGGCAGCTTCTGTTTGGTCTTTCCGCAGGGGATTGAGATGCCCGGAATTCCTGCTAACGAACCTGTAACCGTATATATATCAGCAAGATACATCTGCAATGGATCGGATGTCTTCTCCCCCAGCTTGAACGCCGGCGTCGGCGTCGTGGGGGCGACGATTGCATCAACCTTTTCGAAGGCCTCCGAAAAGTCGCGCGCGATCAATGCCCGCACCTTTTGCGCCCGCAGATAGTAAGCGTCGTAGTAACCCGACGACAGCGCATAGGTCCCTAACATCAGCCTCCGCTTCACCTCAGCTCCAAACCCGCGTTCGCGTGTCTTGCGATACATCTCGATCAGCGTCGCGCCGGGAACCCGCAATCCGTAGCGTACCCCGTCGTAACGAGCTAGGTTCGAACTGGCCTCGGCCGTCGCGATAATGTAGTAGGTCGCGATGGCATACTCGGTGTGCGGCATCTTCAGCGAGACCCGCCGGCACCCGAGGCTCTCGAGTAGCGCGATTCCAGCGAGCACTTTTTCTTTTACTTCGCTATCGATCCCCTCCGCAAAATACTCCTCCGGAACTCCAATGCGCATCCCCTGCACCGGCTGCTCAAGTCCCGAGGCGTAATCCGCAGCGGGAACAGGGGCTGAGGTAGCATCAGATTCGTCACGCCCGGCAATCACCGACATAATCGCGGCAGCATCAGCGATATTGGTGGCGAAGGGCCCAATTCGATCTAGGGAGGAAGCAAACGCGATCAACCCATAACGCGATACGCGACCGTATGTCGGCATAAGTGCGGGAATGCCACAGCAGGCCCCTGGTTGGCGAATCGAGCCTCCCGTGTCGGTACCGAGGGCTGCAACCGCCAAACCGGCCGCGACCGCGGCCGCCGAGCCTCCGCTGGAGCCCCCGGGCACTCGGTCCAACGCCACAGGGTTCCGTACGGGTCCGTATGCTGAGTTCTCGTTCGAGCTTCCCATTGCAAACTCGTCGCAGTTAGTCTTGCCCAGGATTACCGCCCCAGCCTTCTCCAGCCGCGCCACCGCGGTCGCGTCATAGGGTGGCACGTAAGTCTCAAGAATCTTCGAGCCGCAGGTAGTTCGAACGCCGGCGGTACTAATTACATCCTTCACCGCAATAGGCACGCCAGCCAGCGGGCCCAATTTCTCGCCGCAGGCCGTGGCGACGTCCACGCGATCTGCTTGCGCAAAGGCGCGCTCACGGGAGAGGGCCAGGTAGGAGTTCAGGGTAGGATTTTGCCGGGCGATGTCAGCGTAAAACTCGGTGGCAATCTCGCGCGCAGAGATCTTCTTTGCACGCAGAGCCTCCTGTATGCCGGCCACGGTCCATGGTGTCGCGGCGCTCATCGGTCAATCACTTTGGGAACGCGGAAGAATGGCTTCGCGGCGTCAGGCGCCTGGTCCAGCACCGCGTCGGCGATGTTGCACGGTTTTAGGAGGTCCTCTCGCAGGTCAAAATCACTTTCGTGCGGAGCGGCTCCTGGAGAAGTGCTGGAAACCACGTTCGCGAACGCCATCTTAGTCATGGGCTCGACGTTGGTCACATCCAGTTGCTGGAGTTTGCCGATGTAGTTCAGAATCTCGTCCAGCTGCCCGCGGTAAAGGTCGGCCTCTTGGGGTGTCAATTCCAGGTGAGCAAGCTCGGCCACCCGCAAAACGTCTTCGCGACTTATCGTCATCGGTTTTTAAGACTCCCAGCTCGCGGCGATCAACTAATCTTAGGGAGAGAAGTGCACAAACGCAAGCATGCACGGCTGTGGTATTGGAAGGGCGAACTCGCTAGGCGAAGCTTACTTGCCTTTCCGGCTGCGAATAAAAGGAGTGTGCTCGTTGTCCAATTCGCGCGAGCGTTTGGGACCCGGCTTGGAAATAAACTTCACGTCGCGCACGAGATTCCCACCCCAGGCTTGATTCACGCGCTCGCAGAACTCTTTTTTCATCGATTCCAGCTGCTTCTGCCAGGCTTTCCCGTCGGCCACAATTTCCAGACGTCCCGCCTCGCAGCGAACAGGCTTGGTATGCGCCGCGAGAATTTTTCCCACCACACGCGGCCATGCGCTGGCCAACCAAGCTAAAGCGGCTTCGGGTTGATCGAGCCGCCGCAATGTACGACCTAGAAATTTCCCCGCGCGTTCCATGGATGGCGGATTCTAACACCAAATTGGTTTAACGTCGCCAGTACTCCGATCTTACAAGCGTTTGAAAAAAGTTCACCTGCTAGCGAAACAGTTTGACCGCCAGAAGCGGATAGTTTCATTTTGCGGAAGCGGGGAAACTAACAGCGCCACGAGAAGAATATTTCGTGCGTCGAGGAGAATAAAATGGTTTCCACCCGCGTGATGGCCATTTCAACTGAAGTTGCCGAAGCGGTTCGGCACACCCAAAAAGATCCACACTACAATTTTCCCGCTTACACCGATATTTCCAAGGGCGACGCGCCCTGTCGCCATTGTCTAAGAACAATTCCGGCCGGCGAGCAGGCCCTGCTCTTTACCTACGATGCGTTCGAAGGCCTGGAGAAGCTGCCACTCCCCGGTCCGGTGTACATCCACGCGCAATCCTGCGAGCGTTATCCCGAAGACGCAGGTTTTCCCGCGGAGCTAAAAAATGGCCTGCGCACGCTCAACGCGTATGCTCCAGGCCGACGGCTTATAGCCCAGGAATATGTGGAAAACGGCAGCGTAGATTCGGCCATTGACAAACTTTTCGCGCGCCGCGACGTCGAATACATCCATGTACGCAGCACCACCGCAGGATGCTACACCTTTCGAATCGAGCGCCAGGATCAGCCGTAAAATACCCTGGCGCAAAATACAAAATAATGCGTCTTAGAGCGCGTCAGGCGTACAATGTCGCTGAAATTATCTAGCGGAGGACGCATGGCCATGGCCGCCGATCGTGTACAAGTTTCCTGGGATAACGAGAAATCGAAGTGGCTCGTTCGCATTACGGAAGGCGAAGAAGTGATTCGGCGTCATTGCAACTTGCCGAAGAATGCCGACGAGCAGGCTCTGCGCGCCACAGCGCAGAAAACCGTACAGGACGAAGGCTACGATTTCGATCCGACAAAATTAACCATCCAGCGTTAGCTCAAAACGATTCAAGGATTCAGCGACAACGCTACACTTTTATTTCCAAGAGCTCGAATTTAGGCTTCAAGACGCCCAGTATGGCCCAAGCTTCCTTTGCCGTACGAACGACGTGCAGGTTCGGCCGCGTATGCTGTCCCTGCAACTCAAACATCCGCGCCATGCCAAAAATTTTCGGAGAAGGAGCAATAATGCAACGTGCTTGGTGTGGATCCGAAAATGCCGGCGGCAAACTAGCTAACTCGCGAATCGTCTGAGGGGAAACTTCCAGAGAACTTACCGCTGACATATCCAATACGCCCGCGCTCGGATTTGTCGCCGCCACATATCTCTCAACGGTCCGATAGTATTCCTTCAGTTCTGCGTCGTTAACTTTTCCTTCAAACCGGGCTAGGAGAATCCGGTTGGCCGAGTCGAACTCGAAGTGGTAGGGCATTCCACGTTCCAAGCCGCGCAGCAGCGTATCCCAGCAGTTGTCCGATAGTCCCACCCCTTGCAGGGAATTGCAATTACTGGAGACACGTTCGACGGCCAACGTCCCGCGAGGGCGTTTGGCGAATACGATTAAACCGGGACCGAAAAGCGGATCGAACTATTTCAAACGAAAGGTTTGCTGAGTGGCAGCAGGGGAATAGCGCTCACTACCGCACGATCCTCAATTAGCTAGTCCGCGTACTTCACTGAGCAACCATAAGGCCGCGTAGCGGGCGTTTCCACTTTCTTGCCGGCCATAGCTTGTTCGAGCGCGAGATTCACATAATTGGTCGCGCCCGGAACATCGTTCAGGTCCGTGGTGGGTTTGTCGTCAATCGCGCCATCGTAGATCACAATGCCTTGCGGATTGATCACGACCATCTGCGGCGAGGTCTTCGCGTCGTATAGATGTCCGATCTCACCGGTTGGATCCAGTAGAGCGGCGGTCGGCGTTGCGTGCATCTTGGCCATGTAGTCGTTTTCTTCGCTCGCGGTCTCGTAGCCCTGTTTTCCGGGTGCAGAAGAAAGTATGGTGAGCCATACCACTCCGCGCGCAGTCCACTGCTTTTGCAAACGCTGCATGTTGCCGCTGTTATATTGTTTCCCAACGTAGGGGCATCCGTTGTTGTGCCATTCGAGCACAACATATTTCCCGAGGTTGGCCGAAAGCCGAACCGTCTTGCCGTTGCTTGCTGTCGCGGTGAAGTCCGGCGCAGCCTCGCCAACTTTTGCCGCCGCGATTAGCAGCGGAGCGATGCAAAGAATCAGGGCGAACATCGCGGGATATACAATGGAGCGCTTCATATCGTCGGTGCCTCCTTTAGGAAATGTTGCCTTTGAACATCCATACTAGAATTATTTTGCACCGCGCTTGATTTGCTCACTGGTACATCAATCCAATAGGCGCGATCATCGGACAGCACTAGCACGCCCTTCAACCGTGTGGTGGGCTTCAAGAGCTGTTCCGACTTTCGTAACGTCAGTCGAAACCCAGTAGCCGTGGGTGCAAGATCTTGGGGCGCGGCATTATCAATCTGCGATTCGTTCAAGGGGAAAAAGATCGCGCGCGTAGTTTGATGCCCAAGGTTTCCCCTGAGCAGGAAGGAACTTTTTGTGTCCTCCACGCTGAATTTCCAACTCTGCGGCGCATGTTGCGGCAGGGATTTGCGCGCCGCTGCAAATAAACCGGTCGTTATGCTGTCCGGGGCAGCAGTTTGGGATTTGACGGGAAGCGTCAACGAGAGTTGCGCCTTGCCTGGGACGCACATCTCGCGGCATACCAGTACCTTTACTTGCGCAACGATTTGCGCAGATTGCTGCACCGCCAGATTTGTCTCCGTACGCACCGGCACGATCAGGGTCACGGCGTCCTCGTAACCATAATCTACAATTGTGGAAGTTCCTAAGCGATGAGGCGTGGGCCACTCAATCTCCTCCGCTGTAATGCCCCTAGGCATCTTCCACTCCACTCGCGGCGGTTCGCCCGAATCACCAGGATTAGCCCAGTAAATATGCCACCCTTTTTCCAGTTGGAAATGCAGCCCGAGGTTGAAGCCACGCCCCGGCTCGATCGATTCATTCTGAGCGATAATCTCTATCGTGCCGTGTGGAATCGGCGCCTGCGTTGCGCCGGCATTTGCCGCGCACATCAGAAAAGCCAGCCCGAGTGCAAGGCACGGCGGCAAACTTGGTTGTGAGTTGCGCCTTCTCATCTTTCTTTGGACGCCTCAGCCGTCGTGGACAGCTATTTTTATATGACGGGAAGACGCTGGTAACGGTTTCTGAATAGGGGCCATGCAAAGAACGAAAAATCTTTCCAGGCGACCTCAGCAAGACCCAGTTTTTCATCCATCTGTCAGATCTCGGTGTGCAGTCGACGGTATTATGGAGGGAGTCTTGTATTCTCAAATATCGTCAGCAACCCAATAAAGGAGGGCCAGAGAACCATGCAGTATCGAGCGCTTGGACGGACGGACTGGCAAGTTTCCGATATTAGCTTTGGAGCCTGGGCGATCGGGGGCTCCTGGGGGAAGGTGTCGGACGACGAGTCCTTGGCTACGCTGCATAAAGCGGTGCAAAGCGGTGTGAACTTTATAGATACGGCGGACGTGTACGGCGACGGGCGAAGCGAAATGCTCATCGCCAAATTTAAGAAGGAGCGCAAAGAAGACATTATTGTCGCAACCAAAGCGGGGCGGAGGCTCCCGAAACAGACGGAAGCGGGATACAGCCGGGAAAACCTCACGACCAACCACTGGTCGTTCGAGTTTCCGCTCGCAGCCATCCCTGAAAACGCGAAACCTCCGGTGCCCATCGCTGGACACCGGAGGCTCGCAAGTCTCTCGGTTCTAACCGGGAAGCTGACTAGTGACCACCCGGGAAATGGTTAAAGTTGAAAAAGTCGAACAGGTCGTCCAGTGCCGGGGCGTTTATCGGCGCATAGGAGCCGAATATTTGCACCGGGTTCGGAAAGTTATCCCGGCTGCGGCGCGTTACCGGCGGCAGATTCCAGTTGCGCTCGATGAACTTGAGGATGGACACATGATCGGCGTACTGGTGGGAGATGTATCCCGGGGCGCGCAGCGGCAGGTACTGCGGATTCGCCACCACGATCAGCGGAATGCGCGTGCCGTCGCCGAAGAAGTCGAGCGGCTGCACATAGCCGGAGTCGTAGTAGCCGCCGCCTTCGTCCTCGGTGATGAGGATGACGGTGTCTTGGGTGTACGTCGGGGATGACTCAACCTGGTTGACGATGTTCTGCACGAAGCCCTCGAACAGGTCCAGCTTAGAGGAGGACGGATGGCCGTCCACCCAGCCGCTGGGCTTGACGAAGGAAACCGCGGGCAGCGTGCCGTTTGCGATATCCGAATACAGGTTCACCGTATCCTGGATGTGCGCCGCGACCTGCGCTGGGTTCGACATGATGGAAGTGTCGTACTGGAATGGGTTGCAGATGTTGCAGTACTCGTCCGAGGTCGGGCCCTTGACGCCCCAATTCAGCTGGTACGGGTCGTTGACGTAGTTGTTCCACTGGTCGCCGTAGTATTTCCAGGAGACATTGGCGTTGTTGAGGTCATCGCCGATGCTTGGCGTCGACGAGGGAGGAATGGTGAACGGTGTGTTCGACGGATTCTGGTCAGCGAACGCGTTGTTACCGTTACCGAACCAGCCGGGATTGTAGTTGTTCAGCAGGTAGTAGTGGCCCGGTTCACAACGCGGGTTGATGCCCAGCGTAAACAAGTACTCCAGGATGGGCTCGACGCCGTGCTGGCTCGGGTCCGAGCAGTTGCTGTAGGAGCCGCCGCCGTAGATAATGGGCAACCCGTTAGGCTGGGTCGTGGTCCAGTCATAAGAGGGGTATCCCGCATTGTAGTCTGAGCCGTAGCCGTCCTGCGTGTACCAGTTGTTGGTGCCCTGAGCGGGATCCGGGTTTTCGATCTCGTCAATCGTTCCCGTCCCGCCGTAGCCAGCGGGATTGGTGGTAACAGAGACGTTATGGGGCGGAATCTGGGGATTGCCATTGCCGTCGCTGAACCAGATGGCGTCGCCATGGCCGAGCATGATGTGGTTTGCGCCCGTTCCGCCGTTGACGGATTGGTGAAAGTTGTCGCTCATGGCGTAGGAGTCCGCCAAGCGCTTGAAATAGGGCGCATCGCCCTGCTGGACGTTGTAGAAGCCCAAAGCAGTGGAGCCTTCGCCCGTGGTGGTTGGGACCGAGTCGTACAATGCGTACTCGTTCGCGGTCCACTCCGCTTCCGTCGGCGGGTTCGTCGCGGAATACCCGGCGGGGTAGGAGAAGAACTCGCTGAAGGAGGGGCCGTAGTAGCCTTGCGCGTATTGGGCCTGGGTCAGGCCGTTGGTTCCGGCGCCGACGGTCGCTTCCACCCAGGAGAACAACTGACCGTTGCAGCCGGAGGGATTCTCCCAGGAGGCGTGGAAGACGCTGCAGTTCAGCTGCTGCCACATCTGGTAGAAGCGGTGCACGGGACTGGCGCTGTAGTCCGTGTAGGTAAGGCTGTAGCCAGGGGTGGCCGAATTGGTGCCATTGGTCAGCTGGAACGGACCGGCCGGCAGGCTCCAGAAATTGACGATGCGCAGATCCGGCGTGTAACTGTATTGGCCAGTGCCGCCGGAAGCCAAGGACTGGTAATAGGTCAATCCGTTGGCGTCGGAAGCGTTCGGCAAGCCGTTCTCGGTGATCATAGCGCAGGCTGCAGGGGTGAGGTAGTTGGTGGTGGTCTTACCGTTGACGGTGGTAGTGCCGCACGCAATCGTCGTGTACTTGGACGAACTCGGAGTGAAGTAGCCGTACGTCCCGGAGGGGCCGCCGGCTTCCGGCGCGGGGAGCTGGTTGCTGGGGAATTCCTGCTTCGGCGGGCTCAGCAGGAAAGTGTCCTGGGTGCCCAGGTCCGAAGCCGAGAACTGCTGGGCCTTGTAGAAGTTCGGTCCGGGGATGGCGTTCTTGTTGGAATCCAGCTGGATGATGCCCTCGCTCAGCAGGTTTTGGACCTGCTGGCCGGGCCTGGGCACGTAGGTCGCAAACACGTGGTCAAAGCTGCGGTTTTCACCGATGATCACGATAACGTGCTTGATCGGCGTTGCGGTCTCACTTGAACGCTGCGCGTTTGCCACGGGCCCGCCAAGTGAAAACTGAAAGAGCGCGATGCCGGACAAAGCAATGCGTAGTCCTTTCAGGCCTTTTTCCACCACCTTTTTAACCTTCATTGAAAGACCTCCTGTTTTTTGCCCAGACTGTCCCAAAGTGGGCGCTAGAAAATAGCGTGGCGCTCTTTTCGGGTAGATGACTTAAATGTTAATGACGTGCTAAAACGTGCCGTAGGCTAGAAACGGCGACGCAAAAAAATCTTTCTGCGACTGAATCTTTGCTCGCGAGCCCTTGCTTCGAACGGAGACTTGGGAATTCTTTAGTGCGGTCCCGCGGTGTGAGAAATTGCGTCCGACGGGCTCGCCATTTGTGGAAATTTTGATTGTGTTGCCACTTCCGTCGGCATCAACGGCGTGCTCTTGTTTTTGGTTTCCGCGCGTCGCGCCATGCGGGCGGCCTCCGATGGTTGCACTGCGAATAACATCCGGCTCGCAGCATAGTTAAGCAACCTGAACGCGAGGTCCCTGGTAAGGGCCTGGTAACGCGCAAACCGCACAAGTTCGATTAAACACCGCCCTTGCACCCTAACAGACAGCTTGTCCGTGTCGAACGAATGCACAGCGGCGATGTGCTGGTCATTACATCCTGGCGGAGCAGTGAGTTACTAGAATTCTGATATCAAAAGCTAAGTTCGGCTTTCAGAAAGAATTTTCAGAACTGGAGCCGGCCAGAGGATTCGGGCTAGCGTGTAATGCCGAGATAACTTCAGCAGGTTCCGAGACGTAACCTGAAACCACAGCGATGACACCACAAGCGACAATGCCCGATCATCGAAGGCAAACGGTGAATCTAAATTCCGGGTTCATTATAACGTACGACATCCCGTACGCTACGGATGCGATTCACAGGACACCGAGTGGGCCGCTGCGTCGTACAAATCAAAAATGATGGTGGGCCTTAGGGGAAGAGTTTAGAACTCTTTCGATCAGTCAGATTGTGGCTCGGATTCCACATTTCAGCGAGTTTGTCTTGATTTAATTTTCAGGGCCTGTCCCTTGTCCTCCACCCAGGTCCGAAATGGCTAAGACAGTCGTTTTGGCAACGCTAACCGCCGGACCGCGAGAACGTTTTCGTCAGAATCCGGGGAAGCATCAAAAGGAAAGTTTTCTGGCACATCCCCCCTTATGCCGGAGCCACAGTCCCAGGAGAATTCACAGAGACTTCAAGAACTCGATGACGGCTTCTTGGTCCTCTCTTTTCAGTTTTTCAAATTGCGTGGTTGCGTGTTTTGCTTCGCCAGCGTGCCGCAAGATGGCGTCGCGAAACGTCAGCGACGCTCCGTCGTGCATCAGACGCGGACGCAAACGCACTCCCCACAAAGGCGCGGTGCGGATCTTGTTCCGGCTGCCCTCAAAATCCTGTTTCGCCATATAATCCGACATCAATCGAAAAACTTTTTTCCCGTAATGCTCCGGAATGGCCTGCAGGATTCCGTCGCCCGTGCCCACGTCGTGCATCAGGAAATCCCCGTACGGATGGAATGTGACGGAGCCGAGCGCGGCGGGAATCGTGAACGTTCCTCCGTCAATTCTTGTTCCGGCGGGACCAGTAGTCATGTTTTCGGTGTGGCAAGTCGTACAACCAATCTTCCCGAACAACGCCCAGCCTTGCCTGGACAACGGGGTGCTCGCTTGCAGCGTATCGCGGGCGGGAGCTTTTGTAGCTCGAATAAATCGGGCGAAGTGATCGATATCGGAAAGCCCGTCCGGCCCCGGCGTATCGTTTGGCTCCGAAACGGTATTGCAAAGCTTGGTCACCTCATCCGGTTGCAGGCGGTTGGTGATGCCCATCTCATTCAGATAGGCGTCAGCGGCGAACGATAGCAGGCTTGCGTGCTGGTCTTTCCAGCCGAACCGGCCCACGCCCATCTGTCCGGGCGCTTCTACAATGGGCACGCGGAGAATCTGGCCGCAGATTTTCTTATGCGAAGATTTGCATTGTTGCTGCGCAAGATCGACGAGCGTTTGATCGGCAACGGCCTCGACGAACCCATCGCCCAGCAGGCTGAGCGAAAGGCGGAACGTCCGGATCGTCTCCGTGTCTGGAACTCGTTCCTGAATCTCGTTGGTTGGGAAAAGCTCCGTTGGGACAAATCGCGCGATCGTTCACCAGTGACCGGCCGGTAATCACTTCGGTTCCGTGCGCGATGGGAATTTCTGCGTTGCGGAAGATTCCGTCCGGTCCCAGATGGCCCACGCGCAATTCTGTCACCTGGGAGGCCGCGCCCGAGACCGGATTCTGGTGGCATTCGCGGCAGGATTGCGCGTTATAGAGGGG
>DATNLR010000039.1:0-54417 GCA_035602755.1 Binatus sp. (SeqCode) | reverse complement strand
GAATGAAGTAGGTGAGCATCTTCTCGGTCACCTTGAAGTCGGCAATTACGCCGTCCTTCATGGGCTTGATGGCCACGACGTTTCCGGGAGTTCTTCCCAGCATTTCCTTCGCTTCACGCCCGACGGCGACAACTTCTCCACTATTTTTATTGATGGCGACGATGGAAGGCTCGTTTACGACAATCCCCTTTCCGCGTGCAAAGACCAGCGTATTGGCAGTACCGAGATCGATGGCCAGGTCGGATGAAAAAAGACTGAAGACGGACCGCATATTGTAGCCGTTTTTCGTCACGTCTTGCGTTCCCCCTGAGTTCGGCTTGCGCGCCGCGGCGGCGGCGGGTGCTTGGCGGACTTCTAAACTTGCGAGCGCATTTTTATGTTACGGGATCACCACTTGCACGCGCTTGGTTGCTGTACCACCCCGGCGATTTTGGCCGGTGATGATAACTTCGTAAGAGCCTTTCGGCATAGGCGGCAGAAAGTGGCGGAACTGCCCATCCGCTTGGATGCTGGCGACCGGTTCACCGTTGATAATCAGAGCTGCTCCCGGCTCGGTGCGTCCGATGATCTCGACTACGTTTCCTTGCAATACAGTATTATCCACCTCGAGCAGCATTTCCTGCTCTTTACCTTGTATCACCAGTGTGAATTTGTAGGGCTCGCTTTGATCGCTTGTGGCATTTTTCGCGTCGATCGCGCGAACGCGCCAATAATAATCGCCAGGATCCAGTCCGACGATGTCCACACCTTCCGAGGTTGTTTTCTTAGCCATAATAATCTTGCTGAACATGGCCGTGGTGCTGGCCTGAAATTCGTAGGACTTTGCCGTTGCCACCGGCTTCCAGGAGAAATGGACTGGATCATGTTTCGGATTCGATACGGTGATGGCCTGCAAGTTCAGCGGCGTGTCCAATTCAGGAGGGGCCAGGACATCGGTTTTCGTGATGGCTCCCCCGGTGGGGAACGTCACGCGCTGAAACTGGCCGATATCGAGGTGCTCGCCTCCGCGATTCAATTCCGCACTTCCTGAAGCGATCGTAATTTGCTGCTGCTTCGTGGTGGGGTCGCTGCTGACAGCGGCGCGGCTATTCGCGCGCAGCGAGGCCACCGCGTTTTCGAAAGAAACTTCAGCTTTCGAACCAGGAACCTCCCATGCGCCGGTAGCGAGGTCCACTTGTCCAGAACTGATGTGCACGCCTACTTGCGAGGCGTGATCTTGCTCCACGATATTTTCTTCCACCGTGACGAGAGTGTCGCCCTTCACCGTATAGGTCGTTCCATCAGCAAACGCCATACGGGCAACGCCTTCCGGGCCGGTCTGGATCAAGTCGCCTTTGTCGAGGGTAATCTGGTAGTCCGCGCTTTGCCACTCTACGGAATTCACCTTTTTCACCTGTACTTTCCCATCCAGGTTTACGAAGCGCGCTTGCCTCGCGGTGATGGTAGCTACGCCTGCATCATGCGCCGAGACAGCCGCGCCAAGACGCTTCACAACTTTGCCCGAAAGATCGGGAAAAGCAAAATAAGACCCGGTAAGGATGGCGGCAATAATCAGCAAGGCGTAAATCGCCATGGTTTTGTAAGTGACCGTGTGCCAATAAACCTCTACCCGTGAGATTTTAGGCTTATCCGACACGACTGTTTTTTGGTCTATCATGTTTACAAGGGCTAATTTGGAAATTTAGCACACGGGTATGGGCCATTCAACTCGGCGAGAAAAGAGTTGCGAAACTGCTAACCCCTACTTGTTCCAATCAGTTAACTGGCCTTGTGGCACGGCGAGCTAGAGGTACTGTTTTCCGCCAGGTTGGGGGGCGAGATTTGTTCCCATTTGACGCCATATTGGAGGTTGACCGCAGGCTGCCATTTTAGGGAGACTATCTGCTTCAGACCGGGCGTTTTACCGCGGGGTACGGGCCCCCCGGGCGGGGTGATTTTTAAAGCAAGCGAACTATCTTGAGGCTGCGAGGAAGAAAAATATGAAAGAGATTATTGGCGAACTGAACCCGCCGACGCGAGTGATGATGACTCCCGGGCCTTCCTGCATGGACCCGCGAGTTTACCGAGCGATGTCCGCGCCTCTGGTTGGGCATCTAGATCCGTGGTTTTTGGAAATGATGAACGACGCGCAGGTTTTGCTTCGGCGCGTATTTCAAACGGAGAACCGCATTACCTACCCGGTCTCCGCGTCAGGCTCGGGCGGGATTGAAGCCGCGGTGCTGAATCCTCTGGAAGAGGGTGATGAATGCATTGTTTGTTCTAATGGAATGTTTTCCGAACGCATGGCGGTAATCGCGGAACGCAGTCCGGCGAAAGTGATCCGTGTCGAAGCGCCGTTGGGCCGCACGGTTGATCCTGAGGATGTGCGGCGCGCAGGCAAAGGAAAAAAGATTAAATTTGTCGGTTTGGCGCACGGTGAAACTTCAACCGGAGTGGTGCAACGGCTGGAAAATTATCGCAAGGTTGCCGATGAGCTCGGCGCTTTGCTGATCGTGGATACGGTGGCTTCGCTCGCGGGCGTCCCACTGAACGTGGATCGCGAACACATTGACATTTGTTTCAGTGGCACGCAAAAGGCCATCAGCGCGCCTCCGGGTATGGCCCCCATTACTATTAACAGTCGGGTGGAAGACGTTATCCGCGCACGCAAGAAAAAAGTGGAAAGCTGGTACTTCGATATCACACCGATTATGACCATGTGGGGCTCGGAGCGTAATTATCATCACACGCCACCGGTGTCGCTAATCTACGGCCTGCGAGAAGCCTTGCGCATCGTTCTTGAGGAAGGGTTGGAAGCTCGGTGGGATCGCCATCAGCGGAATCAGCAAGCGCTGATTGCCGGGATCGAAGCGATGGGACTTGAACTGTTTGTCTCCGATCCTGCCGACCGGCTGGTTACCGTTACGGCGGTGAAAATACCTGCGGAGCTGGAAGACAGAAAGGTGCGCCAGCAACTTCTGGACGAATTCAACATAGAGATTGCCGGCGGCATCGGCAAGACCAAGGGACAAATCTGGCGCATCGGGCTGATGGGTTATTCTTCGCAGAATACGAATGTCTTGCTGTTTCTAGCGGCGTTGGAAAAAGTGCTGCTAGATCAAGGACGCCGCGTGCCGGCTGGAGCAGGCGTGGCAGCCGCGATCCGGAGCTACCAAGCGTGCGGGCAACAAGTAGCTGTGGGGGCCCGAAAGTAAGCGCTCCGAAAATTCGACATGGCGAAAACTTCCTATCCCACTATTCCCAATGCCGGGGCGATGAGCGACTTCGTAGGCGCGTTTGAGGTGCCTTCGAAAGTGACGGACTACGTCTATAAGTGCCGGTTTTCACACTGCTGGAACGGAATTGCGACGCGGCATGCGGACACCATGGATTGTAAATTTTTAGTGGATGGCCGTGGCGTGGTGCTGGGGCTGGCGCACCCGGGTTTCGTGGAATTCCGGGCGCGCGTGGGAAGAAATCTTTCCGACCGTGAAGCGAGTTATATTGCGGCTGAGTACCTGCGAGGAAGGTTGGAGCAAGAAGACGAACACGCTCTTTACGACGTTCCGGTCAACGAAGTAACGCGTATCATTGAGAAGCTTAATATACGCTGATAACGAGAATTGCGATGGGCAATACCTTTATTTGATGGACGGCTCTTTTTTGGCGAGCGAGCGAATGTAGTTCACCAGATTCCACATAGCGTCAGGCTTCGCGCGATCACCTTCTGAAGGCATCTCGCCTTTGCCGTTCTTGATGATGTAGAAAAGCTCGCCATCCGTGCGATCTTTCAGCGCCGCGGGGTCGTGGTAATCGGCAAGCTTAGCCTTCATATCCGCCGCCAGGTCGCCCTTACCATCGCCGTCTTTTCCATGGCACATCTCACAATCGATTTCATACATCTTTTTACCTTGGGCGATTGAGGCGGCGGTAGGTTTTACAGGATTGGCCATTTTTGCTGCTTCCGGCGGAATTTTATATTCCGCGGCGGAAGCGGCAGCGGGTTTCGATTCTTGCGCCGAGGCAGAAACAACTGCCAAGAGCAACATGGACAGAACACACAAAGCTTTTCCCATGGGAGCCTCCTACAACCTCTGCAAAATGACGTATGGCGGGCATTCTACTCCCGGAAAGCATCCACGCGAAAGACGTTGTTTCTGACGTGTGCAAGGAAGGTGATAGAAGAAATCAGGCGTCGGAGAGAGATTCGCCAGAGCCCGAACCGTCGTTCAGTTCACCAATTTCGAAGATTTCTCCACAATCGAGGCACTCGACATACTGGGTGTCATCATCCTTGGCGATGAGCTGGGTTCGTTTGTGCTGGCAAGCGGGGTCTGGCATCACCATACCGCGGAAAACTAAATGAATTATACATCCTAGCCCATAAATTTTGGGAACAGGATGCAGGTGTCAGGGCCTATTAGCGTATGTATATTGAGAAAGCGCGCCAGTAAGACAGATAGGCTCTCGCAGAGGCGGTGCTAAAGTTGACAAAGGGACGGATTGACACTATCAGTCTGTTTGCGAAGGCATGTAGCGAGGAGTAATTGACAGTGGAGCTGAGCGCGACGCAGAAGCGGCTGGGTGCGGCGTTGTTTTACGGAATTCTGATCATACTCGCCTACCTGGTTTATCTGGTCTTTCGGCCGTTTCTAGCTCCGCTGGCATGGGCGGTTGTGATGGCTGTAGTGGCATATCCGGTTTATACACGGCTGGCTCGGAGGTGTGGGCGCACGTTGGCTGCTGCGGTAAGCACGTTGGGCGTCACGTTAATCATTATCGTGCCGACGGTGCTTGTTACCGGCGCCTTTATACGGCAGGGCGTGGAAGCCGTCCAAGTCGTACAACAACAAATCCAAAGTGGACATTTTGCCTGGGTGAACGATCTGTGGCTTCGCATTCAGGAGAAGTTTCCAGACCCCAACCCAAGCGATCTGGCCACGGTCATCCATCGTTATGCGGACGCGGGCGCCGCCTACCTTGCTACGCGCTTGGGAACGGTGTTGCGCAACACGGCGGTGTTTTTGTTCGATTTAACGGTCATCATCCTGTCCATGTTTTATTTCTTTCGTGACGGCGATGCGATTGTGGCGCGTTTGCGCCAAGTACTTCCCTTCGATCAAGCGCATCGCGATCGGATGATTGACGACGCGCGAGATTTAATTTTTGCGAGTGTAACGTCTAGTTTAGTTGCAGCGGTCGCACACGGCGTACTGGGCGGACTGGCCTTCGGTTTGACCGGGATTCACGCGCCAATTTTCTGGGGCGTGATGATGGGATTCTTCTCGCTGGTTCCGGTGGTGGGCTCGGCGTTGATATGGGTGCCGGCGGCGATCAGTTTGATGGTGAATGGGCATATTGGCATGGGGATCGTTCTAATGATTTTTTGCGGCGTGATCGTCGGACTAGTGGACAACATTATTCGTCCTTGGATGATTAGCGACCGGGCCCAGATGGGGGGCTTGGTGGTGTTTATCAGTGTACTAGGCGGAATTAGCGTCTTCGGCATGCTTGGCGTGGTGCTGGGGCCCATTGTGGTGGCCGCGGGAGCGAGCATGCTGGACCTCTACGCGCCGGGCGCGGTTGTTAGAAACACAAGAGTCAAACCCGGTGGGAACAAAACCGATGACGTGTTAGAGTAGCGGCCTTCGGAAGCGGGATGAAGAAAAATTCCAATTCAAAACACGCGAGTTTGCCGCCAGAAAAATTGCGATGGCACTGCGATCCGGCACGAATTCCGTTTGAGACTACGGCGGAAGTAGAGCCTTCCACCGGGGACACCGGACAAGACCGCGCGTTGCGCGCGCTACGCATGGGCGTGGAGCTAACCGCTCCGGGCTACAACCTTTTTGTCTGCGGGCTATCCGGGACGAGCCGCGGCGGAATGATCGTGCGGTTGATCGAAGACATGCATCCGAAGAGCGAGATCGCTCCGGACCGCTGCTATGTAAATAATTTCAAAAATAATGATCGTCCACGCCTCCTGACCTTATCCCGGGGCCAAGCCAACGCGTTCAAGAAGGAAGTGGAAACCGGCATCGATTTTTTGCGGCGCCGCATTCCTCAGGTGTTCGAGGGCGAACCGTTCCAGCGTCAGAAGACGCGCATTGTCGAGCGTTTTACTTTGCGGGAAAAAGAGTTGATGGACGATTTCACTCGCCGCATCGCGCGGGAGCAATTTGCGCTGGGACGCATGCAGGTTGGCGCGGTCGCGCTGCCGGAAATTTTTCCGGTGATCGAAGGCGCCATGGTGCCCATCGAGGAAATCCCCAAACTGGTGCAGGATGGAAAACTCGAGAGCCCGGCCGCAGAAGAACTGGAGCGCAAGTACGACCAGTTCCGCCAAGAGTTCACGGTGGTCTATCGCAAAACGCTTTCGCTTTCGCGCGAACTGGCCAGTGAAATGAGTTATTTGGAACAAGAAGCCGCGTCCGTCCTGGTGGATGGGGTGATCGAGGAGCTGAAGGAGAAATATCCAAGCACGCAGATTTCCGAGTATCTGGAGGAAGTGCGGCATCACATTTTGGATAATCTCGAACCGTTCAAGGAGCGCGAAGGCGAGGAAGAGCAGCCTCCTTCTGAGGGTGGCGGTGGGGCGCGCGTGGAACGCACGGACCGTGATCCGTTTCGCGTGTATGGCGTAAATGTGATTCTAGCTCACGGCGAAAGCGAGAAATGCCCGGTAGTTTTTGAGACCATTCCAACCTATGCGAATCTTTTTGGAACCATTCACCGCAGCTACGATACGCGCGGCGGATGGAGTTCTGACTTCATGGACCTGCGAGGCGGTTCGTTGCTGCGCGCGGATGGTGGCTATCTGGTGATGTACGCCTTGGACGCGCTGACGGAGACCGGAGTGTGGCGCACGCTGAAGCGTACCCTCAATCATGGCAAACTTGAGATCCAACCCGTTGACGTTTTTTTCCCCTTCAGCACGGCAGCCCTGAAGCCGGAGCCAATCGACATACATGTAAAGATCATTTTGATAGGCGATCGCGACATGTACGAGCTGCTGTACGATTTCGAAGAAGACTTTCGCAAGATTTTCAAAGTGCGTGTGGAATTTGACGAAGAAATGGCTTGGAGCGATGAAATCATTCGCGAGTATGCCGGGAGGCTGCGGAAGATTTGCAACGACGAAGGGCTTTGCCCGTTCGACCGCACCGCCTTTGCGTCGATTCTGGAGCACGGCGTTCGGCTGGCGGGACGCAGAGGAAAAATCACGGCACGCTTTTTCGATCTTGCGGATTTAGCACGCGAGGCATGCTATGTGGCGCGAAATGAAAAGCAGTACGTGGTTACCGCGGAACATGTGCGCAAAGCACTAGACGCCAAAGTGGAGCGGCACAATCTGACCGAAACGAAAATCCGCGAAATGATCGACCAGAATTTGCTGTTCATCGACACCACCGGAACGCGCGTGGGCCAAGTGAACGGATTGAGCGTGATCGAGATCGGCGGGTATCCGTTTGGCAAGCCTGTGCGGATTACTGCCACGGCATCGCTCGGTAAAGCGGGAATCGTCAACATCGAGCGCGAGTCGAATCTGAGTGGGCGTTTCCACGATAAGGGAGTGCAGATTATTTCCGGCTATCTGCGACGCACCTTCGCGCAGGATAAGCCGCTGTCGCTTTCTGCGAGCCTGTGCTTCGAGCAATCCTATTCGGGTGTAGACGGGGACAGCGCGAGTTCGGCTGAGGTTTATGCTTTGTTGTCCGCGCTGGCGGAGCTTCCCATCAGACAGGAGCTGGCGGTAACCGGCTCGGTGAATCAGCACGGTGACATTCAGCCCATCGGCGGCGTGAATCAGAAAATCGAAGGGTTTTACGATGTTTGCAAATTGAAAGGTTTGACTGGGAAACAGGGAGTGCTGATTCCGGCGGAGAATGTGGACGATTTAATGTTGCGTGACGAAGTAATCGAAGCTGTGCGCAAGGGACAGTTCCACATCTACCCGGTGGGAACCGTCGAGCAAGGCATTGAAATACTTACAGGTGTGGATGCCGGCAAGCGGAAATCGGGCGGAAAATTTGGACCCGGGAGCGTATTTGGCAAGGTAGATTCCCGGTTACACGCGATCGCCCATGCCATGCGGAAATTCCACTAACAACAAACCCGCGCGACGATTACAAATTAAGAATTTGATTCTGCAGGCTAGACCAAACGCTTCATTTCAATCACCACTTCCTGAGTTTTTCCGTTTCGCTCGATCACCAGCTTGTATTTATGGCCAACTTGGCGAAATAGCTCACGTACAGCATTCAGCGTGATGTCGGCGGCAGGCTCTTCATCGATTCCGGCAATAATGTCTCCTTCCTGGATGCCGGCGGCAGCGCCCGGACTGCCGGGCTGAACGCGCACGATTTCGAAGGTCCTAAGGTTTGTGCCTTTGGCGATGATCGAGAGCCCGCTCATATCTTCTTCGGCAAATTTATTGAAATCGAGGTTCGGCTCGAGAATCATGCGTTGATGCGGAAGGTCAAAAACCACTGTAAACCGTCGAAGAAAGCCAGCGCCAATGGTACCCGCAAGATTTGGGTCACTACCCTTGGCTGGGCTTGATTGAGAAAAGGCCGCTACCGGGTCCTCGACTACGTAGGGGCCGAGCTGGAAAAGTTTCAATCGGCCAAGAAAAATTTTGGCGCCACCATCGAGATCGGGATACGAACTGGCAACAGTTTTAAAATGTACTGACGAAAAACGGCGAGCTTCGGTGTAGGCACTGGAAAACACGATAGCGGGATCGAGCGCGGTGTTCACTTCAAAATTGGCTTCCAGCGATTTATGGCCGGAAAGTTCAAACTTTGCCCGAATCAGCGGCATGCTGCCGGCAAAGGTTAGCGGGAAAGTCTTGCCCGGACCGGAATACGTGAAACTTGCGGGATCGTATAGCTGAACGGTTTGACGAAGATAATTGACCACTACTACCAGGCGGTTGAAAAAATCTGCACCGAGAGTCCCGTAATACGGTATGCCCATTTGCAAGCCGAAATCTCTTTTGCCCACTACCGGAAGCACGCGCATGGGCAGCTCCACACCCGGGAGAGCAAGGACACAATTTGCTAGGGCGGCCCCGGAGTTAGCAGAAGCGGACGCGTTGGGCGCAGAGCTTGGGTCAATTGATGTCGTGGTGGCGCTAGAATCCAATTCGAAAAGCAAGGGTTTACCCTGGTCAATTCGAACCGGTAAAAAAATAAGATTTCCAATAAAAGCGGCGGGGTTTTGCGCGGCATTGCCGCCATAGGCGAACCGAGCTGGAGCTTTATTTTCTTGTGCCGCGGGCGACGGGCCGGGGGACGCAACCTGAAGAGCAAAGATAAAGGTGGCGAAGATGAAAACCATCAGAAATGCGTGGCGGCGCATTCAATTTCCCTGTCGTCCAGTGTTCTGCGGCCCACAAGACCGGCTACTGAAGATAATAATCAAAGTAAATTCCGCTGGAATCTTTCCACCATCCATTCGCACTTGCTTTCAGATGGCGATTGACGAATCCGGGTTTTATGAGGCGCAGCAATTCCGCGGTGGGAGGATTGTTCTGGTTCGATTGTTTGGCTGATTCCATCTGCTCGACGAAACGAGCAATAATTTTGTCCCACGGAATGTTCGTAAGGTCGGAGCCCCCGATACCGGAGAGCTTTTCCGGAAGCAGTGATCGCAAGCGGACGAATTCGGGATCGCTGACGACAGAATTTGCTGAAGATGTCCCAGCAGGCGTTTTGCCGCTAATTCGCGCCACCGCGTCACGAACCATTGCTTTCCGCGGACCCATCAGGATGAATTGCGGAGTTACCGCGACATAATAAAGACTACGGCGCTGCTGCCCAGTCTCGGGATCCTTAAAGGGATAGGAAAAATCCAAATAAGTGGTGTCCCCCGAAGTGTCCTCTGCCGCGATCATTTTCGCAAAAGCGGCCCGCAGGAGCCGTAGCACATCCTGCGGCTTCTGAATGGTGAGCACATAAAGTTGTTGCGATTCGCCATCCTCCGCAAAAGAGATGCGATCGCCAAACTCTCCAGTAAAGAGCTGCAACGCATCGGAGACAGACATACCGAGGAAACCTTGGGCCATGGCCTCTGCGCCGAGCAGTCCCGCCGACTGCTGCGGAGTCATTGCTGCTAGCGCACCCGTGCGAATCGTCTGATAGAGCGCACCGAAGTCAAATTTGGAAATACTGAAATACGGACCGGTCGCGACCATTGGTTGCGTCTGGAATGTCGTCGTGCTGGCACCGGCGATATCGAAGAAGCTTCCGGCTGAAGTATCTCCGAGGATCGCGCCGTGAGCGCGCGTTGCCTCACCAGTGAAGCTGATGCCTCCGCCCGCCACATGAATTTTCTCCAGGTGCACGCTGCGGATGAACTTTGCCATCGGCTGATCTTTTTGGTCTGCCGGTATCCATTTATCCGGATCCGGGAGGTGGACAAAATATTCCACGGCTGCATCTTTTCCGATGTAAGGACGGATGGCTTGGTATTCCGGCAAGTCCATTACAGAGGAGGTTGGTTTGGCGGCAGAACTGAAGCGAGTCACCAGATCCTGTATGGCATCTTTCTGCGTAGTGACCAGAAAATAGTTTCCCGCTCTCGTGCTGTAGGTTGTGTTTGGGTTCGCAGCGTCGTTCGGATTCTCGGTTCTGACTTCGATGGTGCTGCCGCCGAAGGTATAAGTGGAAATTGCCGGCTTTGTTTTGCTGCTTGCTTGCGCCAAAACTTTCAGCTTCAGGACTAGATCGGCTTTTCCGGTGGCGTCATACACGAAAAACAGACTGGCCAGGTGCGATGGATTGCCAGGTCCCACACCGGAAGTTGGAGGACCTGCCATGAAGCCGAATGCCGCAGGGTTATCTAGTAACGAGATGAGGTCGCTGAGTTTCAACGCGGGCGCGCCGGAACTGTTCTTTTGCTGCCATTGAAGAAAGTTTTTTGCGAGCGCCTGGCGAACTGGTTCGAAATCGGGATCTTCCAGCAGCTGAAGAACGTGATTTTTTTTATCGGCGTCTCCGAGAAATGATTTGCCGCGCCATTGCATATAAAACAGCGTGCTCTGGGGCAAACGCTCGGAAATGGCAGGAGTTTGCGCAAATAACGGACTTACAGCAAAAAGGCAAAGAAGAAAGACGCCCGTGAACGCACGACCACTCCCGTACTCATAAAGAAGCGCTAGAGGACCACGCGACCTTTCAACAGAATTTAATCTTTTCGCATTCACGCGAATGTCCCCCATTTTGCGTAGATTACCTGCAAAGCACAGCGACTCTGGCCTATTGATTGTGCCGAGTTTATTTTCCCGGCGGCGCGCTAGAAGACGAACCTGCTGGCGTGGCGGCCGGCGGAGCGGAGCGCGCCGACTTGGGAGTGCTCAAATATCCCTTGGCTTGATCCTTAGAGAGATCGAACACAACGATTTCGTAAGGCGCCCGGGCGCCGCGAACGTAAAACTGAATGGGCTCGCCAACAGTCTTGTCTTTCTTCTCAATGCTCTTGTCATCGGCCACAACATTCAGCGTGTACTTGAAATGCTTAGTGTCAATCTTGCGGAGGAGCACTTGGATGGGGCCGACATGCTCGGGGGCCTTGGAATTCTTATTGAGGCTGAATTCAAAAATGTCGCGCTCACCGAGGCGCTTGAGTTCTTCCACTTCGTCATGATTTCGCGCGATCAAGCCGCTCTGCACGCCTAAATCACCGATGGTGCTCTGCAACTTGCTTTTAGTGCTCTCCAAGTCTGCCTTGGTTGCATCCACCTCGGTCTTGGTTCCAGTCAGTTCGGTGGCCACCTGCCCAAACTTCGTGGAAGTGTCGGCTTGAACCGCGCCGATTTGCTGATGAAGTTCGGCATCGCTTTTCTGCTGATCTTTCTTGATGGATTGAGCGAGACTGCGGGCGCGCGCGAGTTCATCTTGAGTCAATCCGAGTTTTTGCGAAGTAACGTCGAGCTGGCCCTTCAAGTCTGCTACGCGCGAATTCGTCTTATCGATTTGGGCGGCCAGCGCTTGGGTCTTACGGTCGGCGTCATCCAAACCTTTGCGGAAATTCTGACGCGCCGCGTATCCCGCGTACAGCAAATAACCAACCAGCGCGAAAGCGACGACGAACAGCAGCGTGACCCAGCGCGGCAGTCCTGCTTCGCTCACTTGGGTTACTTCAACGGGCGTGTTCGGATTCGAACTCATCGAGCCTCCTTGGATCAGAGCAGCCCCGGGCCGCTCCATATGGCACGGAATTATGGCTGACGCTTAGCCGGAAGTCTATGCCCGGCGCGGTCGCTTGTTTCTTTCTGGAGCAGGCCAGTCAGCTTGCACGGTAGTCGTTAAACCGCCGCGGGGGGTGAATTCTCCGGTCACACGGAACCACGCCGGACGCACGGCAGCCACGAAATCCCGCAACATACGGTTCACTGCATTTTCGTAAAAAATTCCAAGATCGCGATAGGCCAGCAAATACATTTTAATCGACTTCAGCTCCAGGCAAACCTTCCTCGGCTCATATTGGATGGTAATTGTCCCGTAGTCGGGCAACCCGGTCTTAGGACAGACGGAGGTGTACTCAGGAAACCGAATGGTAATTTCGTAACCCGGAAAATGATTGGGCCACGTTTCCAGCTTAGGAAGCTTGGCCTCGATCCCGGCGCGGGCATGAGCGGCAGTGTAATCGGGCATCCCGGTCCTCTCGTACGATATTCTACACGGGCAGCGGCGCAGAGCGGAATTTCTGAACCGTTGCCCTTCAGAACCTTGCTCCCGGTGAAGCTTTTATGTATTCTGCGAGCGAAAACAGGAGCGAACTGGCCCGATGATTTGTCCGCAGTGCCGTAGCGCCAATGTTTTTCGGTCTCACCGCGACGGCGCACTCGATTACGCCTTAAGCATATTCAGTCTGCGGCCGTGGCGCTGCCACACTTGCGACAACCGCTTTTATGCCTGGCGCGTGGCGGTAGCTTTCGAGCGATTTGTGCACTGTCCGAAGTGCGGGAATTTCGACTTAGAGCACATTTCCCGGGAGCGTGTGGAAGACGGAACTTTGCTTAGCTTAAAGCGAAGATTACGATTTCCGGCCTACCGTTGCGATCCTTGCCGCGAAAGATTTTTCAGCGTGCGATTTTTCAGGCGCATACGACCATCGATGATCTCAGCGGGAGCTGAACGTCAAGTCGCAGGATAGATTCTCCCTTCTTGATGTTCCCGGCGAAAAACTTTACATCTCTTCTAAAACTAAACCTTCGCGTTAATGAATGTCGCCGATTTGAAACCTCAGAGCTGAAATCGCGGCTGCATAATCATACTTGGCACTGGTTTGCGTGATTTCCGCCTGCGTCATATTCAATTGCGCCTGGCTTAGCTCAATGATGGAACTGAGACCGAGTTTATAACGCTGCTGCGCAAGATCGAGAGCTTGCGTGGCCTCGTTTAGGAGCTGCTGCGTTACGGACAAACGTTGAAAGGCTGAATTGGCGTCGAGCCAGGCTCGGCGAACGTCGCGCGTGACGCGATTTTGCAAGTCGCGGAGATATTGCTCTTGCGCGTGCGCTTCTGCGGTAGCTTCAGCGTGCAAAGCATTAAACTGGCGACCATTGAAAATAGGGATATTGACGTTGAACCCGGCAGCCGCGTAACGGCTTCCCAAGGGCTCCTCACGCACGGGAGTTAGTCCGGCCACGCCGACTGCTGAAATTGTGGGAAACCAAAGGTCACGCTCCGCTGTGGCGTAACTTTGTGCCGAGCTGACACCCAAGCGCCCACCGATTAATTCTGGGCGGTCTTGCAAGGCTTGGGAAGTTAGCTGCGTGATGTCCGCGGGCGGAGCGGCGCGCACGGATTCGTCCGAGAGGACATATGTTTTTTGGTCGGAATAGCCCAGAGCAACGGATAAGTCCGCGTAAGAAGCCTGTAAATTATTTTGTGCCTGAATGAGAAGAAGTTGCGCCTGGGCCAAATCCACATTTGCAAAACTTACGTCCAGCCCCGACCTCAATTTATTTTTCTCCAACTCGGTTATTTGATCGGAGACCAGCTGGCGATCCTTGACCGTCTCCTGCGCTACTTTCAAGACAGCTTGCGCTTTCAGAGCTCCGTAATAGGCTTGATCCACTGCTAGCAAGACGTCTGCGCGCGACGTGACCACGTTCTCTTCCTGCGCTTGCGCGTGCAGGCTCGCACTCTTCACGAACTCGTGAGTGCGTCCAAAATCGGTGACCAGCTGGTTTACAGTGACGCCGTTTGAATACCTGTCGTAAATGATCGAATTGCTTAAGAAACCGGCTGCCACGCGGCTGTCCGTCTCGGATTTGACTCCAGTCAGACTTCCGAATGCCTGGGGATAGTAGGCCGAACGAACTTCGGTGACCTGCGCTTTAGCGGCATTCGCTGAGTATTGCGCAGCCTGGATTTGTGGATGATTCTGGATGGCAATTTTTTCGGCATCCGCCAGCGTAAGAGTCGTGGGAGCTTGCGCGAAGCACGGAATCGAACACAACACTAAGAGGAAAAAAAATGAAACTAGGAAACGCCCGGGCATTAGTGAGCCTCCTCCGGCATAACGGCCATACTTGGGACAGCACGTCTCTGATAAATCAGCAAGTACGCTGCGGGAACAACAAAAATGGTGAGAATAATAGATGAAATCAAGCCGCCAATGATTACGCGCGCGAGCGGAGCATAGGCCTCGCTGCCGGTTTCCAATTTGAACGCCATCGGAAGGAGACCGACTACCGTGGCGAGCGAAGTCATCAGAATTGGACGAAGGCGAATGCGACAGGAATGCGCCACAGCTTCAACAAGCGAGTGCCCTTGTGAACGAAGAACGTTTGCGAAATCAACGATCAAAATGCTATTGGAAACGACCATGCCTTGCAACATGACGATTCCCATGAGCGATTGAATATTGAGGGTGGTCCCGGTGAATGCAAGGGTGAAAATCACGCCGACCAGACCAGTGGGAACTGCCATGACGATGAGAAATGGATCAATAAAAGAAGCGAACTGCGCGACAAGGATCAGATAAACCAGCAGCACGGCCAGCAAAAGCCCGATGCCGAAGCTTTTGAAGGAAGATTGCATGGTAACGACCAGGCCGCGCACATTGACACGCATATTCGGCGGAAGTTGAGTGGCCGCGATAATTTTGGAAATTGCTTTCGCCGGGGCGCCCAGATCTTCGCCAGTGGGGGCCACATACACATCAAAGGTGCGCTCCAGTTGATAGTGATCGACTTCCGTGGGCGTCTGAATCTGAGTCACGTTAGCCACTTGGTTCAAGAATGTGGGCATCTTTAGATTGGGAGCGCGCAACGGCATGGCCTTGAGGTCTTCTATGGACTTCACTTGATTTTCCGGGTATTGAACGCTCACGAAATAGTTGTTGCCGGTCTTGGGATCAACCCAATAGCTGGGAGCGATCATGACGTCGGAGGTGAGCGCAGTAATCACGTTATCCACGATTTCCTGAGGAGTGAGGCCGAGCTCGCTGGCACGGTCGCGATTGACGTTTAATTCCAATCCGGGATAGTCCATATCTTGCGGGATGTAAACATCGGAAACACTGGGCAATCTCTGGATTTGGCGCGCTAGGTCCTGGGCAATGGCATCCCCAACCTTGAGATCCATCCCACTGACTTGAACATCGATGGGAGCGGGCATGCCCTGGTTCAGAACAGCATCGACCAGGCCGCCCGATTGGAAATAAGTACGTAACTGAGGCAACTGCTTGGCGACTTGCTCGCGCACCTCGCTCATGTAAACGAAGCTGCTTACACGGTGGTCTTCCTTGAGACCCACATCCACAGTGGCCGTATGCATTCCGGAATTAGGAGTGAACAAAGCAGACAAGTCAGGAAAAACGCCGATATTCGAAACAATGGTGCTTAGGTCCTCGGGCTTGACGATTTTCCGGATGATGTCTTCCACCTGTTTCACATAATCATTGGTCAGCTCGATGCGGGTTCCGGTAGGGGCTTTAACGTTGATGACAAACTGACCGGCATCGGTACGCGGAAAGAAAGCGACGCCGATTAAGGGGGTAAGGACGAAGGTGAGAAGAAAGAAAATAGCAAAACCCCAGACGACTGCGCGAGGACGTTCGAGGGCTTTGCGCACCCAACGTTCGTAAACGTTGAGCATGCGCTCAAATTTCTCGTTAAAACCTGCATGGAAGCGCTCACTCCAAGATTTGCGCGAGCCTGCTGATGCTTCACCGTGTTGAACGGCCTTCAAAAAATAAGCGCAAAAGAGGGGGACCACGGTCACCGCGTCAAAATAAGAGGCGAATAATGCGATCACGACTGCCAGAGCCAGGGCGGAGAACAGATATTTGCTGACACCAAAGAGAAAAGTGACCGGAAAGAACACCACAATCGCAACCAACATAATAGCCAGGACGGGCAAAGCGACTTCGTTGGCGCCGTTTACAGCGGCCGTGCGGGGATCTTCGCCCAGCTCGATATGACGATAAACGTTTTCCAGAACCACCACCGAATCGTCGATCAAGCGGGAGAAAGCCAGTGCGAGTCCGCTCAAGACCATGCTGTTGATGGTCTTGTCGGCGGAGTGGAGCACGAAGAAAGTAATCATTACGGAAAGAGGAATGGAGAGAAATACTGCAGCCGTAGCGCGGAGACTTCCCAGAAATATCCAGATCATGATGGCAGTAAGCAGGACGCCCATTCCGCCTTCGCGCAATACGGTGGAAATGGCGCCCTTGACGAAAACGGACTGGTCGAAAACGACATGGGTTTTGAGTTGAGCCGGAATATCGCGAAGATTTTTGATGGCCTCGCGGATGCCGTTCACGACAGCGATCGTGTTGGTATCGCCGCCTTGCTTCAGAATCGGGACATACACCGATTTTTGTCCGTTGACGCGGACGATGTTGTATTGCAGGAAGGAACTATCGGTGGCTTTTCCGATATCGGAAACGAATACTGATTTCTCGCCTTCGGTTTTCAAGGGGATATCATTGATGGCGGCGGCATTGGGGACCTGTGCGTTGGTGTAAATGTTGTAGTCGAGAGGGCCGATGCGCACGTCACCCGCGGGAAGAATCAGGTTTGATTCATCGATGGCGCGCACCACGTCCATGGGACTCAGTTGATGGGCTTGCAGCTTGAGCGGGTCTACATCCACCATGATCTGACGGTAGCGTCCTCCATAAGGGGGAGGCACGGTGGCGCCAGGAACGCCGGCAATCTGATTGCGAATGGAGAACTGCAAGTAATCGTGAAGCTGCGTTTCACTCAAGCCCTGGCCTTCGACAGTCAATAAGCAGACGGGAAGACTGGAGGCATCGACTTTCATGACCACGGGCGGAAGGGTGCCTTGGGGCAAGCGGCGCAAGTCCGCCATGGCCAAGTTTGAGATTTGAGTAACGTCAGCGTTGGCATCGGAGCCAGGCTGAAAATAGATTTTGATGAGGCTGACACCGGCCATCGAGCGGGATTCCATGTGGTCGATACCGCTGCCGAGGGTGAAGAAGCGTTCGAAAGTGTCGGTGATATCGGCTTCCATCTGCTCCGGAGGCATGCCATTGTAAAAGGTGGCCACGAGAACCACTGGAATGTCGATGGGTGGAAACATATCCACGGGCATTTGAACCAGAGCAGAGAGGCCGAGGACGCAAACAAAAAGACAAAGAACAATAATGAAATATGGGTGACGAAGAGAAAATGTTGGCATGGATATCTCTTAGTCCGTCCCTGCCGGAGCGGTGACAATTTGAGGTGACACGAGTTGGCCCACCTTGTATTGGTTTTGTTCGCCAAAAATGACCATTTCGTTTTCGTTGAGACCGGACAAAACTTCCCCTTGCGTGGCGGTCTCAATGCCCAGTTTGATTTCGCGTTTTTCGACACGATTTGAAGAATTTACTACGAGCACGGTGCCTTGGCCATTGCCCGAGGATTGAACGGCTTGGACGGGAACGCTGAGAGCTTCGGAGGCCGACCGAAGTGGAATCTTGACGGATGCGTACATTCCGGGAACCAGGCGGTAGTCTGGATTAGGAACTTGAACCTCGGTGTGCATGGTGCGAGTTTGGGTCTCAATCTGCCCGGACAATCGCACAATTTTTCCTGTGAAAGTATCTTTGGCACCGGACACGTTGATGTCCACAGTATCTCCCACATGAACATCGGGGACTGCCCTTTCTGGCAATGGAATTACGAGACGCAAAATATTGTTCTGCGAAAGCTGACACAGAGCGAGGTCGCCCTTATTGGAAGAAGTTCCGGCGGGAAGTAAGGCTCCGGTGTAAGCGTAAATCTGAGTGACCACGCCATCGAACGGCGCGATGATGCGTGAGTACGCAAACATCGCTTGATCTTTTCCGAGCGCGGCTTTGGCCGCCAGCAATCCCTGTTCGGCAGCGGAGACAGCATCTTTCGCGGAAGAGACGCCTGCGCTGGCTTCCAAATCTTTACCCTGCGCGGTGTCAATTTCTTCCTGGGCTACCAGCTCGGGCCGCGACTTTTGCACATCGGCAAGCCGTGTGTAAGTGATATGCGCGACGTTGTAAGCGGATTGCGCTCGATTGAGTTCTTCGCGAGCGCGCGAAAGATCCTGATCGCTTCGGCGGGCGCTAGCTTCATCCTGCCGCAACTGTTGCTGTAGTTCAGGGATTTCGAGCTCCGCGAGGATTTGGCCTTCCTTGACGTGTGTCCCCCAATCCACATAGAGCTTTTTGATATACCCGGAAACTTTCGCGTACACTTCAATTTCCTGAAGGGGCTGGAACTCCGAAGCGATCTCAAGCTCGTTATTCAGGTCGCGACGAACAACTTTCACCACCGGAGCTGTTGGAGTATCCTCGGCTTCCGCTTTACGGCCGCCCCCGCAACCGGATACAAGAATTGCGAAAAGTCCTGCGGCAACAAACAGAGCCGCGCGAAGACGTTTTTCATTTTTTTTCATTTCGTCAATCGTAGATATTGGAAGGTTCATATGTTTGGGGACTTCCTCGAGTTAGACTCCATGTTCCACAACGTTTCGATTAGTTTTGCGACGGTGAAATCCTTGGAGTGACATAGTTCGATAAGGGCCTTCCTCTTCAGTAAGATGTCGTGCGCGACGGAAGCGACGCGTGCGGCAATCTCACGCGGAATAGTTTGAACCCCGTGCAGGTCTCCTTGAATCAAGTCGCCCGGGTTAATCTCCAGCCCCCCCAGCTCGACACTACCTCCGAAATCAAAAACGTGGGCGTAACCATGTGACACGGACACATTGCCGGCGAACATTTGAAATCCCGTGGCACGCACTGCCGGAAGATCGCGTACGGCGCCGTTCGTTACCAGACCAGCGCATCCCAGAGCGAGCAGGATGTTCGCGTGAATCTCGCCTACGAAGGCTCCCAAGCCCGGCTGGGAATCCGTATCCTGGATAACTACGACCCGAGGCTCGGGAATCGTGCGGATATACTGCCACCAGTCAGGCCGGGCGTAATAACTGTGTCCTTGCATCGGAGGATCAGCCGTAAGGATTCTTGCCGTAGCCACGTAGCCGACCAACGGCGGAAACTCTGGAAACATCGAACGAATGCTGGAGTTCGCAAAGCCCGTGTTTCGCAAACGGACATCGAACGATTCAATCGCGCTTGCAACCACACACGTGCTTAGCTTGCGGAACTCGCCCAGCAGTTCAGGAGAAAGAGGTTCCGGATTCATGGCAACTCCTCTGGCAGAAATAGTCCCCGATGAACTTGGCCTAAAAGCACCTAAGGTAACTTTACAATTTAGTTTGGGTTTAGAAGCGAACGTACTTCTTCTAACAGAATGGGGATGGAGGGGAGCGATGCTGGACAGAAACCGTGACCTCCACCGAGGGACAGGGTAGGTCCGCTTCTTCTTTTACAGCGTGCCGGTTAAGAATTTCAGCTTTTGGCGGCAGTACCTTTGCGATCGGCGATAGGCGTTCGCGCTGAACGACGACACGAGACGGAGCCGCTTTCATCTTAGTGGCAATATTTACGTAGTGGGTTGGATTTGATTTGGGAAAATATTGGCTATTTTTTGCAAGCGTCGATAGCCCCGCTACCGCAAATAATAGAAGGACGATTGAAACGTGCAAGAGGCTGAGTTTGACTAACTTACTTCTCATCGGCTGAGCATCCCGCCTACCAAGACACGCTGTTAAGATGCGTACTCCTCAATTATGTCCGGGCGTGGAATTGAAAGCAACAGCGACAAAAAAATACGGGACGCCCGATGCAACGGGCGTCCCGCTTCTTCGAGTCACGTTTTCCCGCGTGCGCTAGGGAAGGACGTAGCGAAGATCGATGTATTGGAGAAATGCATGGGCGTTTCTGGGAGCGGAACCCGACACCGACCACGGCGTACGCTCCACCCAGGAAGACTGGGTGATGAATTGCAGCTTCCCGTGGTTCGGAGTTCCCCAGATCGTTTTGGTAATTCCAAAAGTAGCTTCCTGAAACGATTTGTTGTTGGTGTTGGCCGAGCCAGGGAATCCAAAGCCGGTGCAGAAGAACCCGGACACACCAAGACAAGAAGGAGCCGGTGTAGCGGTGCTGGCGACAGCGCCGCCGAAGTTACGCTGGAAGTACGCACCGCTGTAGTAACCGTCGAATTCAAAGCGCGGCGTCATCTGATATTCGAAACCAGCGACTCCGGATCCGGAATGAATGGGTGAAAGTTCGCCGTCGGCTTTGACGATAGCATCCGGGCCGAGAGCCCCGAGGTAACGTCCATTGCCGGCACCATAGATGGTACTGGCAATCAAGCGAAAGTTGCGGAACACTTCAAGATTCGCGTTGAGTGAACCGGAGCCTTCGGTAATGGAATTCGTATCGGAAGGCGTTGCAAGATTGTTGAACACCTTAAAGCTACGAATCAGCCCTGCGGCTTCCAGATGCAGCGCGTGATCACCCAGCTTCCAATCGAACGCACTCTTGACGATCACATCCGGGTGCAAATTGGGAATTGCGGGATTGGACGCTGCAGCTGTTCCGTTGGACGCTCCGCTGCCGTTGTCGAATTGCCCTGAGAAAAATGTGCTCGGAAAAACGACCGAGCTAGGCGCGTACTGTTGTGGATTTTCAAGGGCCACCGCGAAGGACCACCAATCAGTCGCATGATAGATGACGCGGAAAGCCGCCTGACGTGCATACGCGAGGCCGGCAAGGTAATTGGTGTCCAGGCGGTACCCGGTGAAGACATCCTGCGGCATAGAAGAAAGACCCACGCGGTTGGGCGTCAATAGCGACCAAGTCTGCCCTCCAATAAATTCCCAGTTGTTATGCTTAATGTCGGCGAAGGCCAATCGCAGACGGAAGGTACCGCTATTTGTGCTGGTGTATGCGTTGGGTGGTTGGTAGCCGTTGAAATCGGATTCTACATAACCCAAAACGCTTGTTGCGTCATTGACGTTGGCCTCGACTTTCAGCGACAAACGTGACGTTTGGGCCGTGGCGCGGAATTCAGTCAAGCCCGCTTGGGGTTCCTGGTTGTTGAACGGGATGGATCCGAAAGTTGTTCCGGTCCCGCTGCCGATATCGCTGGTGCGGAAAATTCCCATAATGTCCGCCCAACCTCCCGGGGTAAATTCAGCGGCGCCGAGTTTCCAGGACAGCGGAGAAGGCACCGGCTCGCCGGGTTTCTGCGTCCCGCCCGACTGTGGCGGATTTGGCTGAGCCATTGCTGCAGACATTGGCTGCCCCGAACTCGAAGATGCTTCGGTTGGCGCAGCGGAAGCTGATCCGGCAATCGCGGCCGCGCCGGACGCAGTGCCGGAAGCCAAGGCTACAGGCTGTCCTTGCCCGACGTGCAATTGATTTTCAAGCTGCACAATTCTGGCTTGTTGTGTTTGAAGGAGCGCCTGCTGCTCGCTGAGTGCTTCCCTGAGCTGTTGGATTTCGCCTTCCACCGCTGAAGCAGGCGCAGAGGTTGCCTTGGAAACCTCCGTTGAAGAGGGCGTTTTGTCGCCGTCTTTTTTGGGAGTGTCGCTGTCTTTCTTTGCGGTGTCGGCAGTTTTATCAGCTACGGCTTTGTCGTCACCCGCCCATGCAGATTGAGTGTTCGGGAACGCCAAAGACATCCACAACAGTATGGCGGCAGTAACCGCCGTTCTTATTTTTGACATCAAGATTCTCCTCTATTTTTTGGCTGCAACTTCCAGAAGACTGGTCAGCTGGCCGAAATCGAGCCCTCACCTCCCCGGGAAAGGGGTCGGGATGAAAATATTTTTGCTATTCAAGCTTTGCGGCGAATTTTTTCGGTCTTTTGAATTTCGATAAGTTTGCCGTCATGAATGGTCAGAGCAATGGAGCCGTAACGAATCGTTCGCAGGGCATCCAGCAAATCGTGGATTAGGTCTCGCTCTTCGGGAGACAAATCAAGCTGCGCCACGAAATCCGGCCTAATGTTCATGCGCCTCGGCGTTAAAGCCCAGTAAGCCCATTACACCCATAATGTCTATAGGTTTAGTAGACTTTCGGCGTTACATTGCACGCAGGCTGCCAGTGAAATGGTTTCTTGAAAAGCGGGAAAGATTCGCCGCCGGCCTATTCTAAATATATGAAATGGAAAGGTTTACTGCGGTGATCGGGGTTTGAAGGATTACCGCATCTCTGCCGCGCGAGACTCTAACCGACGAGTGAGAGAAAGACTTTGCATACTTTCGCAAATATCTTTGCTCATAGCCTGTTTTCGAAGGCCTAGCCACTCTCCAGGAAAGATTGATCGACACAGGTGAGATGGAAATGAAAAAGCGCGGGAAGGCGAGCTTCCACCTCCCCGCGCTTTTTTGATTCTAAGGCAAGTAATAACGGAACGAGGTGAAGATCATATTGTCGATTCCGTGTGGCGAGGAGGAAACGCCGGCGGTGCCGCTAGCGCCGGACCAGGCATTACGGGTTATGTAAGAATACTGCGGACCCCACTGGATGCGGCCCTTTTCTCCATTGTAAACGCGATACCAGAATCCCATGGTGCCTTCGAGGATGACCCGGGTATCTCCAGCGCAATTCGCCAGCGCACCGGGAATGAACCCGTTGGAACCGAGCACGCTGGTTGTATTGATGGTGCCTCCTGGCGCCGCGATAGGCAGCGTTTCGACAGAGCAACCATCGTTTCTGAATGCGGGTGAACCGTAGCCCGCAGTACCGCTCTTGCCGGTTACGAGGTTGGTGTAGGCATAGGACGCGCGGCTGGCATATTCTCCGCCGGCGTTCATGTAAATATCCAACTTCGGTGTGGGGTGAAACTCAAGCGTGCCGAGTGCCTGATAGCTTCTAAGCAGAGCAAGCGTGCCGTCCGGACGGACGGTTGAATCCGGCAATCCGGCTGTGCCGTATCGGCCGATTCCGCTTCCACCGAGGAAATGGACACCGGCGTCAAGCTTCTTGCTAAACAGCGGAACGCGAGCGTTTGCGCCGATACCACCGCCGGTTCTACCGTTGTTAAAGGCCGCCGAGGTCGGGTTGGTCGAACCAGTGAGCGCGCATGTTGTTGCTGGAATCGCAGCCGGGAGATTCCCAGGGTCCTCACCCGGCAAGGTCGGGAAGGTGAATCCACCGTTCGCGTAGTAACAAGGGAACACACGATCTCGGAAAGTAGAAACCAATCCAAAGAGTTCGTAGTGTCCCCAACCTGGATCTAAGGCAGCCTTAAACACAAAGTCGGGCGTCTTGTCGTAAGCGTAGGTACCAGTCGGATTGTAAAGTCCGCCGCTCAAGCCCGGAGCGCCAATCAAGAAATTGTTGAATGTTGACTCGGTCAAGGTCGACGTGGTCACCGGAGGACCAGGTACGCCTCCGACCGAGCCCGCACCTAAGACTGAGTTAGTCGTGCTGAGGGTAGTAATCGTCGGGTTTCCGTGGACCGTTACGGTGGTTGCGGACTCTTCCACCGAAGCAGCCAGGGTGAATTTATCAGCAAAAGTCTTGGCTACGCGGAATCCGTACTGCCGCGCCCAACTGAAACCGACCGTGTACTGCGGGTCAATCGTCAACGGCGTAGCTTCCGTGCGGTTATCAACAGCCTTCTTCGTTTCGGTGACCAAGCTCCACATCTGACCACCCGTAATACTCCAGCCATCATCAAACTTTGCTTGGCCCCAGCCTTGACGCAAACGAAGAACATAGCTATTGCTTTCATTGTTGTTCGAAGTGATTCCGGCACCGAGGAAATCGGTCTCAACGTAACCGGATAGTTTCACCGTGGCGAGTCGGCCTTCCGCCAGCATACTGAGACGCGACTGGCGAGCGCTGGAATTCCATTCCGTTGTCTGGCTTCCTGAATTACCAGAGAACGGAGTGCTGTTCATGGGAGTGTCGATGTCTGCACCGATTGCTTTATTGCGGAAAACCGTTTCAGCCGCGAAGAATCCGCCGGGCGTAATCGTGATGCCCTTGAAGTGAATCGCCACTGGCGATTCACCGCCAGCCTGACCTTCCACCCTCCCACTTGCTGTTGGGACCCCGGCCACCGGCACGGAAGCGACACCGGCCGTGTGACTGTCTGGCGCGTAACCATTCGCGGAGGCGGCATAAGCATCCGAAGAATTACTTGAGCTGGAACTCGAGCTGACTTCGCTTTCCAGCAACTGCATTCTGTGCTGTTGTTCTTTCAGTTGTTCGCTCTGGGCTTGCAGCAGTTTGGATTGAGATTCGATGAGCTCGCGGAGTTGCTGAATTTCATTTTCCAGACTGGAAGGTGCCGCGGCCGTTGCATTTGTTTTTGATGAGTTCGCTGTGTTCGCGGTCGCGTCCGTAGCCGGGTTGTCCTTTGCCGTAGTGGCGGAAGTGTCGGCGGCTTTGGATGTAGTGGTGTCCTTTCCGTCTCCCGGTTTATCGGTTCCTGCCATCGCCGGCGATACGATCATGCCGAGCGCTACAAGCCACGTTACAAATACTCGCATTCCTTCCTCCTTAGTTTTTGACTTCCCGTCCGTTTTTGGATTGCCGAAGGGTGATCCGATTACCGAATTTCAAGATTAGGTTGTGACCCACACGCGCGAAACCGTCCCCCTGTTGGATCTTGGCTTCCCCTTCCCAGCGAACATAGTCCGAGAATTGCTGTCTCTATCAAACGCGCTGTGATGGGCGAAAATATATTTTCGGCAATCGTTTACAAGAACACGGTACCCACTGGCGCATGAACCTTATTCGTCCTATTTGAATGCTCTGTGACAGGAATGTTAATTGTGCGTTACATACTTTTTCGGCTATCTCTATCCCAATAAAGAGGATTTATTCGCGAGCATTCTGGCGGCGAGGAAAGATGCCGCTGGCGTTTACTTGCACGGGCAGTTCAGTCATGCGAAAATTGCGGACGATTCCCGTCCGTGGCGATATCGTCTAAAGGTTAGGACGGAGCCCTCTCAAGGCTCAAATCCGGGTTCGAGTCCCGGTATCGCTACCAATGAACGCACACCTAGATGGGCTACCTTCCGTAGAGGACTAATCGAAGTAGGATTATGAAGTTCCGAAGCCAGCGTCTTGCTGCGGCCCCTCTTTATTGTATGTGACAGGATTTAATTCCCTGCTTTTCGAAGTATTGCTGGTGGTATTCCTCGGCCCGATAAAATTCCGAAGCCGGAGTGATCTCGGTCACGATGGGCTTCTTAAACACTCCTTCTTTAGTGAGGACATCCTTTGAAGCGCGGGCGGCTGCTTCCTGTTGGGGATCGTGAAAAAAGATCGCGGAGCGATATTGCGAACCTACATCCGGGCCCTGGCGATTCAGAGTGGTGGGATCGTGACTCTTCCAGAACGCAGCGAGAAGCTCGAGGTAAGAAACTCGCGCGGGATCGAATTCCACTTGCACCGCTTCGGCATGGCCCGTGCGCCCGCCACAGACGTCCTTGTAGGTGGGATTCTTCATGCTTCCGCCGGTGTAACCGACGGTGACGGATGTGACGCCGGGAACCTGGCGGAACGCATCTTCAACCCCCCAGAAGCATCCCGCTGCGAATGTAGCTTTGGCCATGATTTCTACTCCTTGGTTTAGTCTCGCGAATCTCTATGTTGCCATATTGCGCGATTGTGGTCGAGCAGGTGCCCCGTTTTTTTATTTTTACTACCGGCTGAAGGTGAAGAAAATTATTTTGAAACCAGGATTGCGGGCGAAGCCTGTGCACCACTCGCCGCGGAGCTTCGTTCGAAAATGCTCTTAAGAAAACTGGGAATCTCGAAAACGGCTTGGTTTTTCATGGCCCCGGCGTTTCTACGATAACGAGCCAAGGTTTCCGCTTCGATTAAGATCGCAACGGCGCGATCGATATTTCGAAAATTCGGGAGTACCAGGCCGACTTCGTTTTCGAGGACCCAATCCGCGTTGTAACGCTCTTGTGGGAGGGTCCAGGCATTTCGTTCCACAATCACGGGAAGGTGCATGGCCAAGGCTTCGCTTAAACTGCCGGGGCCGGGCTTCCCAATAAAAAAGTCGGCGAGCTGCATGTAGTAGTTTACGCGGTTGGTGAAGCCTTCAATAAAGACCGGAAAACGAAATTTTCCGGCGCGCAGAGCGGCGGCAAGTTTTTCATTTTTTCCGCAGATAATGATCAACTGAAGGTGCAGCGCCGCGCGATTCAGCCGATCTGCGATTTTTAGTATTTCCTTCGAGCCGTGTCCGCCGAAGAGAATTAAACCCGTGGGTAGATCGGGGCGCAGTCCCAGACGCTTGCGCTCTTCCATGCGATCTTCGACAGGCCGTTCGTAAAATCGCGGATGAAGAATCATTCCGGATGCGCGAAAGATGCGATCGTCGGTGTGACCGCGTTCATGCGCCTGAGCGACGGCGCGCCTGGATCCGCACACAAAATATTGCTCTTGATCGCGTTCGATCCAGAAATGTTCCGGATAGTCGGCTAGGTCGGTTAACACCGTCGCGAACGGACGCCCCGGAAATGCGCGAAGAAAACTCTCATAAAGTGCGCGATTGAAGTGCGGGACGAAGGACACAACCATGTTTGGATTGGTCTTTTTCCAGTGATGTTCGAGTAAGCGCAGTGTCGCAGAATGATACGCACGGATGGTGAGCTGAAGCACCCGCATCAGCTGAGGACTGCCGAGGGTCCAGCCGGTTCGCAACATATTGTTGTAACAATCCTGGATACGTATGCCCGTGGATTTCTTTAGGATATCCAGCTCGTCGAGTAGTTCTTGCAGGTTGCTAAGGCGAACATCCCACGAAAGACCCTGGGATCGAATGGACATTGCAAGTGCCGTAGCTGCGGCGCGGTGTCCTCCACCAGCGTCGAAAAAGCAGAACTCAATTCGCTCCATTCGCCCAGTGTTTCAACCGATTTGCTGCATTTTGCTACAGGAATGTTAAAGTTCTGCGATGGGTGCCCAAAGAGTTAAACGGCTTAATTATCATAAGATTAGCACGAATGTCATATGTCCGTAACGTCCAACTTCTACTCTTGTCGTTGTGAAGTGCGATCTTCACGTCCATTCATACTTTTCCGGAGCATGTACCACCCCCTTTGTCAAAAATTTCTGCCGCGAATGTTACAGCGATCCCGGAGAGCTGTACGCGCAACTGCGCCGGCGCGGAATGAATTTGTTCACCTTCACGGACCACGACTCGATAGAAGGCTCTGAGAAATTCCGCCACTTGCCGGACTTCTTCGTCAGCGCGGAACTCACCTGCAAGATGCCCAGCGGGACCCAGGCGCACATCGGTGTTTACGACGTGAGCGAGCGGCAACATAACCAACTGCTGCGAAGACGCGGCGATCTGGTCTCCCTGCTGATGTATCTCACCGAACGAAGAATTTTCTTCAGCATCAATCACATCTTTTCAAGCGTCACGGGAAAGCGCGAGGCGGAGGACTTCGAATGGTTCCAGGAATATTTTCCGGCCGTGGAAGCGCGGAACAGCACGATGCTCGAATGCGCGAACCAATACGCTGCGCACCTGGCCAGGCGCTGGAACAAAATTTCGATTGGTGGAAGCGACGCGCACGCCCTGCCGTCTGCTGGAACAGCTTACACAGAAGTGCCTGGCGCACGGGACAAAGAGGAATTCTTCGCTGGGTTGCGCAACGGGATCGGACGCGTGGCCGGAGAGTCCGGCAGTTTTCGAAAGCTCACTCGCGACGTGTTTCTAATCGCCGGTGAAATGATGCGTGAGAAATCATGGACCGCTCTGCTAGCGCCATTGGGCGTCCTGATTCCGGGAATCACCTATTTGAACTACTACCAGGAGAAGAGATTCGGACGTTACTGGGCCAAAGAAATTCTGGGCGTATCGGAAGTGCAAAAGAAATCCCGTTGGTTACCGGCGCCACAACCTGCCACGGAGGAGTTTATATGACCGTAGCCAAGGCTGTCTGGAACCAGATTCAATCGAACGATCACCGTCTGATGCGCCGAGTGCATCGATGGCGGGCTCCGCGCTGGTTCCGTATACTTATGATCGTGACCACGCGAATGGGGGATGGCTGGCTTTGGTATGCGCTGGGTTTGATTCTATTGCTGTATGGTGGAGATCGACGTTTCCTAGCTCTTGGCGCCGGAGCATTGTCTGCCGCGGTGGGAATCTTCCTCTTTCGCACGATCAAAGGTTTCAACCGCCGCCAACGACCGTGCGAAATCGAACCGCACTGCTGGGCCTCCATCCTCCCTCCGGACAAATATTCTTTCCCCTCCGGACATTCCATCACCGCATTCGCAGTAGCGCTGTCCATCGGACTTTTTTATCCTGACCTACAGGCCCCTTTGCTGACCGTAGCTTTTCTAATCGCTTCATCGCGGATCATCCTGGGTATGCATTTCCTCAGCGATGTGTTGGCGGGTTCGGCCATTGGCGCGGCGCTGGGATTTGCCAGTTATCATCTCCTCTTAGCCCTCTGATCTCTCGCGCTCCGAGCATTCTTTCTTTATTCCATAAGGAAATTCAGAAGGTCGCCGCTGACCTTGACGCGCGCGCAGGTTCAAGCGGAGAATTGCGCTCGTCTCCCAGGATGGCCTGAACGGCAACCGCGGATAAGCGAACAACTGGTAGCAAGGATCCGTGAAAAACATCAACGACATCGGGACAAAATCCGAACGAGAGAGGGATGCGGCCAACGCTCGAGGCGCATCGACCTTACTGGGTCCTACCGTAAAGCAGCGCATGGCAGGGGGCAGGGCTTTGCGCGAAAAGGTCCCGCGAACCTCCCATGCGAAATGGAAACCCGCACCGAATCGCCCCGACCCTATAGAGCTATTAAAGGAGTCAGACCGGGGCCGACTGCCGGAGCTATTACCCATTCGCTATGCGCGGATGCGGCGTTCGCCGTTTGGATTTTTCCGAGGCGCGGCGGCTTTGATGGCGTTTGACCTGGCGCGAACACCTGCGACAGGTATCCGCGTGCAGGCTTGCGGCGATTGCCACCTCCTTAATTTTGGGGGGTTCGGTTCGCCGGAACGCCGGCTCGTTTTCGATATCAATGATTTCGACGAGACACTTCCAGCTCCCTGGGAATGGGATTTGAAACGGCTGGCAGCGAGTGTTGTGCTGGCGGGGGGCGACCGAGGCGAGAGTAGTCGTCGATCCGCCGACACTGTGCGCCAAATGGTGGCTTCGTATCGCAAGCATATGCGGGCCTATGCGCGGATGCGCGCAATCGACGCATGGTACTCGCACATCGACGCCGAGATTTTCGTGTATGAAGCAAAGACGGCGCGCGACAAAAGACGTTGGGAGCAAATCGAGCAACAGGCGCGCCTGCAAACGGCCGAACACATTTTTCCGCGCATCACGGACGTAGAAAAAGGGCATATACGAATCGTCGATAGGCCGCCCTTGATGTATCACCCGCGCAATTACGGCAAAGCCAGCAAACATGTCCGCGATATGTTTCACCGTTATAGGCTGACCTTGCCCGAAGAGCGCCGGGTGATTCTGGACCGCTACAAAATCGTCGATATCGCGCGCAAAGTGGTGGGAGTCGGTAGCGTGGGAACACGTTGCGCTGTAGTGCTGATGATGGCGGGAAAGAACGATCCCTTATTTCTCCAATTCAAAGAAGCGCATGCTTCGGTGCTGCAGCCTTATGCCGCGAAGAGCCGGTATCTGAATCAGGGAGAGCGAGTGGTGACCGGGCAACGCATGCTGCAATCAGCAAGCGATGTATTTCTGGGCTGGACGCGCGACGAGGAAGGTCATGACTATTATTTCAGGCAGCTTCGCGACATGAAGATGTCCGTTTCGCTGGGGCAGATGACCAAGTCAAACTGGCAGGAATATGTGAAAGTTTGCGGATGGGTGCTGGCGCGAGCGCACGCGCGTACCGGCGATGCGGCCCAAATCGGAGGATATGCTGGAAAGAAAGATACGCTCGATCGCGCCATCGCAAAATTCGCGATTACCTACGCAGAACAAACGGAACGCGATCATGAAGCCCTGGTGAAGGCGATTAAAGCGGGACGAATACGTGCCAGCAACGAAGATATCGCCTGAGAGTAATTCACAGATCGAGAGGAAAGGGATTTTCACCGGTGATTAAACGAGCCGAGCGATCGAAGGTGATGTAAAGCCAAGCCCACTGAAGCAAAACCAGCAGACGGTTTTGAAATTGCACGATGTAGAGCAGATGGATGAAGATCCAGATTAGCCACGCAGGCAGCCCCGAAATTTGGAGCCAGTTTAAATCCGCCACGGCCGCGCCTCGACCGATAGTTGCCAGATTTCCCTTATCGAAGTAATGAAACGGTGGCAATTTCTTGTTCTGCAGGCGCGCCCGAATTACTTTCCCGACGTAGCGGCCTTGCTGAATCGCCGGTTGAGCGACACCTGGAAGCGGTTTGCCGGTTTGGTGGCTGAAATTAGCTAGGTCGCCGACGACGAAAATTTCCGGATGTCCGGAAACGCTCAGATCCGGATTTACGAGCACGCGGCCGAATTTGTCAACCGGTGCGCCGGCCTTTTTGGCAAGAATGATGCCCAGAGGAGAAGCCAGAACGCCGGCGGCCCAGAGAACCGTACGGGTAGCGATCGACTCGGTGCGATCGCCTTCGCGAATGGTTACAGAATCGGCTTTCACGTCGATGACCATTGCGCCGGTACGAACCGTTACGCCCAAACGCACGAGCATTTTGCGCGCAGCTTCGGAAAGCTTGGGCGGATAGGAGGGCAGAGCGCGATCGGTTCCTTCGACCAAAATGATCTGCGTTCGCCTAGGATCGATGTCGCGAAAATCATGTGTAAGCGTGTCATGGGCGATTTCGCCCAGCGCTCCCGCTAACTCCGCCCCCGTAGGTCCGCCGCCGACGATTACGAACGTCATCCAGGCCTTGAGCTTCGCAGGATCCGGTTCGCGTTCAGCGGCTTCAAAGGCGAGAAGAATGCGGCGGCGCATGGCCGTAGCGTCTTCCACCGTTTTCAGACCAGGAGCGAACTTTTCCCATTCGTCATGGCCAAAATATTGGTGGGTAGATCCGGTGGCGACTATCAAGGTGTCATAGGGGACGTCGCCATCACTCAAGATGACGCGGCGATTGGACGCGTCTATATCTACGGCTTCAGCGAATAATACCTTCGTGTTTTTCTGCCGGCGCAGAATCTGCCGCAGCGGAGCAGCGATATTCGCCGGAGAAAGAGAGCCGGTGGCCACTTGGTATAGAAGCGGTTGAAAAAGATGGTAGTTGCAGCGATCAAGCAGAGTTACTTCTAGCGGAGCGTTTTTCAGCGTGTGCGCAGCACCAAGCCCGCCGAAACCGCCGCCAAGGATAACCACTCGATGTGCATCCATGTTTCTGGGTCTCTCGGTTCTTTGATGCGCTGATTACTGAGAGGGACTCTACAGGGTGCACAAAAAGAGCATTCGCGGACACCGCGGTTCTGAAGTGGCAGAAAATGATTGACGGCGGGAAGCTTCGATAAGAATTGTTTTTAGCGAAGCTTCCCGCCATCCATGTAAGTCTATTACGCGCGCGCTGCCTTGGACTTCCCTCTGCGGGCATGGACGTCTTCTTCTTCTTCGTCCGTACCCTCAGCGTTTACGGCTTCCACGTTGATGGTGCCCGCCAGTTCGGTTAACTTCTGGTCGGTTTCCTTTTCTTCTTCCAGAGTCTGTTCCAGAAGTTCGACGGCTCGATCGTGGCCAAGCAGCTCGGCATAGGTGCGAACTGTGCCGTAGGCCGCGATTTCGTAATGCTCGACGCGTTGGGCGGCAGAAATCATGGCTGCGTCCAACACCTCGTCTTCAAACTCATCCATCATTTCCTTGCCTTCTTCAATGAGTCCTTCCATGCCGGCACACTTTTTACCGGTTGGTTTTTCGCCGAGCTCGTTGCAAATCTCCTCAATGCGGCGGGCATGTTCTTTGGTTTGCTCCAAGTGGTGTTCGAATCCGGCGCGAAGGTCGTCCGACGTAGCAGCTTTCGCCATTTTCGGCAGGGTCTTGATGAGCTGATTTTCGGCGCTATAAAGATCTTTCAATTCATCAACAAATAGTTCCTTTAGAGCTTTGTGTTCCATCAGGAGTCTCCTTGTAAAAGTGAATTGCCTTTGGAAATTTTTTCAGCGCCCCGGTGCGCCGCTAATTCAAGTGCGGACACCACGTTTCAGCGGGGCCGGTCCGCAGCAAGGAGCATACCGAGCGGCCCACAGGCGGGCCATAAGGTGATGTCATTAGAAGGGAAAACAGATTGCCGTAGTACGAGTCTAGGGGAGACTACTGTTCAGGAAGTTTGTCTTCTAATTCGCTGGCCAACTTATGGACATCGGTCGCGTTAGCGAAACCCTGTAGCTCCTGCTTCGACGAAGCTACATCTACGCCCATGTGTTGACACATTTTCTGCTGCATCTCCAGCATGGTGGTGAGCTCCTGCTCAGCCAGCATGCTGACCTGAAGATCCAGGTGAGAGCGCCTTTCGGCTTGGCGCGTCATGCGATTCTGGCTAATTAAAACAAAAATCGTGAGCACCACGCTCTCTGAGGAAACAACCAGGGCCAGGATGCCAAACGGGAATGGATCGAATGGCTTTAGGCCCGGAATCAGATTCAAGTTAATCGCGCTCCACACGAGCACGAGAAGGATTTGCAATAACAGGAAAGCCACGCTGCCAATGAATCTGGCGATGGCTTCGCTGATACGTTCCGCTGCGGTTCGGCGCTCCAGCGCGTCTTGTTCCAGCTTCGCGATAGCTTCGATGTTGTACTGCGTGGGGTTTCCTTTGGCTTTATCGGGCAAGACGTTTGGCATAGGGAATCCGAACTAGCAGGCTGGGAAGGGGTCTACGAAAATATCTAACGCTACCGTTGCCTTCGAATGGCAAGGCAGATGCAATCCGACCTAACAAATAGAACAGTGCAGGGAGCGGGTCATCCGACCTTGCGTCCCTGTTTTCTTTCCGTCTTCGCCCCCCCCACAATTGTGGGCTTCTTTTCCGCCGCCACTGCTGACTTATTCGCGAGACTTTTCTTTAAAGCTTCCATTAAATCTATAACCGGGGTTTTAGAGGCTGCGTGCGGGACGACCGAGATCTTGCGTCCGCTAGCCTTGGCATCAATCAACTCTTGCAAACTGTTCTGGTAAGTATCTTGATATTTCCCGGGTTCAAAAGGGGCTGCCAGACTTTCGATGAGCTGCTCAGCGAGTGTGCGCTCCTGTTCTTTAATCTGAGCCTTGTCGGTGTGACCGTATTCGGCGGCAGGACGGATCTCGTTGTTATAAAACATGGTGTGAAGCGTGAGGCCACGCTCGCGCGGACGAATGATCACGATGTATTCCCGGTTGTACATGGCGATTTTCGCAATCCCCGCGTACCCGGATTTCTCCATGGCTTCCATCAGAAGCTGATAAGCCCTCTGTCCCGGCTCTTCTGGAATGACGTAGTAGGATGCATCGAAATAGACCGGATCGATTTCCTCGAGCTTGACGAATTCGAGGATATCCATGGTTCGCGCGGTTTCCGGCTCAACTTCATCGAGTTCTTCCTGGGAGAAGAGAAGATACTGGCCTTTTTCGTACTCATAGCCCTTTTCTACCTCAGAACGCTCCACCATTCGATCGCACGTTGGGCAGAACAACGGCTGCTTCAAACGCGTGTGGCACACTTTATGCAATTGATTGAAGCTAATTCGCTCTGTGCGCGCAGCAGGTGAAAGCCGAATGGGGATCGATATGAGGCCAAACGACAGATAGCCTTTCCAAGATGAACTGGGCATACATCACTCCGAAAAAGGGTTGGAGCACCGTGCTCGGTCTGCAGCGAGACTAACGCCAGAGACCGGGCACGTCAATGCTCCTGTGCGCAAGCCGACGTGAAAGGGTTATAAACGGTCTGCGAGTATAAGTATGACTAAAATGATGAGGATGAGTCCGAGGCCACCGCTCGGATAGTAACCCCAGCCCGCGCTATACGGCCAGGTAGGCAGTGATCCGAGCAACAACAAAACAATGATCACAATGAGAATGGTCCTGAGCATGGGGCTTTTCTCCTTCGTGCGATTCCATCTAGTTTCGATGCCAATCGGCGCAAATGGCTAAAAGCAGGCGCCATTCTGACAGCGGCGTACTATAGGGTCCTTTTAGAGGATTTCGCCATGCTGGGAAACCTGTAGCCCTGAAGCAGAGTTGCTGTAGTCAGTTCGATTAACCTAGCTAATTCTGGACACTTACAGCCAAAATTAGAGGCCGGCGACTGAGAAAAATGGACCGGGGACCGAAACGTGATTAATTTGTCGCCGCTTTTTTAGGATAGAAGGTCTTGCCGCTCAGGAGAAGTTTCGCTACTTCGACTAATTCCTCGCCGCCTTTTGCTTTGGATAGATACCCATGTGCACCGGAGGAAAGAATCTCGTGAACGGTCTGGTCCGACTCGTGAACGCTAAAAACTAATACGCGCGTTTTCGGGCAATCGCGCACAATCCGCCGCACAGCCGCAATTCCGTTAAGAACAGGCATATTTATGTCGAGGATAATCAGGTCCGGGTTTAGCGCAATAGCTTTCTCGATAACCTCTTGACCGTTGATCGCTTCGCCGCATACCTCCCAATTCTTCTCTGACTCGAGCATAGTTCGTATGCCCCGCCGCAAGACTTCGTGGTCATCGGCAATTAGAATTCGACTCCGAGGTCCGATGTCGGTCTGGAGATCGCCGTTGGATTTGAATGACTGCTGGCCGGGGCGTGCACGAGATGTGCCGGATTCAGCCCGTTGCTCGCGGATGGGCAAGGTGGCGGTTACTACAGTTCCCTGAGTCGGGCGTGAAGTGACTTCCAAGCGTCCCGAAAGCTGACGCATGCGTTCTTTCATACCCTGAATGCCCACTCCCAGCGGAGCAACGGAATTGCGGGACGACTTCAGGATTTCCGTACGGATTCCCTTTCCGTGATCGCCGATCTGCAGTTTCACTTCCGCGCCGACGCGCGTAACATGTATGAACGCACTCGGGCTCTCCGCGTAACGGTGGACGTTAGTCAAGCTTTCCTGAATTACGCGGAACAATGTGGTTTCCACCTCCGCAGGCAGACGCGGAAAATCGCGAGCGATATCCACTTCGACATGGATTCCGGTCCGTTTTTCGAACCCTTGCGTGTACCAATGCACAGCCGAGGAAAGGCCCAGCTCATCAAGCAGCGGCGGATGCAAGAGATATGAAAGAGTCCGGATTTCTTCGCTGACCTGGCTGGTCAACTGTTGGCATTCGGCCACGGCGATCTTAGTAGCGGGATCGGTTGCCGCGTTGTTCAGTTGAGATAATACGATGGACTGGAAGGCGAGCTTCTGGCCCGTAATGTCGTGAAGGTCGCGAGCAATGTGCCGCCGTTCTTCGTCCTGAAGCTGAAGCAGTCGGCTGGAAAGTTGGCGCAGCGCTTCTCCGTTGGCTTTTAGAGCTTCGTTCGCTTCTGCCAACTCCGTCAATTCCGTAGCCACAACGCAAATGGTTTGCGGAATGGAATTCTTCACGGCGCTTAAGGAAAATTGCAGCAGGCGAGGACGGCCTTCTTCAGTTTCCAGGCTAATTTCGCCTTTTGTATTCTCACTCAGGCTTTCCTGAATCAAACCCCACAGCTTTTCGTGCGCAGACGCCGGAACATGGCTTTGCAGTGGCGCGCCAATGAATTTCTCGAGAGGGACATTCAGAAACTCTGCGAAACGCGCGTTGGCATAAAGTACGGTACCTTCGGCATCGAGCGTAGCGGCCCCTTCGTTGATGGTCTCCACCAGCACTCGGTAGGGATGCTCGGCCCCTTGCAACGTAAATACCTGGTCGCCGGTCGGCGCGCTGATTACCAGAGCGTCCACGGTACCCTGGCGAATGGCCGTCAGAGTGTCTTCAAGCTCCTGCACACGAGCCTGCAAAACTTTATGGCGAGCCCCGGAGGATTTTCTCTTGGAAAGTTTAGAAGGCCTTTTTCTGTTCGGCATACCACTATGCCTTTTCGTCCCGTATATCCAGTCCCATCATTACCTGTTTGCGGTTGGAGAGGTCGCCAACAAGTTTCCGCAAAGGGAGCGGCAGCATTTTTATTAAAGTGGGAGCTGCGATAATTTGGGCTTCGCGCGCCAGTTCAGGCTGCTGATAAATATCAACGACGTCGAGCTCGAATCTACCTGCCAGGTATTCATCGCAAACTTCTTTCAGGTTTTGCAAGGAGGAGGCGGAACGAGGGGTTTGACCGGTGACGTACAAGCGCAATCGGTACATTTTTTGGGAAGCGGCCGACTTGCGAGAGCGCGCACTTGAATTCTTCGCTTCAGATTTGGATTTCAAATTATGCTCCCGCATTCTTCTCCGCATTCCGGACTTGTAAGCCGCGAAGGTCCAGCCCAACTAAGACGCGTTCGGTATCGGAGAGGTCACCGATTATTTTGCGTATTGGCTTTGGAAGGCTACGTACTAGCGTGGGTATGGCGAGAATCTGGTCACCCTGCGCCAGTTGGGGGTTCTTCATTAAGTCTATTACTTCTATGCGATACCGCCCCTCCAGGTGCGTGGCGCAGATGCGCTTCAGATTGGACAAGGCGGCCAGCGACTTCGGCGTTTGGCCCGCCACATACAGGCGAAGCTGGAAGTGATTGTCTGCCCAGGCCGCCGGTTCTCTGGAGTTCTTTTTCATCGCGCACCTCGTGAAGACCGTCGTGTTAGCCCGGCCGTGCGGCGGTTCCCCTTGCTTCGTACGCTTTTGGAAACGGCTGCTTGATGATCAAGCTGAGGTTCTCGTTCCCGATCGCGGTAGGCGAGCAAGGCATCGGCCGGGCCTAATTTTATGCCCTGCGAAGTTATGAGCATTTCGCGAAGCTCGGGAGAATGCGCCATGCCGCGGGCCTTCAGGACGAAAAGCCCGCGGTGCCTCTTTCCAAAAAGTTCTGTGTAGCGCAATAACACCCAAGTGTCGATTAAAGAAGATATCCCCACCTCGCTTTCCGCGATCTCGCCTATCTTGGAAAGACTGCTGAATACCGAAGTAACTCCTTTTTCTTTCAGAAAATCCATCAGCCGCATCAGCATGGAATGAACGTCTTTTTCTGTACTCGCGGTGATCAAATTTGTGATGGGGTCGATAATGATGTTAGAAGGCTTGTACGTTTCGATGAGCTTGTGGATGCGAAGCAGGTGCATTTCCATCCCATATTGCGTGGGGCGCCAAGCCCTATGAACCAATAGCCCTTTCTTTACGAAAGGCTCAAAATCGATGCCCACGGACTTCACGTTTCTCGTGATTTGGTCCATGGATTCTTCAAAGCCGATAAATAGACAGCGCTCGCCCCTCTTACACGTGGCCTCGGCGAAGCTGGCGGCCAATAGCGTCTTGCCGCAGCCTGCTGCGCCGCTAATCAGGACGCTGGATCCCCGAAAGTAGCCTTTTCCCTCCAGCATGTCGTCCAGATCCGGAACTCCGGTTGGAACGCGCTGATTCGAAACTTTATGCTGCAGTTCCATGGAGGTGACGGGCAAGACCGACATGCCGTTTTCATCGATCAAGAAAGGATATTCATCGGCGCCGTGCTTGGTGCCACGGTATTTAACGATGCGCATGCGCCGCGTGGAGATTTGTTCCCTGATGCGGTGATCCAAAAGGATGACGCAATCGGAAACGTATTCTTCAAGGCCATGGCGAGTAAGAGTGCCATCGCCTTTTTCCGCTGTGACCACGGTCGTGAGGCCTTTTTGCTTCAGCCAACGGAAAAGACGGCGAATTTCAGCGCGAAGAATTCCTGGATTGCTGAATCCCGAGAACAGAGCCTCAAGCGTGTCGAGCATCACTCGCTTGGCCCCTACCGAATCGACGGCGTGCTGCAAGCGTATGAATAAGCCCTCCAGGTCGTACTCGCCGGTTTCTTGGATCTCGCTAGGCTCGAGATACACAAAATCGAGGGAAAGTTTCTTGCGCCGAGCCAGATCCTTCAGGTCAAAACCCAGAGACGCGACGTTGCGGGCCATTTCCTCAGGGGTTTCTTCGAAGGCTATTAGGACGCCCGGCTCGTTGAACTCAGTGGCGCCGCGGACCAGAAACTCCAGTCCTAACATAGTTTTACCGCAACCCGGGCCGCCGCACACGATGGTGGTCCTCCCGGTCGGGAGACCGCCGCCACTGATTTGATCCAGCCCCAGGATGCCGGTAGGGGTCTTTTCGAGCGCAGCAATATCGTGGTGCGCGGGAGAATTTCGTTGTGCCATTTAATCTTTGCCTCGGATGGAATTGAACGTCGCGCTGGACCAAGCGCCGACGATAAGAGCTGGGAGTTTATGGTACTGAAAACGTGAAGTTCAGGCAAGGTCTGCACAACACAGGTCAACACAGGTCGGCCACAACACGTCCTGGAATGACCGCATTCGGTCGATTCCAGACTTTTTTTCTGCGATAAACTATAGAATGATGCGCTGGATCGCGAACCTATGAATGTAAATCGAATGGTTTCGGCGCTTATCGGGCTGCTGCTGTTTGTTTATGCAGCTGACTGGATTTCCTTCGCACGACGGTCCGGCAGCGCTCTGGGGTCGGTGACTTATTACTATGCGAGCGCAAATAAGGGCGGCCGAGCGGAAGTTTATTTCGACCAGCCGCAAACCGAAGTGTGTGCAAAATCAATTTTTCCCCATTCAGGGTACAGTCCTTGCTGGTACTCCAGCCGAAAAAGCAACATAAGAACTATCAACTGAAGCGTTTCGAGAATAGAATCCGCAGTTTCGTCCTCGGAAATCCGTAGTAGGCTGTTTGGTGCTTATATGACTCCGCCAATGGTCGGAAAGCTTAATGAACTTGTCTCCCAACAAAAATGGGAGTCCGCGATCGAGCTTCTTCAGGGTCTAAGCGCCAGCGACGCTGCTGATTTGATCATGGCTATGCGGTTCGAAGAGCAGCAGGCTCTGTTTCGCCGGTTGCCGATTCCGTTTGCCGCCTCAATCGTAAATCATCTTCCCTATTTCCATGCCTACGTCCTGCTTCACGCGCGTCCCCTTCACGAGATGGCCGCGATCGTAGAGGCCATGAGCCAAGCGGAGCGCGATCATTTTCTGGACGCTCTTCCTGAAGAAGCCTGGAATTCCTTGATGGACGAGCTTGCCGACGCAGGTTCCACCGCCGCGCCGCACTTCGAGCAAATCTCCGAAGCTGTGCAGGAAAAGGAAGTCGCTGCGAGGGTTGCAGCTGACGACAAACCGATTATTGAAGCGCGCGGGATTTCAAAAAGTTTTAGGCAAAAGGATGGAAGCGAAATTCAAGTGATCGCCCCAGTGGATTTATCAGTGGAACCGAACACCATTATCGCGTTACTAGGTCCTTCTGGAAGCGGGAAATCCACGCTGTTGCGCATGCTCACGGGCCTGGCCGCTCCGACCGCAGGCGAAGTTCTGTGGCATGGAGCGGCGCTGGGAGCGTGCAGCCCAAACGTCGCCATTGTGTTCCAGAGCTTTGCCTTGTTTCCCTGGCTTACCGTGCTGGAAAACGTGGAATCGCCGTTGCTAGCGCGCGGCGTGGTGCATGAAGAACGGCATCGGCGCGCGCTACAGGCCATCGATGCGGTAGGCTTGAAAAACTTTGAAACTGCGTATCCTAAGGAGCTGTCGGGGGGCATGAAACAGCGTGTCGGCTTCGCGCGCGCCTTGGCCGTGGAACCAGAAGTCCTTTTCATGGATGAGCCGTTTTCAGCCTTGGACGTACTTACTGCGGAAAACCTGCGCGGTGATTTGATGGATTTATGGCTGGCGAAAAAAATCCCGACGCGCAGTATTTTTATCGTGACTCACAATATTGAGGAAGCCGTGCTGCTGGCAGACCGTGTAATTGTACTGGGGCGCAATCCAGCGCGAATCCGCGCGGATTTTCGCATTGCGCTGCCCCAGCCGAGGGACCGGAAGTCCGCGGCATTCTTTCCCTACGTTGACTACATTTACAAAGTAATGACCAAGCCGGAGCTTACGCTCGCGCCGCCTTCGGCTACGGCAAAACAACCGACTCCATTGCTTCCCCACGCGCGCCCCGGAGGCGTGGCAGGTTTGCTCGAACTCTTGATTGATCACGGAGGAGAAGAGGATCTTTACCACGTGGCCGAAACGCTTTTGCTCGAAGTGGACGACCTGCTCCCGATTCTCGATGCGGCCATCATGCTGGGATTTGCCACCGCACATGAAGGAGACGTAAAGATTACTCCACAGGGGCGCGCTTTCGCTGAGGCGGACATTTCCAGTCGAAGGCGTCTGTTCCGCGAAGCGTTGAGTCGTGCGCCATTGATGCAACAAATCGTCACCGCGCTCGAGAGTAAGTCAGACCATACGATGCCACTGGAATTTTTCCGTGATTTGCTGGATGAGCGATTGCCCACGCATGATGTGGAGCAACAAATTGAAACTGCGTTGAATTGGGGACGTTATGCGGACATCTTCACCTACGACTCCGAAAGCGACCGCCTGCGGTTGATTGGACCCGGAGAAACCGCCGACTCCCAGGAAGCCGCTCGCTTGCACTGATGGCGCACAACAAAGCATCAGCGCGAGTGCTAACCTGGGGCACGATTCCCAGGACCGTACCTTCTATTTTGCAGGATCTGCCGGTTATTTGCGCAGGACTCGCTTTATTTTATGCGTTGCTGTCTCTGACGCATTACTGGCTGGCTCCGGCAAACGCGCAAACAGCAATCCAGTTGCGGATAAGCGCGTTGCCGAAATATGCGATGTTTTCCGTTCTACGTCTAGCCATCGCGTATGTATTCAGCCTGTTATTTACGCTGGTGTACGGATACGTCGCGGCATACAACGCGAAGGCCGAAAAGTTCCTGATTCCCTTGCTGGATACGCTACAGTCCATTCCCGTGTTGAGTTTTCTTCCGGGCGTGATGCTCGCTATGGTTGCGCTCTTTCCCACTAGGCAGCTCGGCGTGGAACTCGGCTCTATCCTTCTTATTTTTACTGGGCAGGTTTGGAACATGACCTTCAGCTTTTATTCTTCGCTGAAAAGTATTCCGCGAGAAATGCGAGAGGTAGCCGAGATCTATCGCTGGAGCTGGTGGCAGAGATTTACGCAGATGGAACTACCCTACGCGGCCATTGGCTTGGTATGGAATTCCATGATGTCGGTGGCGGGCGGCTGGTTTTTTCTGATGGCTTGCGAAATGTTTGTCTTGGGGAATCGCGACTTGCGCCTTCCGGGCCTGGGTTCGTATCTGCAAACGGCAGCCAACGCGGGCGACATGCGGGCTATCGCCTGGGGACTCGGCGTGATGATCGGAATTATCGTGATGATCGATCAGCTAATCTGGCGTCCGGTGATTGCCTGGACCGAAAAATTCAAATTCGAACAAGTGGAATCTGCGGACACCCCGCATTCTTTTGTTCTGGACCTGCTCAGGCGATCGAGAGTTTTGCCCTTCGTGGCACGCATATCGTTGATACCGGCGCGAGAATATCTCAGTTTGTTTTTTGCGAAGAGACGCACAGCATCGATAACAAAACAAAATACTGGCGTTGTGGGTACTTGGATATCGCGGCTACTTTTGGGCGCGATCTTGGTGGGCGTGGCATATGCGTTCATGAAGATGAGTATTTTGCTAGCCGACCTTACGAAAACAGAAGTGCGCGGAATTTTTGTCGGAGCCGGTGCTACATTTCTCCGTGTGGCCCTCACTCTAGTGCTTGCCGGACTGTGGACGATTCCCACGGGCATCCTCGTCGGGCTGAAGCCGAAGCTTTCGGCAATCGCGCAACCAATCGCGCAGATTGCCGCGTCCGTGCCGGCCACAGCACTATTCCCCATCATCCTTCTTGTTCTCATTAGGGTCGGAGGGGGACTCGGTATCGGGTCCATCGTGCTGCTGCTATTGGGGACGCAGTGGTACATCTTATTCAATGTGATCGCTGGAGCCATGGCCATACCCACCGATTTGAAAGAAGTGTGCATTGTATTTCGTTTCGACAAACTGGAGCGCTGGCGCGAACTTTACTTGCCGGGAATTTTTCCTTATCTGATCACCGGTTTTGTTACCGCTTCCGGTGGAGCATGGAACGCAAGCATCATCGCGGAATATTTTCGATTCAAGGGCCAAACCTATACGGTGATCGGTCTTGGGTCGGTAATTAGTGCTGCGGCGGACTCCGGAAATTCTCGTGTGCTGATTGCGGCCACCATCTTGATGGCGGCCATGGTAGTCACTATCAATCGCCTGCTCTGGCGCAGGTTATACGCGTTGGCCACAACGAAATTTAAGCTCGAGACCTAACTTCTCCACATAAAACCCGCCAGACATCTACCTTGTGAGCCAGGTTGATCGGGCCGAAGACGCTCAAGCGCGCGGGAGTGATATCCACTCAATAAAAAAAAGAGACCAGCGAAAGAATTGATCTGTGGCCGTCTACGTTAAATTGGATCAGGATTTTCCGATCTTTGCTCTGTGCGTTGAAGTAGACCTGTTCGCTGCCGGAATATTTGCCGCCCGCGAAATCGAATTGCTCGGCGCGCTGAAGGATTTCGCCGACATCCAGATCATCCGCTCGGGACGCGAATACCTTGAAGCCGATGATTCGACGCTCCGGATTCAGTAGGAACTCAACGCGTTTACAAAAGGCCGGTGCGTCCGGAGAGGTCAAAATGAGGTCCTCGGGTGTTCCGGAAACTTTTGCGTTTCCAGACTTGGATTTCGCGAGCGCTTCTTCGGGCGAAAGATGCGCAAAACCTGCGTATACCGGGGTCACGCTGCACAAAAGAATGTCATTAAGAGTCCACCTCTTCACCTGTTCTTCCATTTGCTGACGGAGCTCTTCGATCAAATCCTTGGTAGCCCCACGCACACGCAGGCTGCCCCAGCGCCTTGAATCAGTCCACAGAGTTTGGCCTGTGTTCGGATCAATGACAGTCATGATCGTGAAGTCGACTTTAACTGGCCGGTCATCGGGGCCATCGCGAGTGACGTAGTCTCCCAAGTACGGGTTCCCGGAAAAGAGAAAGACCAAATCAGTTTGGCGGCGCTGTTGCGAGACATGAAAGCGTCCCCAGCTTTGGAGTTGCTGCTGAGCAATGTCTCGCGCGACGGCCAATCCTCGTGGACAGACGCAATCCACGTAAACGGAATTCGCTTGCATGATTTTGGCCGGCAGAGGAGGGCGCTCAGTTTTCTTGGCAAGCGCCGAGGGAATCAAAACTGCGGCACAAAAAAGGATCCCGAGAAGTCGGATGAACTTTCTCATCAATGTCGCGTCTAAATTGTACCGTAGAGCGTCTGGCCCGAAGCGCGAGACCATTTTAGGCCGAGTCTCCGGCCGCCAAAAACATTTCTTGATCCCTTGCAGTGCCTGCTGACCGGCAGTGGCCCTGATGTGGAATGACCCGGCCTCGATACTGCTTCGTATCATTTTTGTGGGGTAGTCGGAACACTCGTTCCATAGGATAGCCCCAGGCTTCAAAGGCATACTCGCTTAAACGAGCTCCAAACTCGGATAGCGTCCTCCAAGCCCATAGAACCTCAGCGTTATCTCATTACGAAATCTTTATGCCTTACTTATGCCTCCCTGATGTCGGCTCGACTAAGCTCGACCCATCGTTCATCCCTATCTGCGCCGGTTGAGATCGGGACTGCGCAGTTAGAAGGATGCGATCGATATGACTGGGATCATCTTTTTAGTTATTTACGGGACTCTCTGCGGATTCTATAGCCATGTTCTGTTGCACTTGCACCGGGAACACAAGCTGATGAACCCTAACAAGCGTCGCTTGCAGTTTTATTTTCACCGCGCGGGATCGGATTCGGAAAATGCGTGGATTGAGAAAATTTCTGGATATCGAGCTTCGAGGAACCAAGCATTGACTGATCTTGTCCTCGGTATGGGAGGACTGGCTGCTTTGTTTGTGGGAATCGAACTTTTCAATCTGTTCGTGACCCGACATTGATATTGAAATGGTTGCAGTCTGCTTGATCCGTAAGTTTGTAGGTGGCTTGGTTCTTCGAGGTAATATTCGCCGTAGGTCCTGTGGTGGCAATCACAGATCTCAGAGCTGTAGTCCTAAAGGCGTACTCCGGGTCAGCAATCGACATTGTGGACATGATTGAAATTCTTGAGTCAGAGTCTGGCTTCGACCAGAAAGGTTTGGATACCAAGATGAAACTAAAAATGTTGTGCTCAACAGTTTTAGCAGTTTGCAATGTAGTAGTCGTGCTCGGCGCAGTCTTTGCGGCGCCAACACCAACTTTTGCTCAAAATGTCGCACAGGGCCAGCCGAGCTCCGGAGGTTCCGGCGGTCAAGCCGCGGGTGCCCAGGAGAGCGATCAGCAAATACCGCCGGCCGTGGCAAAAAAGCTGGAGGCCATGGAAGCACGCATCGAGCAGCTCGAAGCAGAACTCCAGGCTCGTCCCGCTCCACCCCCGCTATCAGCAAAAGCTTCATCGCCGATCCCATCTGCGACCCTAACAGCACCTGCCCCGTCCGCTAATGCGCTGACCTCGACATCGGCAACTACTCAGCCCCAAGGCGAGCTAACCGCTGCGCAAACGACGGCTGCACCGCCTGGAAAAGAAGAGCCATTCGCCGATGCGGACTGGACCTGGCTGAACGGCAACCCCCGCACGAAGGATATATTTTGGGACACGAAATTCTTCACGCCAGAGATCAGAGTGGACACCGATTATGTCTTCGACTTCAATCATCCAACCGATCATTCCATGGGCGGGTCGAGCGAACTTTTTCGGTCGCAGGAAGTCCAGCTTGAACAGCTCGGTATTGGCGGCGATTTCCACTGGGATAACGTTCGGGGAAGATTCATGACTCAGTTTGGAATGTATTCGGCTACCACGCCACGTAACGACCCCAGCCCAGGACATGGGCAGTGGGACCTCGTTAGCGCCTACCGCTACTTGTCGGAAGCGTACGGCGGCTATCATTTCGACGTATTGCATGGGGTGAACGTCGATGCTGGAATCTTCCTCTCCTACATCGGCCTGTTCAGTTATTACAACTTCGACAACTGGGCCTACCAACCGTCTTACGTTTCCTCCAATACGCCTTGGTTTTTCACTGGCGTGCGAGTACAGATTTTCCCAACAAAGCATTTGAAGATAGAGCCGTGGTTTATCAATGGATGGCAGTCGTACGCGTCCGCCAATCATACACCGGGACTTGGTGGCCAACTTAAGTGGACTCCTAAACCGTGGATCAACATCATCTCAAACAATTACGGCCTAGGGCAGGACGATCTGTTCGTGCCGGGTCGTAGTCGCATTCACACTGACAACAGCGTGGAAGTGAAGTATTTCGACCGGCCCGACAGAACGCTCGACAAGATGGCGTTCTCTTTGACCGGCGATCTAGGGTGTGAGTACGGCAGCGGAGTAAGTTGCTACGGCGATCGCAAAGGCGGTCCTAAGCAAAGTTTTATAGGCTACATGGCCTACAACCGTTTCTGGTTCCACAAGGATTTATTCGGCATCACGCTTGGCGGAGGACAAATCAACAATCCGGGACGTTATTTGGTGTTGCTGCCGCCAATCAACGGAGAGAGCGCCATTACAGCCTCGACGAACTCGCCATACTTTACGGAAAATCCCGGTAACCCGTTCAAAGCGTGGGATTCATCTGTCACGTTTGACTATATGCCGAAGCAATACATCACGTTCCGTTGGGAATATGATTATCGCCACGCGAATGTTCCGTACTGGTCGGGTCGCGGAGGAATTACGCCGCCGGGCGGGAATAACGGGTCCCCGGAAGATTACGCCTGCATAACAGGTGCCTCGTCGGGGCAAATGACTCTTCCGGCAGCGGAAACGGCCTGTGGCGGCGGGATGAGCAGCGTCTGGTTCCCGGATCTTCGAAGAGACGAGTCTTTCATCGACATGTCCATCCTGGTGAAGTTCTAATGCGGGACCTTGTGTTCGTTATGTGCTCGATTGGCTTCTTTGTCCTAGCAATCGTGTACGTGTGGGGTTGTGAACGGCTGAAGTAGGGAGCGAGAACGATGCTGGGGAACGTAATTTTGTTGGGAGTTTGCGTGCTGTTGTTCGCGTATCTAGTAGCGGCGCTGCTGTGGCCGGAGAAATTCTAACCATGACTGCAAATGGATGGTTTCAAATCGGTCTGTTCTTGCTGGTGATTTTCGCGTTGACCAAGCCCATGGGCGCGTACATGGCCCGGGTGTTCAATGGGGAGAAAACTTTTCTCGACGGTCTGATGCGACCGCTTGAGCGAACCCTGTATCGGCTGGTGGGTGTTGATGAACGCCACGAGATGCGCTGGACGGAGTACGCCATCTCCATGCTTCTGTTCAGCGGCGTTTCCATGATTCTGCTCTATCTGATTGAACGTTTTCAAGCTCAGCTGCCCTGGAATCCGCAACACTGGCCCAACCTGGCGCCGGATTTGGCGTTTAACACTGCCGCCTCCTTCACCACGAACACAAACTGGCAAGCCTATTCCGGCGAAACGACCATGAGTTATTTCACTCAAATGGCCGGACTTGCCTACCACAACTTCATGTCCGCTGCGACCGGAATCGCCATGGCCATCGCTGTGATTCGGGGAGTCGCGCGGCGTGAGAAAGAAACGATTGGGAATTTCTGGGTAGACCTTACGCGTGCGAACTTGTGGGTTCTGCTGCCTTCCTGTGTGTTGATTGCGTTGTTTTTTGTGTCCCAAGGAATGATTCAGAATCTCAAGCCCTACGTTAGCACCCAACTTTTGGATCCGCAGACGGCGCAAGTGACCGGTGCGGACGGGAAAACAACGCAGCAGAAAATTACCACACAAGTGATCCCACAGGGACCGCTGGCCTCGCAAGAAGCCATCAAGATGTTGGGCACCAATGGCGGTGGTTTTTTCAACGCCAACAGCGCGCATCCCTACGAAAATCCGAATCCACTCACTAATTTCATTCAGATCATTTTGATTTTTGCGATTCCCGCGGGACTTACCTACACGTTGGGCCGCATGACCGGGTCGCAGAAGCACGGATGGGCGGTGTGGAGCGCTATGGCTGCGCTCTTTTTGGCGGGAGTGACCTGCGCGTACACAGCCGAGTCTCGAGGTAATCCGCTGCTGCACGGCACGGACCAGAAAGTGAGTGCCACGCAGCCGGGCGGCAACATGGAAGGAAAAGAAATTCGCTTTGGAATTGCGAATTCAGCGCTCTTTGCAACTGTGACCACCGATGCGAGCTGCGGTGCGATTAACGGACAGCACGATTCGTTTACACCTTTGGGAGGCATGATTCCGCTCATCAACATGATGCTGGGCGAAGTAGTTTTTGGCGGAGTGGGCGCGGGACTTTATGGCGTGCTGGTAATGGTGATACTCGCTGTGTTTATCGCGGGACTGATGGTGGGAAGAACGCCTGAATATCTCGGGAAAAAGATTGAAGCCTACGACGTAAAAATGGCCATGCTTTCAGTGCTTATTTTTTCTTTGATCATTCTCGTGTTTACAGCGATTGGGGTGGTGACGACTTACGGCAAGGCGGCCATTACGAATCCAGGGCCGCACGGCTTGTCGCAAATTTTGTATGCCTACACTTCCGGCGCAGCCAATAACGGATCAGCCTTCAACGGCGGCAACTGGAACTCGCCTTGGTACAACGTCACTATGTCGTTCGATATGCTATTGGGAAGATTTTTCATGGTAATTCCGGTGCTTGCCATCGCAGGGAATCTGGCGCGCAAGAAAATTGTACCGGAATCCGCCGGAACCTTCCCGGTAACCACACCACTGTTCTCTGCGCTCTTGATCAGCGTGGTGTTGATCGTCAGCGCTCTCACATTTTTCCCCGCTTTGAGTCTGGGACCAATTCTTGAGCACTTGTTGATGAACGCAGGAAAGGTTTTTTAGGACCACGATGACAATCACATCTACTCCTGGAAAGAAATCGCTGTGGACTTCCGGAATCATTGCCGTGGCGGTGAAGGATTCCTTCGTCAAGCTCAATCCTCGCACGCTGATGAAGAACCCGGTGATGTTCGTTGTGGAGGTGGGTTCTGTCGTCACCAGCATAGAGCTCCTAAACGATCTGCTGCGGCACAACGGCAACTTCGGATTCGAGCTCCAGATCACGCTATGGCTCTGGTTTACCGTGCTGTTCGCAAACTTCGCTGAAGCTATGGCCGAGGGGCGCGGTAAAGCGCAGGCCGAAACGTTGCGAAAAGCTCGCCTGGAAACCATGGCCAAACGCATGAAGCCGGATGGTCTGCTGGAGGAGGTACCCGGATCAAAGCTCAGGCTCGGGGACCTCGTAGTTATATCGGCGGGCGAATTCGTACCGGGTGATGGTGAAGTGGTAGTGGGCGTGGCGTCGGTGGATGAATCGGCCATTACCGGAGAATCGGCGCCGGTCATACGCGAGTCCGGCGGCGACCGCTCGGCTGTGACTGGCGGAACCCGTGTTCTCTCCGATCAAATCACCGTGAAAATCACTGCCAATCCCGGAGAAACATTCCTGGACCGCATGATCAAACTTGTGGAAGGTGCCGAACGCCAGAAAACGCCCAACGAGATTGCGCTCAATATTCTCCTCGCCGGGTTGACCATCATATTTCTGCTTGCCGTCGTAACTCTGCAGCCCATGGCGATTTATAGCGGCGCTCCTCAGTCAGTATTTGTCCTGATCTCACTACTCGTCTGCTTGATTCCTACCACCATTGGGGGACTTCTGTCGGCCATCGGAATTGCCGGAATGGATCGCGTGGTCCAGCGGAACGTCTTGGCCATGTCTGGCAGAGCTGTCGAAGCAGCCGGCGACGTGGACACGTTGTTATTGGACAAAACCGGCACCATCACGCTAGGAAATCGCCGTGCGACAGAGTTGATCCCAGCTCCGGGCGTGAAAGAAGAAGACCTCGCCGACGCCGCGCAACTGGCTTCTCTGGCTGACGAAACTCCGGAAGGCCGCTCAATCGTCGTGCTGGCCAAAGAAAAATATGGTCTACGCGGACGCGAGCTTTCTTCCTACGCCGCAACCTTTATTCCATTTTCCGCCCAGACCAGGATGTCTGGAGTCGATCTCGACGGCCGGGAGATCCGTAAGGGCGCACCTGACGCGATCCTGCAACATTGCTGTCAAGGCAGCGTGCGCGCTCCCCAGGAAGTGGAAGAAACAGTAAAGGCCATTTCGAATGCAGGAGGCACGCCGCTGCTGGTGGCGGAAGATCGCCGTGTGCTCGGGACAATTTACTTAAAGGACATCGTAAAAGGCGGGATGCGCGAACGCTTCGACCAACTGCGGGCTATGGGTATTCGAACCGTGATGATCACCGGCGATAATCCTTTGACGGCAGCCGCTATCGCGCGAGAGGCGGGAGTAGATGATTTTCTGGCGCAAGCAAAGCCGGAAGACAAGCTTGCGCTGATTCGGAGCGAGCAGGCCAAGGGCAAGCTGGTAGCCATGACCGGTGATGGCACGAATGACGCTCCCGCACTGGCCCAAGCGGACGTCGGCGTGGCCATGAACGCCGGGACCCAAGCCGCAAAAGAAGCGGGCAACATGGTGGATCTGGATTCCAATCCCACGAAGTTAATCGAGATTGTAGAAATTGGAAAACAACTTCTCATCACGCGAGGCGCGCTGACCACATTTTCTGTTGCAAACGACGTCGCAAAATATTTTGCGATTATTCCCGCAATGTTCGCAGGCGCATTTCCTCAACTCATGTTGTTAAACGTCATGGGACTGAAGACGCCGCAGTCCGCTGTGCTTTCTGCCGTTATTTTTAACGCCCTGATTATTATCGCGCTCGTGCCGCTGGCGCTACGAGGCGTTAAATACATTCCGGTGGGCGCCGAAGCACTGCTACGCAGAAACCTTCTGATCTATGGACTGGGCGGCGTTATCGCGCCCTTCCTGGGCATTAAGCTGATTGACTTGCTTATTACGCATATTGGTCTGGCCTGAGGTTAACGTGAAAAGAAACCTGCTAATTTCGATTTGGATGACACTGGCAACTACCGTGCTTCTGGGAATTATCTACCCGCTGGTGGTAACCGGACTAGCGCAGGTGCTATATCGACACCGCGCAAACGGAGATTTAATTGAGTTCCGCGGCCAGCTAGTCGGTTCAAGGCTGATCGGACAGCCGTTCAGCGCTCCCTGGTATTTTCATCCACGTCCTTCTGCCGCAGGGCCGGCGGGCTATGACCCCACACAATCGCAAGGATCTAATCTCGCGCCGACGAACAAAGCGCTTCTCGATCGCGTTTCCGCAAGCGTGCAAACTCTACAGGCCGAGAACCCCAACACGCCCATTCCGATCGATCTGGTTACCATGTCGGCTTCAGGACTGGATCCTGACATTTCGCCAGCTTCGGCTGAATTCCAGATTCCGCGTGTGGCCAAAGAACGCAAGATGACGGAGGCTGACCTGCGCGCAGTGGTGCAGCGGCACACGCAACAACGCCAGTTTGGAATTCTTGGCGAGCCGCGCGTGAATGTTTTGGAACTGAACCTCGACCTGGACGAAATCCACGCGATGCACTAAAAGCTATTCTTCAGTCTCGGTAGCGGCTAGCTTGTCCTGAGGCGGATCGAATCGGTAGCCTACCCACGGCTCCGTATGGATGTAACGAGGCTTATGCGGGTCCGGCTCAATCTTCTTTCGTAGTTGATTAATAAACACGCGCAGGTATTCCGTTTCTTCGCCATAATCGGGCCCCCACACAGCCTGCAAAAGCCGCCGATGCCCCAAGGCTTTCCCGCGATTCGCAACCAAGTGGCGCAGAAGCTCGAATTCTTTCGGCGTAAGGCGCACCGGACGATTCTTCACGTTCACCACGCGCTTTTCGAAGTCAATTTTCAAATCGCCCGATGCGAACGCAGGAGTCGCATCACCCGGGCTGCTTCTCCTGAGCGCAGCACGGATGCGCGCCATCAATTCCTGGACGCCAAAAGGTTTAACCACGTAATCATCTGCCCCGGCATCCAGCGCTTCCACTTTATCGCGTTCGCTATTTCGTATGGTGAGCATGATGATAGGAACGTCGCTGGAAGTGCGAATCTCGGCGCAGGTCTCAAGTCCCGAAATTCCGGGCATATTTACGTCCAGCAGAATCAGGTCCGGACGTTCTGTGCGAATTTTTCCCAGGGCTTCTTCGCCGCTGGCCGCTTCTATCACCGAATAGCCATGCGACGTGAGCGTGGTGAGCATCACCCTGCGGATCTGAGGTTCGTCGTCAACAACCAGTATTGTAGACGCGCTCATGAATTTGCAACGCGTGTGTGGTCAACCGGCAAGGTGAAAGAAAAGACAGATCCTTGTCCCCGTTGGCTGGTCAGGCTCATCGAGCCGCCGTGAGCGGCGACAATTGCCTTAGCGATCGGCAGCCCCATCCCGGTGCCCTGCACCAGAAACCGTTGGTCTTTACCGCGATAAAATTTTTCAAAGATCAAGCTTTGTTCCAAGTCGTCAATTCCCGCGCCGCGATCGGCCACGCTGGTGACGATAAATTTGTCGTTTTGCTCTGCGCTAATGGTAATGGGCTGGTCCGCTGAAGAATATTGATTCGCGTTTTCGATCAAATGCGAAAGGGCCTCTTTCACTAGTCCGGTATCGACTCGAACACGCGGAAGACCCGCTGCCACTACGACTCGCACAGTACGATTTCCGAGTAGAGACTTACATTGGCTTAGCGCGGCGTTAATTACTTCTTCGATGGACCTGGATTCAAGCTTGAGCTGCACTTCGCCGGCATCGAGGCGCGCCATCTCGCCGGCCTCGCCCACCAGCCGATTGAGACGGTCACTTTCTTCATTAATAACGGTGAGAAGATCCTGTCGTTGCGCCCCGGTAAGACCATTGTTCGTTAGAAGGTTGGTTACCGAGGCTTTGATCGAAGTCAGCGGGGTTCGCAGGTTGTGTGTCACGGACTCGGTCAACGCAGTGCGCAAACGTTCGCCCTCGCGTGTGGCTTCCGTTTGCCCCAGCTGCTCAATGGCGCGAGCGCGTTCCACAGCGACGGCGATTAACGTCCCGATGGCTTCCAGCGTCTGACGCGAGAGAGTCGATCCGGAAATTCCCAAGCTGCCTATCGGACGCACGCCTAACCGGACAGGAACGAAACAAAGGCTATTGGGAATATCGATAACCGGCTCTTCCCGCGCAACAATGGCTTTGAGGCTGTCTATATCCAGTCGCGGGATTACCGGTCCGGATCGGTATACCTTTTGTTTTTCGGAGAGAAACAACGCCGCAGCGCCCACTTCAAAAGTATTTACGATCTGCGCCGGGATTCGGTTGAGCAACTGGATTACGTTGCCGGATTCGAGCAGAACCTGGCTGAAGGCGTACAATTTCTCGATTTCCCGGCGGCGCGCCGAGGCGTCTTCAGCCTTTTGTCGCGCGCGCGTAGATAGGCTGCTGGCACTAACGGATACTACCAGGAAAGCGAAGAGCGCCACCCAGTTTTGGGGATCCGCCACGGTGAACTTCCCGATGGGAGGAAGAAAATAATAATTGAACGCCAGCATTGCCGCGATGGACATGAAAACCGATACTGCAATACCCCACACGGTGGAAACAGCTAAAATAGCGAGCAGAAATGTCAGCGCAACCGTGGTGGGATTAACCGGAAGTACACGGCGATAAAATAGGGAAATTCCCAGGACCAGGCCCAAAGCGACTGCAAATCGCAGAAAACGATAGAGAAAGGGCTCGCGCACGTAGGCTATTCTATCGTAGCTTTACCACTCGCTCGTAAAAGAGATTATACGCAATGCCAAAGACCCCTGAAGAATGGCTGGCGGTTTCCAGGCCCGCGGAAAAAACCAAAGGCATACTGAAACTGTTCCTCGGTTACGCGCCGGGCGTGGGTAAAACCTACAGCATGCTCAGCGAAGCCATCCGGAGAAAAAGCCGGGGCGAAGATCTTGCTATTGGCGTGGTGGAGACCCACGGGCGAAAGGGCATAGCGGAATTGGTCCCTCAACTTGAAGTCATCCCGCGACGCAAGATTGATTACAAAGGCACGCTTTTTGAAGAGATGGATACCGACGCGATCATCGCGCGCAATCCGACGGTAGTTCTGGTCGATGAGCTCGCGCACACGAATATTCCCGGCAGCAAGCACCGCAAGCGCTACGAAGACGTGCTCGAAATCATTGAAGCCAAGATCGACGTTCTTTCCACCCTAAATATCCAGCATATTGAAAGCATTGCGCCAACCGTGCGGGCCATAACCGGAGTACAGGTCCGCGAAACGGTCCCCGACTGGGTCCTGCAGATGGCGGACGAAACGGTGATGATTGACTTGACTCCCGAGGCGCTGCAAAACCGCATGAGACGCGGTGATGTGTACGGTGGTGAGAAAGTGGAGCAAGCGCTGAAGAATTTTTTCCGTCGCGGCAACCTGATTGCCTTGCGCGAGCTCGCCCTACGGCAGGTGGCCGAACAAGTGGATCGCAGCTTGGAATCCTACATGGTGGAAAAAGACATCCGCGAAAGCTGGGCCGTGCGCGAGCGCATCGCGGTTTGCATCAGCGGAAGCCCAAAGGCCCAATATTTGGTGGCCAGGGCAGCCAGGATGGCGCGACGCATGGACGCGGAGCTCTACGCTGTGCATGTCGATGATCGTCCTACCGACGAGCAGGAAGAAAAAGCCCTCGTTGCAAATTTGCAATTTGCGGAAAGTTTGGGAGCTAAACCAGTTCGCTTGAAGGGCGAAAACATCTCTGATGTAACGGCACAATTTGCGCGCGACAAGCATGTGACACAAGTTATTTTTGGCAGGTCGGCAGTAGAAGGCTGGCGAAAACTGCTTTACATGAATGCCATCAACCGCTTTCTACGAGATGCGCCCGCCGTAGACGTTCACATCGTGACGCAAGAGCCGGACTAGAGTCTTGCGAGGATCATTCGTCTTCGGCGGGAATGTCGAATTTTACCAGGTCCGACTGGAAACCTTTGGTCTTCACCGCGCCATACGCTATTCCAATTACCATCCATACACACCCCGCGATTTTTGCCGCAGGACTCAGATTTAGCCAAATGAAGAAACAAATTAAAAATCCAAGAATTGGATAGACAAGATTGGTCCAGCGTTTTTCCTCCGCACGCAAGTAATAGCGAGCAAATGCCGCACCGTTCACTCCCATGAACGCT
>DATNLR010000035.1:0-3151 GCA_035602755.1 Binatus sp. (SeqCode) | reverse complement strand
CGCGGCCACGAAGAACGCAAGCGCGACATCGAGCGGCAAGAGAAATCTCCACGGAAATTGCACGAACTGAAGTTTCGGCAAATGCTCCCAAAAGAAAATGCTCGGCGGAAACATTAGAAATGAGGATGCTAAAGCGAGCGTCACAAGCACCCACCAAGGCTCCAGAAGATTCCGGCGTTGGCGCGCAACAAAAACGGGGGCAATCCCAGTCACCATAATAGTTCCCAGCGCTACTGCTGAAACTTTCCAGTTGAAGAGAACGAATTCGGGATCACTCGAGTGCGCAAACAGAAAATTCTGGCTGGGGCGAAGATTTTCCGCCAGCGCCTGCGAGATCTGAACCCATCGCTGTTCCCAGCCTGCGGGCAAAATATAAAAAGCCGCCAAACCAAAGCCGCCCGCCATAGCCGCTCCGCCGCGAAGGACAGGCCATATGTTCCGATGCAACGCGCATCCCACCGCGAAAATCAAGAGCAACGAGTAAGTTGCAATTACTCCCGCCGGCGCGTTCGATAGCCATATCAACGCGAACACCAGGGCAAGACCTGGCACACGCTTCCAACCATCGCGCGCCACACGTAGAGCTCCCAGAACGGCGAGCGGAAATAGCGCACTTGCGAGGAGTTCAGCGAAATCGCTTCGATAATAGACAATCACGAGGTGATACGGATTTACGGCGAATAGCACTCCTGCCAACAAGGCCTGCCGATTTGGAAGCCACTCCCGCGCCAGTCGCCACATGCCGAACCCTGCAAGAAGCAGCGCTAGCCAAATGAATGCTCCCGGAACGATTCTCCATGGCAGCACCGAAGCCAAACCTGCCCCCAGCATCCACGATCCTGGCGGATAGAAAATAAATCGCGGCTCACCAAAGCCCCAGTTCGCCCACTCCGCCCAACGCGGATACGCGATACCTTCGCGCCACTGTCCCGCGACGTCCATCCACGACGCGAGATGGAATTGAAAATCATGGCCGGAGGCGTTTCCCAGAAATAACATCGGAAAAACCACGGCCGATGCCGCCGCCGCTGCGCACAGCAGCGCGACACGTCGGGAAGATTTTGTGATGTCAGCCGCAATTCGCTGCGCAGAGACTTCTGTGAGAGCTGTCTGAATGAGTGAACCCTTTCACCCGAATCTATCGTCACCGGCTACGTATTAGAGAATACAGAATTGCGCACTGCTTGTCTTACTATGCTGCGCTTTACGTGTGAGATATCTCCGGTCCCGAACAAATTCGCGCAAAGTTCGCGAATTTAAAGCCCTCTCGCGGTAGCATGGATTCGATGACCGACGAGCCAAAAGAAAAAGACCGGGCGGCCACGGCGGAAGAGCTAAGGTTGCAGGCCAGCGAGGATCGCGAAGTACACTGGAAGCGCTGGGGTCCTTATTTATCAGAACGCCAGTGGGGAACAGTTCGCGAAGATTACAGTCCGGATGGCGACGCCTGGAAATATTTCCCGCACGATCATGCGCGTTCTCGAGCGTATCGCTGGGGTGAAGACGGCATCGCCGGCTTCTGCGATCGCCACCAGCACATCTGTTTCGCGATTGCTCTTTGGAATGAAAAAGATCCCTTTCTGAAAGAACGCCTTTTCGGCCTGACCAATACCCAAGGAAATCATGGCGAGGACGTAAAGGAATACTATTTCTATCTGGATGCCACGCCCACAAGTTCGTATCTAAAGTGCCTCTACAAGTATCCACAAGGGCCGTTCCCCTACGATCAACTCGTTCAGGAAAATGCAAAGCGGACGCGTCTGCAACCCGAGTATGAATTGGTAGACACGGGCATCTTCTCCGAGAATCGCTACTTTGACGTTTTCGTCGAATACGCCAAAGTTTCGTCCGAGGACATTCTGATCCGCATAACGGCCTGGAATCGCGGCCCGGATCCGGCTCCTCTCCATCTGCTCCCCACGTTATGGTTTCGGAATCGATGGGACTGGGGTGAAGGGTACGACAAGCCGCAAGTGGCGCGGGTACAGGGCCTTCAAGGTGGGGAACTATTCGCCCTGAACGAATATCACTACGGCAAGCGCTGGCTGATCGCCGAGGGCAAGCCCGAACTGCTCTTCACCGATAATGAGACCAATGCCGAACGGTTGTTCGACAGCAAGAATGCTTCGCCGTATGTGAAAGACGCTTTCCATCGTTACCTTGTTCAGAGCGAGCGTGGGGCCGTAAATCCGGCAATGACCGGAACGAAAGCGGCTGCACATTATTCCGAGGTAATTCAACCTGGGAAAAATCTCACCATCCGCCTTCGCTTGCTGGACAAAGATCCTGCGCAGGGCCACAAATCAGCGCAGGATTTTTTCGGGGCCGCTTTCGATCAAATGTTTGAGCAAAGAATGAAGGAAGCGGACGAGTTTTACACTCAGCGTGTTGGCCGTTGTGCCAGCGAAGATGCTCACGAAGTACAGCGGCAGGCTTTCGCCGGCCTGCTGTGGGGCAAACAGTCCTACCACTACGACGTTCGTCGCTGGCTGGAGGGCGATCCCACACAGCCTCCCCCTCCGCCGGAGCGTCTCGACGGCCGGAATAACGAGTGGACGCATCTCTACAATTCCGACGTGATATCCATGCCCGATAAGTGGGAGTACCCGTGGTATGCGGCATGGGATTTGGCTTTTCATTGCGTGGCGATGGCTCTGATCGATCCCGACTTTGCCAAAGAACAGCTCGTGCTTTTCATGCGCGAATGGTACATGAACCCAAACGGCCAGTTGCCGGCGTACGAATGGAATTTCTCCGATGTGAATCCGCCCGTGCAAGCCTGGGCCGCTTGGCGCGTTTATAAAATCGCGGGGCGCGTACAAGGGCAAGAAGACCGTAAGTTCCTGGTCCGCATGTTTCACAAACTCTTGATTAATTTCACCTGGTGGGTAAACCGCAAGGACCCGCAGGGCAAAAACGTCTTCGAAGGCGGTTTCCTCGGCCTCGATAATATAGGAGTTTTCGACCGCTCCCAGCCCCTAGGCCCCGGAAATTTCATCGAGCAATCCGACGGCACCAGTTGGATGGCCATGTATTGCCTCGATATGCTCGCGATGGCCATGGAGCTCGCTCATCAGGATCCCGCTTATGAAGACATCGCCAGCAAGTTTTTCGAGCACTTCGTGTACATCGCGCAAGCTATGAATGACAT
>DATNLR010000029.1:0-39845 GCA_035602755.1 Binatus sp. (SeqCode) | reverse complement strand
GGCTGGTCAGGGTCATGGCTAACTGACTCAAACGGTGCCGTCAGCCGGGCATAGCAGTCGCTCTTACACGTGGGATTCGAGTAATGTTCCGCGCGCAGAGCCAGCGTGAGAGTCAGGTTCGGCCGCGCACGCCACTCATCCTGTCCATAGACTCCAAAGTTGAAGAAGGAAATCGGCGCGGTAGTCTGCGACGTGAAGGATTGCGTCAGCGAAGTAAAATCGCTCGATGGGGACGCCGGATCCAAACCACCCTGGTAAAAAGCATCGAGCGTCTGAGGACTCAACACCCCGATGGAATGCACTTTGTTGGGCAGGACGCTCCAATCGATTCGCATGAAGTCTGCACCAAAGCCGACTTTCTGTTTGCCCCAGCTTTTCACCAAGTCTTCGGAAAGTTGATATTGCGTTTGGCGTCTGCCGTAAGCGCCGATATAGTCCACCCCTCCGAGTTGAGTAAAGGCGCCTGGTGCCCAAAAACCCAAGACCGTAGGGAAGGCGGACAGGGCTTGAGAAGGATCTTTCACCTCGTAGATACGCGAAAAGTAGGAACCTGCCACTAGGAATTGGCTGGCTGCCGAGGAGCCAAAGGTGTGCGTCTCGATAAGCTGGCCTTGCCACGTTGGCGCATCGTAATCAGCATCGAACAGCGGACTGATGGGGTCGGTGAAGAACGCGCCAGATCCAGCTTCATATTGGATTCGAACAAAGGCGCGGTCGCTCTTGCCCGCATTCCAATCAATACGGCCAGCCGTAAGCGTGTCCGAACTCGGCCGGCTTCGCGACGACAGGAAATTCATGGCGCAGGGCACGCCTGCAGGCAGACCCATGAATCCCGTGCAGCCGGTGGGATCGGACGTGGGGTCCTGTCCACCCGGACTGGCGTTGCTTGCGCCCGGTGCCGCATTGTAAAGACTGAATATTTTCCGGTAAAACACATCCGAAGCCGAGGTCGAGCCAAACCTGGCATCGATGTTGGTAATCGTAGCAGCCTCAAACTGTGGGCTCGGGATTACAACCGGGGAAAGATTCGGGAGTACCAACCGCATGCCCTCGCTATCGAAAAAAAAGAACAACTTGTCCTTTTTAATGGGCCCGCCTAACGAACCCGCCCATTGATTGGCGACGTCGAAGGGGCGTGGATTCCCGGATTCCTTGCTAAACCAGTCATTGGCATTCAGCACACGGCCGTTCCAATAATACTGCGCGTTGCCGTGGAATCCGTTGCTCCCGGACTTGGTGATGTAATTGATGTTCCCGCCCGCCGCACCGCCAAACTGGCCAGAGTAACCGGTGCTGACGATGGTCGTTTCCTGAATCTGGTTCTGGCCCAAGGCAAGCCCGACTGACCCGCTCTGGCTCTGATTGGTGGCATTGTCGTTTGTGTTCATCCCGTCCATAGTGTAGAGGTAGGACGTGCCCGGCATGCCCAGTATCGAATAGTTGAAGCCATTCTGGGTGTCCGTGTTCATCACCACGCCGGGAGCGGTTTGTGCAATGTAGGTGAGATCGTTCCCAGGATTTGGAACCTCGGAAATCTGCTTCTGGTTCATCGTTGTGGAGACATCGCCATTCTCTGCCTGGAGCAGTGGAGCCTCCGCGATCACGCTTACTTGGGTGCTTACTTTCGCGACCTTCAGTGTGACATTCGCGGAGACCGTAGGCCCCAGCAGAATGTTCATCGCTCGCTTTTCTTCTCGAAAGCCGGCATGCGTCACAGTCAATGTGTATCTCCCCGGCGCTAGAAAGGAGAATTGGTACACACCCTCCCGATCGGTTTTCGTTGACTGAGTCGTCCCCTTGGCGTTGTCCTTGATCTCGACATCGGCATCGGGCACGACCGCTTGGCTCGGATCTGTTACAACGCCGGTCAACGCACCAGAAATCGTTGTTTGCGCGTTCAACTTATTTGCGAGGGAGAACATAGCGAGAAGAACAGCGAGAAGCAATCCAGAAATCCGCCGCAATCGCATCGAACCACCCACAAGATTCAGGCAAAATCCAGAACGGGCTGGTTGGCATGGTACCCCTATTTGCAAGGCCGCGCACAGTCTGAAGCGTCGTTAGAGGTGGCGGGCGCCAGCCATTGTTGACGCGTTGAGGCTAGCGTCTGCTTGGCGTCCTTCAGCATGGGGATGTCGGAGTCAGCGTCTTTCCAGAGGATGAGAAAACCGTGATACGCGGCTCGGGCTTCTGCGGTGTCGCCCTGCAACCCACTTGCCTGTCAGTTGTTTCCTGATTTCTCCAAACCAGCCAATCCTTCCTGAGGAAAGCATTTTCAGAAATGCTCGAGAATGCCAAATCTTCGGGGGGGGGGTGACTCGTTGACAACGATCTCAGAGGCGGCCAAACAAATCAGCTAAGCTCTTTCTCAGCCCTTTGCCAATCTTCTCTATATTTTTCAGTGATACATTCCGGATTCCGCGCTCGACACCGCTGTAATAGGTCCGATGCAACCCGCATCTTTCCGCAGCCTCTTCCTGGTTGATCCTTTGCTCCTCCCGTATGCGGCGAATTGCGCGGCCAAACCGGATGCAGATGTCGACGGGCATCGCGTCGGATATTGGCTGCGCGCAGCCGATGCGTAAACATCCTATGAGTCACATTCTTATTGACTGTATCGATGCCCCAGTCCACCATTTCTCCCGCTGTGATTCCCGACAGTTCAACTGCTTGGGAGATTTGCTTGTTCAATCTCAAACGCGGCTTCAATCGGTTATTCTTGGTGCTTACATTCTTATGGGTAGGGTACTGCGCGGTCGTGTTCCCCATCCAGCAGAGCGGAGATGCATTTAATCAATATCAAAGAGAATCTAGCGGTTGTTACCAATCAGAAGGCTCTATCAGCGACAAAGTGTCTTGCGCCGACGTTGCATTCACAAACTGGCGAGACAGCGCTGACCAATGGACCTACAAGCGGTACTACCGCAACCTCTGGCTTCCGTTGCTCCTAGCGATAGTATTCCCTCCTGCCATCATATATGGATTGGCGCGCGGGCTAGCCGCGGTCACGATATGGGTTGGGAGAGGATTTAAGACACCTTGAGAACGAGTAACGGAGTGATTTTGTTCATGGCATTTCTTATAAATCTTGCGGGATGCGCGCCACAAGAGAACCCAGCCAATTCAGCAATTCAGCGAGAGAAGCCGGTGGCTTTACCAATTCAGAACTACCAACGATTCGTCCCTATGGCTCAGCATGCTAACGGGACACCCATGCTCGATTTTGCACTAGACACGAAGACAGGCCAGCTTTGCCGAACCTGGCCGTGGCGAATAACGTTCTCCGCCAGATACTCAAGCGTCACAAACTGTGGGCGAACCTCCAAGGCGATATCAAATTTGAGCGGGAGCACTGCGACGTCGGCAAGGCCCTGACGTGCGAAGAGGAGAAAAAGCTCCTCGCAGCGTGTACCTCGAATGCGCTCCTCAACGCGGTTGTGACCCTCGCCCTGAACACGGCACTCCGCAAGAACGAAATTCGCACATTGCGCTGGAGCCAAATCGACTTTGAGAAGCGTACGGTTACTGTTGGTAAGTCCAAGACGGCGGCTGGCACCGGCCGCGTTATTCCGCTCAATCAGCCAGCGTTCGACGCCCTAGTTAAGTGGGCTGGCCGACTGGTCGAATCGAGTGCGGAAGACTATGCGTTTCCGGCCTGCGAGGCAGCAGGCATCGAACGGAAGCACCCCGACCGCGAGCGCATTGACCCTTCCCGGCCTATCACGTCTTGGCGCTCTGCATGGCGTGCGGCCCTTAAGCGTGCAGGCCTGCAATTGCGCTTTCACGATCTGCGGCACACTTGCATTACGAAGTTGGCGGAGTCGTTGGCCAGTGAACAAACGCTAATGGCCATCTCAGGTCACGTCAGTCGCAGTATGATCGAGCACTACTCTCACATACGCATGGACGCGAAACGCAAGGCTACGGACGCGATTGTTGACGGGGGTGTGAACCAAAACGTGAACCAAGTCCAGGTAGCAAGTTCTGGAGCTTCTGCTAAGTCGCTGAATTGATTGGTGGGCCTGGGTAGACTTGAACTACCGACCTCGCCCTTATCAGGGGCGCGCTCTAGCCACCTGAGCTACAGGCCCAACTTACTGGTGGGTAATATCTTACGCGATTCGTTGCTTTCGTCAAATGCCAGCTCAACTTCCGTTTAGCGTCCGGTATGGATCAGAAATCAGCGAACACCAGTGAAATCCAAACGCTTGACCGCCTCGATTTTAGCATCAGCGTTCGAATGAGCATAGCGGGTCGTCGTTGTTATTCTGCTGTACCCGAACAGATGCTGGGTTGCAACGAGATCGACTCCGCTCCGCACGAGACGAGTAGCAAACTGTGTGAAAGTGTACAGAATGGTTCCTAACGAAAGAAGCGTTCCTCTCCGTCAATGATTACATCCGTATAAGTGTGGCTCGCGATGGCGGCGCCGGTAGCGACAAGACCTGTGCGTAGCGGGCGGGAAGAACTTAGACGGGAACCGTGACTCGGTCGCGGCCGTGGGTTTTTGAGTCATAGAGACATTTATCCGCTATGCGGAATAATTCTTCGGCGGTGGAGCCATGCTCGGGGAAGGCGGCGAGACCTACTGAAAGCGTAATTGGATCTAGAATCGTGTTTCGATGGTTTATAGATAATTTTTTGACTTCAACGCGGAGGGCGTTGGCACGTCTCTCAGCGTCCTTTAATGAGGAGTCGGGTAACACGAGAGCAAACTCCTCTCCGCCATAGCGGCAAATAATGTCTCCACCACGGAAATAGTTCACTAATGTCTTTGCAAAAACTTGCAAGACCAGATCTCCGGCATCGTGACCGAAGCAATCGTTGAAACGTTTAAAGTGGTCGATATCAATTAACATCACGGTAAAGGGGCGATTTGTGCGTCGCGCGCGTAGCAATTCGCGGTCGAGCGATTCTTGCATGAAACGCCGATTGTATAAGGCGGTTAACGGATCTCGAATCGACTGATCTTTGAGAGCTTCGCGGAGCCTCAAGCTGGCGATAGACAGAGCAATCTGGCCAGCAGCGGAACTGGCGCTTCGCTGAAGAACTACCTGGGTGTTTTCATTCGAAGATTTCGATTCCGAGGCGGCGCCGATTTGCAATTGTAAAACACCGATGGTTTCGCCTTGGGCGACCATGGGTACACACAGGCCATCGTTGGCGCCAAGATAGCTCTTCAGGTGATTGCATACGAGTTCGGCTGAAGAACCCGTACTCCAATGTGGTTTCCCGCGGCGCAGGGCCCAGCAACTATCGGGGGAAAATGGTGCTAAGGGCGTCAGGTTGGCCCCCCAGGCCCCTGCAGATTCGAGAATGTTGCGGGAAGATTTGAATACGGACAAGGATCCGGAACATTCAGCAGAAAACAATTTTTTCCCGAATTGAGCAGTGACGGAGTAGGCCTCTTCGAGGCTTGCGCAACATTGGAGCATGTCACTCAGTTCTATGAGCAGGGTCATTTCGTTGGTGCGCGATTGCAATTCGGTTAGAGAGCGTTTGAGGGTAATCCCTTGCTCCTCTCTTTCCTGTGTGGCTTTGATAACGTCGGTTATGTCGTTGTAGAGCGCGTAGGCGCCGCGCACCTGGCCGTCGATTACGAGAGGGACGGCGTGCACTTGCACATCCACGAAAGTTCCGTTATTTCGGGCGCGACGAGTACTTCCCCGGACTGATTGTCCCGCATAAACGCGAGGCGAGAATTCAAGGAGATCATCCGACAGATGGCCGGGAATCAGCGACTCGAGTTTTTTGCCGACTACCTCACTTCGCTCGTAACCAAATAGCTTTTCGAATGCACGATTGCAGAGGTCAACTCTGCCGGACTGATTCAGCACGACAATCCCGAACGGACTATTTTCGGTTAGCGAATTTAAATATATGGTTCTCTGCTGCAGTTCTTTGCCAATATGCTGCCTTTCGCTGACGGCCGAGCCCACAATCAACCCGGTGGCGGAAACCACGAGCATCAGCAAGCCAACTTTTGCCAACACGTTCGGCACGGCCGGATAAAAATGCAAGGCAGCTACGATGCCGAAATCCAGCATCAGAATGGCAACCACAGCACGCTGAATCCCATTCCGCATGGCGACCCAAATGATTGGAACGAAACACAGGTAAAACAATTGCAAAGGCGCGAAGGTCCGGCCGAACATGATCCAAAGGACGGCAAGTATTGCGATCGCCTGCGCAATTGCCTCGGGTAGATTGGAAACCTTCAACCGAGTACTATTACCGTTTATAGCGGAAGTAGATTGTGGCGCGAGTTTTTTTCGAACCCAAGGCAAAACATGGATGAGAAGAAAGGGCGCCAAAGCCAACAATGCAACCATGTCACCTGTAAACCAACCGAAAGCCGCGCTCCAGTAATCGGACCGGGTGATCGTATGATCTAAGACTAAGGCCGTGACGCCGCAGACAGTAGATCCTATTGCCGCGAGTAGTGTAATCGTCGTGTAGCGGACGACATCAATACGGCGACTCAAATCCGGATTGATTTGCAGGCGTCCCCTCAAAAGGATTGCGGCGACGGTATAGAAACTAGTCTCAGCCATGGATCCAGCGAGGCTGCCCCATGAAATCAACGGCTGGTGATAGATCGTCAAACTTGCTAGAGAGTTTGCGAAGAATATTAGCAGTGCGTACCACGGGCTCACTCCGAGCATTAAAGCAAACGCAAGACCAGTCGCCGGGTACCAGATCGTGAAACCCAGCTTTGATATGAGGAGAATTTCAGGGCGGTTCAAAAGAAGATAGAAAAGTACAAAGGATGCCGACAGTAGGCCGTGACGAAACCACGATCCCTTCCCGTCCAACCAAAGTTGCGCCGATATTCGCGGTAAAGTGGTCGGATCGAGCGCCTTAAGATCCATTTAACAGACTCGACAACGAATTAGAATCCATGTGCCGGCGGAAACTCTCAGATGACCCTCGGTTACCGTAGTACCAAGCCAACACTTTTCAATTGATCACATGTTCGACAATGGAGACGCAACGGCTAAATCCGTCCGCCGAGCCATTCCCGAAATATATGCGCGAAAAGGGCGAAAATTTACGTTCAGACCTGATAGCTCAGCTGGTTCAAGTACTTAGAGTAAACGCGATACCGAGGTCATCTCGACATTCATCGGATCCTCGAGACTTTGGTTCTCAAGATCATCCGATTTTTGTTGGGACTGAGCCGGACCGTTAAACATCGCTAGGCCGAGGAGCATCAGACGGATCAGTAGCCACGGCACGCAATTGACCCAGCAGCGGAAAGCATGGCAGTTGTTCTGGCGATCTTCGTTCCCCATCGAACGCTCTTTCACTCGACCGTCTTCATAGATCGGTGTCACGGCCGAGAATCTCGCAAAACTCTTGGGCTCGCTCGCTTAAAGGACGATCGGTTTACGTTTCTTCAAATCTCAGGCAGCTATAACGGTTGCGCCAAACAGCTCTCGAACCTTTGAAGGCAGCCAAACACCGCAAGGGCCTTTATCTCGCGTAAGTCAGGTCTACGGCGAGCCACGCACTAGGGCCAATGATGGGGTATAGATTACTTCCTTCTTCTCGAAGGTATTCTGTTAACGGAAGAGCATCTGTTCACTCTGGTACAGGTTCGTATGAGTTACTCCATATGTTTACGTTCGCCCCGGTGGTTGTGAGCCGCAGCGCACAGGACCTTATGTTCAGAATGGAACACTTTATTTTTTAACGCTTGAGGCACGTCATATTGGTTCACTGGAATTGTGAGCTTTCGAGCTAGAAGAAGTGCGTCCTGATAACTTCGCGCAAGTCGCTTTGAACCGTTAATCAGCACGACACAGAATTGTGTTGTGTGCTGTTCGGTACAGTCCCCGATCGCCAAACAGACTGAATCTATAGCGCCGATAGATTCGTTATGAAACGCCCTATCACGAAGTCGAAGAAAGACTCCCACGATCAGGACGCGCCTATGCCTTCTCCGCCTCACGGACTGGAACGATGCCACTAGAACGGCTTTACGACTTGGTACACGACCCGGGTAACGCCTCCGCGAAGGTTGCCGAGGCCCCCAACTCGGCAGAGGAAGCCCTCCGGGACAGCGAAGAAAAATACCGGATGCTCCTCGATGAGATCCAGGACTACGCAATCTTCATGTTGGACCCTCAGGGAGTCGTTGTCAGTTGGAATGCTGGCGCCGAACGCATCAAAGGTTACCAAGCTGACGAAATTGTAGGTCATAACTTCTCCGTCTTTTTTCCTCCTGAAGATATCAAGCAGGGCATGCCGGAGGAGCTGCTCCGGATAACTGCCACGAACGGGCGGCACGAATTTCAGGGCATGCGCGTTCGCAAAGATGGCTCAAGATTCTTGGCGAGTATTATCTTCATCGCATTGCGCGATCTGGCTGGAAATCTGCGGGGGTTTTCCGAGATTAGCCGCGATCTCAGCGAGAGCAAGGAGTCGGCCGCGAAGTACCGCGGGCTGTTGGAAGCGGCTCCGGATGCGATGGTGGTGGTGAACCAAGGCGGGGAGATCGTCCTGTTGAACGTTCAGGCGGAGAAGCAGTTTGGATACCGCCGCGATGAACTCATAGGGCAGAAGGTGAAGAACATCATTCCACAAGGTTTTGCGGAACGGCTGATTGCGGACGGAACTCGAACAGCGGCGGAAGCGTTGGCGCAGCAGATCGGAACAGGGATTGAGTTGAATGGACACCGAAAGGATGGAAGCGAGTTTCCCATCGAGATCATGCTGAGCCCGCTGGAAAGCACCGAGGGAATCCTGGTGACGGCAGCGATTCGCGACATTAGCGTGCGCAAGGCCGTGGAAAAACATTTGGGACAGATGGAAGGCAGATACCGGGGGCTTTTGGAAGCAGCTCCGGATGCAATGGTGGTGGTGAACGAAGGCGGAGACATTGTGCTGCTGAACGTTCAGGCGGAGAAGCAGTTCGGGTATCACCGGGATGAGCTGGTAGGTCAGAAGGTGAAGAACATCATTCCACAAGGTTTCGCGGAACGCTTGATCGCTGACGGTACTCGAACCGCGGCAGAGGCGCTGGCGCAGCAGATCGGGACAGGGATTGAGCTGAATGGGCTGCGGAAGGATGGAAGCGAGTTTCCCATCGAGATCATGCTGAGCCCGCTGGAAAGCACCGAAGGAATTCTGGTAACAGCAGCGATCCGCGACATCACCACCCGCAAAAAGACCGACGCCCATGTCCTGGAATTGAACCGTTCGAATGAGGAATTGGGCCAATTTGCCTACGTCGCTTCTCATGATTTGCAGGAACCGCTGCGAATGGTGGCCAGTTTCACGGAGCTTCTGGCCAGGCGGTACAAGGGAAAGCTCGACTCCGATGCGGATGAGTTTATAAGTTTTGCAGTAGACGGGGCGCGCCGCATGCAGCGGTTGATCCAGGATCTGCTGGCGTACTCGCGCGTCGCCACAAAAGGAAACGATCTGCTCCGCACCTCCAGTGAAGAAGCATTGCGACGGGCCCTGATGAACCTGCGCGGCGCCATCGAAGAAAGCAGCGCGCTGCTGACGCACGATCCGCTGCCCACCGTCATGGCGGACGAGCGGCAACTCATTCAGGTATTTCAGAACTTGATCGGCAATGCCATCAAGTACCAAAACCCCGGAGTCCCCCGGATACACATCTCCGCCGCCAGGAATGCCGACAAGAAATGGACATTTTCGGTGAAAGACAACGGATTGGGAATTGACCCGCAGTATTTCGAAAAGATCTTTGTCATTTTTCAGCGGCTGCACAAACGGGATGAGTTCTCCGGCACCGGCATAGGCTTGGCCATCTGCAAGAGAATAGTCGAGCGGCATGGCGGCACCATCTCGGTTGAGTCACAACTTGGGCACGGTTCCACGTTCACCTTTGACTTGGCAGGAAGTGAGGGAAAATCATGAACCACATTGAAGTAGAAAGTTCGCACTTAGATATTCTCTTGGTCGAAGACAGTCCCGGTGACGTCCGCCTGACGAAGGAAGTCTTCCGTGATACCAATATTGACATCCATTTGCACGTCGCCTCGGATGGTGTGGAGGCCATGGCCTTTCTGCGGCGAGAGGGAGAACACGTCAGCGCCCCTCGCCCGGATCTTATCCTCCTGGATCTAAACCTCCCCAAGATGGATGGACGCGTGGTTCTGGCTAACATCAAGGCGGATGCCAACCTGAAGTCCATCCCTACGGTTATCCTGACCACTTCCGAATCGGAAGTGGATATCGCAAGAAGCTATCGGCTGCAGGCGAACTGCTACCTCAGCAAGCCCGTGCAGCTCGAGGCCTTCGAGAACCTGGTGAAGAGCATCAATGATTTCTGGCTCACGAAGGTCAAGTTGCCGCAGCAGAGGCAGGGTGGATGAGCGAGAAATCGATCAGAATACTTCTCTTGGTCGAAGATAACCTCGGAGATGCGCGATTGCTCCGCGAGATGTTCAACGACCAGGACTCGCAAAACACCGAATTGACGCACGTGAAGAGCATCAGTGAGGCAGAGAAGCATCTTTTGGACCACGCGGTTGACATTATCGTCCTGGACCTGGGGCTGCCGGATGCACAGGGAGTAAGCGCGGTACGGCGGACCCATGCGGCCGCGCCTCACATCCCCCTGGTTGTCCTGACGGGCCTGGACGACGAAGTGATGGCCGCGCAAGCCTTGCAAGAAGGCGCGCAAGACTATCTAATCAAGGGCGAAATAGACGCGCGCAGTCTTCTTCGATCCCTGCGCTATGCCGTCGAGCGAAAGAATGCGGAAGAGGCGTTGTTCGTGGAAAAGGAACGCGCCCAGGTGACGCTTAACTCCATCGGCGACGCCGTCATTTGCACGGACATTTCGGGAAATATCACTTACCTCAATCTCGTCGCGGAAAAAATGACGGGCTGGCAGCTACAAGAAGCGGCTGGCCGCCCCATGGCCGAAGTTTTTAGAATCCTTGACGCCACTAGCCGCGAAACCATTCCGAATCCCATGGAGATGGCTGTCGGAGAAAATCGGACCGCGCACCTGCCGCCAAACTGTGTTCTCCTTCGGCGCGACGGATCTGAAATTCCGATCGAAGATTCCGTTTCACCCATTCATGACCGTGAAGGGCAGGTTACCGGCGCGGTCATTGTTTTCAGCGACATGAGCGTGGCCCGGGCGATGACGCTGCAGATGGCCCATTCGGCCCAGCACGACTTTCTGACCGGTTTGCCCAATCGAATGCTCTTCAACGACCGGGTCAGCCAGGCGATTATCTTGGCGCCGCGTCACGCGAAAAACGTTGCCGTGCTGTTCTTGGATTTGGATGGCTTCAAGCACATCAACGATTCCCTGGGCCATCCCATCGGCGACAAACTCCTTCAATCCATCGCAAGTCGTCTGGTGCATTGCGTGCGCGGGTCGGACACGGTAAGCCGCCAGGGAGGCGACGAATTCGTCGTGCTGCTCTCCGAAGTGGAGCATTCGGAGGATGCTGCCATTACGGCGAGAAAAATGCTCCAGACGGTGGCGGAGCCTCATTCAATCGACCAGCACGATCTTCATGTCACCACAAGCATTGGCTTGAGCGTCTTTCCAGACGACGGCCATGATGCGGAGACACTCATCAAGAACGCGGACACCGCGATGTATCAGGCCAAGGAAAATGGGCGCCAAAGCTATCAGTTTTTCAAGCCGGCTATGAACGTCCGGGCCGTGGAGCGGCAATCCATCGAGGAGAGCTTGCGGCGGGCCTTGGAACGGGAGGAATTCGCGCTGCACTACCAGCCAAAGGTCAATCTGAGAACGGGAGAGATCACCGGCGCGGAAGCCCTGATTCGCTGGACGCACCCAGCGCGAGGGCCGGTCTCTCCGGCGCAATTTATTCCCGTTGCGGAGGACTGCGGTCTGATTCTCCCGATCGGTAATTGGGTACTTCGTGAAGCGTGCAAACAGGCCCGCGCGTGGCTGGATGCAGGACTGCCGTTGGGTACCATGGCGGTAAATATCTCCGCGATGGAGTTCCGGCACGACAATTTTCTTGAGAGTGTGTTTGCAATCCTGGGGGAGACCGGTCTGGATCCGAAATCTCTTGAGCTGGAACTAACCGAAAGCGTTTTGATGAAGCGTGCTGAATCCGCCGCATCTGTCCTGCAAACACTGAAAGCCAGAGGGGTGCAGGTTGCAGTAGATGATTTCGGCACGGGTTATTCAAGCTTGAGCTACCTGAGGAAGTTCCCGGTTGACGCTCTGAAGATCGACCAGTCGTTCGTCCGCGAGATCACAATCGTGCCAGACGATACGAGCATTGTAACTGCGATTATCAGTATGGCCCGAAGCCTAAAGTTGCGGGTGGTTGCCGAGGGCGTGGAAAAGCTGGAACAGTTGAAGTTTCTTCAGGCTCATCAATGCGAAGAAGCTCAGGGGTACTATTTCAGTCGGCCGGTGCTTCCCGAGCAGTTTGCCAAATTGCTCAAAACAGGGATTCCTGTAGCAGCCGTTTGCGTTCCCAGCTGAGTATTCCTCCTTCAACCGCCTTACGGGCTCGCCAGCGAAGGCTGTCATCCCGCCGTCATACGGACACTTGTGGCCGCATATCGGGCACGTCTCAACCGCTGATCCGACAGGAGCCACCGCTAAATGGAACAAACGTCTCGCTGTGCATCTCCACTCGCAGATAGAAACGATGGAAACGGAAACCCCACCCGAAACGCGGGGGACGTGTAGTTCCGATCACTCCGCGAGCATTTCTTGCGACACGTTGGCGTTAAGTTTTTGAGGCTGGCCCTGCTTGCCATAACGAGCGAGCAACAAAATGGTACGCGCCAGGCGTTTCTCGCTGGAATTAAAGAGCTGGTCCACCAGATCCTCTTCGAGACGGATGTTTCGCGCAAGCATGTAAGAAATGAAGCGGTCAGAGAGGGCGTGTTCGGTGTGGAGCACGCGAAGCATCTCCTTCTTTTCGATGGCGAGCACTGTGGTAGGACTGATGGCTGCTGCTGACGCAATACGCAAAGTCACCCCGGTCAAGCATCCTTCACCAAAAAACTCGCCGGGCCCCAGAACTGCTACGACGGCCTCCTTGCGAAAATTGCTGACAATCGAGAGTTTGACGCCGCCTTTCTGTATGTAAAAGATATGGTTAGAAGGATCGCCCTGACGGAAAATGAATTCGAGCCGCTGAAACTCCGCAATCTTTCTGGACCCACTCGCAGGGTCCAGAAAAGCCTGGGCGTCAAAACTCCGTTTACCTAGAGGTTTTCTAGTTGTCGGGTCAGAAACTTTACTCATGATTTAGGCCCGAACTGATCTGTCAGAGGGTACTTCTCTCACGATTATGTACGGTAGCGTACTTATGTCAATCGGTAACTTTGGAAACCCTTAGAATTAGAACTTATATTCCATGCTTCAGAGTGAGAAGAGTCCTTTCGGACGCTGTGGGTAGCGAATAGAAGAATTATCGCTGCTGTCTTTACGGACAAGTTCCTTTTCGACTTTCACGTTCGCAGAGGTTCTGCAGGTTATGATCGCGGTTGCACACGGTCCCGATTGCAATTCCAGAAAAACTATGGAATTTATGCCTGCCGTCTAGATCGCCGGGGTGTCCTCATCGAAGAGCATTAAAAACGGTGCGGGTATTAAGTGATGCTTAGAGAAAAGCGATACATTCTGCTGCGTATCGCATTTTATTTCCTGTACCAACGTCCCCAACCAGGAAGAATGTCCACCATGCAAGTATCTGCACATTCATGTCCAGTTTTTCTGCCACCTCTGAAGCCACCCATAGCAATGTAGAGAATTCATGGAAATGTAATGTAGCGTGTGAGTTCTCATCCGTCTTTTTCGGTGACTCTTTTACTTTGTGAAGAAACCGCCTTATTAGAAAGGCCCATGCGCTCGTTTTGTTTCCTAAATGAGTTCTAGACGCTGACCCTGCGACATCATCTCAGCCATTCCGGGGGATAAACGCAGACTGCGCATCCCAAACGCTCTTCGCTCGATTGCTGAGGAACTCTGGATTATCGTCTTTTGGGAGGACACTTCCTACGATGTGCGCGGCGGGAAGGAACTGATCTACCCTCAGGATGCAAAACTGTGATGGCGGCCGCGTGATTCCTTTAGCGACTCGCGGTCGCAGGAACTCGTTGTCCGGTTTTGACGGAGGCCGCCGACACCGCCGGAAAGACGCGGCTAGCAGAACGTTATTCGACCTTGGAAGAACGGGCGCGGAGGTTTCTGAGAAATCCACTTTCGTATTTTCTTTCGAGTATCCTTTGGAAGATTAACAAACCGGATGCCGGCCTCCGTTCTCGACTTACTGGTCCATGCAATCTCCCCGTTTGTCTCAATCCACTCCTGAGATCCTGGCAATTGAAATTGCATCGACGTCAGGTGGTCAGCGCTCAGAATCCCGACCGAAGTCAAAGCCAAACCGCCTTCGCTGATGTTTAGGATAATTCCAGTACCGTGCTTGGCAAGTTTTATGAAGGTTTGCGGCGAGACCAGAATGCGCTTGTGGCGACGTCTTTCACCAATTTCAAGATAGTTCTCGACGTACTGAGACATGACTTCCTCTTCGCGGATTACACGCCCAAATGCTGGATTAACTTCTCGGGAGTTGAAACCAGATCTCCGCTGACGTTGCGGTGTTCTCTGTTAAGTTGTCTTACTCAGTGCTTCGCTTCCGCGGGCGACACCATGGACCAATAGAATGCGTAAGGTCCGTCGCCGGTTCGCCGGTGGTTCAGGACAGGGGGCAGCGGAAAGTTGCTTCCTATCCGTACTGCCGGCACCGGCTACTGGCTGCGTTTGAAAAATGTGGTTACCTTACGCACGGGACGGGCCGCCGAGAACCTGGATGAATCCTAGTTAGCAGGTTGGCGCTCTTCATTGAGTGTGAGGCTTGACGTTTCTAGCTCTGACGGTGACCTCGACGCGACCACCTTTTTTGAGCTTCACATCATCCCCATGTTCGTCCGTTAACGTATTTTCAATTCGGAAATCGCGATACCGTGGGTCGGCGTCGTCTACCGCAATCTGTGCTCTTTCGGGCTGGCTTGGACGTGGAGACGGAATGATTTTGTCAACTCTTCCGGGCATTGTGATACTCGGCTGTTCTGGAATTCGCGCAGTATCTAAGTTCAGTTCCGCTATTCTTGCGGACTTGGTGATACGCGGTTTCGCCATTTCCTTCTTGACGCTAGCTCGCGTCGTGTTGCCGATTTCTTTCTTGCCATTTTTATTCAGCGTCGACAGATCATGCTCCATTTGTCGCAAGGGTCGTTGAACCAGTACTGCTTTGTCAGGTCTTCTCGATGACTTTCTGTACCTGACCAATTTTCTTCTGGGCGTTGCCGACTATGTATTCGCCGACGCCTTCGGCTTCTAGGTTCGAGGCGTTCGTGAGCTTGCCCACCTTTTCCTTAATCTTGTTTTCACTTCATGAACATTACTTGCGATTTTATTCTCCGTACTTGGCTTCATCATTTTGCCTCCCATAAAACGATTTGACTCCGGGCCCCCAGTCAGGCAGAAGTGCAAGCGCCGAACAACTCAAGTCAAGAATGCTTCTTCCCTTTTGAGACTAGAGGGCGCTAGTTTCTGTGCCAACGTGAGTATCCCCAGTCTCCAGGGCCGAGTAAGAACGCAACCAGAAGCACGATGAGGTGTCCATTTTTCATCCTCCCGAGTCAGAGAGAGTTGGGTCATTCGTTCGGAGAAAAGTCACATCGCTTTCCTCAGAGATACCATACTAGGAAAGACGGAAAAAGATATCTGTACACTTAGAGACACTTTCGAGTCCTATTATCGTTTCCGAGGTGTTTGAGTTGACGTTCACCGGCGCGAGACAACTCGATTTATCGGGAGTTAGCCCATCGCTTCCCGAGTCGTTGCCTTCAGAAATCCTCGAGTGCAAATGTGTGCACAAGTGAACAGATATCTGCCGTTGTCACTTCTAAGATGTTGGCCTGTGGGTAAAGCATGAGGACCGAGGCGAAAACGGGTCCAAAAGTTTCCGCCCGAGAGTATTGAAGATCGCAGCTTCCTTCCACTTCAGCCGGGACCAGCGGCCCACAGGTCCATTCAGAAATGCGTGGAAACTTCAGGACCGGTGGAAGTGTCTCCCTGCGAAGAGGAGGAGATGAATAATGCCGTTACTTCAAATCGTAATGGTACTGATCGTGGTGGGTGTCCTGCTTTGGTTGATTAACCGCTTCATACCGATGCAGGGAACGATCAAGTCTATTTTGAATGCAGTGGTAGTTATCGCTGTAGTTTTGTGGTTACTGAATGTTTTTGGACTATTCCAAGCCTTCTCCCGAATCCACGTTGGGGCGTAGGCAAGTCTTAATAACCGACACAGAGATAGCAGTTCGTCGAACGCAAATAACAAACCGCGCCCGGCGAAAAATGGCGCGCGCATGAATTCTCGGTAATGGAGGCAACACTGATGAAAGTACTTGGAATCATTAGCACAACAGCTATGTTCTTGCTCCTCGGAGCCGCAATTCCAGCTTTCGCGCAGGAAGAGCATCACGAAGAAGCAGCCAAGCCGGCAGAGCACGAAGAGGCGGCCAAGCCAGCCAAACGGGAGGAGGCTAAACCGGAAGCGAAACAAGAGGAGGCCAAGCCTGAAAAGCAAGAAGCAGCCAAGCCGGCAAAGCAAGAAGAGGCCAAGCCCGCAAAACAAGAAGAACAAACCAAGGCCAAGCCAGAAAAGCAGGCGGAAGCCAAAACAGCAAAACAAGAGAAACAGGCCAAGCCAGCTAAGCAAGAGGAACAGGTCAAGACCGAGAAGCCAGCGAAGCAAGCCAAGCCAGTAAAGGCGGAAAAGCAGGCCAAGCCGGCAAAGCCAGAAGAGCAGGCTAAGTCCGAAAAGCAGGCAGAGGCCAAACCAGCAAAGCAAGAAAAACAAGCTAAGCCAATAACACAGCAAGAGCAGGCTAAGTCCGAGAATCAGGAAGATCACGGTAACACCGCGGAGCAGCAACATGGTCAGCCTACGCGGAGTGTGGCCGAACAGCAGAAGCAACGCTCAGAGCCGGCACTGCGGCTCAGTGCCAGAAGCAGTGCTCGCATACCTGACGCTCAGTTCAGCGCCAATTTTGGTTCCGAGCACACGTTCGTGATCAACCAACCTGTGATGGTCGGCGGCTTTTCTCGTTTTCAATACGGTGGTTTTTGGTTTGGATTCGAGAATCCATGGCCAGCGGGATGGTATTACACAGATAACGTTTACGTTGACTACATCGATGGGGGCTATTACCTGTGCAATCCGTACTATCCCGGCGCTCGCGTTGGCATTAGCGTAGTCCTATAACCGGGTTTTTCAGTCCAGTTTTGTGGGGCGGCGGATACGAATACAAGATCTCGCCGCCCCATCCAATGCTTGTGCATGTTCCAAACGGTAACAGATTCACTTCTCGTCATTCTCTAGAGCTAATCAGATTCCGATGCGTTGCATGAATTAAGGGAAAATGATGACTCAAAAAATTGAAATGAAACAGACGAGTTCAAACGAAGAAGATTCGTTTGAACAAGCCCGCCAGACGTTCTTCGACACTGAAGAGAGAATAGTAAAGCCGGACGCGTCATCTGCCGACTTCCTCAAAACGCGAAACGAGATTGGCATTTAAATATCTCGAGATTCTTCCCATCCGAGATATTTAATGCAGACGTGAGATCCAAATTCTCTATCACGTTGCGCCTCATAGCGTGGACTCCTGAGAACCGACAAACTGCTTATAGCATCCGCTATCGTATGCCGCTCTGCTTGTTTGACGAGACCGATGCACAGTTCTTTTGTACGCAAGAAATTTGCTTTTTCTGCAGTCGCTACCCAGACAGCGTGGTTCAGTGGATTTGTCCCCAGCAATACTTCTACCTAGAGCTGCTTCCGTTGTCGTGGCGTCCCGGTCATGTCTGCCGCCCCTTCGCGCGTGAAAGGAGTGTAGGAGTTGGGTTTGAAGCGTTCTGTACACTTTTACATACTTTGTAAATAGTAGTCTTCCATTGTTCTCCAGACGATGACAGGTTGAACTCATTTCGCCTTTATCGCCTTCTTTTGCATTAGCCGCTACCACCTCGATGAGGTGGTAGCTTTCCGTACGGCGCGAAGTCAACTTAGTCGTGCAGGACGACACTGAGGAGGGACGAATCTACGTGGAGCCCGCCGTTATATCTGATGAAGCCCAGCTTTCTGAATTTATTCATGAAACAATTAACTCGTGAACGTGTTGTACCAACCATTTCCGCCAGCATTTCTTGCGGTACTTTGGGAACCATCTTTTGGGGCTTATCTTCCTTGCCATAGCGCGCAAGCAGCAATAACGTGCGCGCGAGCCGCTTCTCGCTGGAATTGAAAAGCTGATCGACTAAATCCTCTTCAACCCGGATGTTCCTCGAAAGCATAAAAGAGATGAAGCGGTCGGAGAACGCATGTTCGGAGTGGAGGACGCGAATCATCTCCTTCTTTTCAATCACGAGAACGGTGGTCGCCACAATCGCAGTGGCCGATCCTATCCGAATCGGTTGACCGGCGAGGCACCCCTCGCCAAAGAAATCGCCCGGTCCCATCGTCTTCACGGTCGGACGGATTCTGCTGTTCGCTGGTTTGACGTTCGGAGTTTTCTCCAGGTGTATTCACTTGCTTAGAAGAACGTTGACCTGATCCGTTCCCACGATGAGCCGTGATCTTGTGCCCTTGCAGCAAAGCGTCCGAATCGTATGCAGCGTCGCAGTGCCTACAGGTAAAGAAAGCCGCTGCCAACGGTTGTCGCATGGCCGTCTCCTTTTGAATTCTTGTTTCTTATTTTCTCGCCAGAGAAGAAATCTGAGCTGTTTCAAGAGGTAGGCTCGCTAGATGCGCCCGAGCCAGCCGTGCGCTTTCGAGGATGAAATGCGCTAGAAGCAGGCAAATCATAACGCTAACAAAAAGCGCAAGGTAACCAACAACGAAAATCACAAAAACGGCGATCACCTGGAACGCGGAGTTATGTGTAGTAAGGAAGTTCATTGGTTAGCCTCTCAGACAGCTGCCTGCATCTCAATTCTAAAATGGCTGGTGGCCCGCAATTATCAAGGTTCCTAACAAACCGATAGCGTTAAGGAGCTCTGGGATACATCTGCGCTAGGTAATCGATCGAAGGCCCATTTTGCCTCCAAGACGCCTGCGGAGCTAAGAGGAGAGGTCGGCGCCACTATCTACCTTAAGAACACTTATAAGGCCGATGATTTTCTGCGTCTGTTCTGTTTTGCACAGCCTGGAGAAAAGTACGAGCGAATGGACAAGAAGATTCCAGTGATTGTTGTAGCGGCTCGATCGTCGCTTTGTGGCCTGTTGGACTTTTGAGTGGCGGCGTGCCATTGCGCGACACTCAGAAGAAGTTTCTGTTTGCGGTCATTTAGATCACCGAAACGAGTTTCCGCTTAACTAGTTTAGATCGGTCACATAACTGGGATTTGAATAGGACTTCACTTCCGGTTTGCGTTGATCAGGCATGTGGATCGATTTCCGAGTACGCCTTAATCCGGTGCGAGTCGTCAGAGTGGACTACACGTACTGATTCGAATAGTATCTGAACACGCTGAGGTTTTTTCCCGATTCACTACGAACGCCATCGACCGCCGCGTCATCAGTTCATGGCTAGAATTGACCTGACCGACCTCCAGACTGAAAAGCATATTTCGGGGCATACCAAGGACCTAAACCTGTTCGGTTGCTTTGTAGAAACACCGACCCCGTTCTCGCAGGATACGAAAGTAAGACTCCAAATTTCGCTAGGTGAAACGCAATTTGTCGCACAAGGTAAGGTGACCTATTCACGGCCCAACTCGGGGATGGGAATCGCATTCGCCACGATCGAACCAAGTAGCCTGCCCGTCCTGGATGGTTGGCTGGCCAGCCTGAGATCCTAGCAAGTCCCGGCCTGCCAATCCCAGCGTTTGCTATCGCAACCAGCCGTCAATACGGACCGACATGGATGATCAGACCGGGCTCAGAGCGGTGATCGGTCGTGAAGAATGTGGATTACGCGGAAGGTTCAGGAAAATTGTGGAGTTCATGGCTTCCCTCTAGATCGCCGGGCGTCCTCATCGAAGAGATTTAAAAAGGTGGGCGTATCCGTGGTGCTTAGAGAGAAGCGATGCACTTCGCTGCATTGCATTTTATTCTCTGGTACGAACGTCCGCAAACTAGTACTTAACATCGTCCTTCTCGGTTCCGTGGCCCCAGTATCCACTAAGAAACTGTGCCAAAACGAACAGTTTAAATCTGGCTACCCGCATACCCTTATGTAAACCTTAGCTAAGCAGTCAAATAAAAATTGGCATAAGACTCTGTGCCACAACACTCACTTTGTTTTGTGAATATGGAATCGTTATGCGAGAGATAAAAATATCTGCATATCCCACAGCTGTCGAGAACAGTGCGGAGCGCCGACGGTCCCACCGCATTTATATCACTATGCCGGTCATCATCCGCGGAGAGAACGGGCATCTACCCTTCCGCGAAGAAACGCACACGGCCTCGGTGAACGCTCACCGCTGCATGGTGCGAATTGCCGAAAAAGTCGTGCGAGGGCAGGAAGTCGCAATCCTCAACCCCAAGACAGTAGAAGAATTGCCTTGCACCGTAACATTTGTTGGCCAGAAGGAATCCGGTAAGGCCGAGGTGGGCCTGGAATTTACCGAGCCATCACCGCTATTCTGGCGAATGACTTTTCCGTCTGAAGGTTGGGATCTTTCCGAGCGTAAAGGCCCTACCGGCACGAGTACGCGTGCTTTACCCCGGCGCAACAGGGCCTGAGGCCTTCGCCGGAACTCGAAAAAGCGGATTCTAGCGGCATACATTGCCGAAGAAAAGAGGCTGAATCACCGGATCAAAAATGACAAAAGACAAAGCAATTGAAGCCTTACAGCATGCAGCGTTTGATGCAAGAGACGTTGGACTTAACGAAGAGCAAATAATCGAGGCAGTAAAGGCGCCGACAACGGAATATCAAGCTGGATTAAACGCGTCCTTGGGTAAGCCGCTCAACCTAGGCAAGTAAGAACCATATCCGTATATAGTTTCTGCTTCAAAAATCATTAACTCATCGAGTAAGTCCCGATTAGTTACCAGGCACAACTTCCGAGTTGCTTGCCTTTTTCATTCTGGAGGTGCAAGCCCATATCGTATTGCCGCTTCAAGCGTATCGATGTTTATATCCTTTAGAGCTTGAAACCGAATGCAATATCCGGTCACGCTCGCATTGCCTAGTTTTTTTCCATACGTTTTGGCTAAGTACTTCTTATCTTTGAGACCAAGAATATAGACAGAGATTCCGGTTTTGTTTCCGCTTACACCAATTTGAAAAAACTCTCTACTTTTTCCATTGGCATATTGTATTGTGTGAAATCCATATCCTATCGTAGGGTTGGAGACAGTATGATTTTTGCTGTCTTTACCATCGAAGAACCATAATTTGCATTCTGGTGACACTTGAAGTGTGAGCCGATGCAACTCTCGCATGTCGCTGCGTTTTGGCTCCGGTTGGCTGGCAATATACTTCTTGATTTGTTCTTGCACGTTCATATGTTCTGCTCCCCAGTTGAACGCACGAGATTATACGACGTTTAATCCCTCTCCCTCTTGCAAGCGCGGGCGGCCTGACCGTTGAGGTCACTCGACCGCAAGGGTGTCAGGCCCCGGTAAACGCGTTTACTTCCCAAGTGGGTCCTGGTACGAAGATGTCCGGGAACCCGACTAATCGGGGCCTAACCAACATCTAAGACTAATCGGGTACAGATCACACCAGTTTGGACAGTGCAACTGGGACTATTTCTTGGCTGCGTTCGCTGCCATTCGAGCGCGGAACTGTTTTTCCTTCTGAATTTCTTCATCGTTGAAAGCAGATGCGAAGTCTTCGGGCTCGAAGACCTGGCGGATCTCTATGTCGGCCTCGCCTTCGTAGAAGACGGGGCAGCGCTTGACCCACTCGATCGCCTCTTCGAGAGACTTGACTTGCCAGAACCAGAAGCCGGCGATGAGTTCCTTGCTTTCGGCGAAGGGGCCGTCAGTGACGGTGGGGCGGTTCTTGCCGGAGAAGTGGACGCGGGCGCCTTTGGACGAGGGGTGAAGACCGTCGTAGCCTATCAAGACTCCGGCTTCTAAGAGCTCGTCGTTGAATTTGTTCATGTCGGCTATGCCCTTAGGATCAGGGAGTGCGCCTTCTTTATCGGAGTCTTTCGAGGCTTTGACGATGACCATGAATCGCATTGTGTTTGTCCTTTCGGGTTGAGTTGGTCTGACGCTCAAGTTTAGAGCTTAATTGTTGTTCTACCCATACGTCGAACGAGAAGGTGCAGAATCGACACGCAGAACCGAGAAAATTCTCGGTAGCTCCTGGCAAACGCGGATAATCGGAAACTTGAATCTACATGGACGATTAGCGCGTTACTCAGGCACTGAGACCTTGAGATTGTAAAGATCAGGGACCGTTGCAGCGGGCCGAGGATTTAAGCGATGATGTGGCCATTCGTATCGAGGGGCAAACTTAAGCTCATCACGCCATGATTCTCAAGCGCACGCTCGCTATTTTTTTTTGCCTATCCTTCATACCCTGCGCCCACGCGCAAAAAGCAAAGCCCATCGACAAAAAAGAGATTGCCGAGTGGTTCAACAAAAAGCCTGACTGCTCTGAAGACAGTAGATTTTACTTCTCGAAGCTTGAGTACTTCGACTTTATAGGCGACGGCACACGCCAGGCCATCGTCGTCGCCTCAGACTGCGCGTCAGGGAGCGGCGGCCCCAATGTTCATTCCGTTATCTCGCGCGACTCAGACGGGGAGCTGGAGGAGTTGAAAATCGCCGAGGTCGATCCCAAGACCTATGACACCCTGTTCGGCAATCGTAATTACACACTTTCCGTAGAAAATGGTTCCCTCATTGCCACCTTCACAGACGACAGTGACCGTGACGCGCCGCTCGTCATCAAGTACAAGTGGAACGGAAAAGAATTTGCCGTCGCTTCCATTCAGAAAACGGGCGTATTCCCAACGAGCTACGATTGCACCCAACCCATCACCGAGGTCGAAAACGCCATCTGCCATGTCGACATCCTGGCCCGTCTGGACGTCGAATTGAATGATGTCTATAAATCTCTCCTTTCCAAGGTGACCGGCCCCGAGCATGAAGCCCTCCGCGAAGAACAACGCGAATGGCTGGCCGCTCGCGATAAATCGTGCGCGATCTACAAAGGCTGGGTGAGCTGCCTATCGGACTACTACGAAAGACGCATCCACGAACTAAAAGCGCGCGCCTGAAGCTGGAGAAGAATGAGAGAAGGAACCTAGGTCGCGGCTGAAGTTCGAGCAGATTTCACTTGGCCGGTAAACGCGGTGAGTTGCCTAATTGGAGTTGGTAATGATTGCGGTATCCCCGTTTGCAGTCAAAGCCTCAAATCCGCCCAACCGGACTCCCGTGCCGGACGTAGTACTGCCCCCACTGTCGGAAACAATTACCAACCACGGGTGACTTAAGAAGGTATCGGCTGTCCAGGTGGAATTTGCAGCCAACCCTCGATAATAAAGCACGCGATGTCCATCGTAGTTGATCCAATAGATGTCCACTGCGCCGCTACTCTGATTCACGAATTTGATTGTTGCGCGGGTAGCACCATTGGAGGACCGCAACGCATTATCAACCATGGCCGCATCCAACGTCCTAAGAGTTACGCCGGGCACGCGAGGTGCCTGAGCCATAAGGCTGGCCGGTTCAATCAGGAGTAAAGCCAGCATTGCAGTCACGGACGCGGTTCTGTATACATTTTTCATACGATCACCTCCTCATCGGGGATGGATTCTAATGCAAAACGGCCCGAACTGCCTTGAAAAATAATGTAACTTCCGAAGATCGGTGCCCTGAGTCCTGATAAGCCTTCACCGCGTCTTCGACGCGTCACTAGCGCCACAAACTTGTCCGGACCGATTCATTGATTCCATAGAACTTATCAGACAAGTTTATGGAGAGTCGGATAACGGGACAAGTTCGACGCAAGACTTTTGCGCAATCCCAAGTATTTGTTGCGGCCAGATTATCAACGCGGATACTTTTCGAGGGGCAGCACGTTGCCATCGTTTCTGCACGTCCTGTTCTTCCAGGACATGATTACAGCAATGACACCGGGGCGTTGTCCGGTGAGCGTCGCAAACGTGATTTGGATATTTTCGTAGTTGTAGAGCGTTGTATCGGTGCTGCCCACAGTCACAACTGTTCCAGACGGGTCAGGCGCGTCGTGTAACTCATGGCCACGCGCCGCTAGCGGCACCAACTCGTCAGAAATGTCGTTAGCCAACTTATCGGAGATAAGCACCGATGGCGATGCGGGTAACGGGAATGGGAGCAAGCGAAGGCTGCCCCGTAATCGGGCAGATAGAGGTTGCGCGTCGCCTCGTGGGACCAGATCACCTCGCCGGAAACTGGGGCTGACTTCCTGTTGGTGCTCCGCCTCGAGAACTCTTGAGGAACCGATTGCTGAAGCAAAGCAAATGACGATGGCGTAAGCCATTGGTGCAGCTTCACACACGACCGGTGATTTGCACCGCCGCGCGAATCGGCAGCAAGTCCGTATCGAGTAGGTCTGCTTCGTTTTGAATCAGGCCGCGTCCTCGTTTTTTATGGGGGCGTTTTTGAGTGCTCGAGCCGGATGAATGGGAAACCTTCAAGTCCGGTTCTTAGAGGGCTGGGCGCCAGCAATGGCGCCCGGCCACTCGACCATCTTCCGGTCTAGTACTCCACTTCTCCTGTACGAGCGTGGTCCAATTGTTTTGTCTTTCCTCATCGGGCATAATCGGCAGCAGGCACGAATACGAAAAAACCGAAAAGCGGCTGAGCGTCGTTTGTCGGGACTGGAGATGTCAATGAGCGGCGTACAAATCGAACAAAAGAGCTATGAGATGCCCCCGCGAGAGGGGATCAGCATCGCGCATTTTCTCACCGTCGCCGACGTCGAGCGATCGGCCCGCTACTACGAAAAGGTCTTCGGCGCTCGCATTCTGACCATGGGCGACGGCAACGCACCTCCGTACCTTCAGCTTGCGAATATCTGGATGATTCTCAACGTTGGGGGCGGGCCGACCCCGGATAAGCCGACGGTGACGCTCAGCGTCCCAGACCCGAATCACATCAACAGCTTTATGAATTTCCGCGTTGCGGATATTCAAGCGTGCTACGAATTGTGGAAAAGTCGAGGAGCCGAGTTCCTCACGGAACCGATTGCCAAGTACGGCGAGATTCGCTGCTACATCCGCGATCCTGACGGATACATTATCGAGGTCGGACAGAGCACCGACCTTAAGTACGGGTGACGCTCGGCCCCGAAAAAGCATTCTTACAGTCCAGGGTGAGTTGTGGCTAAGCGGGAAGTAATCGACTGACCCCGCCGTCAAGTCCTGATAGTCGGATTACCGGAGAAGCAAAGTAATAGTTTATTTGTGCGGTTTGTGCTGCGTTTATCAGGCATTAGCCCCGCATGCATCGCTTCGCGGAGTGCCACTAAAGCTTGTTTAGACCATCGAGCGCCGCTACTTTGTAGGCTTCGGCGAGCGTGGGGTAGTTAAAAACTGTATCGCGGAAATAGTCCACCTTGCCACCGTAATAAAGAACGGCTTGGCCGATGTGAATAATTTCCGTAGCGCGCTGGCCGATTACGTGAACACCGAGAAGTTTTAGCGTGTTGCGATCAAAGAGAACTTTAAGCATTCCGGTTTCGTCGCCCAACATCATGCTCTTGGCGAGTTCGGCATACTTGGCAATACCCACTTCGTAAGGAACCTTCGCGGCTGTGAGTTGTTCCTCGTTCTGGCCCACCATGGAAATTTCGGGGATGGTGTAAATACCGTACGGAAACAATTCAGTTATATGTTCCGAACGCGCACCGAACATATGGCAGCTCGAGAGTCGCCCTTGTTCCATCGATGTGCTGGCCAGGGCGGGAAATCCGATAATGTCGCCGGCCGCGTAGATATGCGGGACATCGGTCTGATAATGTTCGTTCACTTTGATCTTGCCGCGCGCGTCGGGCTCTAACCCGGCCGCTTCCAGGTTTATGCGATCTCCATTCGCTTGGCGACCGACCGCATAGATTAGAGCGTCGCCCTGTACTTTCTTTCCGCTTTCGAGTTCAGCAAATACCCGGTCGCGGTGGGGATCGATGCCTATTCGCGTCACTTTTTCGCCGAGACGAAAAGTCGTGCCCATTTGACGCAGGTGATAGGCCAGAGCTTCGATGATTTCACGATCCACGAAGTCCAGAAGCGTCGGGCGTTGGTCTATTAGTGTAACTTCCGTGCCTAAAGCGGCGAGAAAGGATGCGTATTCAAGGCCTACGACGCCGGCGCCCACCACGATGATTTCCCTAGGCAGACCTTCCATGGAAGAAATACTGTCGGTATCGAGAATGCGTTTATCGTCAAACGGAATCTCAGCGTTCCGTGCTGGTCGTGTTCCGCATGCGATCAGAATGTGATCTCCACGGACGGTGATTTTCTCGGTGTCGCCTTGAACCTCAATCGTATTGGGGTCGGCGAACTGCGCCGTGCCTTGAAACACTGCCACACCGTTTCGTTTGAGTTGTGCGCGGATCACTTCTGTCTCGCGCCCTACGATCGCTTTCACGCGAAAAGAAAGATCTTGAACCGTAATATCGTTTTTCCCGCGATAACTTTCGCCGTAAAAGGCCCTGACAGCATTCCCGGTAAGTTGAAAAATGGCCTCGCGCACACTCTTGCTTGGAATTGTGCCAGTGTGAACGCAGACGCCGCCTATCATTTGCGTGCGGTCGATCACGGCAACCCGCTTGCGCATTTTTGCCGCGCAAATCGCGCCCTTTTGTCCCGCCGGACCGCTTCCGATCACCACTAAATCAAACTGCGAGTTAGCCATGGAACCGCCTGAAATAAATCTCTTTTAACGACTGCACGTAATCCGTTGCGCGCAAATACGAGATGTGAACGCCGCAAGTGTATAGCAACCCTTTTTCTATAATGTGAACATTTCTAGGATACTGAAAAAAAAGGATGCCATGCCATTTACCGGCAAATCGAGAGCGAATGGGTTAACCGAGCCCTCTTTCCAAGCAGAAACAACCTAATATCTCAGGGCCCTCGACTGGTCACGCTAGAGCGATCAAATCGATTTCAACGCGGAAGTCCCTCGGAAGCCTGGCGACTTCTACCGTGGAGCGAGCCGGAGGATTTGCCGGGAAATATCGGGCGTACACTTCGTTCATCGCCGAAAAATCGTTCATGTCTTTCAGAAATACGCTTACTTTGACAACTCGATCGAGAGAAGATCCCGCAGCTTCCAAGATAGCCTTCAGATTCTCGAGCGTGCGCTGCGTTTGTTTTGCCGTGTCGCCTTCGATTGGCTTGCCCGTCGCGGGATCGAAGGCGATTTGACCAGAAATAAATATAAATCCATTTGCTTTGATCGCCTGCGAATAAGGCCCGATCGCCTTGGGACCTTTTTCGGTGGAAATGACTTCGCGCATTCTGTCTCCTCACACGATGGCTTTTCTAGTTTTTCCCGGCTTCTGCGTTTTGGTACTTTTCTTGGAATTCCGCCGGAATGCCCGCGTTATAGACCCAGGTGCGGAACATCGCTGCGAGATCTTTATTCGTTACGCCCTCGAGTGCCGCCCGAATGTCTGGGTAAGTGACCTCTTGACCGCGCAGCAGGCTCCTGATTTGCGTCAAGGCTCGACGAACTGGCTCTTCGCCATAAGCATCTTCAAGAGCAATGAAAAACAAGGGAGCTTTTGCCAGGACAATCCGGCGCTGTTCGACGGGATCTTGCAGCGTGGCCGAGATGAGCGGCTTTTCGACCGCTTCGCTGCACGCCTCTCTGTACTGTTTAAGATATTTGAACACAAGCTGGCGCCGCATAGCTTGGCCGTCAAGGGCTTCCTCAACCACAATGTCGGCATACTCCGGCAGGCCTGCGTCGATACCGATAAGAGAATCCGGCAAGGGATTCATATCAGGGAACCAACTATGGGCCAATCCGCTTGCTACCAGCTTCGAGAACTTTGGGCTATTGATTCCAAGTGCGAGGGCTTGTGAATTGACTAAAACACCGGCGGGAAAAGGAGTAGCCATAGGCTCGTCTGAACCGGCGGCGTGTGGACTTGATGATTCGACACTGTGCACAACAAGATCGCTTTTTCCCAGAGGGCCAAAGTTCTTTTGAAGGATATTTGCCACCGAAGCGATTTGCTGCTCAGCCACCGCCGGATCTTCCTTAAGCGGGTCAGAAGTCCAGAATATAGCGCCACCTTCGCGCCGCTTTGAAGATGTGGCCACGTATCGGCCGGCTACTATGTACGGCTTCAGGTCGCCTTTGCGCCATTCAAACCGATATTCCAGCATTCCTTGATTTTTCCTTCGACCTCGCGGCTTTCCCGATGACAGCACGAGGAAATCCACAGGAATTTGAACGGAATAGATCGAGCGGTCTGTGTCTGCAGGAAGCGAAGACAACCCATAATTAGGCGCTTGAAGCGCAGGAAGCCAGCCGGGCGAAATTAGATAAAAGGAGACTGCATCAACTCCGACGCGAGCCTGCGATCCTTCTGGAGCACTAAAGGTATATTCGATGACAACGTCGCGACGTTGTTTCGGATTCCAACCCGGATCGAATGGAATGCGGAATTTTGCCGCCTGTCCTGCTTGCCGACCTTCCGAAGCGGGTGGGGCGGTGACCGGGTGGCCGTCAACTTTAATCAGCAGATCTTTTATTCCGTAACGTGCCGCGTTCGGCAAGGCCACATCTATAAACGGCAAAACGGTGGCGCCGTAATTTTCGAGCGTGTAGCTGGCGGTTAATTGAAGTCCCGGTGTCTGGCCGGAAAGGAACTCTATCTTATTGGATTCCTTGGTAACTCGATAAGCAGGCGTCAAGGAAACGACGCAACCTGATGAGCATACAATAACGGAAATCGCGAATATAAGACTCAGCAATGGAAACGGGGGCGTGTGTTTTGCTACAGGAATCGGTCGATTCAAGGTGGGAAGATTCTATCGAGCAATCTCGAGGGGGAAAAGGCAGAAATAGTTTAATTGGCTGAATACGTGCGAACTTGTAGGCAACCTATGCGGCTGGGTATCGGCGAAGAAGATCGGAATCTTTCGCACCATGACGATGTAGTGCGATGAGGGCGGGAGCTTCAGAATCGGGGACGCCACGCCGAACAAGTTCCAACAGTGTGGATTCGTGCATACCTGCATTTTTCATGGTGGAGAGTGAGGCGCCGGATAAGACGTGCTTGCCCGCTGCCTCCTGGCGAGCTACTTCGAGGACCACCGTATCCGAAAAGCCAGCAAGTCGTATCAACTGTAGTTCACCAATGTTCACTCCAAACGCGTTGAGCTTGGCCAATTCGAGAATGGTGTCTTGTCTCAGGCCAGCTCGAAGAAGACCGGCAACCGTGTCGCCAGCGTTAAAAGGCAGGTTACGATCGTGGTATAAGCGAACAATCTGGATACACTTGTCGTCAGAAAATCCTGCGTTACGAGCCTTGGCAACCTCATCAAGTTCAGTCCTGCTGATATCCAGCGCTACCACTTGTTTGATAGCTGAGTAATTCATTCCGGCGCTATCGAGAGGCTTGGTATCGAGAGGCATCATGCGCTCACAACCGGCGGCCAAAAGTACTAGCGACAAGAAGAAAATCGGGGACGGACGAAAAAGCGCATGCAGCCGACGACCGGATAGCGGCCAGATAAATGAAGTTGTGTCGGCGTTGGGCATCAGTCTAATTCTACCGAGGGTCAGCAGACGCACGCCGCGGACCATGACGAGTTGTCGCGCATTGATTAACTGTTTCTTGCAGAACTGCCGGCTAGATTAGGTGGGCGAGGCGGGTCTTCAAACGTTGTAAACCCGCTCGATATCGAACACTCCGGGAATGCGCTTGACACCACTCAAGATGCGCTCGAGTTGTTTGCGGTCGTGAACGTCGAGCGCCACTTCAATGCGCGCGCGAAGATCTTGTCCGCCGCTTTCGAACGTGCGGATATTGGCGCCTGTATCGCTAATCACAGCAGTGATCCCGGCTAATATTCCAGGGCGGTCTTCGGAGAAAATGCGCAGACGCACAGGAAACGTCGCTTTAGTTTCTCCGGCCCATTCGACCGGTATTCTCCGCTCAGCTTCATAAAGAAGATTTTGAACATTCGGACAGTTTTTACTGTGCACCGCAATGCCCCGCCCGCGAGTAACATAGCCCACAATGTCGTCACCCGGAATCGGATTGCAGCACTTTGAACGAAAGACCATCAGCCCATCGTTGCCCCGCACGAGAATGGCCGAATCGTCCATTCCCAGCATCCGCTTAACCGTGGATACGATCTTCGGCTGCTTTTCTTCTCCCGGTTCAGCAAGGGGCTGCCCCGTCGCTTTCGCCAGCACTTGCCGCGCTGACCATTTCCCGTAGCCGAGCTCAGCGTAAAGATCCTCGATGCGGCCGCAGCCATAATCGGACGCGACGCGCGCCCAATCCTGGTCTGAAATTTTCTTCAGGGTAATGCCGGCTTGGCGAGCTTCTTTCTCAAGCAAGCGTCGGCCGACGTCGGTAGCTTCTTCGCGCTCGTGAAGATTGATCCACTGACGAATCTTGCTTCGCGCACGCGAAGTTTGAATCGAGGATAGCCAGTCGCGAGAAGGCGCGTGGCCTTTCTGCGTAATAATTTCAACGACATCACCATTGGCCAGCGCATGTCGTAGCGGAACAATTGCGCCATTCACCCTGGCGCCGACACATTGATGTCCCACTTCCGTATGAATGGCATACGCGAAATCAATGGGGGTTGCTCCACGGGGGAGCACTACCACACGGCCCTTGGGCGAGAAGGTGTAAACCTCTTCGGGATAAAGGTCCACCCGCAGCGTTGAAAGAAACTCGCTGGGCTCTTGCATTTCCTGCACCCACTCGATTAATTGCCGCATCCACACGATGCGCTGGTCGTCGGACTGCGAAACTTCCCGGCCGTCTTTATATTTCCAATGAGCCGCCACACCTTGTTCGGCAATGCGATGCATATCCTGCGTGCGCAATTGAACCTCGAAAGGTTGGCCGCCGTGGATAACCGTGGTGTGCAGGGATTGATAAAGGTTTGGCCGCGGCATCGCGATGTAATCTTTGAAGCGGCCAGGAACGGGCGGCCATATCTGATGAATCACGCCGAGAGCCGCGTAACAATTCTTGACCGTGTCGGTGATCACACGAACGGCCAAAAGATCGAAAACTTGATCCAAGGTGCGTTGTTGCTTTTGGATTTTCAAGTTTAATGAGTAAAACCTCTTCACCCGCGCCTGAACTTCGGCGGGAATTCCGTTTTCGACCAGCCGGTCGCGAATTGAACTCTGCACCTCTTGCAAAAACTTATCGAAAACTTTTTGCTTCGAGGCTAACTTCTTCTGTAGCTCAAAATAGGCTTCCGGCTCCAAATATCGGAACGCCAGGTCTTCCAGTTCGCCACGAATCAGGCCCATCCCAAGCCGATTGGCAACCGGCGCGTAGATGTCCAAAGTTTCGCGAGCGATGCGCTGCTGACGTTCCGAATCGAGATACTCGAGCGTGCGCATGTTGTGCAAGCGATCGGCCAGCTTTATCACCACGACGCGGACATCGTTCACCATGGCTAGAAGCATCTTCCGTACGTTCTCTGCTTGGCGAGCTTCCGGCGCTAGCAAGTCGAGGCGGCTGATTTTCGTGGTGCCCTCCACGAGTTGTGCCACATCGGGTCCAAAATGGCTGGATATCTGGTCCAGGGGAATTTTGGTGTCCTCTACAACGTCGTGAAGAAGAGCAGCGCATAGGGAGGTCACATCGAGTTTCATGCCTGCAAGAATGTGGGCCACTTCAACGGGATGGGAAAGAAACGGCTCGCCGGATAGACGCGTTTGCGTCTTGTGCTGTTCGGCGGCAAAGTCGTAGGCTCGTCGAAGAAGCTCCAAGTCATCGCCGGGACGGTTGCGCCGAACCTTGTCCATCAGCTCGACGAAGCGTAGATCCACAGCGCGCCTGGCTGCCTGCGTGATGGCGGGTTTTCCGGCTGGTTCCATGGAAACGCTTATTTTAGCCCTTACATCACTTGAGCGCGAGTTCTTGGTGATGCGTTGTTGACACTAGTTGAATCACTGAAGTACGGTGGCTTGGTCTTGCGAGTTGGTTGCTGCAGGCGGCTATCCGCAAGCCGAGTACAATCGATGACTGATTCTTCTTCTTCCCGCTCCAACTTTTGGTCCGTGGACCAACGGCTCACATTTTTTCTGGCATCTCTTATTCTTATTATTTTCGTGATTTTGCCATTAGCCGGGTTAGGAATGCTCGGCAAGTTCGTGGTGGATATTGTTCTGAGCATGCTGATGATTGCCGGCGTGATCGCGACACAGCGAAGTCTGGCTGTGAAGATCTTCGTCGGTTCATTGACCATCGGCGGCTTAATCTTCCATTGGACTAACGTGTACGTGCTTTCTCAGAGGCATCCTGAGCTCGATGCGCTCCTGCTGTTGTTCTGTCTATTCGCATTTGTAGTGATTACTTTGCTGCAATTGTTCCGTCCGGGGCCAGTAAACTTGCAACGCGTTCTCGGAGCCATCGCCGCGTATCTGTTGATCGGTTTAATGTGGAGCTATGCCTATCGCCTAACGGACTTGAAGATTCCAGGATCATTGCGATTCATCGGTTCTTTTGCCGATGGTGAAGCGCCCATGGCTCGCTACGTTTATTTTAGCTTTACCACACTGACCACCATAGGCTATGGGGACGTCTTGCCTGCTCATCCGCTTTCACGCATGCTGGCTGTATCGGAAGCTTTAATCGGTCAACTCTATCCTGCGGTGCTGATAGGCGGCTTGTTGGGCGTGGCTTTGCAATCGCGCAGCCAGCAATCCGAACAGGAATAGCCGCCTGACTGCGCTCACAACCTAGAGCTCAAAAAAAAAGGCGAGCCACATTCGGCTCGCCGTCACAAAAATTATCCGCAGTCTAAGAAGACGGCTCCGGATTCTCCATCTTTTTCTGCTTAATAGCTTTGACCTTGTCCACCAAGTCATCCGCTTGCTTGATGTCTGCTTCGCGCGCCTCCGGGGTGCTCTCCATATCGGCCTTTTGACGAAGAAGAAGATTCAGGTACGCCATGGCGTCATCATAATCCGGACGCAGCTCCATGGCCTTCTGAAGGTCCGTAATGCCTTCGCTTACGACGGCCCCATATTTCTGCTGAAATTGACCGGCGAGCGCAGGTGGCATGGGATCGGTGTCCTTAATCGTCTTTTTCGCGGTCCTGTTGTATTCCTCGCGGAGGTCTTTATTTCCACGGAACGCGATAGACCAATCGATCACGCCGATCCAATAATACGGTTCTGGATCGGTGGGCTTAATTTGAATGTGCTTTTCGTGGTAGGCCTTCGATTCTTCCATCTTCTTGGGATCGAAAGGGGTGCTGGCCATGTTGTAAAGAATCGAACCGATACCATCGATGGCATTCAGATTACTTGGATCTCTGCTCAGGACTTCTTGCCATTCCTGCATGGCCTGGTTACCCATGCGGACATTGTCTTCCGACGGGGCGCCAGGAATGTATTGACTTGCATACGCGGTCGCAAGATAGAGCTGGGCATTCGTCAGCGAAGGATCGAACGCTTTGGCTTGTTTGAAATCTTCAATTGCCAAATCGGTCTGGTTCGCTTTGTAGGCTTGTACGCCTTTGTTCAGCTTATCGCGAGCACGAAGCTTGTCGCATCCGGCCCCGGCTGCGGCCGACACCAGCACGACTGCTAAAACAAAATACGTGTGGGGCTTACGCTGCATCCCTTACTCTCCTTGATGAAGGCCGTCCTGGCCAATTCCCCATAAGCCAAGACGGCGAGGCTGTCACATTCTGTAGTGGACGCTGTTACTGGCCCGCTTCGACCTTTGCGGTAATCAATCCCACGCTATCGATTCCGGCTCCCCGCATCACGTCAATGGCCCGAGCGACCTGGCCAAAGTCCACAGCGTCGTCGCCTTTCACGAACGCCACCTTTTCTGCACGCAACTTGAAAATATCGTCCAAGCGGGGACCCAAGTCGTCCCAGCTAGTTTCGTCCTGATTGATCATTACCTTTCCGTTGGCCAAAACCTGCACCACGATTGTCTTCGCCAGCACGTCTGGATTTTCCTTCACGTTAGGCGGTGAGGGCTGCGGAACCAGCGTGTCCAGCCCTTGCGGAACGGTTGGCGTAATGACCATAAAAATGATGATGAGGACGAGCAGCACATCGATCAGCGGAACGATGTTAGGTTCCGACATCGAACCCTTACTTCCTCCAACTGCCATTCCCATGGAAAAACTCCTTTAAGTCTTATAACGATCTTTAGTCGCCGCTCGCGCCAGCAGCGGGTGGCGACGGCGGTGCAGGAGCACCCGTCTTGGCCCGGTTCTTTTCGGTGAGCAAGCCGATTTTGTCAACGCCTGCTGACCTCACTTCGTCCACCGCCTTGACCACGTCGCCATACTTCGCGCGCTGGTCAGAGCGCACGAATACGGTTTTGTCCAGGCGGTTGGCCAGGAGGTCTTTCACCTTGGTGGTTATTTCACTCAGGCCCACCTGCGTACTTCCCAAATACAGGTGCCCGTCTCGCGTGACTGCCACGATGATGGCGTCGTCCTTGTCCGCATCCTGCATGTCTTGAGCGTTATTTACCTTGGCCATATCCACCGACACGCCTTTTTGCAACATCGGCGTCACGACCATGAAAATAATCAACAAGACGAGCATGATGTCGGCCATCGGAATCACGTTTGGCGCAGCCATCACCGGCGGTGCTTTGGGTTTGTATCCCATGACTTACTTCTTTCCGCCCCGGCGAGTGATGAAGTAGTTGATCAACTCCATCGAGGAGTTGTCCATCTCCACGTCGAAAGCTTCCACTTTATTTGTAAAATAGTTGAAGGTCCACACAGCCGGCACTGCCACGAGAAGACCGAGCGCCGTGGTGACCAAAGCTTCAGCGATACCGCCGGCGACGGCGGAAAGTCCGGTTGCTTTGGAGGCCGAAATACCTTTGAACGCGTTGATGATGCCCATGACGGTGCCGAACAATCCGACGAACGGAGCCGTGGAACCGATCGTAGCGAGCCCCGAAAGGCCACGCTTCATTTCCGCGTGAACGATAGCCACCGAGCGCTCGAGTCCGCGCTTGGCTGCTTCGATCACTTCCTCGTCACCCACCTGTGCGGAGGCGGCTTGAAATTCAGAAAGGCCCGTCGCCACTACCTTGGCGATGTGGCTCTTTTTATTTCGCTCGGCGATCGAAATTGCTTCGTCGAGCTTGTTGTCCTTCAACGCCCCGGCCACCTGCTGCACGAATACGCGGGATTGCTTCCGCGCTGCGCTATACATCAGCGCCCGGTCAATCATAATGCCCACCGACCAAGCAGACATGATGAAGAGAATGAAGACGACCGTTTTCGCCGGGTAGCCCATGTTGTGCCACATCGTGAGCAAATCCCAGCCTACTTCCTGCTGCTGCAACATCACCACACTCGCCAAGAGTAAATTCGAAAACATAGAGTTTGCTCCTCCATTCGTGCAAAACGATCACGGCAGCGATATTTTGCCGGTCGCAATTGACTTCAAATCAGCCCAGACCCCCAAGAGGATGCCCGAACCGTGTTCTTCTTAACCACCCAAAGTAAACACAACAGAAATTGTCGTATCAACGTCCACTGGATCGCCGTTCAGCAACGTCGGTTTATAGCGCCATTGGCGAACTGCATCCATGGCGCTCTTCATCAGCAACGGCGGACCAGAGATATATTGAAGGTCCTGAACCGTTCCGTCCTTTCCGATAATCGCGTGAAGCAATACGGTTCCGGAAATGTGCGCGGTCTTAGCGATTGCTGGATAAACTGGCGTCACCTGCCGAATCAAATTTGCTTGGGCCACATTACCGCCTACGCGGATCGACTTAGGAGTTACCTTCGGTGGCGGCGGCAATCCCGCGCCCGTGCCACCAATGATTCCACCAAGAACTCCACCAGCTTGCCCGCCCGGCACCCCGCCAGGGACACCGCCGGTCACGCCGACCGCACCTACATCGGGCGGCAATTCCTCTTCCTTAATCATGGAAACTTTTTTCGGGATCACGGTCGGAGCCGTCATCTGGCCGTTATGAATCAAGCGAGCAACGGGCTTCACTATTCGCTGAATCGCCGCAGCCGGAGGCGGCGGAGGCGGAGGGGGCGGAGGCGCGACAAGGAAAGTAGTAAGCATCTGTTTGGGCAGCGCTTCCGTGTAGATCAGTGGAATCAGAATCATCACAAACACGATTGCGAACTGCAGCAGAAACGACAGCGCCACCGTCCAAGGCTTATTTGTCTTTTGCGGATTCGCGCTAGAAACCACCAGATCGTCAAACATAGCTACCTCCTAGCAGCTGCCGCTACGCGCTTATCGGCCGCGGATCCGGCGCGAACGGCAGTTCCTTGTCCTCGATACTTGTTCCACCACACCACGATAGGCGCCGCAATTCCGAAACTGGAGTACGTACCTACCACAACTCCTACCACCATAGCAAAAGAGAACGCCCGAAGGACTTCGCCGCCCATCAGAAACAAAACTAGAACGGTCAAAAACGTCAGCCCGCTTGTCAAAATCGTCCGTGAAAGCGTCTGATTGATGGCTTTGTTTACTACCTCAGGAAAGGGCTCACGCCGCATCAGCCTGAGGTCTTCACGAACACGATCGAAAATTACAATCGTGTCGTTCATCGAGTAACCAACTAGAGTCAAAAGTGCTGCAATGACTGTGAGCGAAATCTCGAAATGGAAAATTGAAAAGAGGCCCAGCGTGATAAGCACGTCGTGAAAAACGGCTATCACGGCCGCCGCCCCATACACCCACTCAAACCGGAAGGCAATATATAACAACATGCCCGCCAACGCATAGAGGGTAGCGAGAATGGCCTGGCGTCGCAGTTGGGCGCCTACTTTGGGTCCTACGATCTCAACATTACGAATCGTAAAATTGCTTAGCGTAAAACCGTTGCTTAGAGAACCTATTACCGCCGATGTCACACCATCCACATTTTTCAACTCATCGAAATTAGTGACGATGCCGCCATGCTCCTTGTCGCGGGCATCGGTCAAACGTTGAGCGAGTTGGTTGTAACGCTCTCCGGCATTGGTGCCCAGAATCAAAGGGTCTTTTTGCGTGAGATAAGCAGCCAAACCAGATACGGTAATCGAATTGAAATCTTGTTTCCCAGCAGCGTTGGCGGTTCCGAAGGTCTTGTGCAGAACATCCAAAATTGCTTGCTTACCGGCGTCCAGAGCCTCATCTCCCTGGCCCGTTTTTTCGATACCGATAACGACGTCGTTTTGCGATCCACTATTCAAGACATTGTCACTGATGGTCTGAATCGAACTGTTGGCCAGGCCCGCGTCTTGAAGCCCCTTACGAATCTGGTTTACCGGAGCCGGCCCCGAGAATCGCACATACACCAGCGTGCCACCCCGGAAGTCAATTCCGTAACGTAAGCCGCCATTATGGAGAATTGAAATCCAGCCAACCGCCAGCAGGACGAGCGAAAGCGAAACGAAGTACTTCGCCTTCCCCATCCAATCCATGTTTACGTTGTGAAAAAATTCCATCGAGTCCTATCCGTCATTATTTGACACCGCGACTTCCCGATTTGTTCCCTGTCTAGATGCTGAGCTCCGCCTGCCGCTCCATACGTGAAAGATGCCAATCGAAGATAGCCCGCGACACATAAATTGAAGTAAACACATTAGCTAGCAAACCAATCACCAAGGTGACGGCAAAGCCGCGCACGGGCCCGGTTCCGAATAAAAAGAGGAAAACCGCTGAAACAATGGTAGTTACGTGCGTATCGATAATCGTTAGGAAAGCCCGATCGAACCCCACTGCAACGGCCGAGGCCGGAGCTTTTCCACTTCGTAGCTCCTCTCGAATACGCTCGAATACTAGTACGTTGGAATCCACGCCCATGCCGATCGTCAGAATCACGCCCGCAATCCCCGGCAGAGTCAGCACCGCCCCTGCATAGGCCATGAAGGCGAGGAGGATTAGTAGGTTTAGGGCCAGGGCCACAACCGCATTGACACCGCTCGAGCGATAATAGATCACCAGGAAAATCATCACCACCAGGATGCTACCGATGGAAGCGCGTACTCCTTGACGAATGGAATCAGCCCCTAAGGAGGGACCAACGGTCCGCTCTTCCAAATACTTGATGGATGCTGGCAACGCTCCAGCTCTCAGTACAAGAGCCAGGTCTTGCGCCGATTCTTGACTGAAATTACCCTCGATAATCCCCGAATCTTCAATCCGGCCGTTAATGACCGGAGCTGTGTAAACCCTACGGTCAAGCACGATGGCCATCTTATGGCCAATATTTGACTCCGTGAACGGCCCGAACCTCTGCGCCGCCGCAGTGGAAAGTTGGAAACGAACTTCGTATTGTCCGGGGTTATTCGAACTGGGCGCCGGGCTTGCACCACGTAAGTCCTGCCCGGTAACAATGGGCGCGCGCTCGAGTATATAAAAACCTTGCTGGGGCGGCTGTCCAGCTTGCGTACTTTCAGCCCTACCCGGCACAATTTCACTCCCCGCGGGCAACACTCCACCGTGAGCTCCCAAGGCTGCTACTTCGGAGGGGTAAATTTGTTCGTCGACTACTAGTTTAAGCTCCAGTTGCCCGCCAGCTTGAATTACAGATTTTGCGCGAGTTGGATCGCCTTCGCCAGGAAGCTGAACAAGAATCTCGTTGGCACCGCGGCCGGTAAAGGCGATGGTTGGCTCGGTGAGTCCGAGTGCGTTTATGCGTCGCGTAATTGTTTCCAGCGACTGATCCATCGTGTCGCGCCGTAGATCGGCGACGATCGAAGGCTTCATGGTCATCAAGTAACCATTCTGCTCGCCGGCAGCTGGAGCCAAAGCCCAGTCGGTAAACTGGCTGCTGACCAAATCGCGGAAAGCGCCGGATGCATTGGGGTCCACATTGCGTACCAAAATGTGTGTGTCGTCAACGCGGCTAATTTCACCGGTGGTAATATTTTTTTCGTGAATCTGTTTGGTTATCTGATCGACAGCTTGATCGCAGCGCTGGCCAATGGCTTCGTCCACTTGTACCTGCAAAACCAAGTGGCTGCCTCCCTTCAAATCCAGACCAAGCTTGATGCGATCCGCCAGATTCTGCTTAACCTGGGCCCCTGACGTCGGGAATGTAGGCACGCAAATTAGGCCATAAATGCAAAAAAGTATGACCGCACCGATAAAAATAAATTTCCACCTGAGCTGGGAATTCATTCGGGCTTTCTAACTCTCCTTGGGAGGTTCTGCCTGGAGGCCTGCGATGGCGCTGCGGGCCACCTTCATCTTCACCTGCTCAGCAACGCGCAACTGCACAGCTTCATCTTCCAGACCGACTATTGTTCCGTAAATCCCGCCGTTGGTAATGACCTTGTCGCCGGTTTTCAACGCCTTAAGCATCTCGGTGACTTTCTTCTGACGCCGTTGGGCCGGCAGGATCATCAGGAAATAAAAGATGACCATGATCAGAATCAAAGGTAGAAAAAGAGCGATCCCGCTCGGCTGCCCCTGAATCAACGCCGTCGAGATCGTCCGCGGAACACCTAGAGCCAGCATCACGTTATTTGCGCCTTTCCCTTTTAAGCGGGCACGCTAACCGAGGGCGAATTAAGAACCGTTCGCCGAAGAATCCCCTCCGCCTGTTACGGCGCCCAACACCTGCTTAGGTTTGCCTATTTGAGGCGGGCCTGAAGGTCAGAGCGGAACTTTTCGAGCTTCCCAAAACGAATAGCCTCGCGAATTTCGCGCATTATGTCA
>DATNLR010000005.1:0-29419 GCA_035602755.1 Binatus sp. (SeqCode) | reverse complement strand
AGGGATAACCGGCTTCACGAGTCTTACTTTGGAGAGATGACATGAAAACAGCGATATCGAAACTAATTGTAGCGGCAGCAATGTTGGGAGCGCTCGGATGGATAAGTGCAAGCAACGCGCGTGTCGTTGCGAGCACGGCGACCGCCCAAGGCGCGGCGAAATCTCAAGAAGTCGTGGTCAAGATCGACAACTTCAGCTACATGCCGCATGACCTAACCGTCGCGGCGGGAACGACAATAATATGGGTCAACAACGATGATATCCCGCACACAGTCGTGAGCACGACTGACGTGTTCAAATCGAGGGCTCTGGACACCGACGACAAGTTCTCGTTTAAATTCGATAAGCCCGGGACCTACGAGTATTTCTGTTCAATTCATCCGAAGATGACGGCGAAAGTTATCGTCCAGTAACGGCCTTAAGGGCGGCGGGTTTCTGTCCCGAGTCTGTCATGAGAACCCGCGCCCGCCGTCAGCCGCGCGCTCGAATTCCTCTTCACATTTTGACTTCTTAAAATGTCTTGACTTCGGCGTACACATTCGGCAATCTGATTTCGTGATGATGAATCTCAGCCGGATGACAGTTTGCTTGGCGTGTTGTTGCAATTGTTGCGTTCACCTGTCGTCCGCGCCGGGGGCCAGCTAGAAAAGCACCTAAATTTTAAACGCTGAGTTTAAGCCCACCGCCAGACGACAATCTGGTAGGTGGGTTTTTTGTTTTGGGGGGGGACTTTATGGACACCAAAGAAGTGGACGTCCGAGAGACCAAAGCGCAGAAAGTGGAACGACTGAAGAGATCGTTGAATCCCTGGCAATGTCTCGAAGAAATCCGGCGTTTCGCAGGTGAAGGGTATGAGGCGATCCCGCCGGAATGGCTCGGCACGTATTTTCGATGGTGGGGCGTTTATCCCCAAGGCGATGGCGCCGGAGCAGTGGGTGGTAGCGGCGGTGAAGGCAAAGCCGTTCCGTTTTTCATGGTGCGCATTCGCATCCCGAATGGCATGCTCAATTCGAACCAGCTTCGAACGATAGCGGACCTGGCCCAGAGGTATGGCTTCGGAGTTGCCGACCTCACCGTGCGTCAAAATATCCAGCTTCACTGGGTTACCATCCAGGACTTGCCCGAAGTGCTCGACGGTCTTGAACGTTGTGGCTTGTCTTCCCTCGCCGCCTGCGGCGATGTCACGCGCAACATAACCGGCTGCCCCTTGGCAGGTGTGCAGGCCGACGAAATCTGCGATGCTTCTCCGCTCGTCGAACAGGCCACCCGCCTGCTTGCCGGCAATCCCGAGTTCTATAATCTCCCGCGCAAATTTAAAATTTCCATCACCGGCTGCCGGCTTTGGTGCACGTATCCTGAAATTAACGATGTGGGTCTTACGGCGGTGTCGCGCAAACGCAGCGCAGGATCAGAGAATGGTTTCTCGATTCGCGTGGGTGGCGGCCTTTCGACCAAGCCTCATCTGGCGGTCCGCTTAAACGCTTTTATAGGCTGGGATCAGGTGCTCCCGGTGATTCAGGGTGTCGCGGAGATTTTCCGCGGCGCAGAAGTTCTTCGCCAGAGCCGCGAGCGCGCGCGACTAAAGTTCTTGTTCCTCGAGCACGGCTGGACGGCGGAACAGTTTCAGGAAGAACTTGAGCAACGTATTGGATTCCACTTGGATCCCGCCGAGCCAGAAGAACCGCCTGCTGATCTTTACCGCGATCACGCGGGTATCCATTCCCAGAAGCAGGACAGTTATTGCTACGTGGGTGCTACGGTGCTCCGAGGCCGCATCGAGCCAGAGCAAATGCGCGCAGCCGCGGATCTGGCGGACCGCTTCGCTTCTGGCGAATTGCGCACTACCAGCATGCAGAATCTTCTGATCGTCAACGTGCCGAAGCAGAAGGCTGGCTCGCTTGCCGATGAACTCAATTCAGTGGGACTGCGCGTGAACGCTTCGTCGTTTCGGCGCGGCGTGGTCGCCTGCACCGGCACCGAATTCTGCAAACTTGCCATCACCGAAACGAAAGCATTCTCGCGGTGGCTGGTGGAAGAGTTGGAAGAACGTATTCCCGGTTTCGACCAGCATTTGAAGCTGCACGTTACCGGATGCCCGAACAGTTGCGGCCAACATTGGATCGCCGATATCGGAATCGAAGGCAAGAAACAGCGCGTGGATGGAGAAATGGTAGACGCCTATTATTTTTGTGTCGGCGGCGCGGTGGGACCATTTGCATCCATCGCCCGGCCCCTAGGTTACCGCTGCCCGGCAACGGATGTCCCGGGGGCCATCGAGCGGCTGCTGCGCTCTTATTTGGATCTTCGAGAGGGCCATGAAAATCTTCGCCAGTTCTTTTCGCGCCATTCCGATGAGATGCTGCGCACTTTTCTTGCAGGACAAGAAGTCGAAGCGGTAGCTCGCGATGTCGCCTCCGGACCTGTGCCTCGCGGAGTGGAAGGCTGACCGATGAATTCGCTCGCTAAGAATTCTACGGAAAAGCAAATGACAGACACTGTTGCCAGCGCACTGACTTCGCTGCGCAAACCCGTATACACGCATGGGGTATGTTGCTGCTCGTGTTGTTGTCGTGCGGTGTCTCGCGCCCCAACGAGCCGATCGATGTAGCAAAACCACTCGATCCAAACTCCTAAGGCCCGCGACGCCAGCCGTCACGGGCCTTTTCTGTTTTTGAACTACTGATTGCGTAACTCGAAGAGCAGGGAAGAAGACGCGAATTCATGGAGGCTACGATGATTGAGTCGTTACAGGAAATTGAAGTTCATCAGCATGAAGCGGAACGCTCTACAGCAGAAGAACTGCTTCGTTGGGCCAGCGATCGGTTCGGTTCTCGCATGGCGATAGCGTCCAGTTTCGGCGGCGACGCCGTCGTGCTGATCGATATCGCGGCGCGAGCGGTAAAGAACTTGCGAGTGTTCACGCTGGACACTGACTTCCTGTTTCCTGAGACCTACGAGCTGATTGAACGAGTCCAGGATAAGTACGGCATACAAGTCGAACGCACTCGTGCCGCCCTTTCCCCGGCACAGCAGGCGGCTCGTTATGGCGAGGCGCTCTGGAGTCGGGAGCCCAATCTATGCTGCCAAATACGAAAAGTCGATCCGCTCAAGGCCAAGGTTGCGGAGCTGGACGCGTGGGTTTCGGGCATCCGCCGCGATCAAACGCCGTCTCGCTCTGGGGCAAAAAAACTCGAATGGGACGCTCGCTTCGGTCTGGTCAAACTGAACCCGCTGGCGGATTGGACCACGGAACAAATCTGGGATTACGTTCGCGCGAATGATTTGCCTTACAACGCTCTGCACGACCGCAATTACCCGAGTGTCGGCTGCACTCACTGCACACGCCCGGTCCAGATCGGCGAGGACCCTCGCGCCGGTCGCTGGGCTGGATTCCAGAAGACTGAGTGCGGCTTGCACGCAAAGGAGTAGTGCACATGTCTCTGTTTCCGATGTTCGTCAAGCTCGAAGGTCGTTCTTGCCTGGTCGTCGGCGCAGGCGCGGTTGGTGAAGGCAAGATAAGCAGCTTGCTCGAAGCGGGCGCCAAGGTGTGCGTGGTGTCACCGCAGGCAACTCCGCGTGTTCATGAGTGGTCCGCGACGGGCGCCATCAAGTGGCTGCGGCGAAATTTCGAGCAAGAAGATCTCGCTGCAAAGTTCATGGTGATTGCCGCAACACCTTCGGCCAAAGTGAACGCGCGTGTTTTCGAAGAAGCTCGAAGAAGAAAAGTATTGTGCAACTCGGTCGATGATCCGCCGCATTGCGACTTCTTCTACGCCGCGGTGGTTCGCCGTGGTGACTTGCAGATCGCTATCTCCACAAACGGCAAGAGTCCCGCGCTCGCACAACGAATGCGCAAGAGGTTCGAGCGGCAATTCGGACCGGAGTATGCGGACAAGATTAACGAACTCGGCGCGGCACGAGAGCGCTTGTTCCGCGCTCCGATGGAACCCGTGCGCCGTCGCAAGCTTTTGTTGCGTATGGCCCGAGAAGTTCGACTAGGAGCATCAAAATGAGCACAAAGGTATATCTGGTTGGCGCCGGACCAGGCGACCCTGACCTGTTGACTCGCAAGGCGTTGCGCTTGCTACAGTGCGCGGATGTTGTGCTGCATGACGATTTAGTCTCACCGGAAATCTTGCAACTGGTTCGACCAGGCGCGCAAATACAAAACGTCGGCAAACGGTGCGGCCAGAAGCGAATCACACAGGAAGAAATTCACAGGCGCATGATCGCTGCCGCTCGCCAGGGAAACACGGTTGTTCGATTACAAGGCGGCGATGCGCTGCTTTATGGGCGAGCTGGCGAGGAAATGGATGCCTTGTACAATGCTGGGATCGATTTTGAAGCTGTGCCCGGGATTACTAGCGCGTTCGCTGCCGCCGCATCTGTGAAAATTCCTTTAACCGATAGGCGCGTTTCGTCGAGATTAATTTTTCTTTCAGCCCACAATTGCAAACCGGACATCCCCGCTGACTTTGGGCCTGGACTGTCGCCCGCAGCGACGCTCGCTATATACATGCCCGGGCAAAATTACGCTCGGCTCCAGGAGCAGTTGCTGGCGAGTGGAGTCTATCCTGAGACTCCCTGCCTCGTGGTGTCCCGTGTCTCGCGAATGGACCAGTCTTTTCGCGCAACGGTCGTCGGGGAACTGGGCCTCACCCGCTGTGTGGCATCTCCGGCAATTCTTCTGGTTGGACCGCTGGCCAGATCGCTTCATAAAATTGAAGGCCTGCCGAGACCAGCAGATCGTCACAGTGACGAGATGGCAAAATCCTTCTCCCTCGCGCTTGAGACGATATCGTAGTTTTCGCCCCGAGTAGAGCCTTTTGAGATCTTTGTCGCCATGGTTGGGGTTCGTTCGGCGAGCCGGCCAGTCGTCCCCGCTACTGTGGAGCAAACCTGGGAGTCAATCCTTTCGCGCTGGCGAAAGCAAGACCTCCGAACGATTGCTGTGCCAGTCGCGCATCGCACAGCAGGCACGCGATCCGCCGGCCCTGTCATTAAGTAGCCCGACAAAAAATGCTAGCTGCTAATCGAGCTTACCGTGCAGAGCCGGCAACTTCTTTAATCGTACTCACCAGCAGGTCCGGCTGATCGATCATGATCCAGTGCCCGCTTTTTTCGGCGGTGAGATGCCGACCGTGAAGCAGCTTTTTGGTCATGGCGATGTGTTCTTCGCGCCGGTGTTGAGGAGTGATCTTCGCCGATAGGATTACAACAGGTTTCTCAGAGAAGCTGCCTAAAGCGGCCACACTTGCTGCGCTCTCGGGTAAGTTTTCAAGTTGGCTTGCAACGGTCACGCAAAATTTCTGCTGAATCCAGAAAACGGCCGCCATCGCTCTTTCGTTCGCGGGAAGGCTCCAGAACCACGGGCTACTGGTAGAGGCAGAATCCGCAGGAGCGTCTTTGCTGATCCATCGGACTAGGCGATTTCCCACTCGACTTGCTCCCGAATGAAGCAGCAACAAAATGAAGCGCAGGATTCCGAAACGTGACAACCCAGCAGCTCGCCGGCATACTTTGGAGCCGACGCGAATTCGTTTCCTGTCGTTTTGTGATGGTGGATTCCACTCGGCAGGCGCCACCGGGTCCACCAAAACCACCCCCGAAACTTCGGAAGGATAACGAGCAGCGAACAACGGCATTGTGAGCCCACCGAAAGAGTGGCCCACTAAAAGATACGGCGGTGGAACGCCGGCACGCTCCAGCAGCGAATGAAGCTCATCCACAATTTTATCCGCGGTTCTAGGAAATGGACCCAGATCGCTCCAACCCATGCCCGCACGGTCGTAGCTAATCACCCGAAATGTCGCCGCGAGTTCTTCCTGAATACCTTGCCAACTAAGCACTGTGGACATAAGTCCCGACTCGAACACGATAGCTCGGCTGCCTTTGCCGGTGTCGACGAGATGCAAGCGGTGAGTCCCCAGATCAATCAGTTTTCCTGGCGGCGGAAATCGTTTCTGATCGACGCGAGTTCCGAGCGCTTGATAGACCGCGCCGAGCAGCAATGCAAGAATCGCAAGGGATACAAACAGCGTGATACCGTGAATCAACACGCGCTCCAGACGACTGCCAAGTTGAACATCTCAGTGTTGAAACCCCGAACGTACCGAATCTGCCTCGCGGAATCCCGCTTCCACGCAGTCGCCGATAGAACGCCCAGTGAGATAATTGCCGGCGAGACTTAGGTTAGGAAAAGCACCTAGCGCGTCCCCGATCGCCTTCACCCTCTTGGCGTGTCCCAGATCGTATTGCGGCAGCGCGCGCGAATATTTCCAAATCTGTCGCTCTACAGGCTCACGCGTAATTCCAAGAATCCGCTCGGTCTCGGCTTCTACGGTTCGAGCGAGCGCGTCGTCCGGCATAGCCAGCAGCCTGTCGCTTAGGTCGGCTCGAACGTAGCTGGTCAAGAGCTGCATTTCTTTAGGCGCGCGTTGCTCGAAGAGCGAAGAATTCCAAATCGAGCATATCGTATTTAGTCCTTCTCGACGCGGAACCATGAAACCAAAGCCATCGAGATTATGCCGCACCGCATTGCGCTGGTAAGCAGAAGATACAACTGCCATCGGAGAATAGGAGATTGCCGCTAGCAAGGAACTAAGTGGAGGAGCGGCGGCCGCCAACAAACGTGCTGCTTCATAAGCCGGGACTGAAAGCACCATATGTTCTGCAAAAACTTCTTCGCCTCCAGCAAGGGCGACTTTCCAACCCGCACTGCATTTCCCATTTACCGCAGCTGGCGAGAGCGATTCGATTTTTGCGCCAAAACGAATGTTCTCGCCGAGCGTTCTCGATAATGATTCGATGAGGCGACCCATTCCTTGCCGGAACGATCCGAGCGTCGGCAAGTTACCAGTCACGCTAAAACGCGACCCCGGTGAATTTCGATCTCGCGCAGAGGGTTTCGTTTTCTTACTGCCGCGCGCGGCAAAGGCTCCCCGCGCCAAGCTTCCGTTTTCTCGCTCCCAACGAACCAGCGCGGGGAATCCGCTCTCCATGCCCATCCTTCGCGCGTCACTGAAGAAAACAGTTGAGATGATCGGGTCAACCAAATAGTCCAGAACCTCTTGTCCAAATTTTCGATGGATGAACTCTGCGACTGTTTCTTCGTGATCGGGAGGATGCGAGCGACCGAAAGGCTCGCTTAGAATCCGTAACTTGGATTTAAGCCCCACGAGATCCGTGCTCAGAAGACCGCCCGGTGAAAATGGCGCTTTGTGCAGTTGGCCTTTCTTCACGATATAACGGTTTAAATTGGGGTCCCCGCGCACGAACTCGCCATCCAAGCCCAGCTCGCTAATCATCTTCCGTAAACGCTCAGAGAAGCGCGGGCTTTGTGGCCCGGACTCAAAAAGAAAGCCATTCCTGCTGGTCGTGGAAATTAATCCACCGGCGCGGCTGGATGCTTCCAGCACTAAAGCGGGCAGTCCGGATTGCTGCAAATAATAAGCGCAACTCAAGCCGCTGATACCGGCTCCAACGACAATGATTCTTCTCTTGCAATCCACGGTGGCTGCCAACTTATCCTGCTCGTTGCTGGTTCTGACTGCGATAATTCGAATAACGCGTGACCGCAAGAAACAAAATCACCAAGCTCAAAATGATTGCGACAGAAACCCATACATGCCGCAACAAGTATTGCTTCGCAGCCATTCCATAGCGCGCGCCCAGAACCCCCTCGAAAAAGAACAGACATCCTCGCCCGACGAACGTGCCTACTACAAACGGCACGATAGGCACTTGCAGCAAACCTTGTGCCAGCACGAAGGGCTTGAACGGAACCGGAAAAGGAGCCATCGCCGGAATCAGGACCGACACTAGGGGATGCTGTTTTACCCAGGAATGAATCCGCCCGCTAGGTTGGCCTTGTCTCTTACGGTAGTAGGTCTCGCCGCCTTTGCGCACTAGAAGATAAATCCATACACATCCTGCCAGCGAACCAAGCGCGGCAAGGACAGCGAAGTATAGAGTGCGCGCGGGATGACGCGACGACAGATCCATCACAATCAGATCTGTAACTAAAGGCATCGGAACAAACGACGAATCCAGAAATGCGGCGAGGAACAAACCGGTTCCGCCTAATGCGGGTAGCGTTGACTTGAGCCAAGCGGTCAGTCGAACCCAGTTCACCGCGAGCTCCCGGAGCCGCCCGCTAAGAAAAATTCAGAGTTCCGCACGGGAGTCCACGCTTCTCAGACGATTTGCTTCAGTCAAAACTTCCGGTAACCCCCTGAAAACCGTGCTTGGCCTGCTTCCAAAGCCAGCGCATTACGCGCGCCACGCTATAGCAGTAGGCCACGTTATATCCAAGCGTCGAAAAACAATGCGGCTCGCAGCCCTGTTTCATTTCGCTGAGCTGTTGTAAATCAAATTTCTGGTTCCCGACCGTGCCCCAATCATATTTCGCGTTATACATGGGGAAGCACGGCGCCAATGTCCCGTCCGTTCGAATGATCAGCCAGTTCTGCCCAGCTCGGCAGCCCCAGTGCTCGCCGACTCCACGCATGAACCCTTTCATGTTTTGCAGCCGAGGAATCGAATCGACCATTTTGTAGCCGTGCCGCTGCTTATCGATGAGGTAGTCAAGCAGGTCGTCCACCACAGGAAAATCCTCTGGCCGGATATAGGTATCGTTTTCGTGCAAGTGCTGAAAGTGTGTTTGCTCCATCATAGGAGCTTCGTTCACATGAAAGGTCATGGAAATACCGTTGTCATGCGCGATCTCCACCAGCTGTTTCACATCGTCGATATTGGTCCGGCAGATATTCGTGTTAAAGAAAATCGTGTAGCCATAGCGATACTGCCGCTTCACCAAATAATCGAATTGCGAACGAACGTGCTCGAACGCCTTCGGCAATCCCGGTTTCTCGTTTATGCAGTCCACTGCAAAATTGATGGTGGCGATGCCGGCGTCTGCCAAGCGGTCGATAACCGGCGGCCTAAGCAGACGAGCATTCGTAGCCAGGTAAACCCAGAAATCTTTTTTCGCAGCGTAGTAAATCACTTTGTGAACGAAGTCCGGTCGCAGCAATGGTTCACCGCCCGTGGGTGCCAGAACACGGCAGGGAGTCCCCTGCAGCCAGTCAATCGCTCTTCGTGCGGTATCCTCGGTCATCCCTCGCACGCTATTATCGTAAGACCAGCAATAATGGCAGTCGAGATTGCACTTCCAGTCCGTAAAAAGATACGCGATGATCGGTTGGAAATCGCCCGGCAGAATTCGAGACTTGAAATACGGAAACATCCAGCCGCGCATGTGGTTTAAAATTCGCGAGGCTGGCCAATGCCTCTGTCCTGTATCAACTACGCTTTGGTGTTCAACGATTTCCTCGGCCGTCAGATCATGCAGCAGGTGCGGATGTTGCGGAAAAACGGCCGTGGGCAGCGACTGGAGCTCTTCTACTGGCGCCGGTGATTTTGGTGTGGACGTTTGCAGCAGTTGGTGCAAGGGAACGTCCAACCGAAAGGGCTGTGTGGGAACGGTGGGCAAAGGATTCTGAATCAGCTGAGCCATAAACCCTCCTTTATCGCTCGCATTTAAACTATAGACTCTTCAATAAGCTACGTATGTCCGCTAACGTACCGATCTGGGGTCGAAACGATCCCCTTGGACAGGCCCAAATATCAGACTCTCCTGGCAAGCGATGAGATTCTTCAGAGTCTGGTCCTTGAAGTAATCGTTCTTCGACTCCTCTCAGAAATCACGTAAAATAATAAAAGGAGGGGATTTTTTGCAAGTATTTTTTAAAATTTGCGGCCGCTTCTTTCCCGCAAATTACGGACCCGTTATCCAGCCCAAACTCCGGCTCCGCATAGCATGAAGTCATCCAGCAATCTGCATCTAAAGACAGCCCTTTTGATCCTGATGATGGTGACTTTCGGTCCGCTCGGTAACGCTCTTCTCGGCAAAGGCATGAAAAGCATGGGGCCGATTACGATTCAAGTGCTCCCCGATCTTCCGCACATCCTCTATCGAGTCTTCACTTCCGGGATGATTTGGCTCGGTATGTTTTCTCTGATGCTGTTTCTTCTCTCCTACATGTTGGTTTTGACCTGGGCGGACTATAGCTACGTGCAGCCCTCCTCTTCCTTCGCCTATGGCGTCATAGCTTTATGGGGACATTTTCTGCTGCACGAAACCATTACTCCGATTCGATGGATCGGTGTGTTGACAATCTGCGCCGGAGTCTTTGTCGTCGGATACACCCACCCTCGCACTACAGAGCACAGCTAATGTTTTGGGAAATTACACTTTTACTGCTGATCGTCATCGCCGGAACGTCGGGCGAACTCTGCATTTCTCGCGCCATGAAGACCGTTGGTGAAGTAAAAGATTTTCGCCCGGCTGCAGTCTTTCGCGTCATGGTCCGCGCCATGCAAGTCGGATGGATGTGGTTCGGCCTGTTGCTCTCAATCATCGCGTTCCTCTCTCTACTGGGAGCGCTCTCGATTGCAAACGTAAGCTTCGTCGTGCCAGTCACTGCTATTAGCTATGCTGCGGGTACGCTTGGTGGAAAATTATTCTTGGGCGAGCGTGTTTCGCTACAGCGGTGGATCGGCGTGGCCCTGGTTTGCATCGGTGTGACGCTGGTCTTTATAGGTCGAGGCTAGAATCGAATGCGGTCTGAAGTGTTGCCGGAACAACTCAATCTCTACTCATTTTTCAGCAACTCTGGAGGCCGCTGCTACCAACATACCCTTGCGAATGTAGTATTCCCCTTCCCGCCACTGAATGCTCTGGCGAAGGAAGCTAGTCAACCATATAAAAAACGCAAGTGCATCCCACAAAGGGATCAAGGCAATTACTTCCCACAAGCCTGTCTGTTTAAGCCCGCGAATACCGATGCTCCAGGCGATAGCGACTCGCAGTCCCAGATAAATTCCCAAGTAAGCTAGTGCCAGTCCCGCCGAAGGGCGAACCAGAATCGCGGCCAGCAGCCAGGGGAGCCCTTGCGTGAAAAGCAAACCGAAATGCGCCGAGCGGCGCATGTGCTTCATAACCACCATCCAGCGCATGCGTTTCGCCAAAAGTTCTTTGAAGGAATGGCACCCACCCAGCTTTTTAACAACGTAGGGAAGAAGTTTTACTTCGTGTCCGTGTGCAGCAATGAGTCGGCCGATAAGTAGATCGTCGCCTGGTTGATTTTCGATCGCTTGGAGCCCGCCAAACTCTGCCAGACGCTCACGCGAAGTTGCGATTGTTGCACCCAGGGCGAACTTGATTCCTTGCAATTGCCAACCCACCATCAGTCCGGCATAGAAATCTGAAACCATCCCGATGGTTTGAAGATTCTCCGCAAGGGTCTGTGAATGAGCCGGTAAGTAGAAGCAAGTCGCGGCCCCTATCTCGGGATCGGCGAGAGGAGCGACTATATTTCGCAAATAATCGGGCGTCACTCGAACGTCGCTGTCGTTCAACACCAGTGTTTCGTATTGCGCTTCCCCCACCAGGCGTCGCAACTTTGCGACCTTGTCGTTCGCCGCCTCCTTGTCAGGGGCAAACACGATTCGTACGCGACGCTCAGGGAAATCGTGAATGAGCTTTTCAAGGATTGGAATTACAGGATCGCCAGTTTTCCCGACACAAAAAAGGATCTCGTAGTCCGGGTAATCCTGATTGCAAAAGCTAGAAAAATTCTGATAAGCCTCGGGATCGAGCCCGCGAATAGGTTTCAGAATGCTTACCGGCGGAGTGAACCCATTTGGTGCTAGCGGCTGCAAAAAGAACCGCCAGGAGCTGTACAGGACCAGCAGGTAGTAGATGAACGGAGCAGCTACTATCACTAGGAAAGCATGACGCGCTATGTTTTCAAACATCGATCGTCCGCCCCGTCGGGTGGTGGCAGCATCTCGGAGCACGAATTCTCTCGCAAGATGTTGAGTCACACATCATTACATGATATCGCGGGCGCTCAAAATCTCGAATGGACTTCGAAATTTGGTGGTGTCCTAATTTGGAAGGCCTTCGCCTCTCTCTTCCAAAATCTACTCTACAGAATTTCATAGACAGTGCACCGTGCACGGTGGGAGGATTTAGAGCAGGGGTTCAAACTGTTCTGCAAAGAGGTTCGGAAGCTTAGAATCCTGACAGTGGCTGCCACCACCGCCTACCATCGACGACCTACCATCGTCGGAGGAGGCTGAAAATGAAAGCATTTGCAAAAGGAATGTTGGGTGTTCTAATGGCTGCCTGTTTCGCGGCCTCTGCGGCATTCTCGCTGGACAATCCTCGCGGCACGTCGATTTTGCACCTCAGGGGGAAAACGGTTTCAGTCGAGTACGGGCGGCCCTCGCTAAGGGGACGCACCGTGGATGCGTTGCTCGGCAAGTTGCCACCGGGAGGTATCTGGCGGTTGGGAAATGACACTTCCACAACCTTTAAGACTGAAATCGACCTGGTTTTTGGTGACGTTACGATTCCGGCCGGGGAATATAGCATTTGGATGCAGCGGCAGGCCGATAATTCCTGGAAGCTGCTTTTCGACAAGCAGCACGGCCAGTGGGGAGAACCCGCTCCCAATGCTTCAGAGTGTTTCGCATCTGTGCCTTTGTTTATATCGGGGCCACATGATGGTATCCCGCCTGAGATGGTGACGATTACGCTCAATCCAACCATGGTTCGGGACCGCGGAGGCTGGGTCACAATTCAGTGGGGCAAACTGGAAGCAAAGGCCTTCTTCGCACCTAAATAGCTGGAGTAGTCAGGGATGTCATTGCGCAAATTAGGACACTATCCGAAATTTCGAGCTGGCGCCCTGACTTGCCTACGGCGGGGTACTAGTTTCTAGTGGATGATTCGTGAAAAGGTATTTGCCCCCACTTTCAGCCACGAGCGCAAGTTGTGAACTGCCCATGAACTCTTGCACCCGCCCCACTGCCGCGCCCGTTGCCAGAAGATAGTAACGTTCGGGTTTGGCCCAAAGATTCTTGAAATCCGCGTCTCCAATAAAAACATCGGGCACTCCCGGGGCGTACGCTCCGTATTCAAGATTGTGGAACCTGCCATTCAGCAGAAGCGCGCTTCTATTGGTGTAGAAAAAGACAGATGAAAATGTGAAGTAGTGATGATTCACGATCAGCACACCATCGGGAGATTTCAAAAGGGCATTGGCGAGCGGTCGCGACGAAAAATAGGGATCAAAAACTACAAGCGCCAAGCGAGCAGCGTGAAAAAAGATCACCATCATCAGTGCTGCAGCCAGAAATGCGCGCTGTCCCGTCGACCGTAGTGTCCCCAACGACCCCACCACAAACGCAATCCCCGCAATAACCAATGGAGTTCGCAGATACGCGAAGGAATCGAGAGTGAGATCTTCAATATGACCAAGCGACAGTGAATAAACCTTGGGATGGGAAGTAAGTGCGTTGGAAATATCGCCGGTCGCCGGAACGTGACGAACATAGATGAGAATGCAAATAACAGCGAACGCCGCCATGGCACTAATGGCGGAAAGCACGCGCGTTCCTCGCCTTACCCAGGGCCCATCCATGGCCATTGCAGAACCTAATAGGAGTGCCAGCGCCGGGTAGCACGGCATCGAATAATATTCTTGCGTAGTGGAAAACGTCAGAAAGACCAGCACGAATCCTACCCAGCAGAGTGCCAGCAATCTGGTTCGCCCCGCACGGTCGATAGGCTTGAAGGAAAGTTTTGCGACCGTCGGGAAGTAAACGCTCCAGGGAAACAGCCAGACAAAGTGCAACAGCCAAAAGTAAAGGCGGGGGACCGTGTTGTAATCACGCGGATAACGCAAATTCAAAAAACGTAGAAGTTGCTCGTTAATAAAGAAGAACCAGAAAAAACCGTGGTACTGCCCCGGGCCGCCGTGCATTGTAAAGTCGAAATAGGGAGGGTTTCGCAAAGTGGCTAGCACGTACCAGGGCGCCGCAATCAGAATGACGATGAGCGCTCCGTTGACCACATGCAGGCGTTTCCATATCTCACCAGAAAACAATTGGTGCGTAAGAAGAAGATAAATCAATCCGGCCGCCACTGGAAAAACAATCGCGATCAAGCTTTTAAATAACAGACCCGTTCCCAGACTGGCCGCCAGAATGAAAGCCCACCTGCGCGGATGAGTTTCCTGGGCATCCATGACGCGCAAAAATGCCCACATGGCCAAAGCAATCGTGAACGTGAGCATCACATCTGAAATCAGAATCCTTGTGAATAAAAAGATTCCCACACAGGTCGCCATGCATAAGCCGGCATAAAAACCTGCTTTCCTCCCGAATGCCCATAGGCCGAATGCGCACGTCAACCAGGCCAGCCCCATGGCAAACACGGCCACCGGAATTCGGGCAGACCAATCACGCACTCCGAAGATTTTATAGGAGCCGGCAATCAGCCAATAAATCAAAGGGGGTTTTTCAAGATCGATAACGCCGTCTAGACGCGCCGTCACCCAATCACCGGAAGTCAGCATATTTCGAGCTATTTGGCCGTTCACCGCGTCCACATCATCCATCAGGGACGGCGGCGAAATGATGCAGCCCAAATAAATTGCACCGGCAAAGAGCAGGACGGCTAAGTAGATGAAACTGTTCTTGGGAAAAGGAGTTAATCCGTCGCTGATCGTAGTAGATGCGTCAGCCAAGGAACCAGAACGGAACGAGGGACTCTGCCTGTCCGATATCGGTGGCATCAAAACTTACTGCGCACGACCCGCTCTTGCTTGGTTCTGGATTGGAGCACGCCCATTTTTCGGTTCCAATACCTCGGCAGTTTCAAACTGCGCCTCGGATAGCGGAGCGCTGAAAGCTGTCCCCGGCTCACGGCGAACATCGTTGTGAGGGCGCCGCCAATTGACGCGTGGCCGTATAAGAGATACATCCACGCGATCGCGATATTTCATCGCAATATTCATAAGCGAATCCAGCAGTGAATGAGAAAGGAAATGAGGTTCTAAACCAAGATCAAGAAGTTTAGAATGTTTGGCGTTGTAATAGTGTTCTTCCGCCTCCACTCGCGGATCCGGCAAATGATTGATCTCCACTGCCACGCCCAGCTTTTTCGCCGCGACTTTCACCATTTGGGCGATCTCTAGAACGGAAAATTGTTCCGTGAACTGGTTGAATACTCGAAACTCTCCGCGAGCAGCGGGATTCAAGCAGGCGATCTCGATACAGCGCACGGTATCTCGAATGTCCAGAAAACCCCGCGTCTGTCCGCCCTTTCCGTACACAGTGAGCGGGTGCTCCACAGCCGCTTGAACGCAGAAGCGATTCAGGACCGTGCCGAATATTTCATCGTAGTCAAAACGATTGATCAGAGTCTCATCGCGAGCAACATCTTCGGTCACTGTTCCATACACGATTCCTTGGTTTAGATCGGTTGCTCGCAATCCCCACACCTTGCAGGCGAACATGATGTTGTGACTATCGTGCACTTTTGAAAGGTGGTAGAAAGAGCCTGCTTGCTTCGGATAGGGAAGTATGTCTGTTCGGCCGTTGTGTTCGACCTTCAGGTAACCCTCTTCGATATCGATATTCGGCGTGCCATACTCGCCCATGGTTCCGAGCTTCACCAAGTGACAGTCAGGAACAATTTCGCGAATCGCGAATACCAGGTTCAGCGTCCCGACAATGTTGTTCACTTGCGTAAACACGGCATGGTCACGGTCAATCATGGAGTAGGGCGCAGCGCGTTGCTCTGCAAAGTGGATGACCGCGTCTGGCTCAATTTCTTTGATGGTAGAAGAGAGAAAATCGTAGTCCGTCACGTCGCCGATAAAAAGGTCAATCGTCTTATTGGCGATGTGATGCCAAGCCCTCAGCCTCTCCGCCAGGGGCCGGATGGGAGTCAAGGTCGCCGTCCCCAAGTCGCGGTCCCATTGCCGGCGCACGAAATTATCAACGATCGCAACGGAATGGCCTTTGGCCGACAGATGCAAAGCGGTAGCCCATCCACAATAACCGTCTCCGCCAAGTACGGCGATCTTCATAGATCCTCCAGGGCCTGCGTTCCTACACCGGGCTGCCGTCATGCTTACATCCCAGCTTTATCGTCGCAGGCCACCTAATGTCAAGGGTTTCTAGAAGATCGCCAAGAATTTTCTTGGGTATTTTTTCCGCGGGATTTCATTCTTCAGGCATCCTGCGACTTTTCCTGTGCATCTGCCGGAAGCCGTTTCTGGGAATTTCACTTGGCAATCTCATGTTCATTACACTATCGGGAACTACATGAAGAGCCTGCGTTTAACGCTCTGATAATTTCTGATTCAGCCTCCGTGATTCAGGAATTGGAGGCCTCGGAAGTAGGATTGAAAAACCCGCGCAACAAGTTCATGGAAGTACGGTGCCGTACACACCCAGGACCCTGTCTTTTTCCGCGAAAGAATGCTAGCGTCAAGCTTGCTTGTGGACTCTACACCGTCACGCCGCCCTCGCATTCGCGCTCGTCTGGCTATTTATGGGTGCTCCCTTCGCTTCAGCCGCGCAACAGGACATGCAAGACATGCCTGGCATGGATATGCAGCACGATCAGGGAGAACTAACTCCGGCCCGAAAGGCCAAGCTCGCAGCCGATAAACGGGAGAGCGAATTCAATCATCATCTCGCGGGCTTCCTGCTAATCCTTGCCGGAACTTTTCTCTTCGCGCAGGATAAACTAGCGGCAAAATGGCCCTGGGCCCGCTATGTTTGGCCCGCCTGTTTTCTAGCAGCAGGATTTTATTTGCTGATCTTCAGCGATACGGAGATATGGCCCATAGGCCACAAACCTTTCTGGATTGCCATGAGCGACCCGGAAGACCAGCAACATAAAGTATTCGCCGTAATCCTTCTCTCCATTGGCGTGGTCGAACTTCAAAGAGCGCGCGGGCGACTCCAGAACGCGTGGGCCGCCTGGGTGTTTCCAGTCAGCGGCATGGTCGGCGCTGTCCTGCTGCTGTTCCACCACCACCAGGCCGGCATGCATGGCCCGGACCACATGGCGCTAATGCACCATATTCAAAAGGAACATCGAGGTTTCGCGCTCGCCGGAGGGGCCATCGCCTTGGCAAAAGGCCTCTCCGAGATTCATTGGACTTGGCGCGAACTCTTCAATAAAGTCTGGCCGCTGCTTCTCATCCTGCTGGGGGTCCTATTGATGCTTTACACGGAATAGTCTTAAAAAACTAAACACGACCGAACCGTTCTCGCAAGTCTCTCCGTTACAGTAATTTGCGGAGGCATCCAAGATTCCGATTTGTACGTCCTATCTATGAGGGCGAAATGCTCTTGCAGGGCTGGTGCCGCACAGATGTGCACCGCGCCAGTTGAAACTCTCAGTTTCTGAGAGAAGGGATCGGATCATGCGAAACGAAAAGATGGCAAACAAATTCACCACAAAATATTCCACAGCCTTGGGAGTGATGTTGGCTCTGCTGATGGGCCTGAACTTCGGACCCACGGCCTCAGCAAAGGATCCGGACTCCTCAAATCAAGTACCGGTGCACATGGTTGTGACCGTAAAAGCGCGCCACGGCGACCAGGTCCCGGTAGTGGCGGCCAATGACGTAAAAGTCTTTCAGCGCGACAAGCAGGATATGGTCACCAGTTGGGTACCATTTCAAGGGGACCGCGCCGGATTGCAGCTCTTCATTTTGATTGACGAGACCTCCCGAGACAGCGTCTCCTTGCAGTTCAAGTCCATCGAGAAATTTATCGACGAGCAACCTGCCAGCACCGCGATCGGCATCGGCTATATGCGAAACGGCATGGTCGTTCCGGCCCAGGCTTTGACGCCGGATCATGACTTGGCCAAAAAAGCGTTGCGCTTGCCGCTGGGCGCTTCGGTCGGATACACCAGCCCCTACCTGGCTCTGTCGGACTTGATGAAGAAATGGCCGGAGACCAAAGATCGCCGTGAGATCTTGATGATCACCAACGGAATCGATCCGCTCGGCGGCGGATTTTCGAATGATCCATACAACAACCCATACCTCAATGCTGCTGCCGATCAGGCGCAACGCGGTGGCTTCGTGGTCTATTCCATCTACACCAGCGGAGCCGGCATTGGCGGCCGTGGTCGAGGTTTTCAAACCGCATTCCAGCAGGCTGGGCTAGACTTGATTTCTCAGAAGACCGGAGGAGAAACCTACTATCTCGGTTTCGGTTCTCCGGTGGACTTTACTCCATACTTGGACGATGTGACCTACAGCCTGAAGCACCAGTATGAGCTCGTCTTTCTCGCCAAGGGCGCAAAGAAACCAACTCTGGAGCCGGTGAAGGTAAAAACTGAAATGCCGAAAATTGGCCTCATCACTGCCACCGATGGCTACGTAGGAACCGGAATCTAAACGCGACCCGCGAATCAGCATCGGTAGCGAAATGGCTGGAGGGTAAGCGGCAATGCCGCCCACACCTCCAGCCAATCCATACTTCCGGTAGCACGAGCCTACCGTTAAGCGATTATCTCGAGGGGGGGCCGGCTAATCGGAATTAGCAAATCGGACATCGAAGAGATCAAGCTCCTGTTCTAGCCTTCGCAGTACAGCATCATTAATTTTATTGTGGTTGTAGAGATTGAGCAGCGCCGCTCGTTCCAGCGCGCGTATGCGCTGCGAGATTTCCCGGAAGCGCTCGTAATCTTGTGGACGATATCCTGTGTTAGCCACGCGATCGCCCGGAAGCAAATTCAAATGATGGTTTTGCACGCGAATCAAATCGTCATAGACGGGCTTGAATTCGGGAAGGTCTGATTCGCGAGCTTCTTCAAGATAAGCGAGAGCAGCTTCAATCATCGCGTAGCGAGCATGCTCTTCTTCCGGATTCTTGGTATCGACTCGCGCCAAACCTAACCGACGAATAATGAATGGCAGTGTGAGCCCCTGCAAAACCAAGGTGACAAATATCACGCAGAAGGTCAGAAAGATAATCATATTCCGTTGCGTGAATGGCCGTCCGTCCGCAAGCGCCACCGGCAATGAAATAGCCGCTGCCAGCGCCACCACACCACGCATTCCGGTCCAACCAAGCACAAAAACATAGCGCGGATTGGGAAGGCTTTCAGGTTGGTGCAGCAAACGTCGCCGAATCCAATTCGACGCCCACGCGCCGGGATAAACCCACACCAAGCGTAGCAGGATCACGACCGCACTGAAGAGCAGCCCCCGCATCAGCAGCCGCGAAAGCCCTTGCGAGCGAAGGTCTGCGAGGACCTGCGGAAGCTGCAGCCCAATCAGTATGAATACAATTCCGTTCAGGACAAACGTCAGCGTTTCCCAGACGGCTGCAGACTGCAACCGAGCTCGAGTAGAGAGGTAGATAGAGGTCGAGTGGCCGAGATAGATGCCGCACGCAACTGTCGCAATCACTCCGGACGAATGAAGACCCTCCGCCACGAGATAGGCGAAATAAGGAGTGATGATGGTGATGGTAATTTCAATGGGAGCGTCATCAATCTTCTTTTCTATCCAATAAACTACCTTCGCGATTACCAAACCGACGGCAATCCCGGTGAAAATTAAGTAGAACAATCGAGACATGCGCTCGGCAAACGGCGGCGCGTGCCCGGTCATGACTATGGCGATCGCAATTTGCAGCGCAAGCAATCCGCTGGCGTCGTTGACCAGGCTTTCGGCTTCGATGATATCCGTCAATGGTTTCGGTATGCCCAGGCGTTCGGCAATCGCTGTGGCTGCTATCGCGTCGGTGGTGCATACCACCGCGCCCAGAACGATGCCCAGGTGCCAGTTGAATCCGGGCAGAATCCATTTTGACGCGAAGGCCACGCCGTAAACGGTAAAGCTCACTAATCCCAGAGCTAGCATGGAAATACTGACCAGGTTGTAACGAAAATCGCGCCACGAAGTTTGCACAGCAGCAGAAAATAGAAGCGGAGGCAGAAAAAGTAAAAATATGACGTCAGGATTCAGCCCGATGTGCGGCATGTGCGGTATGAGGCTGAGAAAAAGTCCAGCGATTACGAGAACGATGGGGTAAGGCGTCTTGAATCGCTTAGCCACCAAAGCCAGCGCAATGATACAGACCAGCAACAGCAGCAGAATGGGTTCTACGCGGTGAATATTCTGGCCGTACATTGCGCGCCGTTTAAGATATCGCAGTTAACCTCCGCCTCCTACGCGCTTCTAGCGGCATGTTTGAGTTAACGGTGGAACGCCTGGGAGGCGTGTTCGAACAACGGTTTCAATTTTTCCGCAGATCTCGCCAGGCAGTTGAAACAACTCGAGACTGCATCAACCGTCAAGTAGATCGAAAATCGGTTTGTCGATCGACGCCTCTGGGGTTGCCTAGGTGAGTCGGCCACGATGTCCCACTTTCAAAAACCTGGCAGCTTACTTCGAAGATTCTATGCCAGGAATCCAGCGGACCGCATTCTCGTGAAATATTTCGCGCAGTACCAGCGGGGGCAATGCGAGACCTTGCACTTGGTGGCCGTGATATTGCCAGGTTTCGTTCGTCGCTAAAAACCTCCAATCTCTTGCGTAGGTTTCTTGCCAATCCTTCAGAGCCTCCGCCGTGGATTCATCGGCTAAAAATTCCAGGTCCGTACCGTAGAGCACTCGCGTGTGATATTGGATCAGAAAATTGCGCACTTTTTCTCGCGGTTGTATCATCAGGTACTCCATCCGCGCCGCCGTATCAACGGCGAAATTCGGATAACGATCGAAGCGCTTCGCAATTTCATCCACATCGGTTTCCATGCTTCCGAGGTGCGCGCCGACGACGCGAAGTTTCGGATTTTCGGCCAGCAGGTGATCGCGCGCTGCCAGGATCACTTCCTTGCGCGGGTGGTCTGGATGCAAATACATATACCACTGCGGATTTTCCTTGTAGTAGTCATAGTCTGGGCTATCCGGATTTGGCGGTTGCCAACATGAAGAAGGCTCGGCAACATGAGCTACCAGCGTTTTGTGCTCCTTGGCGATTGCTCGATAAATTGGCTCAAATGCCGGATCGTCCGGCATCACGTAGCGCCCGTCCGGCATTTTCAGCTCCATGCCGATATTTTTCCAAATTTTCACCGCGACTGCGCCTTCCACAAATTCCTTGTGAAGTTGTTCCATTGTTTTTTGCGCGAAATCTTTTTCGCGGAAAGAGAACGGATCGAAAGTTACGCACAATCGAGCGTGGTTCCGGTTAGCCTGTACGAACGCTTGGGCCCGCGCTGTTTCCACATCTAATGAACTGTAAATTCCGTGGGTATCGGCCACGCAAATATCCAGGATGCGCAGCTGGAGGTGAGCCATCAAATCGCTTATTTCAGGATCCGTCTTGAACGCGTGAACGTGCGTATCGATCGGTTGAAGCGAAGCGAACGCTTGCAGCAGCCCAGCTTGGTCATCCGCCCGATTGAGATCGGGGCCTGCTGCGGATGCGGCGAGGAAACAAAATGAATGCCGAGATACCGTCCCAGTTACAACCAAACCGCCGATTAGTACGAATAACAGAGGCTTACTCAGGTTTACTCGCATTTTCCCCGGCTCGTATTCAATCGGTTTCGCGCGCGTCGCCACACGTGCACTACGACGTCAAAAAGAATGGAACTTTGTAGCCTTAAGACATGAATAAAGCAAGTGGCAGCTGGGTGGGGAGAAGTCTGCCCAGCCGCAAACTTTTCAATGTTATTGCCTCCTACAAATACATGATCGGCCAGTCTGGCAAGAAACGCGGCTGCACAAAGCTGTGGCTCCCGGTCCTGATCGTCTCGCTATTTCTGATCGCTCTTCCGCTCCAAAGCCAACAAGGCCCAACGATCTCGGTGGACGTAAAAATGGTGAGTATGCTGGCCACCGTCCGTGACAAACACGGACACATCGTGAATAACTTAACGAAAGACGATTTTGTGTTGGAGCAAGACGGTCATCCGCAAACCATCACCTATTTCACGCGAGACTCGGATCTCCCGCTCACGCTCGGTCTCCTGGTTGACACCAGCATGAGCCAAAGACGTCTCCTGGACCAGGAGCGCGACGCCAGCCACGCTTTCCTGGACCATGTATTGCGCGTGGACAAAGACAAAGCCTTCCTCATTCATTTCGACTACGAAGTAGAGCTTCTCCAGGACCTAACTTCTTCTCGCCCGAAGTTAGAAGCGGCTCTCGACCAAATCGGCTCGCCGGAGTTTTCGAATTCCTCAGACAGTGGTTCGGGCGGAGGCGGAGGTGGCGGCCATGGCTCGCATGGGCATAGCGGAGGGGGCACATTGCTCTACGACGCTATATATCTTGCCTCGAATGAAATCACGAAAAAGGAGCAAGGTCGCAAGGCCCTCATCGTACTTACCGATGGAGTCGATCGCGGCAGCAAAGAGAGCCTGCGAGATTGCATCGAATCAGCAGAGCGCGCGGACACTCTGGTTTATTCCATTTTATTCGCCGATAAAGAAGGGTACGGAAATCAGGGCGGCTACGGCGGACACATGGGCGGCGGAGGCCACCATCGATATCCCGAAGAATCGCGTCCCGACGGAAAGAAAATTCTGGAGCAGATTTCCCGAGAAACGGGCGGCCGCTTCTTCGAAGTTTCAAAGAAAGAGCCCATCGATCAGATTTATAACGAAATTGACGAGGAGCTGCGCAACCAATACGCGTTAGGCTATACACCGGACAAACCGGACGCTACTCCCGGATACCACAAGATCCATCTAGTCACGAAACAGAAGGAGTTGGCGATCCAAACCAGAGAAGGCTACTACGCGGCACGTTGAGGGGCAGCCTTCGCCGCGATCTAGTTTGCGCGCCACTCTGCTTCGTTATCCCGGCTTTCTCAGTTCATTTACAAGCTTTCTGGCTTCTCGCATTCTTTCTTTGTAATATGTCGGGCCTATTACAACTTCTTTGTCGCCCAATTGCACGCGTTCCTTGATGCCTTCTTTTGACAAGTACAAAGCCAATGCGATGTAGGTCTTGATTTCCTTTTCAAGAAACTGAACCGCCAGTCGTTTGGACTCGTCCATTTTTTCACCTCGCACTGCGGCTCATGCCCAGGTCAGGAGCTTTAGCCAATACCTGAAAGGAATCCGCCGTTGTCTCGGCACTGCCGGGGCGACCCGACCCGTTTGCAGGTCCGTCGCCCCCAACTGGTTTGAAATAAGGGTTAGATTACGACGCTGATTCCAACGTGCACGCCGGGATAGTACGGGTTGCACAGATAATATCCGCCATCGATGTAGTCGACGTAAACGTTATCGGTGTAATACCAGCCTTCTGGCCATGGATTTTCGAATCCAAACCAAAAGCCGCCGTACTGGAAGCGCGAAAACCCGCCAACGATCACGGGTTGGTTGATTACGAACACATGTTGTGCGCCAAAATTGGCGCGGAATCGATCCTCAGGTATGCGACCGCTGCCTCTGGCGCTGAGCCGCAATGCTGGCGCGGAACGTTGCCTCTGCTGCGCTTCCGCACTTCGCTGAGGCTGACCATGTTGACCGCCGTTATTGCCGGGCGCTGACTTAGCCTGTTCTTGCTTTACCGGTTTGGCCGCTGGCTGTTGCTTTTCGGACTTGGCCTGCTCTTGCTTCGCGGGTTTGGCTTGGTTCTCTTGTTTTGCTGGCTTGGCTGCCGGCTGCTGCTTTTCGGACTTGGCCTGCTCTTGCTGTTTTGCTGGCTTGGCCTGTGCCTCTTGCTGCTTTGCCGGTTTTGCCTCTTCCTGTTTAGCAGGCTTTGCCGCTTCCTGGTGCTCTGCGGGCTTGGCCGCTTCTTCGTGGTGCTCCTCCTGCGCGAATGCTGGAATTGTGGCTCCCAGCAGCAAGAACATGGCTGTTGCGCTAATGACTCCGAGTACTTTCATGAATGTTGCCTCCATTACCGAGAATTCATGCACATGGCGCTTTCGCCATGTGCGATTTGTCAGCTGCTCCGACCAGAACGATGAGACACATCGGGGCCTGAGTTCAGCTTGCCGGATGTTTCATTCCGTAGGCTTACATCGTAGAAGGTGCTGCGAGGGGTATCTGTTCAATTGTGCACACATTTCCATCCTCTCTTGTGGATTTGCCGCCACATGCTACGATAGGGGCTGGAGAAAGGTGGCCGCCTTGTCAACGAAGGCTTCCAAACGTCCGAAAGCCGGTCCCAAGTCTGCCTTCAACGCTCAGGATTTCCTCGATTCGGCAGGCGTAGCACGTAAGGTCACGGAGATTGCGAAAAAACGAGCGATTTTTTCGCAGGGCGACTCTGCCAAAAACGTCCTCTATATTCAAAAGGGAACGGTAAGATTATCGGTAGTAAATGAAACCGGCAAAGAAGCGGTCGTTGCGGTTTTAGGCCCTGGGGACTTCTTTGGGGAAGGCTGCCTGGCCGGACAGCCGCTTCGCATAGGCTCGGCAACCGCCATCACCGCGACGACTGTACTGGTGATTGAGAAAAAAGAAATGATCCGCGTCCTGCACGTGGAACATGAGTTCTCCGACCGCTTCATCTCCTACATGCTTTCCAGAAACATTCGCATCGAAGAAGATTTAGTGGACCAGCTTTTCAACTCCAGCGAAAAGCGCCTGGCTCGTACGCTGTTGCTGCTCGCTCGCTACGGCAAAGAAGATAAGCCCCAAAGAGTGCTTCCCAAAGTTTCCCAGGAGATGCTCGCGGAGATGGTCGGCACAACCCGTTCGCGCGTGAATTTCTTCATGAACAAATTCAGGAAGATGGGTTTCATCAAATACAACGGCGGGCTCCAAATCAATACTTCGCTGCTAAGCGTGGTGCTGCACGACTGACCGATCCAGTAATTGCGCCACCGCTCTTTTTGCCTCCAGAATTGAACTTCGATGATCCATAATTCCGGCGAGGTCGGTGTTCGCGAATGCAATTCGACCGAAAGGTCCTTTTCGCAAAACTTCACTGGGCGCGGCCTTCCCCTCTTTGCCGAAAAAGAAACCGGGCTGCGGATTCAGATACGCGTGGCCCCAGCGATTCAGAATAATTCCAGCGATATCCCGCCGCGCATCGAATCCCGCGCGCGCAAACATGTCCGTGAATTGCTGGCGGATTTGCCGCTCGTACTCGCGAAAGGATGTAGACAACATCTCGCCACGCCCGCGATTTCCTTGGTCCGCAACCGGCACGCCGGGATACGAATAGAGAACTTTCAGGTTGAGAACAATCGGCGAGTCCGGGCTGATCGTAGTGGAATCCGCGCCTAGCAGCGCGGTTCTTCGAACTTCCGTGTAATTGCCGATGCCTTCGAACCATCGAAATCCGCTGATGCCCATTTTGTACAAGAAACGCCAGTTCCGAAGCGCGACATTCGCCATCAGGCACGGAGAGCGGTAGAATTTTTCGTACGCTTGGCGATGTGATTCCGGAAGATCGTGGACAATGTATTTCGTGGTCCAGCAACCGCCTGCCATTACCGCCGTTCGCGCTTTCACGCGATAGAGTTTGTTTCCGCGAGCGTAAATCACCGACACCGTTTCAGATTTCGCCGGTTCTCCATCGTGCTGCACCCAAACCGCTGTCGAGCTCAGTCGAACGCGTACGTTGGAATCTGCCCGGTCGAGCGCCGAAAAGTTTACCTGCCCGCGGCAAGCTCCTTCCATCGTTGACGGCCCGGAAATTGAATCCGGAATCAGCGTTTTAATCATCAATCGCGCCATATCGCCGTTTCCGCGCGGGAACATTTGATCTTCGCCATCCGGATCGTTGGGATAGAGCACATCCGCGGCGTAGTCCGCATATGCCGAAATTGCATCGGCGCCTAGACCCGATCCGCCGCCTTCCACCGGAGAAAGAAAAATTCGTATCGTTTCGCGGCTGATTCCGTACAGCTTCATCATGTGTTCTTCCAGCGTGACCTGATCCAACTGGCGAGAGATTTCGTCACCATGATGCTGCGGCATTTTTTCCGGACGCGCTGGTCCTTGCCGCCATTTCAGTAACTCTTCGCGAGCGCTCGCTGAAATCGGAGCGCCTTGCAACCTCTTCCCCCACGGGTCCGTGAGCCACATGCCCGGGTCTCGCCCAAATTTAGATCCGAAATAAAATCCGTAGCTCGCGGGCTCACGGCCCAGCATGTCGTAGGGAGTCCTGCTCAGTGCCATCTCAGGCGACCCATGGCCCCAGCTTTGGTATTGCAGTTTCGGGGATTTCAAACCAATGGACTGGTAGAAATCCGAAATAAAACTTTTGGGGTACTGCGCGAAATACACTGCTGACCCCTGATGCGCCATCAGCCGATGGCCCTGCACTTCGAATTCATTGCCCTTGGCTTCTCCCCCGAAAATCGGATGATTATCGAGGACCAGGCATTTGCAGTTTTCCCCCGCTTGTCGCATAAAGAACAGAGCCGCTGCCAGCCCGCTGATTCCGCCGCCCACGATTACGCAGTCATACATTTCCCCAGTAGCGATGGCGGATGCGGGTAGAGCCTGGAACTCCCCATCGCGAATTCTGTGACCCGCCTGGACAATTTCGTAGGTATTGCCATTCGAACGGCGGTAATCGCCGACTCCTCCGTAACCCGTCCAATCGTCCGCGGAGAGAAGTTCCAAGGGAGTCGCTGACCCCACCAACAATCCGCCGGAAGCGAGCAGCGTTGCATTCAGAAAATCTCGGCGTGAAACCCGTTCCTCCATGCCGAGGATTTTGTCTTCGCGTTTTCTTCTGCCGGAGTGTTCAGCCTGAGTCATTCGACCAGGAACCCAACCTTTTGACTATCGTCCAAATACAAGAGGGGACTCTCGGAAAAGTCCCCTTTCCCTAATTTCAATTAATCCGCACCGACGGCTTCTGCCTTTCGCGAGGCGCGCTCTTCGCTCAACTGTTGCAGGCCTTGTAGTAGATCAGCCACCAGATCCTTGGCGTTCTCGCAACCAGGCGAAAGACGGACCAGCGTGTCCAGAAGCCCCAGTTCCGCTCGCGCCTCGGCAGGAATCGACGCATGCGTCATCGTGGCGGGATGGCACACCAAAGACTTCACACCGCCCAGACTTTCACCCAATGTGAAATATTTTCGCCTGGAAACGAACGACACCACTTCTTCCACCGTCCCGTTCAGCTCGAAGGAAACCATTCCGCCAAATCCGCTCATCTGTTTTTTGGCGATTTCGTAGCCCGGATGCTCGGCGAGCCCCGGAAAATAAACGCGCTGGACCAAGGGATGTCCCTTCAGCGCATCCGCAATCGCGATTGCATTTGATTCGTGGCGCTGCATTCTAAGCTCGAGCGTCTTTAGTCCTCGCAACGTCAGCCAACAATCGAAAGGGGAGGGAACTGCGCCGGTTGCGTTCTGCAAGAACTTAATCGGCTCGAAAATCGCCCGATCCTTGGCCAGAGCGGCGCCTTGAATCGTGTCCGAGTGCCCGCCAAGGTATTTCGTCACGCTGTGCACCACGATGTCGGCGCCCAGTTCGAAAGGCTGCTGAAAATAAGGCGTGGCGAACGTGTTATCCACCACCACCAGTGCGCCTCGCAGGTGCGCGATTTGGCAGATCGCTGAAACGTCATACACCAGCAGCCGCGGATTCGTCGGCGTTTCGATCCAAACCATTCGCGTGCGCTCGCTAACAGCCTTTTCAAGGGCTGCCAGATCTGACGCGTCAAGCTGCGTTACAGTCACTCCCAGCGGCTGGAAAACTTTGTTCAGGATTCGGTAAGTCCCTCCGTAAACATCGAGCGAAATGATGATCTCATCGCCTGGACGCAGATAGGCTTGCAGGACGGCATTTTCCGCTGCTAGCCCGGAAGCGAACAGCGCCGCGTGCGCAACGCCTTCCAGTTCCGCCAATACCGATTCGAGCCGCTGCCGCGTAGGATTATTCGTTCGCGAGTAGTTGAAGCCCTTGTCGTGCCCCGGCGAATCCTGCTCGTAAGTGGAGGTTTGAAAAATCGGCGCGATCAGCGAGCCGGTCTCCGGTTCAGAAGGTTGTCCTGCGTGAATGGTCTTGGTTGCAAATTCCATTTCATGCTCCTTTTCAACGCATTTTCCGTTTTCTAACAAAATAATTGTTGCGAATATGTTTGCCGGACGGTAGCTCGCTTAAAACGCTTCCACCGCCGACGGAATCTCGTTTGTCACACTGTCTGCAATTTCGATATCAACGATCCGGCTCATCGGCTCGTTCTCATTCAGGCTCCGGATTACCAGCGGTAGTCCGCAACTCTGGGCCGCCTCAATTGCTTTTCGCTGCACCAGATCGCAACCGCCATTTGCAAAATCCAGTGCTTTCTCGAAGGTGAGCTGCGAAATAGGTCGCGCATTCATGTCCCGGTGGGGATCGCTCGTGAAATAACCCGGAACGTCTTTGATCAACTCCACCGGCACGCTTGCAGCCCTTGCGCGAGTAGTACCGCCGTCAAGTCCGACCCGCCGCGCCCAAGTGAAGCAATTGCTTGCTCTGAATCGGTAGCAAAAAACCCGGGAACGATGGCGACCGGATATTTCTCCAGAACGCTGAACAGCTTTTCAGGATTGCACTGCGCGGTCCCGCTGAACGGGAGGTCGTCGCTTCCGTCTTCTAGAACGCGCAAGCCAGCCTGATGAACATTCCGAGGAGCGCTCGGCACTCCCAGCGCTTGTAATTCCAACGCGAGAACGGCGACCGACCGAATTTCGCCGGTGGACCACAAAAGATCCAGCGCCGCCGCGTGTGGCTCGCGCACAATTTTCTTCGCTGCGCGCTCGAGCCTGTCTGTAGTGCCTTCCTGCGCCGAAACCACGATCACGAGTTTCTCCTCCGGATGCATGCGAAGCCTGTTGCGCACAAAACGAGCGGCCCGCCTGTACGCCCTGGGGCGCACAAGAATCGACCCGCCCAGCTTGATCACCACGATCCGCTCTCTCCAACATAAACTGCCAGCCATCCAAACTCTCCTTCTGGGTCGCAAAATAGGTCGTCAAAAAGACGGTCAGAAATCGGCCGAAATAAAATCGCTTCCGCGCAGGGGAGCTTGGCAAACCGTTCCGCAACAGAATAAAAATGCGGCACGGCCTGCTTCAGGCGCTCCATGCGCTGCGACCGATATCAGCAAGTCCGCATGTGCAGACGCCGATTCTGGTCCTAACTTCACTTTGGGAGTTGAATCTTCAATCGACCGGGGATCCGGTCAGTCGAGGATCTTATCTCTCCCCACTTGGGCAGGAATTAGCACCTTGGCAGTTGCACCAGGTTGCTGTGGCTTCAGCGGGCCTGTCCCCTCAGCCACTCTGGATAAGCGCTGCCGGTTACAGCAGCAACGAAAGCATAACAAAACCAAGTCCGCAGTCAAGAGCGAGTTGTGTGAGCTGTCAAACCAATTTAGAAATGTCCCCTTTCTTACCTGATTAGAAATGTCCCCTTTTTGTGTTTTGCGTTTTGTTTCTCCTTGCTCTCTTTTTCCGTGTCTGCGGATTTTTTCAAGAAATTTCGCGTCCAGAAGCCCTAGGAGCGACGATTCGCGTTGGGCTCGACCTGCGACATCCTGGTTTTTTTCGATTTGTTGGCTTGGACTGGAGCGGAGCCCTGCGGAGCCCGGAGGGCGGAGCGTTTAGG
>DATNLR010000004.1:0-2704 GCA_035602755.1 Binatus sp. (SeqCode) | reverse complement strand
AGCAAACCAGTAAGTCCCCGCAGGCAGGACACGTCCTGGGATTTGAACGGGCCGATCAAATGTGACTTTGATAGCCTGATTCGCCTCATCCGCGCGTGCAGCAGGCAGGACGATCAAAAACGCAAGCAATAAAGCGACAGTGACAAAATTCCTCACGGTAGTAAGTCCCTTCATAACAGCTCCTTTTTTTCGTGTTGCGGCCCGGCTGATGCACCGATTTCTTTTTGCTTCTTCTCTTTGTGCTTTCAACTTGTGCCGTCACGTATAAGACGATTGAGCGCGGCGGGAGAATGTAAACGATTTGTCAAACGCTTGTTAGAGAATGTCAATTAATCCGCGCGTTTTGTGCGAATGGATCGAACGGCATCCATTAAAAATGTCTGGCTGTTTTTTAACGAAGGCTTTATGCGAAATGCAGGAGAGATCTGGAGGAACACTGCGACCGCTAGCAATTATGAAGAATCGTCCTTAGAGAAACCCAGCGTGGCTCACGCTCGGAAATTAAGTTGGTGAAAGATGAATCGTCATTTTTCTATAAGCTGCGCGAACTGCTGAAGCTCGCCGGTACTTAGATCGGAAACAGCGCATAGGTACATGCCGTCGCGCTCCCAGACCACCATGTTGTAGCCCTGGCTAGATTCCGAATGTAGATTATTGTCGGTCTGTTTGTCCGCCGGCCATATAAAGACGTTAATAAGATGCTGGCGGCGCTGATACACCAACGCTGCAACGGCTCGATGATCAATGTAATCGAGGCGACCACCGACCAGAGGGAATCCTTCTTCCGTTAAGTCGCGAACGGGCGGCGAGAAATCGAGCTTGCCATTGAACCACGGTTTCACGGTGTGCTGATCCGTGGATTGGACGTCGAACAGATGACCGGGCTGCAGCGAACGAATGTGGCTGGCGACGATCTCCCGAGCGACCAAGTCGGAATTGCCACGTCCTCCCGGAAGCGCCCGCCACGTCAACAGCGCCGCGAGGAGGATCGCTGCCGCAACAGCCAGCCAATTCCATACCTTCCGTCGAGGCAACAACATGGAAATGGGTTTTGACTGCAACGCCGCTCCAGCCTCTCGCGCGGCCTCCTGTGAAATGGACGCACGGATTCGCACGGCAAGGCCGCTCGGTGCGCGTTCATACAAATTAGAAGAGCGAAATGCCTTGCGAAGCGTCTGCTGACTCCAAAGCTGCTGCGCACAATCGGGGCAAGCCCTGAGGTGTTGTTCGATCTCGAGGCTTCGGACTAAATCTAACTCTCCATCGAGATAGCCGTGGAGCAGGCGGGAATTATCGTCACAGACCACGCGTGCCCTCCTTCGCCCGCGCGCGGAGCAGAGATTCGCGCAAACGGTCGCGCCCTCTAGCCAAACTCGACATGACAGTGCCTATGGGAACGCCAATCATCTCTGCAATCTCCTTGTACGAAAATCCTTCAAGTTCGCGCAGCACGAGTACTTCGCGAAAATTCACTGGTAGTTCTTCCAGTGACTCACGCAGCATGCGGCTTTCAACATCTCGCACCATAATCGCCTCGGCATCAAAAGTGGGAACGTCTCGCACATGAACCTGTTCGTCAAATTCCTCCGCCAAGGCCACCGGGCGGTTCTTCTCCAGAAAAGAGTAGCTTGTATTGCGCACAATTTTTAGCAGCCAGGCACGCGGATCGCCGCCCTGAAAGCCGCCGAAGAATCGAAAAGCGCGCAGGCACGCCTCCTGCACGACGTCTTCCGCATCATGGGTGTTGCGGACGAGCCAGCGCGCCAGATTGTAGGCCGCATCAAGGTGCGGAAGCACAACCTCTTCAAAGCGCCCGGCGTTCCCAACTGCTTGTATAGCGTTCGGCATGCGCCGCTTTAGACTCTCAACTGTACAGACCGGGGGGACATTCCTTTTATTCCCGGAAACTTCTTTGCGGCCCAGGAACCTAAGTGCCCCCTGTTTACAACTAGAGAGCGCACCCGACGGCGAATAGTGTAGTTAGGTCGGCTAATTCGCTCGTCTGCCCACCTGGAACAACACGCTTTCGACCTTCTGCTCAGACGAAGCTCACTCGAAGGGGCCGGGGCAGGCTGTGTCAAGCAGGGTGACTGCCCCGGTATTTGAGGGGATGCAGGAAGAGCAACGCTAAGGACCGACGTCGGCCTTAAGATCAGGCAAACCGCTTGTTGCTTCTCCGCTGCGAGCTCTCACCCCCAACGTGTTCCGAACAAGCTGGAAGTTAGCCGCCACCGCAATCCTCCTGACTGCTCGGTTGACTCACTGAAACCCCACGCATTCCTTTAAATCTGTTACTGGACGATAACTTTCGCTGTCATCTTCGGATGAATTGAACAGAAATACTCGTAGGTCCCGGGCTTATCGAATTTAAACGAGAACTTGTCGTCGGTGTCCAGAGCCCTCGATTTGAACACGTCGGTCGTGCTCACGACTGTGTGCGGGATATCATCGTTGTTGACCCATATTATTGTGGTTCCCGCCACGACGGTTAGGTCATGCGGCATGTAGCTAAAGTTGTCGATCTTGACCACGACTTCTTGAGATTTCGCCGCGCCTTGGGCGATCGCCGTGCTCGCAACGACACGCGCGTTGCTTGCACTTATCCATCCGAGCGCTCCCAACATTGCTGCCGCTACAATTAGTTTCGATATCGCTGTTTTCATGTCATCTCTCCAAAGTAAGACTCGTGAAGCCGGTTATCCCT
>DATNLR010000104.1:0-81138 GCA_035602755.1 Binatus sp. (SeqCode) | reverse complement strand
AGTTGAAGCAACCCCAGTGGCCCACTAAGAATCCTACGCGCAAGCCGGACGGGAGCGGTTCCGGCGGGGGAGCACATAATCTTGGGCGGGAATCTGCGGCCTTGACCGAGGCCGCGAGCACGAAAAATTTTGTGCGTCTGTTTCAAATTCCTGTGGTTGTGTGCTTGTGCATCGTGGCGTACGCGTATCCTCTTTGGGGTCAGCAAACGCAGGGACCTAGCGGCCGGCAGTATGTGATTCAGCGAATCGAATTCATTGGGAATCGCCGCATCCAGTCGGATACTTTGCGCGCGCGGATTTTTTCGCGTCCAGGGGACCCTTATAGCGAGGAAGCGGTGCGCCGCGATTTCCAAGCGCTTTGGAACACGCAATTCTTCGAGGATGTGCGGCTGGAAGTGGAAGACAGCCCGGATCAGCCAGACGGCAAAATCGTGGTTTTCTATTTGAAAGAGCGGCCGATTATTCGAAGGATCGAGTACAAGGGAAACAAATCGATCACCGAATCGGATATTCTCGATGCGTTCAAGGATAAGAAAGTGGGCCTTTCGGTGGAAGGCCAATTCGATCCGACGAAAATCAAGCACGCGGAAGTGGTGATCAAGGAACTGTTGGCCGAACACGGGCGTCAATTTGCGACCGTGAAGCCGACCTATGAGCGCATCGCGGCGACCAATGCTGTGAAGCTCGTGTTCAATATTGACGAAGGGCCGAAGGTTAAAGTCGGAACGGTCACCTTCACGGGGAATAAAGTTTTTTCCGACGGAAAACTCCTGCGCGCGATGCGCCATGATCGGCCGTATGCAATTCCGCTTTACATAACGAACATTCCGGTGATGGACAAGACTTTCGACCGCCAGAAACTCGACGAAGACCTGGAAGTAGGAATTCGCGGACTGTATCGCGACCACGGTTATTTCAAGGCCACGGTGGGCGATCCGATTCTGAACACGCATGACGAAGATCGCAGCGGCATCAAGGGGCCGTGGCCAGTATTGGGGTCCAAGCATGGGAAGCGGGTGGACATTACGGTTCCGATCGAAGAAGGCGAGCAGTACCGCATGGGGGCGCTGAAGTTTCGCAGCAGCGATCCGGAAGTGGGGCTCGTTTTCAAGTCCGAGCTCCTGGCTCGCGTGTTTCCCATAAAAGAAGGGGAGATTTTTTCTGCCGAGAAAATCCGCAAGGCGCTGGACAACTACAAGAAACTTTACGGGGAATATGGATATATCGATTTTGTCGCAGAGCCGCTTACCGACATCGACGACAAGAAGAAGGTAGTGAATTTGACCATGGAGTTCGATCAGCAGAAGCAATTCTTTGTGCGGCGCATTGAATTTTCCGGAAACACTACCACGCGCGACAAAGTGATACGCCGCGAAATCCTGCTCGATGAAGGACAGGTTTACAACAATCGCCTGTGGGAACTCAGCATATTGCGGTTGAATCAACTAGGCTATTTCGATGTGATTAAGCCGGAGAATGCGGAGCTGAAGCGCAACGTGAAAGCCGGAACGGTCGATATTAAATTGAAGGTGAAGGAAAAAGGGAAGCAGTCGATCAGCTTTTCGGGCGGCGTAAGCGGCATCGCCGGCACGTTCGTGAGCGCCTCCTACCAAACGAATAATTTTCTTGGACTGGGCGAAACGCTGACCTTGTCCGCGCAGTTGGGCGATTTCCAACGCGGCTACACCTTCGGATTTACCGAGCCATTTCTTTTTGACCGGCCGATTACCACCGGATTCACGATTTTCGCCAACAAGTACGATTTCAACCAGGCCAAGCAGTACGGACTTTTGTTAGGGCAGCAAATCGCGTTGAACCCCGCGTTGCAGGAAAATTACAACACGGACACCAAAGGATTCACGCTGTTCGTAAGTTCGCCGCTGCGAAGATTCTCTTTCGCGCGTGTGGGTCTGACGTATGGATTCTCGAGTACGAACATCACCACCTTCAGCCAGTCGGCGCAATTGTTGTTCGATAGCATTCAATTCACCAGCTTGGCCGGGCCGTCGGCGCTGAATGGGATTCATTCGAGTAAGGTGACGCCCACGATCAGTTATAGCACGGTGAATAATCCGCAAAATCCAACGCACGGAAAAAGTTTTTATTACGGTGTGTCGCTGGAGGGCGGCCCGTTGGGCGGCAACGTGAATACCATAAGCAACACGTTTTCAACCACCTACTTTCACCAGGTCAACAAGCGCCGCAACGTGATCGGTATTAAATATCAGACCGCCATGATCTCTGGCTACGGCGGAAAAGATATTCCTCCCTACAATCGTTTTTATCTGGGTGGAGAGCAGGACGTCCGGGGATTCAACTTCTACACCATCTCTCCTTTCGTGGCTATTCCGTTTTCGACTAGCGCGCCGGTTGATTATTTCGACCCCAGAAAAATTGGTTCAACCGGAAGTCCCGTGCTGCAACAAATTACAGTTCCGTTGTTGGAATTCATTCCCACGCGACCCGGCGGCGATTATCAGAATGTGGTGAACCTGGAGTATCGAATTCCCATCGCGGGACCTGTGACGCTGGTGTTCTTCAACGATCTGGGTTTGAATGGAATTCTTCGACAGTCGCAGTTGTCGTTAAATCCTGCGGCGGTGTCGCTCTTCCAGGAACAGTATCCGAATCCGGATTTCCCGAACGTACATGTCACGAAAGATTTGCCGATCGTAAACGGTACGAATTTTTATCCGCGAACGTCTGCGGGCATCGAGTTGCAGGTGATACTGCCGATCGTGAACGCGCCGTTTCGCGTTTACTATGCTTATAACTATCTGCGCCTGACGGGGACCATCGTTGCGCCGGAGGGCGCTTATTATCTCAGTGATGCGGTGAAGAACACGCTACCTCCCGGTGTCCTGCAGACGCAGATTGCCCCGCAATTGTTGAACGACCTTACGATTCAGCAGCAGCACATTCCGGCCGGCTTGATCGAACCGAAACAAACCTTCCGATTCACGGTGGGAAAGACTTTCTGAGATGACATTTCATTTTCAATCATGTCGGCATGGCGCGCCAATAACCAATTTGAGGCGCGTGAAGATCAGGGCGTGGGGAACGCCGGAGGATTAGGATGAGAGTTTGGCAAATAGGCGCGGCAATCGTTCTAGCCGCCTGGGTGGCGGGATGCGGCGGCAACTCCACGCCGGTCGGCGTTACGGTGACTCCGACTGGAACGGCGGCCTCACCGCAGACGGTGCTGATTAGCGGCCAGCAACCATTCTCAGCTACGGTAACCGGAACGTCGACATCCACTGTAAATTGGTTTATTTGTCTTCCTCCTACAAATACCACCGTTACGCACCCGATACCGGTAAATTGCGGTCTGCTGACGGGCTTTGGAACCTTAAGCTCGACGGGCCTTTACGCGGCACCACCGACGCCGGCCCCCAGCGTTTTTGTGGTTGCAGCGCAGAGTACCGTGAATACAGATATATACGGGCTCAGTTATGTCGTGGTCGGAACTGGCGTGCGCGTTTCCATTGAACCGAAGACAGCTACCATCGCTCCTGGAGAAAAGCTTCAATTCAGTTCGACCGTGAGCGGCTCCTCGAATTCGGCTGTCACCTGGAGCGTGACGGCTGACAGCATGACCGTAGTGGGTGGCAATTCGACCATCGGAATCATCTGCCCGAGCAGTAACGATACGCAGAACTTGTGCACGAACCAGCCTGCGGGGACTTATTTTGCTCCCCTGGTTTCACCGGGCGCTGTTACGATCACGGCAACCTCGGCGGCGGACACCTCGCAGTCTGCGACGGCAAGCGTGACGATTGCAGCGGGAAGCGATCCTACGCTCAGTTCAATCGCGCCGACTACGGCGCAGGAAGGCTCGGTGCAGCAGGATATTTACTTAAACGGGCAAAATTTCTTGTCCACCAGCACGGTACTGGCGAACGGAGTTCCAGTTCCGACGATTTTCCTGACGACTTCGCTGTTGCGCGCCACGATCCCGTCAGCCCAGTTAACTACCATGGGGTCCGTTCAAATCTTGGTGCAACGGCAGAATGGAGATCTTTCCCTTCCGGTCCCGCTCACGGTAAATCCATCTCGTCCGGCACTGGTGGCTTCCACGCCCGATAGCTTCGTCGGAAACTCCGCGAACGTAGGTCTGACGCTTACCGGCGGATATTTTTCGCCGTCCACGGAAGTTTTATTTAATGCGCAACAGGTGAGCCAGAGCGCCGGAGGAAACACGCGCGTACTGCAGATTACGATTCCGGCTGCTGATTGGGGCCCCCCGGGACTCTACCCGGTGGTGGTGGAAAACACAGATGTGGTGCCGCCGAATCCGGGTATCTCCGGCTTAAACATCGGCGTGGAGCCGACGTCGTTTCCCTCAGCGCCGAGCACGTCGATCACAGTAGGAATGACTCCTTCGGCGATCGCGATTGATCCGGCGTTGGGTCTTGCGGTGGTAGCGAACACCGGATCGAACAACGTCAGCATCATTAATCTGGCTACGAATACACAAGTGGCAGGCTCGCCGGTTAGTCTCTGTACCACGCCGTGCACTCCGGGTCCAAGTCCAACGAGTGTGGCTATCGACGATCAGTTGCCTCAGCACCTCGCGGTGGTGGCGAACAGTGGTACGGAAGCGAATGGCGGAAATAGCGTGACGGCGATTAATCTGACTACGCTGGCGATAACCACGCTGACACTGCCGGACACTTCCGTCCCGCCCAACACGGTGGCCTTGCCTTACTCCATTGGGATCAATCCGCTGACGCATCGCGCGATCGTGACCCAGCAACTAACCAACACAGCTTGGATCCTGGACCTTTCCAGCGGCGCGCCTGTACTGGTGCAACAAATTGGCGGCAGTTTGACTCCTTATGGAACAGGACCTACGCCATCGGTGGCAATCGATCCTCGATTAAACTGGGCACTTGTGACTCCGGGCGGATCCGGAACAATCAATATCGTGGATCTTGGGCGCGATCCAAGTCCGGGAGATGTTGGCCGGCCTCCGGTAGTGATTGGCGATCTGACCGTCTCGACATCCAACCAGGGAGTAGGCCTTAACAGTCAAACACATCAAGCCCTTCTGACCGACCCCAATAGCAGCGCTTCGAACAATGACACCCTCACGACCTACAGCTTGCTCGACAACACGGTGAGCAACGTTCCATTTTTGCTGAACGGGACGGCCATTGATCAGCCGGGTTTCGTCGCATCGGCAATCAATCCGCTGTCGAACGTAGGTATCGCGGTTAACAGTCTGGCTAATACAGCGGCGATTGTGGATATGGAAAACAGCAACGTATTGCAAACCGTCAGCGGTCTCGATACGCCGCAAGCGGTAGCTATCGATGCGGTAACGAACCTGGCTTATGTGGTGAACCAAGGGAACAATACAGTTTCGGTTGTTCCGCTGGGGACTCCCGGGCAATTCCGGACATTGCAGATCGTAGAGTCGAGTCCCGCTGTGGCGTTTGTAACTAATCCCCCAACCGGCCTGACGTTGACGATCAATGGAATTGGATTTACGGGATCCGCACAAGTGGTGCTGGATGGTACGCCGCTGCCGTCAGGCGACGTAACCGTTGTGAGCAACCGACAAATCATCGCCACGGTTCCCGCGTCCCTGCTGACGAACGCGCGCAACTATATTGTTTACGTACAGAACGGCGGCCAATGGTCGAACACTACCGAACTGACGATGATTCAGGCTGTTCCAGTTGGAAATACGCCTATAGCAGTAGCGATCGATCAGGATCTCGATCAAGCAGTCGTGACGAACTTCTCGGACAACACTGTATCGATTCTAAATCTGATCACGGGAATGCCCATTCTGACCGAACCGACGATGCCGGTGGGATCCAATCCGGAGGGAGTCTCGGTGATCGCGCGATTGGGCCTCGCGGTGGTGGCAAATAACGGAAGCAACAACGTGACAATCCTTGACGAGGTGGGGAACAACGGCACTTTCGCATCGCCCACCACAATCTCCTGCGCGCCATGCGTTCAACCCGCAGGAGTGGGGACAAATTCTGATACCGGCACCGCCGGCATTGCGGACACGAACCCGGGCATAAACCCAAGCACGGGCAGCGGCAACCCCGGCGATGTTAGTTTTGTTACTCTGCCAACCACCGGCACAATCGGGACCTTGGGCGCGACCGTCACGGTGGACCAGTTCCCCGAAGCGATTGCGATGGCACCCGTGATAGCCTCACCGCCTGTACCGGGGTTAACCACAACCAATAACTTCGCTGCTGTTGCTACCGCGTCTTCCACAGACGGCACTTCATCGAGCACCGTCGATTTGCTCAACACCGATACAGCTTCGGTGGTAAAAGGCATTTCGAATTTTTTCCAGCTGCCGACGGGAGTTGTGTTCGATCCGGTAAATCAGGATTTTCTGGTAACCGATAGCGTGGTCAATAATGTGGACATTATCGATCCGAATACTTTCATCGCCACGCCGTTCAGGGTAGGCATTGACCCCACTTCATTGGACTACAACTATCAGACCAGTACCTTGGCGACCGATAATGCAGGAAGCAATACCATTTCGATTGTCAGCTACGTATGTCCTCCGCTACTAAATGCTCCGTCAACTTGCGCTGGCCCGAAAGTCCGGGACGTGCTGGGCATAGGAGGTCTGGTCGAGCCTTCCGCGGTAATTGTGGGGCCCAACGCGATAGCCATCGATTTGAAGATGAACTTAGGCGTTCTGGTGGATCAGAGCAATAACCGCGTTTTGTTGGTTCCCCTTCCGCACTAGACCTGCATCGTTTTAGAGCTGCAGGGAAGGGGCCAACCTACCTGCGTGTGGGGGCATCCGAAGTAACGAGCGCAGATAGGAAATCCGATTGACCTGTTTCTGCGAGGACGGCTATAATTCGTGGTTTGCGTAAAGCGAAATATTCGAACAAGGAGTGAGAATGAAGATTCGATTTGGAATTCCGGCCCTCGCAGCGCTGCTGCTTGTGCCTGGGGTTTGGGCGCAATCCAGTGGCGCCGCCCCCGCAAAAGTCGGTGTGATTAGTGTGCAGGTAGCGATACAGAGCACGGCGGAGGGCAAACAAGCTGCGAACGAGTTGCAATCGCAGTTTGCGCCGCGGCAGACGGAGCTGGACAATCTGCGCAAGCAAATTGAGGATTTACAGACGCGTTTGCGGACCACGTCTAATACGCTGAGCGACGAAGAGAAGGCGCGGCTGGCGCGCGAAGGCGATCAGTTGACGCGCACTTATCAGCGCAAGCAGCAGGATTCGCAGGATGATTTTAACGAAGCCGAGCGCGAAATCGTGGACCGCATCGGACGGAAGATGATCGACATTCTCGACAAGTATTCGAAGGAGAATGGGTACAGCGTAGTGCTGGATACTTCGGCACAGAATACTCCAGTGATTTACGCTGCCAATACAGTGGACGTCACGCAAGACATCATCAAGCTTTACGATCAGAGCTATCCCGTGAAGAACGCCGCAGCCGCACGACCGTCCACTCCGAGGTCAACGGCGCCGAAACCGCAAGCGCCGGCGCAACAGCAACCAGCTCCTCACTAGTTTTGGGCTATTCAACCGAAAGGCCTCGTAGCGCGAAGCGCAACGAGGCCTTTTTGCTTTTGCCGGCTCTCCTAGCGATGAGGGCGAAGTGCTTGCAGTTAGTTTGGCAACCACTCGAACGGAAACATTTTTCCAGCCGCTGCGGGCTCCAGATTCAGGCCCGCGAGTTCCGCTGCGCGTGTGAGAGCAGGATCGCGACCGGTTGCGAGATCTTGGGCCGTAGGGATCACAATTTCGTCGGGTGTGACCCCAACGTGTTCGAGACTTTTTCCATCTTTCATGATTAGATCGGCTTCCGTGACAGAAAATCCATAGAAGATCTTGGTGTCCGCTCCTTGGGAACCGCTATAGCCCCGGGCTTCCATTACTGCACCCATGGTGCGGTCTCCCACCACGGTGCCGCGCTTCTCGATCTGAATGACTCGTGGAAAGAGTTCGGCTGCGGAAGCCGAGCCGCTGTCCACCAAAACGATTAATTTGCCGGAAAACGCATTGCTACCGCGCGTTTTCGCGTTTTCCGGTTTTAGATCTTTTCTGCCGACTCGATCGCCGACTTTAACGTCGTGATCGAACACGTTGCCCAGCATGTGTTCGAGCGTAACGACCGCACCGCCAGGATTACCGCGGAGATCCAATACCAGCGCCTTGTGCTTTCGCACGATCCCAAACATGTGGTCCACTGCGGAGTCATCAAGCTCAAACTCCGGCATCTTCCAGATAATCACGTCGCCCATTTCGACATACCGCTCGCGAACTAAATGGTCCTGGTTTTGCTCGTCCCGAATATACTGCCAGATGTCCCAGGCTCCGCCTTGGCCCGTAAAGTCCAAAACTTTTTTGAGTTCGCGATATTTCGCATCCACGGTGATCTTGCGTTCTTCTCGTGAGGATCTCGCAGAGCCAGAATCGAAGCTTTTTGAGGCGACAGAGAGTCGAAATAATAGCTCATCTTCCACAGGTCCCCGCGGTTCACCGCGAAGTTGTTATAGCCGAGCACTTGATCACCAGGATGTACTTTGGATTCGGCATCTGTGCCAGGGCGGACTCTGGTGATAAAGCAATCCTCACCGAAGATTTGCATGCGATAGCCATAGTCAACCCGGTATGGGCGCGAGGGCGGCTCGAAGAAGGTATGCGAATCGTTTAAGCCGTCCAGAAAACCGGCTACGAGTCCGAACGCTTGGCTGAGCGAGGAAGCCTTCTGAATCTTGGCGTCGAACTCGTGATAACGAGCATCGATGTCTAGGCCGTGATACTTCGGGTCGTAATAGTGTTTCTTAACGTTCTCGTAGGCATCGCGCAAAATCCCTCGTGACCGATCGAGGTTGATCGCATCCATGGTTTGCTGCGAACGCAGAACAGTTCCTGGCATAGCCATAATGACAATCGCTGCGACGATCGCGGCCCGAATGGATGGGCATAACGACATAGAAGATCTCCTTACGTATCTCCGGGAATCTTTGGGTGGCTCATATATAACACCTTAAGGCATAAGCCAAGTATCGGGTAAGTATTTGATAACGGGGATCTTCGGTAAGGCAACAGGTGGCAGGGAGGGTTGTCTACTTGGTTTAGTGAAAATTTCGAATCGCGGTCTCGCCGGTCGCTGAAAGTCGGCCGGAATTCGTTTTTCGGCCGGATTAGGCCGGATTAGGGCGGCCTTGCCTTTTCCAGGCTGGGAAATTATACTGGAGTGCTTCTAGAACGGTCGCATGTCCGAGTGGGCGCGAGCCCACTTTTTTGTTGGCGCAAGGAAATAGCGCCTGGCCGGACTGTCTGTGAGCGTGGGCTAGAAGCTAATGGTGTCGGCGCCTGAAGGATGGGGTTCTTGGCCGGCCGGTTGAATTGAATGCAATTGGAAAAGGTTCGAGAGGCGGCGGAGAGGGTAGCGGGTTCGCTGGGCCTCGAGATTTTCGACGTAGAATGGAAGATCGGCAAACAGAGGCTTTTGCGGGTCTATATTGACCGTTTGCCAGGCCCGCAGAACCCGGAGGAGCTCGGTATCACCCATAAGGACTGCGAGCGGGTGAGCGAGCAACTGAGCGTGATTCTGGACGTAGAGGACTTGATACCGGGACCGAGCTACGTTCTGGAGGTTAGTTCGCCGGGGCTGGATCGCAAGTTGATTAAGCCCACGGATTACGAGCGGTTTGTCGGGCGGCTGGCCAAGGTTTGGGTGACCGAACCGATCGAGAACCAGAATTATTTCGAAGGGCGCTTGGCGGGCTATGCGGACGGAATGGTGAAGCTCAAGGTGCGGGATCGCGAGCTGGCCGTACCGTTCAGTGGAATCAAGAAAGCGAATCTGGTCGTTGAGCTATAGGAATTTGCAAAGCGGCTCAGCAGCGAGCGAGATTTTTGACGCGCTAGACGCATCTAAACTTTGTAGGAATGTTGTCCTGGAGAAACGCAAATGGCGAGTCTGCTGTACCAGACAATCGAGCAGATCAGCCGGGAAAAACACATTGAACCGGAGATCATCGTCGCGGCGATTGAGGACGCGATGGTGGTGGCGGCGCGGAAATATTATCGCACCGAGGAGGATATCCGCTCGAAGTTCAATCCAGAATCCGGCCAGGTGGACGTGTATTCAGTCCACACGGTAGTCGAGGAAGTTACCGATCCGCTGCGTGAGATTTCCCTCGGCGATGCCAAAAAGCGCCAGCCTGAGATTGAAGTGGGCGGCGAAGTGATCGAAGCGAAACCCACAGACGTGCTGGGACGCATCGCGGCGCAAACAGCCAAGCAAGTGATTTTGCAGAAAGTGCGCGAGGCTGAACGCGACACGATTTATAACGAGTTTCACACACGAGTCGGCGAGCTGATTAACAGCGTGGTAAAGCGCATGGAAGGTCCGGACATCATCGTGGACCTGGGGCGAACGGAAGCGCGTTTGCCGAAGCGGGAGCAATCAAGGCTGGAGGCTTACAACGTAGGAGACCGCCTGCGCGTGACGATTCGCGCAGTGGAGCGTGCCGCGAAGGGGCCGCAGGTGGTTGTGTCGCGCGCTGATCCGGCTCTGGTACAAAGGCTGTTCGAAATGGAAGTGCCGGAAATTTATGACGGCACGGTACAGATACGGGCCGTGGCGCGCGAAGCCGGTGAGCGCACGAAGATTGCAGTGGAGAGCCGCGATAAGGACGTGGACCCGGTGGGCGCTTGCGTGGGCATGAAGGGCATGCGCGTTCAGTCCATCATTCGCGAATTGCGTGGAGAGAAGATCGATATTATTCCGTACAACGAAGAGACCATCGCGTTCGCACAGAAAGCGTTAAGCCCGGCCAAGGTTACGCGCGTGCAGGTTGTCGATCCGGAAGAAAAAAGATTGGAAGTGATCGTCGAGGATACACAGCTCTCTCTCGCTATCGGCAAGAAGGGGCAGAACGTCAGGCTCGCCAGCAAGTTGATTGGCTGGAATATCGACATCAAGAGCGAGGAAGAGAAGCGCCGGGAGATCGAAGCGCAGATGGCCGCATTGACGGCCCCGGGCACGCCGCTCAGCGAGCTGAAGGGAGTCGGACCCAAGACCATTGAGAAACTCGAAGTTGCGGGGATCACTTCTGTGGAGAAGCTCGCTGATATGACTCCCGAGCAGTTGGTGGAAATTCCCGGAATCGGCGAGAAAATGGTGGAGAAGATTCACCAATCTGTTGCGGCGTACTTCGAGGCGCTTGAAGCGCTGGCTTTGGCTGCACCGGAACAAACCGCTGAGGCCGCTCTGGAAGCTGGCGGGGAAGGCACGGCGCCGAGTGCGGAGAAGCCCGAGGGTCCTGGCGAAGTGCAAGAGACTCCCGAAGAGGGCCCCCCATCGGAAGCGCCTGAAGTTGGTGAAGCGCCGGAAATTTCGGAGGAAGCGGAAACCGGGGAGAATTCTCAGTTGCCTGATTCGCCGGAGAAGGGCGAAGCCTCTGAAACTTCGGATATGACGAACGTGCGCGACGTGGAACCGCTGGATTCTCCCAGCGGCGCGGACACGCGAGAATTGCCGGGCGAAGAAACACGACGCCATTCTATGGAAGGTGGCGAAGAAACGGAAGGCTCGGAAGAAAACGTAGAGAAATAACGTACCGAAGTCGATGACAAAGAATTGTGACGAAAGAGGCTGATGGCAGATTCTAATCAAGTCCGAATAAACGAGCTCGCCAGGGAACTCGAGATTAAGGCGAAAGTCCTGATCGAGTATTTGCCCGAAATTGGCGTCACCGAAAAGAAGACGCACTCAAGCTCGATCGATAATTCTCACGCCGAGTTGGTGCGGAAACATTTTCTAGGCTTGGCGGCGCAGGAAGCTGCGGCTGAAGCAGAGAAGACCAAGGCTGTTGCGGCGAAATCGAAACCGTCGCGACCGGCTGTGGCGGCGCAACCCACGGCTGCACGGCCAGCGCCTGCGGCACCTGCTGCTGCTCCATCCGCTGCCGCTCGTCCGGCTGCCGTTGCGCCAACGGGAGCTCCAGCGCGGCCAGCCACTGCTGGCGCGCCAACTAGTGCGCCGACTACCGCTCATCCAGCAACGAAAGCAACACCTGCTGCGGCCAAACCCGGAGTTGCACCTGCCGGCGCAGCACCAGCAACTCGTCCAGTGCGGCCTGGTGTGGCACCCACGGCCGGCTCTCCAGCTCCTTCGGCTGCGCGACCTGCAGCGTCTGGCGGCACTTCTGGACACACTGGCGCACCGCCAGCTCATCGTCCGGCCGCAGCGCCTGGGGCGTATAGGCCTACCGGCGCAACGCCCTCGGGTCAACGCTATCCAGCAAGTTCTGGCGCTCCTTCGGGAGCAGGCCAAGGCCGCCCGTCGCAGGGATTTCGACCCTCAGTTCCGGGGCAAGCCCGTCCTGGAAGCGCTCCGGGACAAGGACGGCCTGGTGCACCACGTCCCGGTGGACCAGCCTCACGTTTCCCACAACGCCCAAGTAGCGGTGGTGGAGGACGTCCGGGCCAAGGCCCCGTCGGAGCCCAAAGACCCGGCGCAGGCATTCCGAAAGCCGAGCCAGGCAAGCCTTTATACGCGCGCAAGCCTCCTGCATCGCGCGGACGTCCGCTCATCGAGAAGCGTTACGCGGAAGGGGAGCGCAAACTCCATCCCGTACGACCTCGCGCAGGAGCAGGCCCGGGTCGTTCGACGCAGGTCGAGCCGGTTGCGCCAGTTCAAAGAGAACCGCGCGCAGTTACCGTGACGGAAGGAATTACTGTCCGTGAGTTGGCGGAGAAGCTGGATATTCGCGCCAAGGATTTGTTGAAGACACTGCTGGACCGCGGCGTTTTCGCCAGCATCAACCAGGCGCTGGATGTGCCGACGGCCACAAGTTTGGCGGAAGCGTTCAACGGAATTGTCCAGGTTGTTACGTTCGAAGAGCAAGTCGTTCAAGAAGAGAAAATCAAAGAAGAGCGCACCGGCAATGAAGTGTCGCGCGCGCCCGTGGTAACCGTGATGGGCCACGTCGATCATGGCAAGACGAGCCTGCTCGATGCAATTCGGGAGGCGGACGTAGCAGGGGGCGAGGCCGGCGGGATCACGCAGCACATCGGAGCGTATGAAGCGCATGTGCAAGGCAAGCGTATCGTGTTCATCGATACGCCAGGCCACGAGGCTTTCACGCGCATGCGCGCACGCGGTGCGAAAGTAACGGACGTCGTTGTGCTGGTGGTGGGAGCGGACGACGGCATCATGCCGCAAACGGAAGAAGCCATTTCGCATGCGCGCGCTGCGGGCGTTCCGATCGTGGTGGCCATCAACAAGATCGACAAGCCCGACGCTCAGGCCGAACGCGTGAAGCGGCAGCTTTCTGACAAGGGGTTGATGCCGGAGGAATGGGGTGGCGACACGGTAATGGTGGAAGTGTCCGCCAAGATGAAGACGAACATCCCGAAATTGCTGGAGATGATTCTGTTGGTCGGCGACCTTCGCGAATTGAAAGCTGATCCGGATGTACCGGCGAGCGGAACGGTACTGGAATCGCGCGTGGATAAAGGCCGTGGCCCGGTGGCGACCATGCTCGTTCAGAACGGGACTCTACATGTGGGCGATGTCTTCATTGTCGGCGCGGTTTACGGAAAAGTTCGAGCCATGTTTGACGATCACGGAGCCGCAATCAAGCAGGCCGGGCCCTCCACGCCTGTTGAAGTTTTGGGTTTGCAGAGCGTGCCGGAAGCCGGCGATCAATTCCAGGTGGCGGATGAAGCGAAAGCGCGCCACATCGTGGAATACCGCCAGGGTAAGCAGCGCGAAGCTACGCTCGCAAAATCCGCCAGCGGCCGCTTGACGCTCGATCAATTGCACGAGCAGTTGAAAGTGGGCGAAGTGAAGGAACTGCCCGTGGTGGTAAAAGCGGACGTGCAGGGTTCGGTGGAAGTGCTGAACGAAATGCTTCCGAAGCTTTCAAACGACCAGGTGAAACTAAAAGTCATCCATGCGAGCGTTGGAGCGGTGAATGAGAGCGATGTCCTGCTTGCCTCGACCTCCGGCGCGCTGATCGTGGCTTTTAACGTGAGGCCGGAGCGCAAGGCTGCGGATTTAGCCCAGCGCGAAGGCGTGGACATTCGTCCCTACGCCATCATTTACGAATTGCAGGATGAATTGAAGAAGGCCATGTCCGGATTGCTCGCGCCGGTGATTAAGGAAACCTATCTGGGCCGCGCGGAAGTACGCAACACGTTCAAAGTGAAGGGCGTGGGCACGATTGCAGGTTGTTCGGTGCAGGACGGCATCATGAAGCGCGACGCGGACGTTCGCGTTCTGCGCGACAGTGTTGTAATTTACACCGGCAGAATCAGCTCGTTGAAACGCTTCAAGGAAGATGCTAACGAAGTGCGCCAGGGTTTTGAATGCGGTATCGGCGTGTCGAATTTTTCGGACGTGAAAGTGGGCGACATTCTCGAATGTTTCAAGATGGAAAAGACCATCGCGCTCGAGATGCCACCGCCCAGCGAGCGTCCGCGGCGCCAGGAACGCGCAGGACGGCAGGAAAGCGCGTAAGCAGGGATTTATTTTCAGGTAATTTTCAACTCGCCCGTTCTGGTTGAATCTACGGGGGCGAAAATGCAAATCGGCCTCCTCACTCTCGAAATACATATCTCCGACGCTCAGTCACTCAAAGACAAGCGGCAAGTCTTGCGCAGCCTCAAAGACCGTTTGCGCGCGCATTTCAATGTGGCGGTCGCCGAGCTAGAACACCAGGAGCTATGGCAACGGTCGAAAGTGGGAGTCGTGAGCATTTCCGGTGATAGCAGACATCTGGAAGAGTCTTTCGCAGCGATTGCGGCGGAGTCGGAACGGCTTCTGGGCCGCGATCTGGTTTCGCATGAAATAGATTATTTTGAGGACGGCGAATAATGCTCGGCGGACATCGTTCGGAACGCATCGCAGAAGAAATTCGCAATGAAGTGAGCTTAATGCTCGCCGGTGAGCTGAAAGATCCGCGCCTGGCGGGCCCGGTGATGGTTACGGAAGTCCGCTTGGGAGCGGGCATGCGCACCGTGCGTGTGTTTGTGCAACTTGCGGAAGACGACACGGAGCGCGCAGAAACGATGGCGGGACTTAAGGCCGCTTCCGGCTACGTGCGTCATGAGCTGGTGGAACGGCTACGTCTGCGGAGAGCTCCGGAAGTGATATTTCTGCTGGATGAATCGGAAGAATATGGCCAGCACATCGATCAGCTTTTGAAAAAGGCCAAACCTTCAGAAAGTTTGTAGGCTGCGACGCGCCAAACCGCCTCCAGGCTGGGCGCGTTTTTCCTACATGCTTCGGAGTTGTATAGAACCCAAGACATTTTTCTTACCTAAGTAAGAGAACTGCAGAATTAAGAGTGAACGCGATGCCTCGAGAAATACAAGCACTGCCATTCGACGGAATCTTGGTTGTTGATAAGCCGCGCGCGAAAACTTCGCACGACGTAGTGGAAGCAGTCCGCCGTCTGGTAGGTTTTCGAGGAATCGGGCATTTCGGGACATTGGACCCTCTTGCGACGGGGGTGCTGGTGCTTGCGCTGGGCCGGGCCACGCGTCTTGCGCGGTTCTATGGGGGACGGCGAAAACGCTATACTTGCGCGGTCCGGTTTGGATTTTCCACCGATACCTACGATGCAGACGGTGAAGCAACGGGGCCGGATACCGCGCCTGCGTTGAATGCGGAAGAGCTTGCAGGTTTCGCCGCGCAATTTGTCGGGAAGATTAAGCAGACTCCACCTTCTTTTTCCGCAAAAAAGATTCATGGACGCCCGGCGCACGAACTGGCCCGCAAACACAAGCCCGTAAAGCTGGAGCCGGTCGAAGTGGAAGTGCATGAGTTCAGGCTGACGAGCGTGGAAGGGTCGCTAGCGCGCTTTGTGGTGGAATGCGGAGCTGGCACCTACATTCGGTCGCTGGCGCACGAACTCGGCGCACGGCATGGTTCCGGCGCGCACCTGGCGGAAATCACACGCACGGCAGTTGGAGAATTCACGCTGGATCAAGCCGCTAAGCTTTCCGAACTCGACGAGGATGCCAAGACCGGCCGTTTAGCCAAACGCATAATTCGTCTGGAGAGTCTGTTGCCGGAATTACCTCGTGTGACCATACTTCCCATCGTTGAAAAGCGCGTTCGGCACGGAGCCAAATTTAACGTGACATTAGCTCAGATCCAGCCGGGCCAGACGATTTCGGCGCAAGGAGCTCCCTCCGAATTAGATTCGGGAGGTTGGAAGCCTGCGCGGCTCCGCGTTTTTAATCAGCAGGGAGAATTGATGGCGATCGCCGAGCCGGTAGTTCCACGCACGTACCAGCCAGTGGTAGTACTCGAAGCAATTTCTTAGAAGCGACTCTAATTTTAGATCTGCCGGAAGCCTCTTACCGGCCGACGCCTGGTCTATTGCGGCTGTTCAGGCTGTTGGGATGGTTCCGGCTGCGGCTCCGGTTCCGGCTCCGGTTGAGGCTGCGGTTGCGGCGGTTGCGGCGGCGGCTGAGGCTGTACCTGAGGCTGTGCTTGCGGAGCTTGCGGCTGAAGCGCGGGCGGAAGCTGGCGTTCCTCTCGTGTTGGGCCTTGCGTGCCTGGACCTTCCGGAGCGCCGCGCCCGGCATAGATAACATGATCTCGCCGCGGAGAAAGCGCAACCATTCGCGGCGTGACCAGTATCAACACCTGGGTGTCCTGGTTCTGAACGTCTTCTGTAGCGCCTAACAATCCCGCGCTGGGAACCTCTCCCAAATACGGCAGGCCATTCAGACTCTTCTGATACTGCGGTGAGCGAAATCCCGCCAATGCCGCAGTTTCATTCGTTTTCACCCGAACGGTCTGATGCACTTCTTCGTTTGAAATAACCGGTATGTTGTTCAGAATGGTCCCGGTGAGACTAGTGATGTCGAATTCGAGCTGCAACGTAACCTCGTCGTTCTGATGAATGCGCGGAGTCGCTTTCACCTTAACGCCGACGTCGATATATTCGGCATTCGGAAATTGCGTGCCGGGAGTAGTGGTACCGATACCGCCACTGGCAAATGCCGAGGAATTAAGGATCACCGATACGGTATTGGAGCCCTCATTGGCGACTGCCAGATCCGGCTGCCCGGAAGTTGAAAACACATTGGTGACCGATGAAAGCGGATTCGTTTGAACGGGGAATTCGAAGAACGGGGAAAATGTTCCGTCTCCAAGACCGAGGAGCAAAGCCACAGAATTGTCAGACTGCGCGGTAACCGCCAAGTCTGCAAAGCCGTCCACGTTGTAATCCGCAATGGCGATCGATGTGGGGCCAGTTCCCGCCGGGAAATTCGTCGTGCTGCCGAAGGTGCCATCGCCGTTGCCCAGTAAAATTGAGACGGAGCCTCCCGCATTGGTGGATGTCGCGGCGCCATTGTCTGCAACCGCAAGATCCAGGATGTTGTCGCCGTTAAAGTCAGCCGACGCCACATAGACCGGAGCTTGGCCGGTAGCAAAGCTAACGGGCTTACCGAAGGTGCCGTCGCCATTCCCCAGGTAAATCCATACTGTATTGTCGTTCTGATTGGTGACCGCTAGATCTAACTTGCCGTCATTATTGAAATCCGCGACGGTAAGCCCGGTAGGCGCATTGCCCGTCGGATAGTTTACGGCGGGCATGAATGTGCCATCACCGTTTCCCATGAAGACGGATATCGTGTTGTCTTTCTGATTCGCCACGATCAAGTCAGTTTGCCCCCCCGCGATTAGTGTAGCCGGAACGACGGAGGTAGGGCGGTTTCCGGTTTTAATAGGCGACCCGGAAGCTGTAGTGAAAGTGCCGTCGCCATTGCCGAGCAGAATGGTGAGCGAATTTCCCAATTGGTTGGCCACCGCCAGATCGATATTCGTGTTGTTCTTCGCGTCAAACGTGCCGGTCGCGATAGAAACGGGTCCGGCCCCGGTGGCAGGCGCGGGCGTGAGCGGATTTTGAAAGGTGCCATCGCCATTGCCCAAAAGAATCGACAGAGTATTGTCTGTTGAGTTGGCCACGATGAGATCTTGAAAATTATCCGCGTTTACATCTGCCGAGGTCACGAAAGAAGGGCCGTTACCCGTAGGGTAATTTGTTTCCGGCAAATTGCCGAAGCTCAGGCCAGGAATGCTGACGCCGGACGGGGTCGTAGTACCGCTTCCCAAGCTGTTGGAATATTGAGCGAGCGAAACTGGATAGCGTTCGCCCACGAAAAATGTGGCAGGCTGATTATCTTCCGCGCGCAGCAAAATCCGCCGGCCGTGACGGACCAGTGAAAGCATATCCGAGAAACTCGCGGCAGCGCCGGGCAGGGTGTACAGAAAAGTAGTTGCTCCTCCACCGAAGGCGAGCAATGGAGGAATCAGCGAACCAACATTTACCTGGCCCGATCCCAGCAATCCAGCTAGCTGAGTTGGATTGAGTCCACCGAGCGCGGAGCTTCCGAAGATTTGCGTGAGTACAGAAATCAATCCAGGAAGGCCCGACTCTGCTTCCGCGACGGCGTTGGAAGGGATGGTATAAATCTTCGCGGTATTGGGCGGAGTGATGCCGAGCTGGCGCTCGGCATCGCGATCCATCTCCAGTATTTCAATTTCCAGGACGAGTTCGCCCACCGGATGATCGAGGTCTTCGATCACTCCACTAGCCAGCGCAATGGCTTGCGGGGAGGCGCGCATAGTGAGCGTTCGGCTTTGGGTGTCAAGCTGGCTGCGGGTGATGCCCGCAACGTCGCGGACCAGGTGAGACATCTCGGTCATCTGTTCGTTGGTTTCTGTTCCGGAAAAGAGGACCGTGCGCACAATTGAAATATCGTAGTCTTTGCGCTTTTGCGGTGTGTCGTCGGCCACGAAGAAGAGGTGCTTGGTCAATGGCCGCCAGAAAGTGTGAGTTTCTTCACCCAGAAGCCGCATCACGGTGGCGAAGTCAAGGTCGTCTGCATCCAGACGAACCTCTCTGGAACGTACGTCCACGTCGAATGCTACTTGCACGCCGAAGCGCCGCGCGATTTCTTCATAGGCTGCTTGCGTCTTGCCACGCAGCTTGAAGTTTTGTTTGCCGGGCAAATGCTCCAGGTGCATTTCGTGTTGAAGTTCGGGGGCGGCAACGAGTTCTTTTTCGCGCCTCGGATCCAGGGCGGACAGTTCGATCAGCCGTTCGCGTATGACTTTGTTGGAGGGATCGAGTTCGCGGGCTTCGCGCAAAATTCGTAAGGCTGCCGGAATTTCCCCGGATATGGCGTGGCGTTCGGCGAGATCGGCTTTCATCTGTACAACGTGACTCTTGGCTATTTCCCGTTGCGCAAAATAATCCGTATCGTGAGGCGCCCAGTTCACCGCATCGACATAGGCTTCGTAAGCCGCTGGCCAATCGCCGTTCTCTTGTGCGCGAAGACCTTGTTTCTCGGCTTGCTTTGCTTTCTTTAGATCGGCTTTTATGGGCGGCGATTTCGAAGCGGTGGCAGAGTCCGGCGATCCCGAGGCAGAGTCTGCGGGCTGAGGCCGTTTCTCTTGCGGCTGCGGAGCTGTCGTCGCCTGAGCTTGGGTCGCGGCCGGCGATTGCGGCTGCGCCGCCAGTGTAGCGACCCCAGAAATTGTAAGGAGCAAGGCGGAGGCGATGGCTAGTTTGAACAGTCGCGCTCGGCGTGCAGGTGGCATAAGCATTCAGATGCGGCGAACCCTCTGTTCGTTAGCAAGAACCGACGTATGAAATGCTGGGCTAAAGACATATTGTACAGCGAATTAAGCGCTGTCGAGCGGGCCTGGAATTGCTTGCTATTGCGTTTGCGCAGAGATACACTGGGAATGCTAGTTGAAACACGTTTACAACTGGGATTTTGATGCTATCTGCACTTCTTGTGGCACTTCGTGAAGGCGTGGAAGCCGCGCTGGTCGTCGGTATCGTCCTCGTTTACCTGAATCGTACGGGGCGCCGCGCGCTGGCGTCATACGTCTGGGGCGGGGTGATGCTCGCCTCAGCTGCCAGCATTGCTGCTGCATTGTTGCTACAGCGCTGGCACATCAGCGAAGACGGTTTTGAAGGTTTGTTGATGCTGGCCGCCGCAGTTTTGGTGGTCACCATGATTGTGTGGATGAATCATGTTGCGCGCCACTTGAAGAAAGAGATCGAGCAGCGCGTGGAAAGCTATGCGCAAAAGTCCACGCGAGCCGCCGGCTGGGGCATCGGATTTTTTGTATTTCTGATGGTGGTGCGTGAGGGGGCGGAATTGGTTTTAATCCTGCGCGCCGTGGAGCTATCGAGCGCGGGCGTGCAAGTGTGGATTGGCACCGGACTTGGAATTGCGATCGCCATGGCCGTGGGTCTCTTCTTTTTTCAAGGTACTTTGCGGATTCCTCTTCATCGATTTTTCGCAGCTACCAGCGCGATTTTGATGGTAGTAGCGTTTCAGCTTTTGCTTACGGGTGTGCACGAATTGAGCGAGGCTATGTGGATTCCGTCGAGCAAGACAGAAATGTCGACGATCGGGCCGATTGTGCGGAACGAGGTTTTCTTTTTCGTCGTAATTCTGGGAGTCGCGGCGCTGGTAGTATTGCGCGAGTGGTTCAGCGCGAAAAAGCCTGCGCTCTCAGAGCCTGCGAATCCGGCGGAGCGGCGCATGCGGGAATGGGAATTTGGCCGACAGCGGCGTTGGAGTTTCGCTGCGGCTGTGTTGTGCGTGGCGGTTGTTTTGTCGTTTGCAGCAGAGTATGTGTACGCGCGTTCGGCGGCAGCGCCTTCGCCAGCGCAGACACTGGTCGCACAGAATGGCCAGGTGCGCATCCCGCTTTCAGAACTCACCGATTCGAGCTTGCATTTTTATACCGCGGAGGTCCATGGCAACGTCATACGTTTTATGGTGATTCACAAGCAGAATGGCGACTATGCCACGGCGCTGGATGCTTGCCAGATTTGCGGCCGGGCAGGGTATCGTCAGGAAGGTCAGAACGTAATCTGCCGGAATTGCGCTGCGGCGATTTATATCCCTTCCCTTGGTGAATCGGGCGGTTGCAATCCAATCGCCGTCACATCTCGAGTGCAAGCGGGAGAAGTGGTTGTGGATCTATCGGCGCTGGCCGATTCCGCCTCCAGGATTCATTCCTAACAAATGTTCGGCCGCCTGGTAAAAGAATCCTTGGTTCGTAATCCGCGCCGGAAATTGCTTACCGCGGCCGCGCTGGTCGTGGGTATGGCAGTAGCGACTTCAACGTTGAGCATCGCGCTGGAAGTGGGCGACAGGCTGGCCCGAGAGTTCCGCAGCCTTGGCGCGAATTTGCTCGTCACTCCTCAGTCGGACACGCTTCCCGTAGAGATTGGCGGGGTGGATTATCGTCCGGTGAATGAAGGCGCCTATTTGAGCGAAGCCGATCTTGGAAAGCTGAAAACAATATTCTGGCGGCACAACGTATTGGGGTTCACTCCCTTTCTGGATGTTCCGATCTCGATCCAACAATCTGAAAACACTGCACCCGCGCGCACCATGCTGATCGGCACATGGAATGCAAAAGAAGTGCCGGTGCCGGATGGAACAACTTTTAAGACTGGGGTGAGCGTAACGCATCCCTGGTGGAAAATTCGCGGCCGCTGGTTTCGCGATGGCGCGAAAGAATGCGTAATCGGAGCGGCGCTGGCGCAAACGATGACCGGAATAGTTCTGGGGAAAGTTATTTACGTTCGCAATGAAACAGCCGGGGATTCAGCCCAGGACCGCTCCACGCGCGCGAAAGGAACTCCTCTTGAAGTCGTAGGCATCGTTTCCACAGACGACGCGGAAGATAAAGCTGTTCTCGCACCGCTGGAAATTGCTCAAGACATATCCGCTCATCCCGGAAAGTTTCGTCAGCTATTCGTGAGCGCGCTGACGAAGCCTGCGGATGCTTTCTCAGAACGCGATCCGCTGAAGATGACGCCGACGGAATACGACCGTTGGTTTTGCTCCCCCTATATTTCTTCGATTGCCTTCCAAATCAAGACCGTTTTGCCCGGCACCGAGGTGCGCGCGATTCGTCGCGTGGCCGACACAGAAGGAAACATTCTGTCGCGTGTGGGTACCTTGCTGTGGATTGTTACGCTCACAGCTCTGATAGCGGCAGCTTTGGCGGTAGCGGCGACATCAGCGACAACCGTGCTCGAACGGCGCGGGGAAGTCGGGGTAATGAAGGCTCTGGGAGCTACCAACACACTGGTCGCCGGAATATTTTTGGCGGAACAACTCCTCCTGGCCATGGCCGGGGCTTCCCTGGGCTTTGTTCTAGGCGCGCTGTTAGCCAGGAGTCTCGGATCCAGCATTTTTGGCACGCCCGCGTCGCCACGCCTGATTTTATTTCCAATGGTCCTGGGCCTGGCCGCGATTGTGGCGTTTACCGGAAGCCTGATTCCTCTGCGACGCGCAGCGCACTTCAATCCCGCACCGATACTGCGGGGCGAATAATGTTTTGGCGCCTGCTTTGGAAACTTTTGCGCGGAAGCGCCGGAAGATTAGTAGTGGCCATTCTTGCGCTGGTTAGCTGCGCTATGGTGGTATCCGCTCTGTTGAACCTTGAATTTGACATCGAGCGCAAACTCACGCAGGAATTTCGTACCTTGGGAGCGAACCTGTTGATTTCGCCCCGCAACGCGCAAATCACCGGCAGCAGCCCAGCCGAAGTGATGAGCGAGAGCGAAGTATCGGCCGCGATTCAAAGCCTAAGAGATCCCAATGTCGTTGCCGCGGCGCCCTTCCTCTACCTGGTCGGGAGCGCGCAGAACACGCCAGTAGTTATCGCCGGCACCAATCTTGAAGAATTGCCGAAGCTTGAGCCGGCCTGGAGAATTGAGGGCGAGTGGCAACCGTCTCAGGCCCAGCAAAACGCGTGCTTGGTGGGACGTAACGTCGCCGAGCAGCTAAAGCTTGCGGTAGGCAGCTCGCTGAAATTGACCTACTTGAAAAAAAATGTGCAGCTTAAGGCCGACGGAATCATCGATGCGGGCGGTGCGGAAGATAACCAGGTTTTCCTAGAGCTGGCGGAAGTGCAAGACCTCGCAGGCCTTCCAGGACAAATCAGCTTTGCGCAACTGAGCGTGAGTGGAACGACCGCCGCTATTTCGCACTATGCCGAGCGGCTCGCGTCGACTCTGCCGGCTTATGAAGTAAAACCGATTCGCCAAATCACGGAAGCGGAGGGCGACTTGCTAGGCCGCATCCGCCTGCTCATCGTTTCCATGATTGTGCTGATCTCCGTGTTGACGGCCCTTTGCGTTCTTGGAACGATGGCGGCGCTGGCCATGGAGCGGCGGCAGGACGTGGGCCTGATGAAGGCGCTCGGCGGATCGATCGGGCACATCGTCACATTATTCATGGCTGAAGTGGGAGTGCTGGGTGCGGCTGGCGGATTGATTGGTGCGATCTTAGGCTTAGAGCTTTCTCGCTGGATGGGTCAACGTGTTTTTGGGCAGGCAATCTCCGCGCGTTGGGAAATCTTTCCATGCACCATCATTCTTATGGTGGCCATCGCTCTTGCCGGAGCGCTGCCATTACGGCTGTTGGGCAAAGTGAAACCGGCCATTATTTTTCGGGGGCCATAAGTGGCGATGCTCGTACAGCTGGAGGATCTGCGCAAAGAATTCGGTAAGGTGCGCGCGCTTGCGGGCGTGTCGTTCAAGGTGGAAGCGGGCGAATGGATCGCGATCATGGGACCTTCGGGCTCTGGAAAGACGACATTGATCAATATCTTAGGCGGACTGGACACACCTACTGCGGGACAGGCGATCGTGGACGGAGTGGACGTCGCGCGGCTGGACGAATCCGGGCTCACTCGTTTCAGAGCGCAGAAGATTGGATTCATTTTTCAACAATTTCATCTGGTGCCGTATCTGACGGCGGTTGAAAACGTGATGCTGGCTCAATATTTTCATAGCACCACGGATGAAAAAGAAGCACAGCTAGCGCTGGAACGGGTGGGCTTGGGCGATCGCATCGAGCATCTTCCCGGCGCGCTTTCCGGGGGTGAGCAACAACGCGTGGCCGTCGCGCGCGCGTTGATCAATCATCCGAAATTGATTCTGGCCGACGAACCTACCGGAAATCTCGACGAGGCGAATGAAGAGACCGTGATCCAGCTTTTTCGGGAGTTGCACATCGAGGGACACACGATCCTGATGGTGACGCACGATCCCGCCATCGGAAATCTTGCGGATCGTCGCATCGAATTCGCCCATGGCCGCTTGGTGAAAATCACGCCCCCGCATGATGCGTCGCGAAACGCTTACAGATGATTGCTCGCCAGCGGCCGAGTTCTTTAGTTTTTTACCCCGAGTTCCAGGAAGAGAAAGCTAACCACGTTGGTCTGCTGTTCGATTTCTTTGCTCAGAGAACCTCCCTGCGAATGTCCTAGCTTCGTATCGTAGAGCAATAAAATTGGACGATCCGAAGCAGTGGCGGCTTGCAGGCGCGCGGCCATCTTGCGCGCGTGTAGCGGTGCGACGCGCGTATCTCCATCGCCGGTGATTAGAAGGACGGCAGGATACTTCACCCCAGCTTTCACATTGTGATAGGGCGAGTAAGCGTATAAATATTTGAACTGCGCGGGATCATCCGCAGAACCAAACTCAGGTACCCAAAAAGGCCCGTCTTCGAACATCTGGTATCTCAGCATGTCCAGCACCGGGTAAGCACAAACGACGGCTTGATACAGTTCCGGTTTTTGCGTGAGCGCTGCCCCCACCAAAATACCGCCGTTGCTGCCACCTTCAATGGCCAGTTTTTTCGGATTGGTGTACCCCCTTGCGATCAGCCATTCCGCCGCGGACTCGAAGTCGTCAAAGACATTTTGTTTTTTCTCTAGCATTCCGTTGCGATGCCATTCTTCTCCGAACTCTCCTCCGCCGCGGAGATTTGGTTGCGCAAATATTCCCCCGGCATCCACCCAAGCGGTTGCGCTTGCGAAGAAATACGGAGTGAGGTTGTAGCCACCTCCGCCATAACCAGTGAGCCAAACAGCACGCGCGCCGTCGCGAAGCAGTCCTTTTCTGTAAAAAAGAAACATGGGCACGCGCGTTTTATCCTTGGATGCATACCAAACTTGTTCAACGGTGTAGGCTTTCCGGTCGAAAGGAACACGCGGACTGGCCCAAGATTCCATCTTTTCGTTTTTTAGGTCGTAGGTATAAATTGTCTCAGGAACATTGAACGAGTGAAAATATACAAAAACGTTTTGCTGGGACCAGTCGCCGCTTGAACCGGCCACAGCTCCAATGCCAGGGAGTGGAATATCACCGGCGGCCTTGCCGTCTGTGTCAAACACCTTCAGTTGCGAAGAAGCATTGCGCACGTACTGCACCAGAATTTTTCCGCCAGCCAGACTCACCTTTTCGATGGCGGCGTCGGTTTCAGGGATAATTTCTTTCCAAGCTTCCGGAGCGGGATTTGGTAGATCCACGCGGAAGACGTGCCAATGGGGAGCTTTCCAATTGGTGGAAACATATAATGCGCCGCCTTGAATTTCTCCATAGAAAAGGGCGGGGAGGTCCTTTACCACCGTTCGTATCGGCCCGGCAGTTTGCAAATCCTGAAAATGAAGCTCGGATTGCGCACCGAACAATACTCTGATGAGAAGATAGCGGCCGTCCTGGGATAGCTGCAGCCCGATGTCTCGATCGCGACCATAACCTTTGCCGAAGATTTCCTTGTCCTCGGTGACAGGAGTGCCCCACAGGTGGTGGAAAATGCGCATGCCTTCGGCCTGCATGCGCGAGTAATAGACTCCCGCGTTGTCACGCTGAAAGTTAACCCCGCCGAGGTCTCCGTAAAGTCCTTTGGGAAGCTGCTCGGGAAGTTCTTGGTGCGCCGCGGTGTCGAGAAAATGGACGACTACTTCGTCTTCGCCGCCGGATCGCACGCCGTAAGCCAAAAGTGAGGCGTCATAGGAAACGTCGAGCAGTTCGACGCTCTGCGAGTGGTCCGCGCTCAGCGGATTAGGATCCACCATCACTTCGTCAGCGCCCTGAAGACCGTGGCGACGGTAGATAACTGATAAATCCTGATCCGCGCGACGCTTGGAGAAAAAATAATATCCATTGCGCGCGACAGGAACGTCGAAGGAGTCAACTTTCATTAATTCATTGAGACGCTTTGCGATTTCTGCGCGGTTCGGCACGGCATCGAGCAGCGCCGCGGTGCAACGGTCCTGTGCTTCAATCCACGCACGCGTTTCCGGGCCGTTCTGATCTTCGAGCCATCGATAGGGGTCTGCGATCGAGACGCCATGGATTGTCTCCACCAGGTCATCCTTGCGTGTCGGCGGAGGACATTTCTTGTCCGCAGAATTTGACTGAGCGTTGATGAGACCGGGATTGAGCCCCAGCACAGCCGCAAGACTAAATATTAAGAGCACTCGACAAATGCTAGCGGACCTGTGAAGCGGTAGCGACCGAATCACAAAATCAGGGCGAACGCATTCTCCTAGCGAGTCCATTTTGCCTCTTCCGCCCCAGCCGGTTAGGTAGCAGGGATGCGTACCATCCCGGGCTTGGGAATTATCGCAAAAAGCCTTCCCCGGTTCCAATGGGTGGGAGCGATAAAGGTACTGGCACGAGTCTGCTAGAATTGAAGGAATGCCGATACCACACGATGTGCGAAAGAAACCGATGGAGGTAAAAGTGCGCGTCACAACCGGTGAGGGCGTTGACGTTACCTGGTCCGACGGCCACACGAGCCACTTCGATTTCCCTTACTTACGGGAAAACTGTCCCTGCGCTCTGTGCAATGACGAGCGCGAGAAAAAAGCGCGAGTAGCCTCTTCGAGCGGCGGAAATGCTCCCCGTGCGGTGCTGCCAATGTTTAAGCCTCGCGTAACGGCCAAGAGCGCTACGGCCGTGGGCAACTATGCTGTGCAGATAGAGTTTTCCGATAGCCATGCGACTGGAATCTACAGCTTCGAACATTTGCGCGAAATCTGTCCTTGTGAAGCGTGTCAGCGTGAGTTTCGTCCCCAAGCAAAAGAAAACGCTTCCTGATGCTGATCACGAGTACGCGCTTTTTCGGCACTTTGGAGGGAAAGAAATTTGGAACGAGCAACAGCTTTTTGTGCGGAAGCCCCTTTTGCTGTTGGGTTGATAAGTCACCGAAAAGACTGCAAGTCTATGATTGTAATGGGGCGTCCACACAACGTATAGTTCTTCACCTCACTTCATAACGTATGTCATCTGACTCTACCGGCCACATTTTCACTCCAGGCAGGATACGCCCCGTAGCGAAGGTGCTCGTGGCCACTACGGCCATGCTGGCCTTTATTTCTTTCTGGCGGGCCGCGGCAATCGTTCTGAATGACCTCGCGTCGTCGGCCTATTACGCCGGCGGCGAGGCAGAGCAATTCATCGGCAAGACGGCTCCGTGGTTCATCCTCGGCATCATGCTGTTCTCCTATGCTGTGCGCGCGATTTACGTTGAAAGCTGCAGCATGTTTGTCCGCGGCGGCGTGTACCGCGTGGTGAAAGAGGCACTGGGCGGAACCTTGGCAAAGTTCTCCGTTTCCGCGTTGATGTTTGATTACGTACTCACCGGACCGATCAGCGGTGTTTCTGCGGGTCAATATCTCGTGGGTGTGCTCAACGAATTATTTGTCTTCGCGCATATTCCCATTCATCTTCACGTCAACGGTACCGCAGCGGCAGTTGCCATCGTTATCACGCTTTATTTCTGGTGGGAAAATATCAAGGGTGTTCCGGAATCGAGCGGGAAGGCGCTGCGTATCATGCAGCTCACCACCGTCATGGTGATCGTGTTGATCGGATGGTGCTTCTACACCTTGTACGCTCGCGGTGGCTGGCACCTTCCTCCGGCACCGTTGCCGCAGAACATGAAGCTCGACAAGGGATCGCTTGGCTGGCTCGATCGCTATCAATGGGCGCACGCGATTACGCTGATCGCAATTTTTGTAGGGCTGGGGCATTCGGTGTTGGCCATGAGCGGTGAAGAGTCGCTTGCGCAGGTTTACCGGGAAATCGAACATCCCAAGCTGCGTAATCTGAAAAAGGCCGGACTGATCATCTTCATTTACAGCTTGGTCTTCACCTCCCTGGTTTCCTTCTTTGCAGTAATGATTATTCCCGACAACGTGCGCGGAAAATTCACCGAGAATCTGATTGGCGGGCTCTCGATGCATCTGGTCGGAAGCTTTCCCGTGCGGCTGGCGTTCCATGTTTTTGTCGTGGTTGTGGGCGTACTGATTCTTGCGGGGGCTGTTAATACTGCGATTGTCGGTTCCAACGGCGTGCTTAACCGTGTGTCGGAAGACGGCGTGCTGACCGATTGGTTCCGTCACCCGCATTCGCGATTTGGAACTACCCATCGCATCATCAACATGGTGGTGGCATTTCAAATCATCACCATTCTGGCCAGCCGCGGCGACGTAACTTTCTTGGGAAACCTTTACGCATTCGGTGTGATTTGGAGTTTTGCGATGAAGGGTATCGCAGTTCTGGTATTGCGTTATACGCATCCTCAGGACCGCGAATACCGCGTGCCGCTTAATCCGGTGATTTTCGGTGTGGAGGTTCCGATCGGGTTGGGACTTATCACGCTGGTCTTGTTTGCTATAGCCGTGATCAATTTATTTACGAAACCCGATGCGACCATGGCCGGAATCACATTTACTCTGATACTTTTTACGGTGTTCGAAATTTCCGAGCATCGCATGCACAAGCGCCAAGCGGGCGCCGCGCACGTGGAGCTCGATCAATTCAACCTCACGAAAGAAGCTGAGCTCACTCCCACGAGCGTGGGCGTTGCGCCGGGCAATATTCTTGTTCCCGTGAGCACGTATTACGCGTTGTATCACCTAGAAGCTGCTTTGAAACGCGTGAAGGGCCTGGACGCTGAAATCGTAGTGTTGCACGTGCGCATGCTGCGCCGCGCAGCTTCCGGTGAATACGACTTGGATGCCGATCAGCTCTTCAGCACCATCGAGCAATTACTGTTCACGAAAGTTCTGGCTATCGCGGAAAAAGAAGGCAAGCCCGTCCGCCTAGCGGTGGCTGCGGCGAACGATTTGTGGGAAGGCATTCTGCGCACGGCGATGAATCTTCAATCGAGCACGATCGTTAGCGGAAGCTCGTCCAAGATGCCGGTTACCGAGCAGGCGCGCGAGATTGGGTTAGCCTGGGAACGTATGCCGGAACCGCGGCCTCGGCTGACTCTGGAAATTTTTACGCCCGCGGGGCAAGAATATATTTTCTATCTCGGGCCCCACGCGCCGCGCCTTACGCCGAAAGAAATCGATGTTCTTCACAAAATGTGGCTGCAGTTCAGCGAAAAACTGCCGGGCGAGGAACTGCACCACCACGACATCATTCATTTCGCTCTTACCGAATTAGAGCGGGAAATTGCAGCCGGTCACGGTGACGAAGTCCTTGAAAGGCTTCGCGAGCATCTCCGTGAAATTCAGTCGCGCCGGTTGAATCCGCCAGAAGGCCAGCTGAATTTACCCGCCAAGCCGAATTGATCGGATTTCGGAATCAAGCTCGGCCGCGTTCAGAATCCTCACGCTCGAAGTTCCGAAGTGCAATTCGGACAGCGTGTGGCTTTAATCGGGATTGCCGAATAACAGTAGGGACATTCCTTGGTCGCCGGCGCCGCAGCCGGAACCGGTTTTTTCCAGCGATTCACCTGTCGGATTACCAGGAAAATCACAAAGGCCACGATCAAAAAATCCACGACCGCATTCAGAAACAAACCGTAATTAATCGTAGGAGCCCCTGCCGCTTTCGCGGCTGCCAGCGAATCGTAATGCGCGCCGGAGAGATTAACAAACAGACTGGAGAAATCTACTCGTCCGAGAATAAGTCCAATCGGCGGCATGATCACGTCGCTTACCAGCGAGGTGATGATCTTTCCGAAAGCGGCGCCAATGATGATGCCGACCGCCATGTCCAGCACATTGCCTTTCATCGCGAATTCTTTAAACTCTTTCAGCATGGTCTAATCCTTCTGACGCTGATGTTTCTGTCGTCTAGGTCAAGCGCCCATTTTCCTGGCTTAGACAGGCCGGGGGTTAAATTTATGAGGCTGACGTTATCTGTAAGCGGCCCGAGTTGCAAGAGCGAAGCGAATCTATTCATCCTTATAACAGAGGACTCACCTTTGCGGCCCTAATTCTTACCTTCGGGCGAAGAGCACGACGCCGAGAATCCCGCGGAACACTAAGACCACTCCCGCGCTCCCAAGTAGCGTTGGGATATAGCGCAGAGGAAGAAGCGGAATACCCAGAACAAGCAAGCCAACCAGTACAAGCGAGCCGGCGCGTATTTTGGCTGGGCCGCGATTCGAGGGTGGTTCGCGCCGCATCCAGGCCCGCGCACCCCAGTAAAGGAAGATAACTCCGAGAGCGATCAAAGCCACAGGGCGCGTGGGCAGCCCCACGCGTCCGGAAATAGCTAGCAGTATTAAAAGCGCTCCTAGAAGTAAAACGATGGCTTCATTGAGAAGTTGAAAGAGCTTCGCGGTTGTCGGCATACGTTTTCTCGCCTAGCGTAGCGTTACCGAGCGAGCATATGGTCGAATATACCGCAGTCACACGGTCGCTCGCGAGCAACCGTGGCCATGGCGCCGTGGACATGGAATGATACAATTGAACTTTTGGCGTGTCGCACCGCCGGCTGCCCGCTATCGTTCAGGGGGAATTTAGTGCATAAAGTGATCATCATCGGAAGCGGATGCGCCGGCCTGACCGCCGCAATCTACGCAGCGCGCGCTGATTTGAAACCGCTGGTTTTAGATGGTTATGAGCCCGGCGGGCAGCTGGCCTTGACTACCATGGTGGAAAATTTCCCCGGGTTCCCGGATGGCATCCTGGGACCGGAACTCATCGAGAATACGCGCAAACAAGCGCAGCGCTTTGGGAGCGAGTTTCGCTCAGGCGCGGTGACTTCGGTGGACCTAAGCAAGCGCCCCTTTAAAATTGAGGCAGGAAAAGAAAGCTACGAATGCGAGGCGCTGATCGTTGCGGCTGGCGCTTCGGCTCGAATGCTGGGAATCGAATCCGAAGGCCATTTGCTCGGGCACGGGGTTTCCACTTGCGCCACCTGCGATGGCTACTTCTTCCGCGGACGCGACATTCTAGTAATTGGCGGCGGCGACACGGCAATGGAGGAGGCTACTTTCCTCACAAAATTTGCCAAGACCGTAACGATCGTGCATCGGCGCAACGAATTTCGCGCCACCAAAATCATGCTGGATCGCGCCCGCGCAAACGAGAAAATCAAGATTCTTACTCCCTATGTCATTGACGAAGTTCATGACGTGGATAAAAAATCGGTCGAGATGGTGATTCTTCGAAACGTGGACACCAACGAGAAGAAAACCATGGCTACCGAGGGAGTCTTTGTGGCGATTGGGCACGACCCCAACACAAAGGTATTCAAAGGCCAGCTAGAGATGGATGAAGCGGGTTATCTGCGTACCCACGATGGCTCAAAGACGAACGTGGAGGGCGTTTTCGCTGCCGGCGACGTGCAGGACCATCATTATAGGCAGGCTGTCACCGCGGCAGGTTCGGGATGCATGGCGGCTATCGATGCCGAAAAATTCCTTGCCCGGCAAGAGAAATAGTGAGTTCGCTTGGTTTGCAGCATAATTTCCACGCCACAGCCTTTCGACCGTTCCCTATACGCATAGCGGGGCAAGCCGCTCTCTGATGCGCTCATTTCTTTTACATCTCTCTGACAACAAGCGTCTCGCGCCGTTGATTATGAACAATTCAGTGAGCCGCCGTGTGGCGCGCCGGTTTGTCGCGGGTGAGACTCTGGATGACGCCGTCGAAGCTGCCCGAAATGTAAATCGTGAAATGCGATTGGCCAGCCTGGACTTGCTCGGAGAAAACGTTTCAGACGAAGCCGGTGCGCGTCGAGCGGCGGAAAACTACCTTTCGATTTTCGAGTGGATTGAGCGCGAAAAGCTCGATGCCAACGTTTCGCTCAAGCTCACCCAACTCGGCCTCGACTTGAGCGAAGCCCTGTGCCAGGAACTTCTGGAGAAAATCGTCGCGCACGCCACGACCCGCGGGAATTTCGTGCGCGTTGACATGGAAGGTTCGGCCTACACCGAACGCACGGTGGAAATAACCAAGCGGGTTCGTGCCAAGTATTTGGGCGTGGGTACGGTGATGCAAGCCTATTTATACCGCGCGGAGAAAGACATCCTGGACTTACTGGCGGTGGGTTGTCGGCTTCGCTTGTGCAAAGGTGCGTATCAAGAGCCGCCGGACGTTGCATTTCCGAAAAAAGCCGAGGTAGACGCTAATTATGTGAAATTGATGAAGCTAATTTTGCCGAGCGGAATTTACCACGGCATTGCCACTCACGACCCCGGCATGATTGACGCGACCAAAGCGTTCGTTCGCGAGAACCATATCAGCCGCGAACAATTCGAATTTCAGATGCTTTACGGGATTCGCACAGATTTGCAGGAACAACTCGTTCGAGAAGGATACCGTCTTCGAATTTATATTCCCTATGGTACCGACTGGTTTCCTTACTTCATGCGCCGCCTGGCCGAACGCCCTGCAAACTTAACTTTCTTCTTGCGCAATCTGCTCTCCAGAAGTTCACGACCTCCGTCTTCCTAATTCCGGGTCGCAAGCGAAGTCATTTACGATTTATAAAATTTGCCAGGCGTGGAGGCTTAAGATTTGCGGCAAACCGCTACGCCATCGCGCAGAGGAATAATGATCGGAAAAAGTTCGGGCCACGAATATATGAGCTTGTTGAACTGCTGGATCGCTCGCGTCCGCGAATCGTTCGTTTTCCGCGTAACTTTGCCGGACCAGAGCACGTTGTCGGTAAGCAACAATCCGCCCGAGCGCAGTCGCGGAACGGCCTTGCGCAAAGCTTCTGGATATTGATGTTTATCTACATCGATGAAAATTAGATCGAACACGCCGGGCACTTGGTCAATTAAATTCACGGCGTCGCCGGTCATAATCTGAATGCAATTTTCAACTCCGGCACGCTTAAAGTAGCCACGAGCGCGGGTAGCGTTGGCGGGGTCGCCATCGGTGTAATAAACTTCCGCGTCCGCGCCGGCCGCGCGTGCCAGCCAGATCGTGGAATAGCCGATGGCCGAACCCATCTCAAAGATTCGCTGGGCTCCGGAAATTCGTGCCATTAGATAAACCATTCGCGCAACAACGGGGCCGATAATCGGCACGTCCTGCTGTTTGGCGTAGCGCTCCATCTCTGAAATAACTGCATCACGCTTGGGCAACAAATCCGCGAGGTACTGTTCGACCTTTGCATTCAAAATACCAGGCATTCGTTTCTCTCCCAGGAAAGAAATGAAACGTCTAACCGAGCGTATCTCCCGGTTTCATGTCGTGAATCTCAAGACAGGAAATATCTTTCGTCAGCCGCCCAAGTTGGCCATGGCTGCTTGCCGTGGGTCCATCGTGTAGTAGTCACCGATCGGCAAGAGCGCCACGTCCGACAAGTAGAGTTCACCAATAATTTTCATGTCACCAAAGACGGCTGTGTCACCGGCATGATAAACCGTAAATCCGCCCGGAAGACGAACTATGTACCCGCACGCTTCTCCTCCGTAAACGATTTTTTTGCCGCCCTGAATTCCGCAGGAATGAATCGCATGAACCATGATGGCCTCCCTCTGGCCTACCCGTTGCGTCCCGCCTTTATTCATCGCATGCGTATTGCGCACGCCTTTTGATTCCAACCACGCGCAGGTTTCAAAGATTCCCACAACTTGCGCACGTCAGTTTGTTCCCTCGTGTTTCGAGCATGAATGATTCCCTGGTTATGAATTTAACTTTGGCCGGCTATAGGGAGGCTGGCAACCGACTGCGCCGCGGATTTTGTAAGAAGGTCCCGGAACGCTTGTTCGAAGACTGGGCGAGGACGCGTACCTAAAAAATACAGATTGATGTGGCCGTCCCGCGTATAAAAAATCGTTTGCGGCATGGTGCCATTCCAGGCCGGATTTACGCCGCGGTAAAATCCATCGAGATCAATTCCTGGTTTCTGACGGTAATTTGGAAAGCGCGGCTGCGTGCGCGCAATGAACCGGCGAACCAGATTCATGTCGGAATCATCGTCCATGTTTATGCCAATCACGCTGATGCCTTGCGCTTTGAATTCCGCAGCCAGCTCCACGATTAGCGGATATTCGTCGCGGCAAGGTTCGCACCAGGTAGCCCAGAAATTTACGACCAGCGGCTTCCCGCGGTACTTCGCGACCAGCTGCTGATATCCCGCCAGGTCGATGACTTGCGGATCAGGTGTCTTCGTCGCGGACTGAGCGGTGACCGTCGAGGATTTCGTTGGCGAACTTTGTGTACGCGCCGGATCGACTGAGGTAAACAAAAATAGCAAGGCTAAAGCGAAGATTAGGGATGGAAATTGCTGTCTGGGTTTCAAATGCCAGCGTCCTCTATCCGCCATTCTAACGGGTCTCGGGCTTGCCGCCAACCACTACCAGGAACAAGATATTGAGGATAGGAAATCTCCACTTGAAAAGAAGCCAAGAGGTGCGAAGTACGTTAGCCACGCAAGAAAACCTCTCCGTTAACCTCACGAGCTAAATAAATTCCCTAAGGAGTAATTTATGTTAGGCCGACCAAGAAGAGAACTTACCGGAGCGGTGTTTGGACTGTTAACGGTTCAACGTTTACGGTCTCTTTTCGGTTGCGCCAATGAGCGGGGCGCTCACGATTTTGCTCGCACCCCGCCCTCTGGCTAATTTAGTCGTTGCTGACTCCGATTAGGCTCCTGCGGCCCTAGTTGCAGGCTTCTTCAAGCCCTCGCCGAGTAAGCGAGCCAGTTCCAGGGTCGCCTCCATACAGCGCTTTGAATGCGCTGTCATTTGAATGAAACCGTGTGGCAACTCCGGGTAGTGGACATAGGTAATGTCGTTGCCGTCTTTCGCCAGCTTTTGCGCATAGGCATGGCCCACGTCACGCAGCATGTCGAAACCCGTGGTGACAAGAATGGCCTTCGGTAGGTCCGCGTGGCTCGGCGCGTTCAGTGGAGTCACGTATGGTTGCGAGTAGTCTGTACCTTGTGGAAGCAGCGACCACACAAACAGCAGAACTCCCGCTGTATCTACGTAGGACCCGGAACGATTCTCAACGCCTGCGCGCGTATTGAACGGCATCGCCGCTTCGGGATAGAGGGGCATCTGTAACGCGAGCTTCGGTCCCTTCTCGTCCCTCAATTTCAACGAGATGGTGCAGGTCATATTTCCACCTGCGGAATCACCGCTGAGAGCGATGCGGTTCGGGTCAACCCCGCGCTCGGTAGCGTGCTTGAATAACCAGCGGACCACAGCCTCGCCCTCCTCCATCTGGACAGGCCATTGGTACTCTGGTGCGAGCTTGTAATCGACGCAATACACCTGGGCACCGCTATGCTCTGCGAGCAAGCGCATCACGGACTCGAACTGGTCGAGCGACCCGACAATGAAGCCACCGCCGTGCATATACACCATAGCGCCTCCCTCTGCGGGGCCTGGTTTTGAAGGATGGTAAACCCGTATGGGGATCGTTCCATGCGGGCCTTCGATTCCGATGAATTCGACTCTGCCAATCGGTGGCTTTACTTTATCAATGAACGCGTCGTGCTCGCGGCGTTGTACGTGTATAGGTAGGTGCGCTCCCAAAACAGGGCCGGTCGGGAGCCATGCTGCGATCTCGGGTTCCAGCTTGGTGCGTTCAACTTGTGTGGGAATTTGGGACTTCGAGTAAATAGGCATTACGACCTCCTTTTGGTCGGTGTGAAGCCTTTGGTCGATGTGAAGGTTGATGTGAAGCTGGGGTTTCGGGGCTGCCGGAGTTTCGATTTCGCTTCCCCGGTCACCAGAGAGTATACCCCCGGAGTTCTCAGCCTGTCATCCTCTTCGCATTCATTCCAATGGCAGTCTACGCCTCGATAAAAAGCAATTAACTCTTGGCTTCCGTATGCCGAAACGCTTCAGTAACCTCGATTCCGTTCAGAAAAGTAGTTTTCGATTTGTCGAACACATTTACGTCCACCGAAAAGGGGATTTCGCTGCAAAGGACGTAATCCCTTGAGTACAGAATTAGAATGTGCTACTGAAATAGTGCCAATCCTTAACGGGCTAGGGATAAAGAAGTCAGGTTTTCATGCTATGCGACGGTTTCGCACAACATGGTTTCCTAAGCAACCAGCCCGTCCTTCACGTTGCACTGCCGAATTGGCGAGCCGTCGGGAATCGCCCAGACGGCCAGCCGCCACGCGTCTGCAAAGCACGTGAGAACAGCTAAAGCTGACCCGCCGCTTTCAGTTCAGCGGCGAAGGTTGCAAGCGACATCACGAGCGTCAGCGGCCTGTTGTTCAGCGGCACCGCGCCATACGACGCATACCATTTGGCCGCGCGCTCATTCTTCGCATCGATGATAAGCAGCACGCCGCCCGCCTCGGCCGCGGCGCGCAGGCAGCGCCGCGCGGCCACAGCCAGAAGCTGACCGCCGAGGCCCTGTCCGTGCACGCGGACATGCGTCGCAATGCGCGCGAGACGGAACCCCGGCACATCGTGCTGTGCAAGGCCGCGCCGCAAAATCTCCGGCGTGTCGGCATACGCGACCGCGCCCGGCGCCAGACTGTAGAAGCCCAAGATTGTTTTGTTATCGCCGTTGTCGATAGCGAGAAGGGTTTTCGCCCCGCCGAGGTCATGGCTTTGACGTGCGTAGCGTTGCAGAAAATCGTTCAGCTCCGCATCGCCGCAATCGAACGCCTTGCGGTCGTGCTTCTTGGAGATCGGCTCTTCGTGCCAGGCCGGAAGCCTCATGTGGGCTTGGGCATCGCGGCAACGGCCGCGCGCAGCTTGGCATTCGGCGCAGGCGGGTTTTCCAGCAGGTCCAGCACCAGCAGGCTGTCTCTTTCCGATAACCTGATCCGCTCCGCTTCCTCGATCACGGTCTTGGCCTCGCGCATGGCGAGCTGAACGATGAAATCTGTCAGGTCTGTGTTCCGCAGCGCGGCCGCCCGCATGAGCGTCGCCTTTTGCTCCGGCCGGACGCGAAGCTGCATCCGCTTGTTATCGTCAACGGCTACTCTGGGCATGGTCGTCTCCTTTCATCGTGTACACATTTAAAGAGTACATGATTTTTAGCCTTTGTCAAGATGTACTCATTGAAAGAGTACAACTAACAAAACGAAATCTCGGCCGCGACGGCATTGTTTTAAACATGATAATGGGCACAAGGTCTTTCTTCGGGACCGGCTGGCCCGTCGCCGTATTTTGCCAGCAAACATCGCCCTGAAGTGGCTTCTGCTGCGCAGTTCCGGTCTGGGCATTTGATGATTGGCTTGAACCAACCGCAGCAGCAATGAAGGCAACGGTCGCGAATGTCCGCTTCATGCTCATCCCTCCTAGCCCAGAATTTACCGGTTTGGACTCCTTTCGCGCATCCTATGCTTCTTCCGCGCTAGACAAAATAAATTTGCAACCAAAGCCGGGGCGCAGCGAAAGTCCCGATAAACACGTAGACTACGGCGGAGGCGGTAAAGTAATTTTTAAGTGGCACCAGCACCGTGGCGAGGATTCGACGGCGAGGCAAGCATAGGCGCGTCAGCCGGTTACAGCTTCCGCCTTGCTGTTGCGATTCGTTGATGGTATAAAAAATGTATAACGTTTGTTGGCAATACTCCCGGACTATCCGGGGTAGGTGATCTCTTTGAGGAGAACGGTAAATGGCCTACGTAATCGCTGAACCCTGCATCGGCACAAAAGATACCGCCTGCGTTGACGTCTGCCCGGTGGACTGCATTCACCCGCGCAAAGACGAGGCGGAGTTCGAAGCCGAAAAAATGCTTTATATCAGCCCCGATGAATGTATTGACTGTGGAGCTTGCGTCCCGGTGTGTCCGGTAACCGCGATTTTCGCGTTGGAAGATTTGCCGGAGAAATGGGCAGGTTTCACGCCCATCAACGCGGATTGGTACAAGAATAAGAAGGCTTAGAAGCGGCTCCCACGCTGGCGAAAGCCAGATTCGATGCGGCGGATCATTCGGTCCGCCGTTTTTGTCGTTGGAGTAGTTAGGCTTCGAGACCGAGCACTTTGCGTCCCTCCGGAGTGATCCGGCTCGGATCCCACGCTGGTTCCCACACGATTTCAACTTTCACGTCGCGCACTTCCGCAATGGAGGCAATCCGCGCCCGCACCTGCTCCGGGATCGCCATGGCCGAGGGGCATCCCTGAGTCGTCAACGTCATTTTCACCGCGACGTTTCCCTCGGTGTCGGACTGCGCGTCATAAATAAGGCCCAGATCGACGATGTTGATCGGGATTTCCGGATCGTAGCACTGCCTCAACGCGTTCATGATCTGTTCACGCTCGACCGTCATTTTCATTCTCCTCGCCCGAACTCTCTGTGTTGATCCGATGCTGCTGGGGCGCAACCGTTGCGATCAATGTTATCTCAGCGTTTCATAGCCTTCTGCGTGTGTCAATCGCATCCGATCCTTGCGCCGCGCGCACTCGCTGATACACTACGACTTCAGGATTTGACGGAGCCGTACTCGTCGCCGAAGAACAAATTGCTCGGGGGAGGCGAATACTTTGAAAGCTAAATTCCTTGTCTCGTTGACAGCGGCGCTGGCCTCGTTGTTTTTCTTCGTGGCCGGGCTGGAAGCGCAGCATGTAACTCACGATGACAACGGCCCGCCGGCGAAGAGCCTTACCTTAACCGCAAAGAATTTTCAGTTTGATCCAGCGATAATTCACATCAAGGTTGGCCAGAAAGTCCGACTGTACGTCACCGCCCCTGACTCCACGCTAGGACTTAGGATCAACCCTTTCCCCGATGGCGCCACAAACGCAACTCCACCCGGTTTGTACTTCGTATTCGGTGAGGACTGCTGGAAGCTTAGAAGAGGTGAGACTCTCCCGATTGATGTGGTGGGGGACACGCCGGGCACCTATACTTACACCTGCTGCAAGGGATGCGGAAAAGAGCACAAATCGATGAAGGGCCAACTCATCGTCGATCCTTAGCGTTCGAGCCATCAAATTTTCGACGGGTTTCACGGAAGCGTAATCGCGGAATCTCTGACCGCTTTGGATTTTCGCCTCTGCCAATATTTCTCGCCCACTGCTTCGCCACGGAGCACAATTCACCGATGGCCAAGCCGCGATGTTCTGCAGGGAAGCGCGACAGTTTGACGATGCCAGCCGCGAGCAGAGTCTCGGTCCCATCGGTGTTTTCCCTGCAATAGTGATGAAACGCCGCCGCGATTTGAATGATTCCCTGTAGAAAGGTTTTCTCCGGCTCGGTTTCCTCCAACCATATTTCTTCCCACACCTCATGGGCTTCAAAAAATTCACCCGCGTTAAAATGTGAGATGCCGCGCTGAAATTTTTCGTCCTTGTTCATGGATTCCATCGCGTGAATGTTCTTTTTTCGTTAAACTTCTTATGTAACGAAACATCATAGCAGGCCTATCAGGAGCAAGCAGGCGAATGGAAATCAAGATTCAGCTGCCGGGGGTGAAACTTGGCGCGGTGGAGGCCGACGGAGTACGCCTGGCGCCTGGCAACCAAGAATTAGCGCAACTGCTAGCTGAAGTCTGCGAACGCAAACGCCGCGACTTCACGTTGGAATCATTGGCTGAGGAGAAATCAGTTCGTGGGGTTCGAGCAATGTTTCGCGCCTGGGGAATGGACCCTTCGAAATATCGTCCCTCTTCGGAAGCTCTGCTCCGCCGCGTGGTGCAAGGGAAGGGCCTTTATCGCGTTTCCAATGTCGTGGACATTGGAAACCTAGGATCGATAGAGACAGCTTGGCCCTTCGGTTGTTACGACCGCTCACAAATCGCTCCTGTTATAGAATTTCGGCAAGGCGCTGCGGGCGAGAAGTATGAGGGTATCGGCAAACAAACCTGGCATCTTGAAGGACGTCCGCTCCTGGCTGATCCCCGGGGGCCATTCGGCAGCCCAATTAGCGACTCGACTCGAAGCATGATCACCGAAAGTGCGCGTGATATTCTCGTCGTTTTGTATGTACCCGCCGGCGTGCCTAATACATCCATAGAAACGGCGATGAAACGGCTCAGCGAACGCCTCACTCTGTTCGCCGGAGCGTCCGAGACGCGCACCGCAATCTGTCTCGCGAGCCAAACAGAAACGCTCAGCTTACTATGTTGAAGAAATTCACATTAATGTTCTTGCCTGGTGGTCGGTGAAGTTCGTCTGATTCAGGTTATTCTGTTAACTTCCATTGAGGTTTGGTAGTGGCGAAATTTCAACTTGCTCTTCTCATTCACGCGCACCAGCCGGTCGGAAATTTCGACGATGTAATCGAGCGCGCCTATCAACATTCTTATTTGCCTTTCGTGGAAACTTTGGCGCGTCATCCTTCGATTCATATGGGTCTGCACTATTCGGGCGTTTTGCTTGAGTGGCTGGAACGCGCGCACGCGGAATATTTCGAGCTGCTTGGCACGCTGGTGAAGCGTGGACAGATAGAAATCGTCGGTGGAGGTTTTTACGAACCGATCCTGGTCATCATTCCGCCGGAAGACTGTTTCGAGCAGATCACCAGGCTTTCGGACTACATTGAAGAGCATTTTGGCCGTCGGCCGAAAGGAGCATGGCTCGCAGAACGCGTATGGGAACCGCAGTTGCCCTCGTCGCTCGCGGCGGCAGGAGTTGAATACACGCTGGTTGATGACAATCACTTCCTCGGCGCGGGATTTGAACTGGACCAGCTCTTTGGCTACTTCACTGCTGAGGATCAATGCCGCTCGGTGAAAGTTCTACCGGGCCTGAAAGCGCTGCGCTATCTGATACCGTTTCGGGGAGCGCAAGAAACGTCCCAGTTTTTACGTCGCGCTGCAGGGGAACATCCCGGCGGTTTCGTCGCCATGGGCGACGACATGGAGAAATTCGGCGTTTGGCCCGGCACTTACGATCTTTGCTATCGAGATCATTGGCTTGAGAATTTCTTCACCGACCTGGAACGCAATTCCGACTGGCTGGAAACGAGCACACCGATTGACGCTGTTAGTTCCCACGGTTCATTGGGGCGCGCCGATCTTCCCACCGCTTCCTACACCGAGATGATGGAATGGTCTCTGCCCACGCTGGCGCGGAACCGCTACCACGCCTTGACTGTGGAGTTTGGTAATCGTCCCGCCGAATTGCCTTTCTTACGCGGCGGCATTTGGAGGAATTTCTTCTCGAAGTATTGCGAGTCGAACTTGCTGCACAAAAAAATGCAGCACGTTTCGGCCAAGGTTCGCGGTCTGGAAAAAATCAGCCGTCCCAGCAAGTCCTTTCGAGCGGCTCGGGACCAAGCCAAGACTCTCGTGCTGCGAAGCCAATGCAATGACGCGTACTGGCACGGAGTTTTCGGGGGCCTCTATTCACCTCATTTACGCACCGCTCTTTGGCGTTCTTTAGTGCAAGCGGAATCCAGCGCAGACTCTTTGGCACATCGCGGACGTCGCTATGCCACCGTAGAATCCATCGATTTTGATGCCGATAGCCGTGACGAAATCTATTTCTGCTCGGATCGCTATGCAGCTCTGCTTTCCCCTGATGACGGCGCCACGATTTCCGCGCTCGATTGCCGGCAATCGAATGCTGCGTTGATTAACTCGCTTTGCCGCCGACCTGAGTCTTATCACACAGCCTTGAAGAATCTTTCTGCAAAAAAGGCTTCCGGCGTCCAATCCATTCACGAACAAACTCGCACAAAAGAAGCTGGCCTTGAGCGTTTTCTCCAATACGACCGCTGGCCACAGAATTCCTTTCGTCTGAAACTATTTGGCCGCGACAAAAAGTACGAAGATTGCGCGCCCGTTCGATTGGAGGAAAACGCAGGTTTAGCAGGTGGCCGATACCGTCCCACAGATGTTTCTGCGACGAAGGCCACGTTCCTAGCGGAAGAAAGCAACGATTGGCCGGCTGAAAAGACATTTTCATTTTCAACCCTGCCGCGAGGCTTCGAAATTATCTGCGATGTTATCTTGCAACGGACGGCGCCCGGAGCAGCTTCCATGTTTGTCGGTATCGAGACGGTCATCAACTTCCTGGCTCCTTCGGCGCCGGACCGTTATTTTGAAACGCATGGGCAGCGCTATCCGCTTCGCTGGGGCGCCTCCGCACCCGCATCCCAGTTGCGAATGGTGGATGAGTGGCAAGGAGTAAGTGTGACGCTGGACGCCCCCAACGCGCAGGATTTTTGGGTGACGCCGATCGAGAGCGTTTCAGAATCGGAAGAAGGCTTTGAGCGCATTTATCAAGGTTCGCAAATTATGGCGGTATGGCCAATCGAGCTCGCGCCTGGAGCAAAATGGACTGGAAGATTAGGATTGAAAGTGGAACAGGTGGCGCAAGAAAAGAAGATTGAATAGCAGTGCATGCAGCGAAAATGGTGCGGTTGCGCTGCATCGCCAAGCTCTGCTACATTGCGCCATAAGAAAAAATGGAGGAAAGATGGCTGTATCCAAGGAATTGCTCGACATTCTGGTTTGTCCGCTGGATAAAACGCCGGTGAAATTGACCGCCGATGGGAGCGGGCTGAAGTGTTCCGCTTGCCGGCGCGTCTATCCGATTCGCGACGACATTCCCGTGATGCTCATCGACGAAGCGCGTATCGAAGCTCAGTAGAACACTCGTCGATAACGCACCTGGGTCACGTCGCGCGCCGCTTCTAGGGCGGAAAGCCTAACGACTGATCCTTGAATTCCACCCAAATTTTTACTTCTTTTGTTTTACTCTGCTTTGCAGCATCGTTATCTTCCGGGAACGGCTGGTATGGGCTGAGCTCAACGGTGGCAACAACGCCGGACGCATTGGGCTTGGTTTTTTCCATGTGTTCCAGGTGGAAGCTTTTTATAGGCCCGTAATAGCCATCCGACCCCCAATCTTCCTGAAAATCCTTGAAGGAGTAAGTCTCCGACGGCTTCCATATGCGGTAGGCTTCGTCCATATGTCCGGCAATTACCGCATCCATGAAATGCCGGATTGTTTTTTCTTCGGTGTGAAAGCGAAGCTGGTATGCCACGAAGGCCACAATAAGCGCAACAAAAACGAATCCCGTAATAATGTAACGCAATACCTTGGATGGCGGATGCTCTTCGGTAGAATCAAAAAGTCCCACGAACGCTCCTCGCTTACAGTTGGCGTTTGAATAGTATCAGGCACCCGGCGATCATCACCGCTGAAATGCCCAACAAAACTATCACGTCCATGTAAATTCCTTCAATGCCGGTGCCTTTCAGCGTGAGATTGCGCAAAGCATGCACTGTGTATGTGAAAGGGTCGATCACCGCAATCCAGCGAAGCCAGCGAGGAAAGGCTTGAATCGGATAGACCGCTCCGGAAGGGAAGAATAGTAGGGTATTGAGAACGCCGAAGGTGGCCCGGGGCACCAGCGGGTCGTCCACGCGGACCATCAGCAAAAACATAAAACTCATCATCGCGATGGCGGCACAAGTAACAACCATCGCCAAATAAAATAAGCGCAGCGGATCCCAGATTCGCGGAATTCCAGCAATCATCCCGCCAATGATCGTCAGCACCATCCCAGCCATCAACCCCTTGACCGTTCCTGCGCCGATAAGTCCGGCCACCAATTCGGATTTCTTGATCGGCGTTACTAGATACCCTTCGTGAAGTCCGCGTGCTTTGTCATCAATGAACGTTATTCCGCCACCGATCATGGCCACCACAAAAATGGAAAGCGCGATGGAGCCTGCCAACAAATATTTTATGTATTCGATGTAAGGATAGATCTCCACCGTGTTCAATTGAATTTGGCTGGCCAACCGCGGCTCTACGTCCGGCGCGTTAAGCTGTTCCACCATTTGCTGCACCCGCTCCAGAATCGCGTTGGAGATGAATTGGTCGGTGTTGTCTTCCAGAAACGCGATGCGCGGTCGGTCGCGATGGTAATAGCGCTGCGAAAAATCCTTGGGAACGTAAACTACTGCTCGGACGTATCCGTTGCGCAAGTCTTCGCTGGCTTTTTGCTCCGAATCATAATCAATCACATGAAAGGTCCGCGCGTTTGCAGCAATTCCGTCGAACATCTCGCGAACCTTGAGCGATTCAACCGAATGATCCATGTCCACGAAAGCTACTTGAACGCCCGTCACTTTGCCACCGAAGGCGTACCCCAGCACGACTAATTGCATCAGCGGGAAAACCATGGAAGTCATCATCAGCGCGGGACTGCGAAAAAATTTGCGCAGATCGCGCTCGATGAGCGCCCAGGTGCGGTTGAAATTCATGCTCTTGCGTTCTCCACTAATTTCCCCACTGCTTTGCGCTCAGCGATACAGATGGCCGATGTCATAACGCGCTCCGGTGTTCGAAGCGTCGCGCAAATCGCTTCCTGTGTAATGGACGAAAACGTCGTCGAGCGTGGTGCTCTGCACCGAAACTCTTTTCACGCCCACGCCTTTCGAGCGCGTCAAGTCCATCAGCGCCGCAATAGTGGCAGGGCCGTCGCTTGAAGTAACATGCACGACGTCTTCGCGCTGCGTTACTCCGGTGACGTGAGGCAGAGCCTGCAGCTGGGAAATCCAATCACTCGGCGCACTCTGGAACTCAGCCTCCACCGTATCGATGCCGGAAATGCTGTCTTTCAGCCGCGTAGGTGTGTCCAGCGCCGCGAGCTTTCCGTGATCGACAATTGCGATGCGGTCGCAAAGCTTGTCGGCCTCTTCCATGTAATGGGTGGTAATTAATATGGTGAGCTCGGATCGTTCGCGCAGCTTACGAATCATTTGCCAAACATTCGTTCTAGAAACCGGATCCAAACCGGTCGTCGGCTCGTCCAGAAATAAAATCTTCGGCGAATGAATCAGTCCGCGCGCAATTTCCAATCGTCGCCTCATGCCGCCCGAAAAAGTGCGCACCAAGGCATCTTTAAACTTGAGCAAGTCCACCGATTCGAGCAAGTCGTGGATGATCTGTCCCCGCTGCTGGCGAGGCACTCCGTAAAGTTTCGCGTGGACTTCCATGTTCTCAACGGCCGTAAGTTCAGGGTCGGAAGTCAGCGCCTGCGGAATCACTCCCATGGCAAAGCGAACGCCGTTGGCATCTTCGCGAATATCGTGTCCTGCGATTCGCGCGGTCCCGGAAGTGGGGGGCGTCAGAGTGGTCATCATTCGGATCAGCGTCGTTTTTCCCGCGCCGTTCGGTCCCAACAAACCAAAAATCTCCTGCTGCGCGACGTTGAAGCTAACCTCGTTGACGGCCACCAAATCCCCAAACTTTTTTGTAAGATGATCGACTTCGATTGAATTTGCCATTTGTTCCAGACCTAGTTCACAATCGCGCGAACCAACTTTTCTTCGCGGGTGGAGGCAGCAGTACGGTAGCCGTCATTCCTGTAAACAATCGCCGGCCGGGATTTGGAATGGCCACTTTGATGGCAAAGGTTTTGATGTCACGCTTCGTGCGGCTTACGTCTCGCTGTGTGGCGAAGTCGTTTTCAACGCCCTTGAAATACACGGGTCCCTCGATCAGGTCCCCAGAAGGCAGCTTTACTCGCAGTTTTTGTCCGAAGGAAATGGAGTCGATGTAAGACTCCTCCACGTCCGCGTGCACCCACAGATGATCTACGTCCACGACCACCACAATCGGCGAGCCTTGCGCCACAACTTCTCCTTGCTTAGCCACTCGTACGGACACGATCCCGTCAATCGGAGCGTAAATTTTCGTGTAGCTGAGTTGCGCGGATACTTGCGCCGCGGTAGCGCGCGCCTGTTCTAACTGCGCCATGGTCGTGTTGATCGCGCTCTTGCGCGCATCCACTTGTTTTCTGTTCGCCTGCGCCACATCTTGTGCTGCAGATTCAGCTTTTACCGCTTGTTCCAACGCCGTTACCGTCGCTTTCGAAATCTTCACCGCAGCTTCAGCGTGATCGCGGTCTTGCGTCGAGACTTCTCCCTTCGCAAAAAGCTGCTGCATGCGCTTGAGGTCGTCTTGGTCGCGTTCCAATTGCGCATGTGCGGGAGCCAGTTGCGCATCTGCGGAGATGACTCTAGCCTGCGCCTCGGTCACCGAGGCACCCGTTTGGTTGTCCATCCAGGAGTAGTTATGGTTTGCTTCGTTCACTTGTTCTTCCAGGCTAATAACGTTCGCCTTCGCCGCGGCAAGACTTGCGTTCAACTCCGCGGGATCAAGTTCAGCGATCAGATCGCCTTTTTTCACCGAGCTGCCTTCGTCCACCGTTAAATTAATAATCCGTCCGGTAATTTGCGAGCTGACCACAAACTCATTTCCGTCTACCACGCCGATCAGTGGAATGACATTTCCCTGCGGAGTTGTGAAGTAATACACCACGCCGCAAGTTATAAAAATCACCGCGATAAACATTAGGAATTTGCGTCCAGTCATCGCTGCCTCGTTTCTCCGCGCATCAGTCCATGATCCAAAAAGTCAAGAAGGGCGTGCTTGCGCTCCTTCAACGCCTGCGGAGAAAGCACGTTGCGGCCTGACACCTGGCTCATCACCGGAGCGGCCGCGAAGTAAAAGACGGTCATGCCCAACACAGTGAAAACAGTTTGATGCGCATCCACCTTGCGAAACTCCCCGGAAGCCACTCCCTCTTCGATCAAGTTTCTAAGCCGCTTGTGAAACGGCCGGAAATATTCGCGCACGATCCACTCGAACTTCGGCGCCGTGTCCATTACTTCTCGCTGGACCAGGCGGGGATAATTCGGATGCGTGGCGAAAAAATCGAAATAGCCGTTCACCCAGCCGATCAAGCGGTCTCGCGAGCTGGTCTTAGCCGCTAACGGAGCGAACGCGGCATTGCGAAGTTGCCGCAGAAGGTTGTCCATCACCGCGCGATGTAGGCGGCTCTTGTCCCCAAAATAGTAGTAGAGCATGGCCTTGTTGGCATGAGCGGCGGCCGCGATTTCTTCCGTGCGCGCGCCGGCCATTCCTTGGTCCGCAAAATGCTCCTCCGCCGCAGCCAGGATGCGCCTAGCGGTCAAGGGATTCTTTACTTTCCTTCGTCCAGCTGGCATTCCGTTACCTGTTCCGTTGTCATTATTTAACTAACCAGTTAGTTTAATTGCCATATTCCCTTGCTGTCAAGTTCTTCAAGCCAAGAGTTGCTTGAGACGATACGACGCACTGCAGCGAAGCACGTTTTCCGCCGTTCTTGGATCAATACGATGGCCAGTTGCGATTTGTTACGAGGCGGTCAGCGCGCCACCCGCGCCTTCGGGAAGTTCAATGGAGTATTTAGTTTGGGACTTCTCGCGATGCATTTCGAGGGCCAGGTCAATCAGCCGGTCGATCAGTTCCCTGTAGGGAAGACCAGAAGCCTCCCACAGCTTGGGATACATGCTGATCGAGGTAAACCCGGGAATGGTGTTCAACTCGTTCACAAAAATCTTGCCGCTACGGCGCTCAAGGAAAAAATCGCAACGCGCCATACCACATCCATCGATCGCGCGGAACGCGCGTACCGCGCATTCCTGAAAGGTCTTGATTTGCTTCTTATTCAGAGGCGCAGGGATCCGTAAATCTGTTCCTCCCTCGAGATACTTTGCAGTGTAGTCGTAATATTCTCGATGCGGAACAATTTCACCTGGAATCGAGGCGCGCAATTCATCGTTCCCGAGCACGGCAACTTCAATTTCACGCCCGGCAATGCCACGCTCAATCACTATTTTCAACGCGAATTCAGCCGCCAGGTCCATCGCGGCGGAAATTTCGTTGGCCGCTTTCACGCGTGTCATGCCGACTGATGATCCGAGAGTGGCCGGCTTCACAAAAAAAGGAAACCGGAATTTCTTTTTGATCGCTTTCAATATGGCCGCATGCTTGTGTTCCCACTCAGACCGCCGCACGGTCATGAACGGGACGATTGGCAATCCCGCCTGTTGGAACAGTCGCTTCTGTACATCCTTATCCATGCCAACGGCCGAAGCCAGAACGCCCGCGCCGACATACGGCAACCCGGCCAGCTCCATCAGCCCTTGCACCGTGCCGTCTTCCCCAAATGTGCCGTGCAGGACGGGAAAAATAAGATCGACCATGATGCTGGGGCGTCCGGCAACGGGGACCAGTGGAACCAGAGTAGCCGCCGTCGGATCGGAAGGCAGAATTACGCGATCGCCCGATTTCAAAACGTCAGCAAGCAACTCCTGTGCGCTTCGGCCCACCAGCCAGCGGCCTTCTTTTGAAATCCCGATCGGCACAGCTTCATACTTTTCTGGATCGAGCGCGCGGATTACGGACGCAGCAGAAGCCAGGGAAACTTCATGTTCACCCGAGCGTCCGCCGAACAGCACGCCTACGCGCAGTCGTTTACTGGAAACCACGTTATTGCCCAGCCTTGGGCAGCGCACAGATCACAGGATTTTCTTTCCCAGCCCTGATAACACCAGTTCGACGCCCAACAACGCGGTCGCGTTGTGCAAATCAATGACCGGATTGACTTCCACCAGTTCGAAGGAAACCATCGAGCGGCTGTCGGCAATCATTTCCAAAGCGAGATGCGCTTCGCGATACGTGACGCCCCCGCGAACCGGCGTACCAACGCCCGGAGCATCCGTGGGATCGACGAAATCCATATCCAGGCTCACAGAAATCCCGGCGGTATCGTCGCTCGCAAATCGCAAAGCGTCCGCCATCACTTCGCGCATGCCGCGTTCGTCGATGTCGCGCATGGTGAAAATATGAACGCCTGATTCTTTCACCAAGCGACGCTCTTTAGCGTCGAGATCGCGAATACCAACTAAGGCCACATTGCGCGGTTCCACCATCGGCTTGATACCGGCAAGTTCGGTCAATTCCGGAGGGCCATATCCCATGATGGACGCAAGGGGCATGCCGTGAACGTTTCCAGATGGTGAAGATTCGGGAGTATTCATATCGCCGTGAGCGTCCAGCCAAATTACGCCGATGCGCTTGGATGCTTTATTGAAATGTGCCGCCGTACCGGCGGTAGTTCCCACTGCGATGGAATGGTCGCCGCCTAAAACCAGGGGCACCAGGTCTTCATCCAGAGTTTTCTTAACCGCATCCGCGAGACCTTTACAGGCCTGTGCAATTTCGTCGAGATATCTGGCGCGCTTTTCGCCGTAGGGTTGTTCTTCAGGCTGTGGGACGTCCAGGTTGCCGATGTCTTCCACCTGCCGGCCGAGCTGTTTGAGCCGCGCATGCAGCCCCGCTACGCGTAACGCCGAGGGGCCCATGTCCACGCCGCGGCGGCTTTGTCCCAAGTCCATCGGCACGCCGATGATTCTTATTTTCTCTGGCATTTTGTTGTGGTCTTTCGCGCCCTCGATTGCGGGCGAAGGAATACTAAGGATAGACGCGATATAGCATGCGAGGGAAGGGAATCACTTCCCGTATGTGCTCCGTTCCGCAAATCCACGCTACCGTACGTTCCAGGCCCAGCCCGAAGCCGGCATGGGGCACGCTGCCGTAGCGACGCAGGTCAAGGTACCATTGGAACGATTCCTCCGGCAGGTTGTGTTCACGGAGGCGTTTCAACAGCGTCTCATAATTTGACTGGCGCTCGCCGCCTCCTATAATTTCACCATACCCTTCCGGGGCAATCATGTCGAAACTCAAAGACAGCTCGGGCCGCTGTTCGTCGGTGGCCATATAGAACGCTTTCATCGCTGCCGGATAACGATGAATGATCACCGGTTTATCGAATTCCTTGGAGATGATCGTTTCCTCATCTCCGCCGAAGTCGTCGCCCCATTTCGCCGGGTTTCCGGCTCTCTGCAAAACCTGGATGGCCTGGTCGTAGGTCACGCGCGGGAAGGGAGGAACGATTTTTTCCAACTTCGCCACGTCGCGCTGGATGGTGGCGAGCTCGCGAGGGCGATTTTTAACCACGGACTGCACCACGGCACTCACTAGGCCTTCTCCGAGCTGCATCATGTCTTCCAAATGCGCGTAGGCAGCTTCCGGCTCCAGCATCCAAAATTCGGTCAAGTGCCTGCGAGTTTTGGATTTCTCGGCACGAAATGTGGGGCCGAACGTGTACACCTTGCCGAGCGCGGCCGCCGTGGCTTCCACATAGAGTTGGCCTGATTGCGTCAAATAGGCTTTCTGATCGTCGATATAATTCACCTCAAAAAGAGTGGAAGTCCCTTCGCAAGCCGCCGGAGTGAAAACCGGCGCGTCCGTAAGGGTGTAGCCCTGGCTATCCATATAATTTCGCGCAGCGCGTTCCACTTCCGCGCGTATGCGCAGAATAGCAGCTTGCCGCGGCGTACGAATCCACAGGTGGCGTCGGTCGAGAAGAAAATCCACGCCGTGCTCTTTAGGTTGAATCGGATAAGGCTCTGAATCAGACACGCGATGGACTACTTCCACTCCGCGGATGTGCATCTCGAAACCGCCCGTGGCGCGCGCTTCGGCGCGAACGGTGCCCGTGACGATTACGCTCGATTCACGCGTCAGTGCCTTTAGCGCCTCGAATGCTTCCGGTTGCTCTTTTTGCGATACGACGCCCTGGATAACGCCTGTGCCGTCGCGAAAAATAGGGAAAAGAAGTTTGCCCGATTCGCGCTGGTTGTAAAGCCATCCTTGAATCGTCACCGTGCTATCAACGTGCTCTCCGGCATGTTCGATGGTGATGATGGTGCTGGCTGCTGGTTGTGGCGGAGTCATTTACCTGCCTGTTTTCTCTTTTCTGATTCAGGAACGCGAGGTACGCCCGCGCTTGGCCTCGAAATTCTCTTCCAGCTTATCAAATGTTGCGCGAACTTGGTCGAGTGTGGGGCCGCCGTTGGCCTGGCCTTTCAGTTCCAGCACGATTGCCACCGGCTCCGGAGCGCCGGCAATTGCAGCTAGGCCGGTGTCCCAATTTACGGTGCCTTCGTAGGGCAGCAGGTGTTCGTCCTTCTCGCCATGATTGTCGTGAATGTGAGTGGTTGCCACGCGTTCGCGCATGGTATCGAAACTCACCTCCACGCCTTCTTCGATATGCGCATGCCCTACATCGAAACAAAGCCGCAAATCGTGCAGGTGCGTGTCGGTGATGAAATGTTGCAGTGAAGAGGGCGCGCCTAGCTCGCTCGGGGTGTTTTCCAGCGCGATCGTCACGCCCCGCGCTTTGGCAAAAATGCAGAGATGTTCGAGCGAGCTGAAAGCCGCATCGAGCTTGCGCGGGTCGGCGGATTGGCGGCCGTGTCCGATGTGCTGCACAAGGAAACGGAACGGAATTCGCTCCGCCACTTCCAGCGTTCGCTTTACTTCGTCCACCGCGTCGAGACGCCGGATACGTTCGGTATCAGAAATCGATATGGGCACGCCGCTTTCGCGCCCGGGGGCAAGGTCGCGTTCCGTGGGCGAATGCAAGGAATGCAATGCCAGGCCGTATTCCGAGAGCGCGTCGGCGAGTTCGCGGACCGCTTGTGGTTCGCGATAGTTGAAATGCCGCGGCGAGCAAAATAGTTCAACGCTGGTGATTCCAGCCTCAGAAATTTCGGCCAGCAATGCAGCTCCCAGCGGCTGGTTGACATAGCGGTAGGTCGAAAGTACGCGTTGCATTCAGCTCCCATGCAGTTGGTAATAAAGAATTACTATGGTCGATGGAAAATGTGATTCCGTCAATAGGCCCGAAAGATTGAAGTGAAAAGAATCTTTGGGCTAGATGCAAATAATCCGAAGCCCACTTTTGCATGGGACGGAAAGTCAATCCGAGATGAGCACAACCAACACCAGGGCGATCAGCGCGCCGAGGAGCAGCGCGAACGCAAGCCACATCCATATGGGACGGCGTTTGCGCATTAATCCCCGGGGCGGGGGAACAATTTCGGGGAGGAGGGGCTCGGCGGTCACGGTTTGTTTATTTTGACAATTGGGCGCAGGCCAGGGTGAGATTCGAGCTCGTCTCACCAGCGACAAATTCTTCGCGCATCGTGCGATGCTAGCACTACCGCTAGGCGTTGCGAAATGATTTAGCGGCGGTTACGCAGGCGCGCAGTTTCTCGATGGCCTGCTCTACTGTGCGAGTTTTGAGACCGCAATCGGGGTCCACCCACACTCCTTCTTTTGGAAGAATGGTCAGCGCTTGTTTGATTCGTTCGCAGACGACTTCGTTGCTGTCCGCGCGGTGCGAATGGACGTCCACTACGCCGAAGCTGATATCTTTGGTGAAGGGATGGCGGCGGAAGAGTTCGAGCAAGTCCAAATCGCTGTTCGACATTTCCAGGTCGAAATTATCCACGGCCAAGTCGAGCATGCCGGGATAAATTTTGTCGAATTCGCCATAACAGGCGTGCGTGATGAAATAGGCATTCTGGCCCGTGGTGGTAAGTTCCATGGCTTCCAGGGCAATGGGCAATTCTTCCGGCCGCACGGAGAGTGCAGGTTCGTCTATTTGAATGATTTTGCAGCCCGCGGCGATGAGCGCTTCCACTTCTTTGCGGACCACTTTTGCCAGCGCTAGAGCCGCGCTGCGCCGGTCGGGATAAAATTCGTTGAAACTCCAATCCATGATGGTGTAGCCGCCGGTGAGCATTCCTTTGACCGGTTTTTTTGTAAGACTTTGGGCATACTTCCACCAGTCGACGGTGAGCGGGCTGCGCCATTCAACTTCCCCGGAAATTATGGGTTTGTGGTAGTAACGATTTCCGTAGCTGCGAACCAGGCCACTGATGGAAAAGCCGGGCAAGCGCTCCGCGAAGTACGCGACCATATCGCCGCGATACATTTCGCCGTCAACAAGTACATCCATACCGAGCTTTTCCTGCTCTTCGATCCAGAATGCAGTGGCTTTGCGTTCGAGATCTTGCAGGTCCTTTTCGGAAATTTGTTTTCTATTAAATTCGACGCGAGCTTTCGCCAAATAATCCGGTTTAGGAAAGCTGCCCACTGAAGTGGTGGGGAAAAGAGGCAGCTTCAGACCGAGACTTTCCAATTTTCGGCGGCTCATCAGCGTTTTTGGCCTTCTAGTTCCGCACGAACTTTCGACAGTAATTCTAGTTTTGCAAATGCGCGATCGCGGGGGAGATATTCGAGGCCGGAAGAAGGACCCAGGAAGGCGCGTTGGTCTTTTATTTTTGGCAGCATGCGTTCTACCTGGCGCGCGATGTGCGCGGGATCTTCCAATTTTGTATTTCGGCCGTCGACGAGGCCTAGCCCGAGCCATTTCGGAGAACCGGCCGATGCTAGGAGATCCACGAGCTTGGGAGAATAGCTAAAATCCAGGCCCACGATATCGACTGGCAGAGTGAGGAGTTTTTCGTACAGCGGCGCGCAATCACGGAAGTAAACGTACAGGGCGAGTTCGAGTTTGCGTCCGCTGTTTCTAATTTTGTCGCGCGCTTGCACTAAGGGAGCCAACGAAGCTTCGAAAATCGCCCAGTCATTTGGATATTGAATCGCGGCGGGCTCGTCAATTTGAATTAGCTCCGCGCCCGCTTGCGAAAGCGGTTCGAACTCGCTTGCAAGAATCTCGGCGTAGGCTTGGACGCGTGCTTCCAGACAGGAGAAGGCTTCCGAGGATCCGCCGCCGGATTGTTCGCTCAGCGAGAATTTTCCGAGAGTGTAAGGACCGCTCAGGACGGGCTTAATGCTGAGCTTTCCGGCTTTGCCTTGCGGAGTCGGTAAGTGTCCTAGGGCATTTCTCGCGAAGCTGTATTCGCCGGCGACTAGATTGCCGCGTTTTATGGGCGCTCCGGCGAAGACCGGCTGCCGAAAATAAGTGTTGGTATCAAAGAAGCGAACGAGGCCTTTGATTTCAATGTTGTCCAATTTTCCTGCGAGGTGCGAGATGGGGTCGTACCAGCGAATCAGGCCGTCGGTGGCCAGGTCGAGCCCGGCCTTCACCTGCTCCGCGATCACCTGGCGGGTGACTTCGTTTTGAACGTCGAGGAGATCGGCGTGGGATCGTTCCCCGCGATCAAGGGCGGCAATGGTTCGGCGGAGGGCTTGGAGTTCCGGAGAGTCGCCGATGCGCGGGTAGCCGCCCGTGCTCGAAAGATGGAGACCGGGAGTCGCACTCATTTTGAGCAATCAGGAATTTGGCGATTTAACTTGCGGAAAGAAGGGCTGAACCCTCTCCCCCTGTGGGCCTTTGATCGGGGGTCGCTCTGCGTGCTGGAACAAGAGACTTTTTGCGCTTGGCTATCAGCCCCTCCAGCGCCGTCACGACGTATGGTCCTCAGCCGCATCTTTTCCTCTTACGACAAACTTGGAGTGTAAGCAGAAGCCGTCGCGAGAAGCAAGGAAATGCAATCGAACGGGTGAAATCTAAAGGCGAGATTCGAGAATCGAGGGTTGAAAAAACAGAAGCCACCAGCGCAGATAGCTATTCGTATTTCAAGGCCAGGATGAGGAACGACTGTTCATTTACGTACGTTACCGTCGCGCGGTCGCACAGTTGCCTGGGTGCGGCAGTCCGTCATCCGCTGGAATGGCGCTAGGGGGCGGTTTGTTTGGGGTGCACGGTGGTGGAGGCGGGCTCGATTTCGAAGTATAGGAGCCATTGGCTGGAGACCTTGCGGCCGTCGATTTTGGCGGGAACAAATCTCCAGAGTTTCGCGGCTGCTAAGGTGCGGTCGGCAAAATATTGGCTTGGGCCAGGAGCGTCGAGGGTTGCTTGGGTTACGTTGCCGGATTCATCTACGTTTACTTTCACAGTGAGCCGGACCTTACCGCGGATGGTGTCTCTGGCCTTTTGCGGCGCTTCGGGCAAAACTTGCTGAACTACTTTGCCGCGCACCATACCACTGCTTGTCCCGGTCGCGGGGGCCTCGGATCGAACCGGCGGTGCCCATGGGGCAGGCTTATTGGCTGCCAAGTGTTTCTCACTGGATTTTTCCTGGGAAGTTTTCAAGGAACGGGCCGCAGACTGCGGGGTCGATGGTCGCACGGCCTGTGTGGGCTTCGCAATGAGCGGGAGCTGCTGAGATGTCGCCGGAACTGGCAAACGCGATGTTTGTGACAGCACCGGCTTGTTCTCGGGTTTTGGCGTTGCGCTTGGCGCCACGGGAGGCTGAACTCTTGGCTGAGTTGGCAATTGATTTGGCGCCTGCTCAACTGCGGTTGCCGGAGCGGGCTGAGTCTCTGGGGAGCGTTTGAAAAGTCGCGGGCCTGCGATGATTGCTGCCAGCGCCAGAACGGCTAGTACGGCCGCGCCAATTGCACGCGGGCTTGCAAACGAAGGCGCCGGGTTGGGAAGCATCTGTTTTGGCGGCGCTGGAGAATTCGATTGCAGGCGGGCGGCGATGTCGCCAACGGTCCAACGCATTTGCGGGTCGCGGCGCACGCAGTGCCGCGCTAGATCGAGAATCTCCGGCGGCAGGTTCGATGGCAAGGAGGGCTCGGCCTGGTTGGTCCGCTCCCAGACGGGCAAGCGCTGGGTGAGCGCTTCGGTCAAAGTCATGCCTAGAGACCAGACATCGCCGGCCGGGGAAATTCTTCCGCCGGACGCTTCGGGCGGGTCGTAAGCTCCGGGCTCTCCCGGACTACCACTGGATTCGCCGATGCGGCAAAGTCCGTCGCTCGAAATTTTCAGAAGATCATCATCGGCCATGATGTTGGAGGGTTTCAAGCGGCAATGAACGAAACCCTGGGCGTGAATGTAGGCCAGCGCATCAACGACAGGCCCGAGAAGGGCGCGAGCTTCGTTTGCGTCGAGAGGTCTGCGCGCGATTACCGCTGACAGATTTTCTTCGGCGTATTCCATCACTACGTAAAGCATATCGGCGTGATCGATCTGGCAGCGTCCCATTTCCAGCAGACGAACCAAGTGGGAATGAGAAAGTTTTGCCGCCTGTTTCCAGCGAGATAGTTGGGCGAGGGCATCGACGGAATCCGCCGGGATTAGTTTAATGGCGGCTTTTTTAACTGGCTGGCCGTCGTATTCGGTGAGGAATATGGCGGTGCGTTGAGTGCGACCTACGAATTGGCCCAGGCGGAATTTTCCGCCGACGACTTGGTCGATCTGTTTTGTGGCAGCCTCAGTCATCGGATCCCCCTAAGGTGTTTGCGGCGCTAATTGGAAGCATCCCGCTCCAGCGCGCGCGTTCGATTCGACTTCAAATCGAAGCCTACTACGTCTGAGATAGGACTGCGCGATTCCTGCTCCTGGGGTTTCCGGCTGGGTGCCGCGCTCCAGGCCCTCTTGCAGAACATTTTGCAATAGGGCGGGGCATTCGGCGCGAGAAAGTTATGTTTAGGTTGCCAAACAGCACCCCTGTACCTGCGTTCGCACGCGAACGCACGGCGATGAGCTGCCAGTCTCCAGTTCGATACACGGTTACGAAATTCTTGATGCAAAGATCAGCCAAATGATGAATTTTATGGGGTCGCAAATACAGAAGGAAGCGTCTGGGCCATTCAAAAAGTCCTGCGACAAGAAGATTGGGGTCTACGGAGAAAATGGAAATTACGTCTGGCAATGGATTCGGACCGTTTGAAGTATTTCTGCCCGCTCACTCGGCTGCACCAAAATATCAGCAACACCGCGACGGCGAATTTCCCGGGCGCTTGTTCATCGTGGAAGGAATAGACGGCTCGGGAAAATCCACGCAACTGAGCTTGCTGCACAAGTGGTTGGAATCAAAAGGGTATGGAGTGGTGTTCAGCGAGTGGAATTCTTCTCCGCTGGTGAAAGACACCACGAAATTCGGAAAGAAAAAGAAGATGCTGACAGCGGCGACGTTTTCTCTTATTCACGCGACCGATTTCGCCGACCGGACGGAAAAGAGCATCCTGCCGCTGTTGAAAGCGGGAGCGGTGGTGCTGTGCGACCGCTATGTCTATACCGCATTCGCGCGAGATGTGGCGCGCGGAATGGACCGCGAATGGGTGCGCGAACTCTACGGATTTGCCGTAAAGCCGACGGTGGCATTTTATTTTCGCGTACCTTTGGAGACGGCCATCGACCGACTGCTGGATGGACGCAATGGGTTCAAATATTACGAAGCGGGGATGGATTTGGAACTGAGCGATGATCCAGCAGAAAGCTTCCGACTCTTTCAGGGCATGATACTCAAGGAATATGAAGAGATGGTTCCGGAATTTGACTTAACGGTGATTGACGCTACTTTGCCGATCGAGGTGCAGCAAGCGCAAGTGCGACGGATTGCGAAAGCGCATCTCGACCAAGCAATGAACGTGAGGGTGCAACGATGAGACAGACGTATGGAAAGCTTTTGCCGGGGATGAGGATTTCGGATTTGAGCGGCAAGCTCATTGTGATTGAGGGGACGGACGGAGTTGGGCGCTCGACGCAAATCAACCTGTTGAAACCGTGGCTGGAAGAACAAGGGCACGCGGTGCTGGACACGGGCATGACGCGCTCTCCGCTTGCTGGGGAGGGTATCCGGCGCGCGAAGGAAGGGAACAATCTTGGGCGTGTGACGCAAAGTCTTTTTTACGCTACGGACTTCGTGGATCGCTTGGAAAACGAAATTGTTCCGGCCTTGCGATCGGGATTCATCGTGCTGACCGACCGATATGTTTATTCGCTGATGGCCAGAGCCTTCGTTCGCGGTATGGACTCGAAATGGATTCGCAGCATTTACAGCGTGGCGTTGAAACCGGATGCAACGTTTTATTTGCGGCTGAGCATTGATCAACTCGTGCCGCGCGTGGTTTTCTCGCGAGGATTCGACTACTGGGAATCGGGCATGGATCTTTATCCTGGGCGCGACATGTACGACAGCTTCTGTAATTATCAGACGGCACTGCTCGTGGAGTTTGACCGGCTGAGCGAAGAGTATAAATTTGTGGTGATGGATGCCTCGGCCGATGCCGAACACCTGTTTGAGCAGCTCAAGGCCGGAATTTTTAATGTCCTGGAAGCCGATTCGAGGAAAGATTTCATCTCGACTCGGGAGACCAAGACATTGTCCATTTCCGCGGCCACTGGAAAAGGGAAGATCGCTCCGGCGTCACAGAGCACTAACCCAACCGAGTTTGAACTGGTGTTGCGATCGATCATGGCCCACGCGACCAACGGAAACGGCAAAACAGCGCTTCATCACAAGTAATATCCGCACACTACGATTTCGCTTTTATTGCGGCGGCTCGGGGTGGTCGCCGACGGTGAAGTAGGTGCAATCGGGATGCTGGAAAACAAGGGCGCTGACGCTGGCTTCCGGGTCCATCATCATGCCTTCGGTGAGGTGCACGCCGATTTCTTCAGGATGCAGGAGCATCCATATGCCGGCCTGATCGTCGAGATTGGGGCAGGCCGGGTAACCGAAGCTGTAGCGTTTGCCGCGATAGCGCGAAGTAAAACGGTCGGCCATGGTCAGCGTGGGCGGATCGGGGAAGCCCCAGTCTTCGCGGATGCGTCGGTGCAGCCATTCGGCGCAGGCTTCGGCGGTTTCGATGGCGAGAGCTTGCAGTCCGTGGGAGAAAAGATAACGGCCGGCGGCTTTGGCTTCTTCGGCGCGCTCGCGCACGCCTGCTCCGGCGGTGACTACGAAAAGGGCGAGATGATCGCGCTGGATCTGTTGGGCTGCGCCATTGCTGGACGGCGCTGGATTTGGCGGCAGGACGTAATCGCTCAAGCAGAGCTTGTCGCCGACGCGCCTACGTTGGAAATGAAATTTGTGAATCGGCGAGGATTTTCCAGGTTCGAAAAGCGCGATGGAGTTGCCTTCGCGTTCAGCTTCGAAGAACTGCCACACGGCTGAAATCTTCATGAACGATTCAGCCTCGCGCTTCACTTCTTCCATACTGTGAAAAAGTTCGAGGGCGCGCGGGTCTCGTTCTTTCAGGGCTTTTTCGAAATTTCCGCGGAAGCCCATGTGGCGTCCAAAGATCATGTAAGGATTTATATAGCTCCAAATTTCGTTGCGGTCGGGAATGGAGCGGGCTTTGCGATCGAGATAGGCGACCGGCGGAATGGGAAGATCCGTACGAATTTTAGGCGAACGTTCTTCGCCGGCGGGACCTGTCGGTTGCGGCACAGGTTCGTCGATGGCGATGGTTCCGGCGTGCGTGTTCTCGTGCAACACGGCTTGGCGTTGCGCGGGATCGCTTAGGTGATTCATCAGGCGGAGGCCGGTCATGGCGTCTTTCGCGTAACAGACCGCGGCCGAATACTGTGGCGCAATTTTCGAACGCGTAAATCTTTCGGAGAGCGCGGCGCCTCCTACAAGCAGCGGAACGTCAATGCCGGCTTCGCGCAGGTCGCTGGCGGTGGTCACCATTTGCTGCGCGCTTTTCACTAGCAAGCCGGAAAGTCCGATGGCGTCGGGCTGATGTTCGCGATGGGCGCGAATCAGCTCCTCGGGCGGAACTTTGATGCCGAGATTGATCACTTCATAGCCGTTATTTTTCAGAATAATCTCCACGAGATTTTTGCCGATGTCGTGGACGTCGCCCTTCACTGTTGCGAGCATTACTTTTGCTCGCTTTTCGGTGTCCGCTTTCTCCATGAATTGTTCCAGGTGGCTGACGGCGGCTTTCATGGCTTCGGCGGATTGCAGAACTTCGGCGACGATCAGCTCGTTGTTGTTGAACAGGCGGCCAACTTCGGCCATTCCGGTCATAAGCGGGCCGTTGATGATGTCGAGCGGCGCGTTACCTTCGGCGCGTTTGCGATTGAGATCGTCAACCAGGCCGTCTTTGGAGCCTTCCAAAATATAATTTGCCAGGCGCTGGTCGAGAGGGAGATCGGCGGTGCGTTCTTTTTTTCGCGAGCCGGAGGCGCGGAAGTGGTCGGTGATGGCGGCGATATGGAATTGATTGATGGCGGCTTTCTGCGCGGGCGACTGATCGCGCCAGTCGGGTGGAGCGTTGCGCAAATGTTCGGCTTGCGCATGACCTTCGGGCACCGACTTTGGCGGAGTGTTAAAGAGAAGATCTTCGGCAAGTTTTCTTTCGGATTCTGGAATTGAGCCGAAGCGCTCGATGCGCTCGGCGTTGACGATGGCTAGATCCAAACCCGCTTTGGTGCAGTGATAGAGGAAAACAGAATTCACTACTTCGCGGGCGCCGGGCGGGAGGCCAAAGGAAACGTTGGAAATTCCGAGAACTGTGCGGACGTGAGGAATTTGTTTCTTGATCAAGCGCACGCCTTCGATGGTTTCGAGCGCGCCGCCGATGTAATTTTTGTCGCCGGTGCCGCAGGGAAAAACCAACGGGTCAAAGATAACATTTTCGACCGGAATTCCGAATCGTTCGGTAAGCAGGTGGTAGGAGCGCTCGGCGATTTCCAGTTTGCGCTCGCGAGTGAATGCCTGGGCTTGAACGGGGTCTTCGTCGATACAGCCGACGATCACCGCGGCGCCATAGGAGCGCGCGAGCGGGCAGATGCGTTCGAATTTTTCTTCGCCATCTTCGAGATTGATGGAATTGATGATGCTTTTGCCCTGGCAATAGGTGAGCGCGAGTTCGACCGCGCGCGGATCGGTAGTATCGATCATGATGGGCGCTTTGATTTTACGGATGAGCTGATCGTAAAAGGGCGGGATGTCGGCCATTTCATCGCGGTCGGTGCTTTGCAGACAGAGGTCCACGATGTGAGCGCCGCTTTTCACCTGGCGCCGCGCGATTTCGGTAGCTTCTTCCCAAAGTTCAGCAGCGACTAAATTTTTGAATTGGCGCGAGCCGATTACGTTGGTACGTTCGCCGACGATCAGCGGACGCGTACTCTCCTCGGCTTCGATGACCTCGATGCCGGAGTACACCGCGCGATGCGTGGTATCCGCCGGCCGGCGTGGCGATTTGCCTTGAACCATTTGCGCGATGGCTCGAATGTGTTTTTCGGTGGTGCCGCAGCAGCCGCCTACCATGTTCAGCCAGCCACGATCGACGAAGCGCTCGAGTTGTTGCGCCAGGGAGCTGGGTGTTTCCTGATAGAGACCTTCTTCGTTCGGCAGGCCAGCGTTGGGATAGCAGGAGACCAAGCCGCTGGTGAGCGACTGCAATGTGCGGACGTGGTCGGTCATGAACTCCGGACCAGTGGCGCAGTTTAGGCCTAACGAAATTAGATCCACATGATGGAGAGAGGACCACAGTGCTTCGATGGACTGGCCGGCGAGCATAGTGCCCATGGGCTCAATCGTGACGGAAACCATCAGCGGGATTGGCTGGCCGAGGTCATGGCTCAGTTGCTGAATGGCGAGGATGCCAGCTTTGATGTTGCGGGTGTCCTGGCAGGTTTCAAGAAGGAGGACGTCCGCGCCGCCTTCGATTAAACCTTGAGCTTGTTCGTGATAATTATTTCGAAGCTGTTCAAAAGAGATGCCGCCGGTGACGCTGATGGCTTTCGTAGTGGGGCCCATGGAGCCTGCCACGAAGCGCGGTTTGGCCGCTGTGGAAAAATCGTCGGCAGCTTTGCGCGCGAGGGAGGCGGCGATTCGGCTGATTTCGCGGGCGCGTCCTCCGAGTCCATATTCCGCGAGGACGACGGGCGTGCTGCCGAAGGAATTCGTTTCAATAATGTCGGAACCAGCTTCAAGATATTTTCTGTGAATAGTGCTGACCACATCGGGCCGAGTGATGACCAGGTTTTCGTTGCAACCTTCCAGTTGAGGGCCGCCAAAATCTTCGGCAGTCAGATTGGCTTGTTGCAGCATGGTGCCCATTGCGCCATCCAGCACCAAGATGCGCTCGCGCAAAAGCTCTCGAAGGGCCGAGCCCTGTTGAATGAAATTCCTCATTGCTCAGAAAATACTGCTCCTAGAATTTTAACAGGGAAGCGGGAACCGGCGTGAAAGTGAATCGCGAAATGGTGCGAAACTACAGATTTTGCGCGGCACGCGACGGGGTAGCACCGTCGTTGCTGCTCAAAAATTCTATGGGTACCGATGGCGGAAGCATGCCGATGGCGGCGCCCCGCGCAAGCAACTCGCGAACGGCGCGGCGTCCTTCTTCGCCGTAGTCGAGGGTCCAGCGATTCACGTACATGCCCACGAACTTGTCGGCCAGCACCGGATCCATGTCCCGGGCGAACTGCAAGGCATAATTCAGCGCCGACTCGCGATGTTCGAGGGCATAGGAAACGCTCTCGCGGATGACGCGTGCGATCTGGCGTCCCAGTTCAGGACCGAGCGTGCGACGAATTGCGTTGGCGCCGAGTGGCAGAGGCAGTCCCGTGCTTTCCTGCCACCATTGCCCAAGATCAACGACGCGATGAAGTCCCATTTGAGAAAAAAGCAACTGGCCTTCGTGAATCAACAGACCGGCTTCGACTTCTTTGGATTGCACTGCCGCTAGAATTTTATCGAACGGCATGGTGACCGTTTCCACGTTGGGCTCGAAGAGCTTCAGAGCGAGATAGGAAGTGGTGAGCTTGCCGGGAATAGCGATTTTACGCCCGGCCAAATCCGTTTTCTTGAGGGGATGGCCCGCGACCACGATCGGGCCGTAACCCTCGCCAAAACTTGCGCCGCAATCGAGCAGGACATATTTATCGGCGACGAAAGGATAGGCATAAAAGCTGATGGCGGTCACGTCATAGACTTCGTTTCGCGCGGCTTGATTCAGCGATTCGATGTCGGACAAGATGTGATTGAATTTCACTCCGGGCAGGCGGACCTTGCCGGTGGCCAGAGCATAAAACATGAAGGCGTCGTCGCTGTCAGGCGAATGCGCGAGGCGAATTTCCGCCGTCTTGGGCAGGGCTGCAGGTGTGGACATGCTGGGTCCGTCCTGGCGCTCACGGAAAACGTTTCCATCGGCTTAGGGAAGAGAGTAGCGATACTCGTGCCCGTCGCGATGAAATTGAAACCAGTGTGGACGTTCCGGCGTGAGTGCCGAATGTTTCGTCCAAGAGAATAACACAAGGCGCTAGTTTGGGTACAGGAGTCGCGAGGATATCCACAGGGTCAAGAATCATGGGAAATTAGTCGCGGCGTGGTTAGGAAATGTGGGATTTAAGACCTACTTTTACTGCACCGTGGAATGTGCCGGATTGGGAAGCGGCGAGGCGTGGTGGGCGACTAGCAGCCAACCTTGTTCGCCGAGGACAAATATATTGGTGGCTTGGACCATGGAATCATCGAAACCGTCGGCAAAGGCAGTGGTGATGTGCTCGGTGCAAGCGACCCATCCGACGTGGCCTTCGATTCGCACCCAGACTGAACTCAAGGCGATGCGAACGCGACGCGCGTTGGCAAAAAGTCTAGCCCAGCGGTCGCGCACTTCTTCCCAGCCGAGCAAAAGTTCCCAGCCGGGGTGAACGCACTGGACTTCTTCGTCGTGCGCCCATACTGCTTCCATCTGAGCGAGATCGAGAGATTCGAAGGCGGTGTAAAAACGCGTGTTTGCAGCTTGAAGAGCATCTTCGGGAGTTTGTTTTTGCGGCATGGTTTGCGTGGACATGTCAAAGGTTGGAAACTTCGCGCAAAAAGTTCAGTTCAGATTCAAGTTGAGAAATCTGGCCCCGGTATCTAGCGCTGGGACAATGAGCTGCGATTTCGATTTTTCGCACGCGCGAGTTCCAAGCCGCCGACAGCCGCCATGATGAACGCCAACTTGATGGCTTCGCCGGGCAAAAATGGCAGAGCGCCGAGGCGCAGGGAGTTGATCCATCCGAGACGCATGACGGAAGCCAGCCAGGCGCAACCGCCGACGAAAATTATGGTCTCCCCGGCCATTAAAGCGATCAGAAGTTTCACGGCATTGGATTGGATTCTGAAATAAATGCGCAGTGGGACCGCACCGCGTTGAACGATCCAGCCCGCAATAAATGCCGCGGGAGCGTAGGCCAGGAGATATCCCGCGGTGGGGCCGAGGAACCGCGCTGGGCCCGGCGGGCCGAGAGGTTGAAAAACCGGGAGGCCGGCAATTCCCTCGAGTAAATATAGACCGAGAGTGAGCGCTCCGCGGCGGGCTCCAAGAAGAACGGCCACCAGGAGAACGCCAAACGTTTGGCCGGTGATAGGCACGGGTGTCCACGGCAGGGGCAACACGATGTGCGCGCAGAGCACGAGCAAAATGTTTGCCGCGGCCATGCGGACCACATCTGCGGCGAGGCCTTCGGTCGGATAAATTCGGTCGGCGAGAACTCTGGAGTGTGACATCCACGCCCCTCAGGGATTAGTTAGGCCAGCTTTTTAGCTGACGGGCATTATACCCGAAGCAGGCGGCTTGCTAGGGCGACTTTTCGGAGTCGATCACCGGATCGTCGGAAGTAGCCACAGTGCCGTGTTTGTCTGCGCCATGAATTTTTCCAGCCGCATCGAGAAAAAACGATCGGCGACCCTTTTGCGATGATTCGGGCGTAGCGGCCAATTCAAAATTCGTGTCGTTGCCGGCCGGGTCGGGCACGATGCGATAACGAAATTGATATCCGTTCTGCTTGCCGCTGACGAGGTCTAAACTTATCAGCGAGGCTTGATCCGGAGAAATTTGGCCTTTCGGCGCGGGGCCGAGATCCGCGAGAGATTCGGGCAATTTGCCGAAGGCGCGATTATAAGTTTGAATTGCCTCGGCCAAGCTGCGCAGCGTGTCCATGGTGGAATCTTCGCTTGTGCGCAAATCGTCTTGAGCCCACTGCCTGGCAAGCTGGGGGATATCGAGCAGCACCAGACCGAGAGACAACAGACGCCATCGACCGCTTTCGCGAATAAGCCCGAATTCCGCCTGCTCACCATCGACAACGCTTACGGGAATAAAGGCGAGATTTTCGTGAACGCGCGGCGCACCGAAATGATATTGCACCGTGCCGCTGGGAGTTTGGCAAAGAAGCACGGCGTGATTCTGCTGGTCTGTGGAACTGAGCGGCTTGCCGGGCATATCGGAAAGCGAGAAGCGTTTCAAAAACGCAGCGCGCTGTTCAGCGGGGAGAGCGCGAAAAGCAGCGGCGTTATCGGCGGTGAAGTAATTTAGGAACTGAGCTTCGTTATCGCGACAGGCGGCCACGATGGCGGCGGAAAGGGCTGCGACGGGGTCGGAGGCCTCCTGTGCGCTCAAGTTGGGAGCGTTCGGAACGAGCAGCGCAAGGGCGACGATACCCGCCAGCGCGGCAGAATGAACCCTTTTTGTCATGTGCTTTCGGATTTCGCGCGGGCCAGGATGGTTGCCAGGTCTTTGGTGAATTTTGACCGCGCCATCACTTCGCTGCAACCGGCGGCGCGCGCTTGCTCGGCGAGGTCGATTTGGAGGTGCGAGAGAAATCCCACGAGCGGGACGGAGGCGGCCAGTGATTGCGTGCGTTGCACCGCTTCAAGGGGTTGGTTGCGCGCGTTGAGATCCACCACCACGAGATGGGGAGTGGCTTTCGATATCTCGGCAGCCAAGGCATCGGGTGTGGCGCATATCTTCAGGTCCACGCCAACATGACGAGCGGTCTCCATAATCTTGGACTGAAAAAAAAGGTCATCCACCATCGCTAGTACTTGTGCCAAGCGCAATACCTCTGTTTCCGGTTTACCACGCAGTCCATCGCGGCACAAGGTCCGTTCTTCCACTTCGACCAGGGCCTAAGGTATAAATGCGAGGTAATTATTGGGGGGGGAGGCTTTCATGGCTGCCACACCAAGTTCTGATGCGCTTCCGGGTCTGGCCGTGCTCGAGCAGACGCCTATCATCATTGAAAAAATCGTTTGGTCCGCTAACGACGAACAAATGCATTGGAAGCCGTCCATGGATCGCTGGTCTATCAGCGAAGTGTTGGCGCATCTGGCCGACGTAGAGGTGGTGGGCTTTCGCGAGCGCATCCAGAAAATGATTGAGAAAAGCAGTCCGGCGCTGGAACCTTACGATCAAAACGCCGCGTACACCGCGGGGAAATATTCAAGTGGCAAGGCTCGCGAACATCTGAAAGTTTTTTGCCACGAACGCGACCGCAGCTTGTCGATGCTTCGTTACGTGCCCGCTCATGCGGTTGCGCGAATAGGACAACACGGAAAAATTGGGCAGATTTCGATCGGACAATTAATGAACGAATGGGCCTTCCACGATTTGGGCCACATCCGGCAAATTGCGGAGTTGTTCCGGTCGAGAGCGTTTTATCCCGCGATCGGGCCATTCCAGCAGTTCTACACGATCAAACCGTAAACAAGGCGAAACCACCGACTCCATGGAAACCGTCATCAGCAAAAAGATTCTGTCAACTTACGATCAACTGGAAAAGGATGCTCTAGATTTGCACACGCTGTTTGAATTCGTGGGCGGCAATGCGCCGGTTGAACGGGAAGCGGTGCTGGATGCGGTGGCGGATTTAGCGCAGAGAGGGTTACTTCGCGAGCAGAGCGCTGACTTTTACAGTCGAACAGAAAGCGGCCGGCTGGCAGTGGCGAGTCCCCGTGAAGTCACCATGTACACGCGCGAAGGATGTCACCTTTGTGATGAAGCGAAAGCGGCGATGGCGCCTTTACTTTCTGAATACGGCGCGAAGCTTCGCGAAGTGGATATCGACGATGATCCTGTTCTGTTTGAGCGCTACACTGACGACGTGCCGGTGATTTTCATTGGTGGGCGTTTATTCGCACAGCATCGCATCAATCCCGTTTTGCTGAGGGAGCGGTTGGAACAGACCAAGAGTTCCTGACACGACGAACCTGTGTTGAGTTGAGGAATATTTCTTGGTGATTCGGAGAAACTGCCGCGGCTAATGCTTTATTTCTTCTTCCACGCCGGCGCCCTCGTCGGGGACGTCGCCCGGGCGGCCTTTTACGCGGTCGTACATGCTGATTTGGCAAGTGGAGCCGATGGCTTCGTTGTAGTAGGTGGGAACTCCGAGGGCAGTTCGCAACTCTTCATTGAATTTGCGCAGGTCAACCAGCTGGTTTTTGTGGGCGGGGACTTTTCTCTTGTCGTGGGTTAGCAGAAATTTCTGGTAGCCCGCGTCCCACAACAGCGCGAACTGGCCTTGCAGCATGATGCAGGGAATTTCGGTCATCTGAAAATTGTCCCCGGCAGTTTTGCGAAGTTCGGCGCCGCAATTGTATTTCTCGATGCGCACGACACCGCCGGAACTGCGTACCAGAAAACCCTTTGCGGACAGAGATTCCACCTGGGCTTGGTTGAACAGTTTGTTGACGTACCACATGTGCTCCAGAGTATTGAGTTGGCACGGGTTGTGTAAAGCGAAAAATTGGATGCGCGCGCGGCTGAGAGGCCGGGTAAGCGAAAGGCAGACCTGATTCTGCTAGACTTGTGTTTGAAATTGTGAATATGCGCGGCCTTCGACGCATGCAATAGTTTGGATTGAGTTTGGCGGCCTATCGATATGAATGCTGTGAACAAACAAACGATTTCGACCGCGATTGCGGGCGAGCGCGGGCGCATCGGGCAAAACCTTCTGGAGCGCATTGGCAACACGCCGTTGCTACGGCTGGAGCGTATGGGCGCGGAATTTTCCCAGGTCAAGTTTTATGCGAAGGCTGAATGGTTTAATCCCGGAGGTTCGGTGAAGGATCGCGCGGCTTATTCCATGATTCGGGAAGGGGAACGAACAGGCGCGCTTCAGCCGGGCAAAATAATTTTGGATGCTACCAGCGGAAACACGGGGATTGCCTACGCGATGATCGGCGCGGCGCTGGGATATCGCGTGAAACTGTGCCTGCCGTCGAGCGCTTCGCCGGAGCGTAAACAAATTTTGGCGGCCTATGGAGTGGAGGTCGTTATCACGCCGGGCGAAGAGGGCACGGACGGAGCCATTCGCCGGGTGCGGAAAATTTACGAAGAAGAGCCGTCGAAATATTTTTATCCTGATCAATACAACAATGCAGCGAATCCGGCAGCGCATTATTCCGGCACCGCTCCGGAGATTTGGGGGCAGACCAAGGGCGAGATCACGCATTTCGTGGCCGGGTTGGGAACTAGCGGGACGTTTGTGGGGACCACGCGCCGATTGAAAGAATTAAATCCTGCGATTCGCTGTATCAGCATGCAGCCGGATTCAGGGTTCCATGGCTTGGAAGGCTTAAAACATATGGCCACGGCGATTGTGCCAGGCATTTACGATGCGGGCCTGGCCGATCAGGATATTGCTGTTCGCACGGAAGATGCGCATCGGGTGGTGAAAAAACTTGCGCGCGAAGAGGGAATTCTGGCCGGAGTTAGCTCGGGCGCGGCGCTTTTTGCTTGTTTTGAAGTAGCGCGAAATTTGCCGAGCGGGCAACACGCGGTGATCGTTACGGTGTTTCCGGATTCCGGCGAAAAATATTTGAGCGATCGATTTTGGAGCCAGGCGTGAGCGGGGCGGCGTTGCGGATTTCGGATGCCATACTTGGGCGAATTCAGACGCACGGAGTGGAGACCTATCCGCATGAATGCTGCGGGGCGTTGTTGGGAAACGACAGCGAGATTGGGCGCGAGATTAAGGAGGCGGTCCCGCTGGCGAACCAGCGGAATGATTCGCCGCGCAATCGTTTTGAAGTGACTCCAGAAGATGTTCAAATGGCGGAGAAGCGAGCGAAAGACTTGAAACTGGAAGTGCTCGGGTGGTACCACTCGCATCCGGATGCGCCGGCCCGACCGAGTGAATTCGACCGCGAACACGCCTGGCCGTGGTATAGCTATATCATCGTGAGCGTGCAACAGCGGGAGCCGCGCGACATGAAATCATGGCGTCTGCGCGACGATCGCTCGGCATACGATCCGGAAGCGATTGAATCCGTGGCCCAATCTGCAAGCATCTAATCAAACAATCGAGGAGACCACAGAATGGCAGTGAAAGTAATTATCCCTACGCCGTTGCGTCCTTATACGGGCAAGAAAGAAAGCGTGGAACTGCAGGCTGCCACCGTAGGCGAAGCGCTGGCGTCTCTTACAACGCTTTTTGGAGACTTGAAAAAGCATCTTTATTCGGAGGATGGAAAGCTGCGGAGTTTTGTGAACGTTTATGTAAACGATGAGGATATACGTTACCTGCGCGGGGATCAGACGCCGTTGCGCGAGGGAGACATACTGAGCATCGTGCCGTCGATTGCGGGCGGAACGCAGAATTAAATCGGGAGAATTATTCGTGGCAGCCAATACAAAAACTACGAACCTAGCGGAAGCGGCCAACGCCAACATGGCGCTGTCGAAAGAAGAAATCATGCGCTACAGCCGCCATCTGATCATGCCCGAAGTGGGCATGGACGGGCAGCTAAAGCTGAAGCAGGCGAAAGTTCTGTGCATTGGCACAGGCGGGCTGGGTGCGCCAGTGGGTTTGTACCTTGCCGCTGCGGGCGTTGGCAGAATCGGTCTGGTGGATTTTGATTCGGTGGATTTGACGAATTTACAGCGGCAAATACTGTTTGGTACCCAGGATATCGGGCGGCCGAAAATCGAAGCTGCCGCAGACCGTTTGCGAAATTTAAATCCGGATATACAGATCGATCAGTTCGAAACGCGTCTCACGGGCGACCATGCGCTCGACATCCTGAAGAATTACGACATTGTGGTGGACGGCACGGACAATTTTCCGACGCGCTACCTGGTGAACGACGCCTGCGTGATCCTGGGAAAACCCAATGTTTATGGGTCGATCTTTCGTTTCGAGGGGCAGATCACGATTTTTGGCGCGCCGGCTGGCCCGTGCTACCGGTGCTTGTATCCTGAGCCGCCTCCGCCGGGCTTGGTGCCTTCGTGCGCCGAAGGCGGCGTCCTGGGAGTGCTTCCGGGAATCGTCGGAGCCATTCAGGCGGCCGAGACTTTGAAGCTGATTATCGGCAAAGGAGAGCCGCTTATCGGACGATTGCTGCTTTTTGATGCGTTGGCCATGCGCTTTCGTGAATTGAAGTTGCGGAAAAATCCGGACTGTCCTGTTTGCGGTGAGCGTCCGACGATTACCAAACTAATCGATTACGCGGAATTCTGCGGCGTTCGCGGCGAAGAAACAGCGAGCCCGGCACAGGCTGGCGTGCCCGAAATTGCTCCGCGCGAGTTAAAGGCGCGGCTGGATCGCGGCGACGATCTTTTCGTTCTGGATGTTCGCGAGCCGCACGAATACCAAATTTGCAATCTTGGTGGACACTTGATTCCGCTAGGCGAGCTTTCGCGGCGGGTGAACGAGCTGGATAGCTCGCGCGAAATCGTGGCGCACTGCCGCAGCGGAAAGCGCTCTGCAGAGGCTGTCGAGTTCTTGCGCAGCGCAGGGTTCCGCAAGGTATTGAACCTGAAGGGTGGTATCCTTGCATGGTCGGATGAAGTGGACGCTTCCGTTCCCAAGTACTGAAGGTTTCCCGAAGCTGTTAAGCACTGCGCAACAAATCCAATAGTAAAAGTTCCACGCGTTGCGATCGGAGGATCGAGTGTCTGAGGTTAAAGTAACGGTCGTGAACAACGGCCCGCTGCTCATCGATGGCGAAATACAGATAGTGGATCAAGAAGGAAAAGCCTACGGTTTGGCAGGCCGTACGAAGATCGGGCTGTGCCGCTGCGGTCTGTCGGAGCGCAAACCGTTTTGCGACGGGTCGCATAAGAGGTCCAATTTCCAGAGCGTTGTACAAGCGCATGAACTGCCTCCCCCTAACCCGAAATAGTGGGTAGGGGCCTAACCAGTCGGTAACATTTTCACCCCGCCCTCCAAGTTGCACCTTCTAGGAGACTTTCGTTTAGTTCTCCAACTCCGATCTATGGCCAGCGCAAGTACATTATTTTCATTTAGTTAATTAGTACTAAAACCATGTTCTGAAACGGTACAGAAGTTGCTGATTCTGTCGCGGGGCGAAGTGCGTTTTTGGGAGATATTTGTGGGCCGACCGGAGAAGATTTGGGGGTTTTTGCATCGCTTTCGTCTTGTCCTATGGTGGACGATAGCGGGGGCGTCGTACCTCGCCTTGCTTTTGGTCCTTCGCAGCTCTTCCTACGTTGCGGATCCTCTGCTGGACACCTATCTTGAGATGGCGGGGAGTTTGATTGCCTTCACATTTGCTGCCAATGCGCTGGTTCGGTTTCGCGGAACGCACGATCGAATTTCTCTGATATTGGCGTTCGGTTTCGTCCTGGCGGGGCTGATCGAAGCGGGAACCAGCATGACGTTCTATCGTGGGATGCTCGTCACCACCACCCCGGGAAATTATATTTCAATCGGATGGCTCGCCGGACGGACGCTGCTGGGAATTTTGTTGCTGGCTGCCCTAGTGGTCGAGCGGCGCATTCCTGTGGCGCGGGAGCCCGCCAAAGAGATGGCCGGGTCGACGTTGATCGTGGGCGCGGTGGCGTATTTGACCAGCGTGTTTTATTTCATGCTGCCGAATGCCCCGAAGATTCATCCGGGCGCGATCATTCCGCGACCTTGGGATCTGCTGCCGGCAGCGATTTATGTGGCGGCAACAATTGGATACGCCTGGCGTTTGCGCCGTGGAAATTCTGACTCGTCGCTGGATCGAGCGCTGTTTTTTGCAGCGGCGTTAAATGTGATTTGTCATATTACGATCAGCCAGTCGCAACGTGTTTTCGACGCAGCCTTCACACTCGCGCACGTCACGATGGACCTGAGTTACGTGGTTGTGTTGGGCGGCACACTTCTGGACAACGCGCAACTTTTCGATCAGGTGAGCCGCTTGGCTGCTTCCGATTCGCTGACTGGACTCGCCAATCATCGACGGTTGCTGGAAGTGCTGGAAAACGAAATTCAGCGGTCGCGGCGAACCGGGCGTAGTTTTGCGGTACTGCTGTTCGACCTCGATGATTTAAAAAAGATCAACGACAAGTACGGGCATCTGACGGGGAGCCGCGCGATCAAACGCCTGGGGACGGCCTTGCGCAATGATTGCCGAACGATTGATACGCCCGCGCGATATGGTGGCGACGAGTTCGTGCTGATTCTCCCGGAATCCGGCGAAGAAGAGGGACGCAAGGCTTCTTTGCGCATCTGCGAGAGGCTGGCACGTGACGGGCAGGAACCGCCGGTGACCGTCAGCGCCGGGCTGGCTGTTTATCCCAACGATGGCACCACCATCGAAAAGCTTTTGGGCGCGGCCGATCACGCGCTCTATCGCATGAAAGGGCGGAGTGAAAAGAAATTTCGTCTGAGGCATGTAGCGGCCTGTTTGTAAAAAGGGGGGACGCAATGCGATTTGGGATGGGGGTCCCAAAGACGATGGCGGAGCGTCGCGAGACGCGCATTCCGATGGAAGTGGGAGTTCAGATTACCGGACATCCGGCTTTACCCGGAACTGAAACGACGTTTACTGAAAATGTAAGCGCGCGCGGAGCCCGCGTTTTGAGCAGCCGCCGGTGGACTACGGGTGACCGCCTAACAATCGCCACCCTAACGGGGCAGTTCAGAGCTGTCGCACGCGTGGCTTACTGTCAATTGGTTCCAGACACCGGCTTCGCAGTGGGACTAGAGTTTCTCGAGCCGACGCCGGGTTGGGTTGTCGCGGATATGCCCGCCGCATAATTATTTTCTACTGCACGAATCCTACATTTGGCTCCGGACCTGGACCCGGGCCCTCCGGAAGCGTTCCAAACTGTGCCTCGAAGCGAGCGATATTTTCCTGCAGAGCTTTGGCCAGGCGCTTGGCGTGGGCAGGGCTCAGAATCAAACTGCCGACTAGTTTGCCCTGCGGGACGCTGGGAAAAAGATAGATAAAATTCAGCGTAAACTCTTCCGCATTATGATGCACTACAACTAAATTTGCATACTGGCCGAGCAGTTCCTTCTCGTCAGCCTTTATTTGAACTTGCTGTTGCTGCGGTTGCTGTTTCGGCGTTTCAGCCATCGATATTCTCCTAAAAGATCTGTTTAACTATAGCAGAGCAGGGAAGTGCTGTTTGACGATTTTTGGAACGACAGTGCGCTGGAAGGTTGACCTGAAAACTAGTTAAGCGTAGTTTATATAGAGAGTTTAACTAGATTAACCTCATGGACAGAACGAAAAACGACGTCACCTCTAGCCCTTACGTTACCGCGCACCCCACCACGGAATCTGCCGCCGCTTCTTCCGATGCGCCAGCGTTAGCAGGCCTGTTAACTCATGAGGATGTAGATCGCGCGCGCGACCGCTGGGAAGTGGCCCGCGCCCGCTGGAAAGGCCGTGGAGCGAAGAAATTCCGCAGGGTACGGTTGCTATGGCTTTTGATCGGGCCTGGAGTGCTGGTTTTTCTCGGAGAGAATGACGCGCCCAGCATGCTTTCGTATTCGGCCGACGGCGCCCGCCATGGAATCGGATTTTTCATTCCGTTCGTGGTGCTGACATTCTTGATGGGATTCGTGGTGCAGGAAATGACCGTGCGTCTGGGAGCGGTCACTCATCGAGGTCACGCGGAACTGATCTTCGATCGATTCGGAAGGTTTTGGGGCTTTTTCGCGATGGGGGATTTGGTGGTGGGAAATTTCCTGACCCTGGTGACGGAGTTCATTGGCGTACGCGCGGGGCTGGGATTTTTCGGCGTTCGTCCCACGATTGCGATCGGCGGGGCCCTAGTTATCGTGGCCGCTGCAATCACTACGGGACGCTATTGGACTTGGGAAAGAATTACCATGGGCCTTGCGATCTTTAATGGGCTTTTTATTCCCGCTGCAATCCTGGCTCGCCCGAATTGGCATGCCGTGGGCCACGCCTTGGTGACCTGGAAACCTCTCCCTACCGGAAATCATTACGAGATTGTTCTGCTGATTCTGGCGACGATCGGCGCGACGGTAACTCCCTGGATGCTTTTCTTTCAACAAAGCGCCGTGGTGGATAAAGGGATGCAACCGCGCGATATCAATGCTGGACGCTTCGACACAATTCTCGGCGTGCTGTTGGCCTCTGTATTCGCTATTGCCGCGATCTTAGCAACCGCACCGCTATTTCATCACGGAATCAACTCTGTGGATTTTCAAGCGGCGCAGTTCGCCGAAGCTCTGGAACCGTTGATCGGACATACCGGCGCGGCGCTTTTCGCGCTCGGAATTTTCGAAGCGGGAATTGTGGCAGCAATTGCAATTTCTACCTCTTCCGCTTACGCATTCGGCGAAGTGTTGCAAACAGGACACAGCCTGAATCGTCCGCTGCGGGATGCCTGGCCTTTTTATCTGGTGTTGTTAGGTTCTGCGTCCGCTGCGGCGGGCCTGGTTTTGATCCCGAACTTCCCGCTGGAATTTGTGGCTCTGACGGTGAATGTAATCGCGGTTCTGGCCATGCCTCCGGCACTGGCATTTCTTCTGCTTCTGGTGAACGATCCGGAAGTGATGGGTGAATATGTAAACGGCCGCTGGGCGAACGTGGCGGGCATAGGAGTTACACTGCTTTTGATTATTGCGGGACTAGGTTTTGGTCTTGCGACGGTGTTCCCGAAATGGCTGGGAGGCTGAGTTCCGATTAATAGAATATTATTTTTTGGACGAATTTTTGAGTTTGTGAGGTTGGAATTGAAATCAGATTTTTCAGAACTGAGCGTCAGCAAGCCCGGCATGGAACCGATTCCCGCGGATGTGGCACAGCCGCATTTGGAAGACCCTCGCGTTGTATTGTCTCTTCTGGAAGCGGACCAGGTGGTCGCGGCAAAAGAGCAGATGCGTTTCGGGCGGCAAAAACTGTCGCGAGGCGTGCGCCTATTGCTGTGGGGCTTGCGGATTTATGTCGTAGTGATGATGATCATCGTTGCCATCTCGGTGCTCCGCGCAGTTCACCTAATCCAATGAACGTTTCTGACGGATACTCCGCAGGGCTGCATTTTGAAATCGTCAGAGTGCGTGCGAAAATCCTTCCGCAAAACTGATTGTCCGGAGAATTTGAAATCCGATTCATGAACGCGGAGACGAAACAGCGAACAGGTAAGAACATCCTTCTGTTGAAGGTCGCGGTTTTATTCGTGACGGTGGCGGCTGGCGGTGCGATTTTCCTTTACTACCATCGCGATTGGAGCGCCCCGGAGGCGGCAAAGAATCTTCAGAATCCGGTGCCTCCGACGGATGAATCCATCGCCATGGGCAGAATGAATTACTCGACTCATTGCCAGAACTGCCACGGCGAAAAGGGAGACGGAAAAGGGCCGCATGCCGACAGCCTTTCCATCGCGCCATCGGATTTTACCGACGCACACGCCATGGGATTAGTGACGGATGGCGAGCTGTTCTGGAAGATTTCGCATGGGCGGCGGCCTATGCCGGCCTTTCGGGACAAACTTTCCGAGACCGAGCGTTGGCAATTGGTGGACTTCATCCGCACTTTGGCGCAAAAACCTAATGCGGGCGTGGCGCCTGCCACAAATTCTCCTGCACCATAAACAGGCGCCACACCGATGTGCAAACCCTGAAAATGCGGCTTGCTTACCATGCAAACTAATTCTTGACCTTTGAAAGGGCTTCGGAAACTTCCTTGATGTCTGGCAGAGTTGGAATATCGTAATTTTTGAACCAGGCGATTTTTCCGGAGCGATCCACGATTGCGATCGCGCGGCCGGTGATGCCTTTGTCGGCCAGAAAGACGCCGTATTTTTCAGCCACCGCGCCACGCGGTTGAAAATCCGCGAGCAAGGGATACTTGATGCCCATCTTTTCGGCGAACGCTTTATGGGACCAGGCGCTGTCCACGCTTACACCGAGCACTTGCGCATCGAGCTCGTCGAAACGTTTCATGTCATTCACTAAGCAGGTGTGTTCGTTGGTGCAGACCGGACTCCAATCGAGAGGGTAGAAGATGAGGACTACGTTTTTCTTGCCTTGAAATTCTGAAAGTTTCACTTCTTTCTGGCTCTGATCCTTCAACGTAAAATCCGGGGCTGTTGCGCCTACTGAGAGTGCCATGCGCGATCCTCCTGTCCGCTGTCGCGAACTATATTAGAAAAGATTTCATCCAATGGAATAATGATAGCTGAAGGCGCCGAAGCAAACAAACATCCCGAACGTCCGTTCGCTAGCTCCGGCCCTCGCGCTATTCGGTTTGCAATCTGCTACGATATTTTCATTGTAAGAAGTGGGTGAGAAGTGCCTCGACTCTCATACGAAGAAGCGTATCCAGGATTGGAGTTCTCAGCGCGCAGCCGGAATTGGTGGGCGCGGCTGAAGGGAACCGCTCCGGAGTGCATACATCTGAGCGAGGACATCAGTTGGATCGCCGCGGTTTTGCCGGACACGCTCTATCTGCGGGGGAAAAGAGCGAACCGCAGTGAACGGATTCGTCCGGAGGTTTCACTTTGTTTTGAGTGTCTAAGCGAAACTTTCGCTTCGGAGCTTGAATCGTTTCCCGGACGCGTGATAGCTTTTGAGCCGGACCCAGCGTTATTCACACAGTATTTTTTTGTGGCCACGCCAGACTTCGATGCTGCCGGGCTGGCACCGGAAACTTCCGGCGCGATTACCGCCCGGCTGAGCGGAGACCTTGGAACATGCCGGGGGTGCTCTGGCGAAGCGACTTGGGTTTGGTTCTCGCGGGAGCCGATTCAAAGTCTCGACGAAGTTGAGCTGATTAAGACGGCAGCCGGCGAAGTTTATTGCGGCAGGCACGGCGCTCGAAAGCTTTTGGCTTCGTTCGACAAATTAGCGGAGGCCAATATTTTTTACATGAATCTTCCGTACGGCGAAGCAGGCGCGTATGTTTGGATTTGAACATGAGCTTGAAAGAGCTAGTTGAAAAATATCTGGCAGCCGCCGGAGGCTTTGGCAAGGCCGTTCCGCTCACGGCTCTAGGACTTTCACGCGAAGAAACCGAGCGGGTCTTCGACATTCTGGATGAGGACTACCACATCAGCCGGTTCTTTCATTTTCAAAACGCGGCGGGGGCGGGGTCCGGCGCCAGTTTTCAGATCAACGGATTTCCGCAGACGCACATTTCCATCGATTCCGAAATCCGCGAAATTCTATAGGCGCTTTTCTGGAAATTACCAGACGTGACAAATCTTCTCCGGCGGTTTCACCATGGGTTGCCCGACTTTGCATGAGAACGCTTTTCCAAATTCCGGCATATTCACCACCACTCCATTGATGCGATATTTTCCGGGCGAGTGCGGGTCGGTAATTGCATTCACACGCTCATTTTCAGGGCGATTATTCTCGCAAGCCCACTGCGCTAGGCCAACGAAGAAGCGCTGATCCGGTGTGAGGCCGTCGCGATCCTGGAGCGTCATGTCTTTTGTGGCGTCTTTCCACGCGATGTAGGCCAGGATCGTTCCGCCGAGATCGGCGACGTCCTCGCCCTCGGTGAGCTTGGAATTAATGTGGATGTCGTCCACCACAACATATTGGGCGTACTGATCGACCACGCAGTCGGCGTGCTTCACGAACTGATCGGCATCCTCTTTGGTCCACCAATCTTTCAAGTTTCCTTTGGCGTCGAACTGGCGGCCTTCATCGTCGAAGCCATGCGTGAGTTCGTGTCCAATCGTGGAACCGGTATTGCCATAATTAGGAGCGTCGTCCATTTTGGAGTCGTATAGAGGCGGCTGCAAAACGCCTGCGGGGAAGTTGATGTCATTCATCTGCGGATCGAAGTAGGCGTTAACGGTAGGCGGTGTCATTCCCCACTCGCCGCGATCCACCGGCTTTCCCACTTTGTTCAACTGACGATGCGATTCAAATTCGACAGCGCGCAGGTTGTCACCGTAAAAATCGGAGGAAATGATTTTTACCGAGCTGTAATTGCGCCATTGATCCGGGTAGCCGATTTTATTGCGAATGGCGTGCAGCTTGGTGAGCGCTTGCAGCTTGGTCGCCGGACTCATCCAATCCAGCTGTTGGATACGAATCGCCATCGCATCTTCGATACGCCGGGTCATGTCCAACGTGGCCGCCTTCAACTCAGGCGAAAAGGTTTTATGAACATAGGCCTGCCCCAAGGCCTCTCCTAGATCGCGATCGACGTATCGCACGCAGCGTTTCCAGCGAGGCTGAAGCTCCTTGGCGCCGCGCAGATATTTGCGATAAAACTCGAAGTCTTCGTTGACGAAAGCGGTGGAAAGATAGGGCGCTCGAGAATTGGCCACCTGAAAGCGGAGATAGATTTTCCAATCCTCCAGTGAATCTGATTTCAACTGGGCATCGACATCCTTGAAGAAATCCGGCCAACCGACGTTCAGTATCCGGAATGTAGGGATGTCGCTCGCAGCGAAGTAGGCATTCCAATCGAAATCCGGCGCCACTTTATAGAGTTCGGCGACGGTCATTTTATGCTTTTGTTTGTAGGGATCGCGGCGCTCCACGCGCGTGAGGGAGGCTTTGGCTAGGCTTGTCTCCATGCGCATAACGATCGCGGCATTGTTTTTCGCGGTTTCGGGCGAATCTCCGAGAAGGTCGAATATTTTTTGAACGTGCTGCTGGTAATGTTCGCGCGTCTCTTTCGATTTAGCGTCGTCCTTCAGGTAATAGTCACGATCCGGCAGCCCGAGCCCGCCTTGCGAAACGTTTACAATCACTTCGTCGGAATCGTCGGGATCTTGCGTGGAGCCAGCACCAAAAAGAGCGGAAATTCCCTGGAGATGTAGAGTCGCAATCAACGTTGCAAGGTCTTTCGTGCTCCCGAGATTGTGAATGGCCGTCAGGTCAGGCTGAAGCGGCTGGGCGCCGAGTTTTTCTATTTCCGCTTCATCCATGCAAGCTGCGTAGTAGTCACCGATTTTTTGCGTGACCGCATCGCGATCTTTTGCCGTGGCGGCTTGTTCAAGAATGCCTCGCAAGTAGTTCAGATTATCTTCGTAAAGCTTTCCGTAAACGCTCCAGGAAGTCTGATCAGATGGAATCGGGTTGATTTTCTTCCAGCCGCCACAGGAGTACTCGTAAAAATCCACGCACGGATCCGCAGTGCGGTCCATGGCTGCGGGCTCCAGACTGGGAGTGTAGGGAAGCACAGGTTCGGTTTGCTGCTGCGGGGAGGATTCCGTGTTGGCCGGCTTCGTTTGTTGAGCGAACGTGGAGATGGCAAAAAGCGCCGTCAGGCAGAGAGCTTTTTTGAATACCAAGATGGAACCTCCGGTAAAGTTGCGAGAATGACAGCGGCGCGCTTTCTGCGCTAGCAGGCGAACGGGCAGCCGAAAGGCAGCGAAACAACGATTTAGCCGACGCAGCGCTGCAAAGCCAGATTACTTGGTAGCAACGCTGTAGCGCTGCAGGCGGTCCGCCAGAGCTTTGTGCTCCGTGCGAATCTCGTCGGGCAAGCGATCGCCGAATTTCTCGAAAAACTTTTCAGTGGCAGAAACTTCCTCGGTCCAATCGGCTGGATCAACTGCTAACAATTCGTCCAGATTCTTGCGAGGAATCGAAAGGCCGTCGAGATCGAGCGAAGCAGGAGTGGGGACGTCGCCGATGGGAGTTTCAGTGGCTTGCGCGCGGTTCTCGATGCGATCCAGCATCCATTTCAGCACGCGTACGTTCTCGCCATAACCGGGCCACAGGAATTTCCCATTTTCATCTTTGCGGAACCAATTCACGTGGAAAATTTTCGGCGCTTTCTCCATCTTTCGTCCCATCTCGAGCCAATGCCGGAAGTAATCGCCCATGTTGTAACCACAGAAAGGAATCATGGCCATGGGATCGCGGCGCGTCACACCAACTGCGCCGGTGGTAGCAGCCGTGGTCTCAGAGGCCATGGTGGCGCCGACAAAAACGCCATGCTGCCAATCGCGGGATTGATAAACTAGGGGTGCCACACGCGCGCGCCGGCCGCCGAAGATGATCGCGGATATTGGTATGCCTTCGGGATCCTCCCAGTGAGGCGAAATCGAGGGCGATTGCTTGGCCGCGACGGTGTAGCGCGAATTAGGATGCGCCGCGGGCCCCATGCGGGGATTCCAATTTTCACCTTTCCAATTCAGCAGCGGTTCGTCCGGTACGCCATTGATACCTTCCCACCACGGCTCGCGGGAGTTGGCCGTCATGGCCACATTCGTGAATATGGCGTCATGTTGCAACGCGGTTCTTACATTTGGATTCGTTTTCGCGTTGGTGCCGGGAGCCACACCGAAAAAGCCGGCTTCCGGATTGATGGCGCGCAAGGAACCATCGCACGCGAGGTGCATCCAGGCAATGTCGTCGCCCACAGTCCACACGCGATAGCCTTTGCTTTCCAGCGCTGAAACCATCATCGCGAGATTCGTTTTCCCGCACGCGCTGGGAAAGGCGGCGGCCATGTAGGTTACTTTGCCGGAGGGGTCTTCCAGGCCGAGAATCAACATGTGCTCGGCCATCCAACCTTGTTCGCGCGCCATATAACTGGCGATTCGCAAGGCAAAACATTTTTTACCCAACAGGGCGTTTCCGCCATAGCCGGAGCCTACGCTCCAGATCAATTTTTCTTCGGGAAAGTGCAGGACAAACCGCCGATCCGGGTTTAAGTCTCCCAGCGAATGCAGGCCGGGCACGAAATCGTCCGAGCTTCCCAAGCGCTCGAGCGCAGCCTGGCCCATACGCGACATGACTCGCATGCTCGCGACCACGTACGGCGAATCGGTGATCTCTACGCCGACTTTGCTATAAGGAGATTTCACCGGACCCAGAATGTAAGGCATCACATACATCGTGCGGCCCTTCATGGCGCCGTCAAACAGCGGACGGACTTTGTCCTTTGCTTCCTGAGGAGACATCCAGTTATTGGTTGGACCCGCGTCTTCTTTTTGCCGGGTACAGATGAAGGTGATGCTTTCCGTGCGCGCTACATCATTGGGATTGCTGCGGTGGAGATAGCAGTCCGGGCGGGTCTTCTGATTCAGCTCGATATAGGTGCCGTCGCGGAGCATCTCTTGTACCAGGCGTTCGTTTTCCCCTTGCGAGCCATCGCACCAAACAATTTTGGAAGGCTTTGTGAGGCGTGCTGATTCGTCAACCCATCGTTCCAGTGGCGTGGACACCGAACCTCCGATAATTTCGCGCGGGGAGTATGCCTTGCGGTGGCTTCACCCGCTTATATAGCTTATTTCGATATTTAATATCTAAAAAGTCTAGGGTACGCGGGTCTTAAAAGCAAGGTACCGAGGCCTAAGTTCGCTTCCATCTAGGCCCCTGCGTAAAGCGAGCATTGCACGCCCGATGTTATACTTCCGGCGAAATGTTTGCGCAAAAACTTCGGGTCGATATCGTAGTGGACGGCCAGAGAAAAGCCGCCCCTTTGGAGTGGCTGGACAGTTTTTGCATGCGAAATTTTACGGGCTCAGCGGAGTTCGACGATACCTTACCAACCGGGGAAGGAACACTGGAAGCCGGGCTAAACGTTGAGCCAGCGCGGCTTGCCGCAGCGATTGGCGAATGGGCTACCAAACGCGGCAAAGGAAATGGCCAGCCGGTTATCGCGGAAATCCGCTCGGCGGGCGGACCCTATTTTCGCAAACTCGCCCGAGAATCCTAGTTTTCTCTTGAAATTCGGATTTGCGGACTATGAAATTAAGGAGTATTTTCCTGAGGAAGAAGAGCCGAACTCTCTTACGTATGACTGGGGCGTTGCAGCGGTCACCGCACTAGAAATTCGGCTCTTCACAATTAATTTGACGAGA
>DATNLR010000099.1:0-53535 GCA_035602755.1 Binatus sp. (SeqCode) | reverse complement strand
AATCGCTTCCTCGCCGTTCGGGTCCTCGCCTTCTACCGGAGGAACGTCCGCTGGCGACGGAAGAAAATCCACTACCGCATCAAGCAGCGGCTGAATGCCCTTGTTCTTAAAGGCTGAACCAGCCAACACCGGTACCAATTTCAGCGCAATCGTCGAACGTCGAATCGAAGCACGCAACTCCGCCGGCTCCAGCTTATGTTGTTCGAGATACTTGGTCAGCACCGCGTCATCATGCTCGGCGATGTATTCCACTACTTTCTCGCGGTGCTCTTTGTAAAATTCCGGAGTCAAGGCCGAAGCCTTTACCGCAATTTCAAGTTCCGGTCGCGACTTCAGGAATTCCGTGTCCCAGAGCTTTTCCAGCGGCAGAGTTTCATACTCCGCGCCAAGCGTTTCGTCCTTCCAGATAATGGCGCGCTCTTCAATGAAATCGATGACGCCGATAAAGTTGTCTTCTCTCCCAATCGGATATTGCAGAGGAACCGGGTGGGCGGAAAGACGCTGGCGCATGGAGCGAATCGAGTGATCGAAATCCGCGCCAATGCGGTCCATTTTGTTGATGAAAGCAATGCGCGGGACGCGGTATTTATCCGCCTGACGCCAGACGGTCTCTGATTGCGGCTGCACGCCGGCCACCGCGTCGAAGATAGCGACTGCACCGTCCAGCACGCGCAGCGAACGTTCCACTTCCACCGTGAAATCAACATGGCCAGGCGTATCAATAATGTTAATGCGGTAGGTCTTGTCGAAGCGCTTCCAGGATGCCGTAGTGGCCGCGGACGTGATCGTGATGCCGCGCTCGCGCTCTTGCTCCATCCAGTCCATTACCGTGGTGCCTTCGTGCACTTCGCCGATCTTGTAAGTCACACCCGTATAGAACAGGATTCGCTCCGTGGACGTGGTCTTTCCGGCGTCAATGTGAGCCATGATCCCGATGTTGCGGGTATGATCGATTTGGACTTGGCGTGCCATCTGAAAAATCTGTTCGCGCTACCAGCGATAATGAGCGAAGGCCTTGTTAGCCTCCGCCATGCGGTGCACGTCCTCCTTCTTCTTTACCGCTCCGCCGCGGCCATTCGCGGCATCCACAATTTCTCCAGCCAATTTGTCAGTCATGGTCTTGCCGCCGCGCGTTCGCGAATACAAAACCAACCAGTGAATCGCCAGCGATTGTCGCCGGAACGGATTCACTTCCACCGGCACCTGATAGTTCGCGCCGCCGACACGCCGTGACTTCACTTCCAAGACCGGCTTACAATTCTCCACCGCCTTCTTGAAAAGCTTGAACGCGTCGTCGTTGGTTGTTTTTGCCACCTGGTCCATGGCCTTATAAAAAATTGCCTGCGCGGTGGCGCGCTTGCCGTCGTACATCATGCTGGAAATAAACTTCTGCACCAGATCGCTGCCGAAAACCGGATCGCCCGGAATCTTTCGGCGAAGGACCCATCCTTTACGTGGCATCTCTCTGCTCTCCTACTTCTGTGCGGCTTTTGGCCGCTTCGCGCCGTATTTCGAGCGCCCCTGCTTGCGATTCTCAACGCCTGCTGCATCCAGAGTTCCGCGAATCACGTGATAGCGAACTCCCGGCAAATCCTTCACGCGGCCGCCACGCACGAGCACGATCGAGTGCTCCTGCAAATTGTGGCCGATGCCGGGAATGTAAGTGGTTACTTCAGCGCTATTGGTCAAGCGCGCGCGCGCAACTTTGCGCAATGCCGAGTTCGGCTTCTTCGGCGTTTGGGTATAAACACGAACACAAACTCCGCGCTTCTCAGGACATCCTTCCAGCGCTGGAGATTTTGTTTTCGTCCGGATTTTTTCCCGGCCGTTCCGCACTAACTGTGAAAACGTCGGCACTCTGGCCCCCTCAAAATCCAACGACAGAGATTATTTTTCGGCATAATTCCGCGCATAGCGAATCCGCCCGCGCAAAATTCTGCGGGTGAATGAACAGAAAAGGCGCCATAACCCGAAGGAATTACCAGGTACTCCGCGATGATGCTTCACCCCGAGGAGTGAACTCCATCTCTTGCAATTGCGGAGAGGCTCACACGGCTTTGCGGGGCTGGCGCCCCATTTCGGCCGTTCTTCTGGCCCCGTTCCGTCCTTCTATGTTCCGGGGTCGGAAGACTTCCCTAATCACCACCGAGGCCAACGGCCTCAATGCAACCGGAGGAGTATAGGAGATATAGCCCGTGTTGTCAACTCGATTCCCCGCAAAAATAAATCCTAAAAAATCCTAGGCTATGGCAGCTCATCGCATTCCTAACCTTGCACGGTACCCGACTCCGGCCGCTCCAGACTACCACGCTGGGTTTATAGGTTAACCGAGAATCTAGCGCAATCCAATGATTCTAAGGGGCTTAGAAATTAAATGAAATACTCACAGAGAGAGCCGAGCTCCTTAACGCCCCGCCATCTTAAAAGGAGCTCGACCAGGGACGAACAGTGTTTCGAAGTTACTCACCACGCTTGTCTGACGTACTTTACCGAGCCCGCGAAGCCTTCTAAACTAGCAACCGTCAAACTGCCAGGGGAGTTCGCATGAAGAGTTTTTGTATCGCTGTTGCTGTACTGGCTCTACTTATCTCGGTGCCTAGCGTCGCCGCGCAGCAGGCTGAAGGCCCCACTAAATCCGACCTTCCGGTGAGGAAAGCTTCGCCGCAAAATCTTGCCGCCCAAGATTTCTCCCAGGAACCATTTGTGATCGAGCAATACCACACCACTGCAAGGTTTGAAAACGACGGCAGGAGTCAAAGCGATCTTGCCGTACGAATCCGAGTTCAAAGCGATTCCGGAGTTCAGCAACTCGGTGAACTCGTTTTCGGTTACAACTCGAGGAACGAGCAAATGGAAGTTCGCTCCGTGCGCGTTCATAAGCTGGATGGAACTGTCGTCCATGCGGCTGCCGATTCCATAAAAGAAATGACCGCCAGCGTTGCGCGCGATGCTCCCATGTATACCGATTACAAAGAAAAACACATTACCGTGCCCTCTTTGCACGCCGGCGACACGCTAGAATATGAAATCGTTACGCGCATACAAAGCTCCCTGGCGCCCGGCGAATTCTGGTTCGCTTACAACTTTATTGAAGATTCGATCGTTCTTGACGAGCGGCTGGAAATTGACGTTCCGCAAGGACGTCGGATCACCGTGCGCTCTGGGGAATTCTCTCTCACCAACGGTCGCGAAGATTACCGACTGCGCGCCAAGCCTGGTTCAAAGAACGACGCCGGATTGGACAAAACTCCCTTCTCGGAAGCAGACGAAAACGGACGCTCTTTCTATCGCTGGCAGCGCGCGAACCTGGTTCACTCGAGGCAGGACGAAGACCCCAAGAAAAAGGCCGCTCGCGCCGAGACCAAGCGAGCGGACATCGAATTGACCACTTTTGAAAGTTGGGAAAAAGTGGCGCAATGGTACGCCAAACTTGAAGACGGCCGCGCCGATCCCACTCCAGAAATCCGCGCAAAGACTCTCGAATTGATTCAAGGGCGGCAACATGAACTCGATAAAATCGAAGCTCTCTACGAATACGTTTCCAAAAACATTCGCTACGTAAGTCTCTCGTTTGGACTCGGGCGCTATCAACCGCACTCTGCCGCCGAAGTGTTCGTGAATCAATATGGCGACTGCAAAGACAAGCACACCTTACTTGCGGCGATGCTGGCAGCCGCAAACATCCAGTCCGACGCAGTCTTAATTCCGTTTTCTCGAAAGTTGGATACCTCGGTACCTTCGCCGTCGCAATTCGACCACGTAATCACGGCCGTTCCGCGACAAGACGGCCTCCTCTGGATGGATTCCACTGCTGAAGTTGCGCCTTTCCGTTTGCTCTCCCCGGCGCTGCGTAACAAATCAGCGTTGCTAGTTGCATCGAACGGCGATGGTAAGATCGTACAGACTCCCATCGATCCTCCGTTTCTTTCCACCCAGCGTGTGGAAATTGACGCCGAAGTCAGCGATCTCGGAAAGCTATCGGCGAAACTTAGATATTTTCTTCGCGGCGATAACGAGCTGGCTCTACGCGCTGCTTTTCGCCGCACTCCACAAACACAATGGCAAGAACTCGGCCGAACAATCGCCACCCTGGACGGCATTCATGGCAATGTGACCGCGGTAAAACCGAGCGATCCTTCCGACACAAAAAATCCGTTCGAGCTTGATCTCGAGTTTTCGCAACCGAATTTTCTCGATTGGTCCAGCAAGAAGAGCAAAGTCGCTGTGCCACTGTTGATGATCGGCATGCCGGAGGCCCCCAAAGACCCATCCGACCCGATTTATTTAGGAACTCCTCTTGACGTCACCATGACCCTGACGCTCAAGTTGCCAGACAGCTTTACTGCGCGCGCTCCCGTCGCAGTTTCCATTGCGAGGGATTACGCGACATTCCAATCAAGCTACCATCTCGAATCTCATACGCTCGTCGCCGAGCGCACCCTCCGCTTTAAGATGCGCGAATTGCCCGCTTCCCGCGCAGGTGATTACCTTGCTTTTACTCGCGCAGTGGAATCTGACGAGAGCCAGGTGCTGGTTGCAGAAAACTCCGCTACCGCTGCGCCGGAGATCCTCGCGTCCGCGAAACCTGCTGAACTTCTTGAAGCGGGCGTGGCCGCTCTCAATTCCGGAAACCTAAATGCCGCAATCCCGCTTTTGAAGCGCGCTCTTGAACTCGATCCAAAAAACAAGGTCGGCTGGAACGATCTGGGCCTCGCCTATATGCGGCTGGGCCAACTGGAAGATGCAGGGGCGGCATTCCGAAAGCAGATTGAGTTGAACCCGTTTGACGAGCACGCCTATAACTATCTCGGGTTCGCCTTGCAACAACAACAGAATTACCGGGACGCGGCAAAAGCTTTCCAAAAACAGATGGAAGTAAATCCAATCGATCCGGTAGCTCACGCCGCGCTCGGCGCTCTGTTTCTCGAAGAACACAAATACGCTGATGCAGTTCCTGAACTGGACAAAGCCACCATACTTCTTCCAGAAAATGCCCCGCTGCAAGTCAGCTTGGGTCAGGCCTATATCAACACAGGCCAAAAAGAAAAGGCCCTTGCAGCTTTCGAGAAAGCAGTCGAGTTAGCGCAGACTCCCACAGTTTGGAATAACGTGGCCTACAATCTAGCGGAGCATCAAATCGAGCTCGACAAAGCGCAGCAATACGCAGAATCGGCGGTATCGGCAACGACCGCCAATCTCCGAAATATAGATTTGTCGCACCTTACCCTGGATGATCTGCAGGCGGTTTCGAATCTCGGTATCTATTGGGACACGCTCGGCTGGGTTCATTTCGAAAAAGGAGAATTAGACCAGGCTGAACGTTACGTCCAAGCAGCCTGGCTTTTAAATCAGCACGGCGAAGTGGCCGATCACCTAGCGCAGATTGCTCTAAAACTCGGGGAAAAGGATCAAGCCATTCACCTCTACTCACTGTCCATTGGCGCGGCTCACTCTGTTCCCGAGACTCGCGCACGGCTCATTGCGTTGCTCGGGCCTCACGCAAAAATCGAAGATCTGGTGAATCAGGCCAAGCCTGAACTCACTGCCCGCCGCACATTCTCGATAGGAAAAGGGCCGAGCGAAAATTCCCAAGCTGATTTCCTCCTCCTGTTATCGCCAGGAACAAAGGATCCCAAGGTGGAAGCTGTCAAATTCGTCAGCGGAAACCAAACCTTGCGGCCACTCGCCGAGCGGCTCCGAGCTATGGATTTCGGTCCCATGTTTCCCAATAATGAACCCGCGAAAATTGTTAGGCGCGGCACGCTTGCCTGCTCGGCCGATACAGCGAACTGCACCTTTACGCTGATTCTTCCGGAAAACCTTCATACGCTGAACTGAGCTTTTCAACTCGGCTGGATCGCGGTACGCAGAATTGCTCGAACCATACTGGCTTGGTATTTGGGGATTAGACTATTTGATCTCCATCACTTCTTTTTCTTTCAAAGCCGAGAGATCTTCGATTTTCTTGGTCTCAGAGTGCGTCAGCTTTTCAAGTTCATCCAGTGTTCGCTTTCGATCATCCTCGCTAATCTTCTTATCCTTCTCGAGCTTCTCAACGGCCTCCTTGATGTCGCGTCGGATGTTTCGCACCGCCGTGCGATGATTCTCCAAAACCTTGTGAATGTGTTTCACCAGGTCTTTACGACGATCTTCAGTAAGGGGCGGGATTGGAACACGCACCACTTTACCGTCGTTGGTCGGATTCAATCCCAAGTCCGTGGTGCGAATCGCTTTATCGATCATGGGAACCGCGGTGGGGTCCCAGGGAGAAATCATGATCATGGTGGCATCCGGGACGCTGAGAGTACCTAGCTGGTTGATGGGCATGGAAGTACCGTGATAATCCACACGTACATGATCCAGCAGCGAAACGTTCGCGCGTCCCGTGCGCACGCCGGCCAGCTCTTTGCGAAAGTCTTCCACCGCTTTTTCCATGCGGATCTTCGCCTGCGCTAGAGCGTCTTTGCTCGTTGCAATCGTGGTCATCTGAGAAATTGCCTCCGCAGCATTTTAAGCGGCTGTGACGACCGAACCCACTCGCTCGCCCAGCACAACGCGCTTCAGATTTCCCGGCACGTTCATATTGAACACGATAATCGGCATCTTGTTGTCCATGCACAGTGAAATCGCCGTCGAATCCATTACCAGAAGTCCCTTCTTCAAAACATCCAGGTAGGTGATGCTCTGGAACATTTTTGCGTCCGCCACTTTTTCGGGGTCCGCGTCATAGATTCCATCCACTCGCGTGGCCTTCAGAATTACCTGCGCCTTAATCTCCATCGCGCGCAACGCCGCGGCAGTATCCGTTGAAAAATACGGGTTTCCGGTTCCGGCCGCAAAAATTACCACGCGCCCCTTTTCCAGATGGCGTGTTGCTCGGCGCCGTATAAAAGGCTCGGCCACTTGATGCATTTCGATCGCGCTCATCAAGCGCGTTTGGCAGCCGGATTTTTCAAGCGCGTCCTGCAAGGCGAGCCCATTGATCACCGTCGCGAGCATACCCATGTAATCGCCCGTAGCCCGGTCGATGGCAAGCTGCTTCTGGCGTGTGCCCCGAAAAATGTTCCCGCCGCCAACCATGATTGCGACCGACACACCCAGCTCCTGGACTTCCTTTACTTCGCGTGCGATGCCTTGGATCGTTTCGGCGTGGATGCCGGAATCTTGAGGGCCGGACAGCGATTCGCCGGAAAGCTTTAGCACCAACCGGTCGTAAACAGGCGTGCCGCTCGTTAATTTTGTCGAAGAAGGTTCGCGTGCTATGAGTTTTGTTTTCGCCATTCGGTGGCAAACTGACTTTTTGCCAGAGGCATTCTAGCAGAGAATCTTCGCAGGATTAAACGCAGAGCAAGATTTCGATCGCTCACTTAGACGAAAGGCACCCGCCGAGCACGGGAATGTTGCAGATAGGCCAGAATCCTACGACGAAGGAGTGCTGGCCGCGTCCGCTTCCGCCGTAGCGCCCACCGCTAACGCGGAGCCATCCATTTCGCCGACTTTGAAACGTGAAAATCGGCGAATAGCTATGTTTTCGCCGAGCTTGGCGATGGCCTGATCGACCAATTCCTTCACGGTCAAGCCTTCATCCTTAATGAAATGCTGCTCATAAAGGCAGTTTTCTTCGTAGAATTTTTCCATCTTACCGCTGACGATCTTATCGATCACGTTTTCCGGCTTGCCGGTCGCTTTCGCCTGTTCCTTGTAAATCTCGCGTTCGCGATCAAGCGTCGCTTGCGTAACTTCCTCGCGCCGCAAGAATCGCGGATCAAGCGCGGCAATGTGCATGGCGACGTCGTGGCACAAACGCTGAAAATCAGCCGTGCGCGCTACGAAGTCGCTTTCACAATTCATCTCCACCAGCACGCCAATTTTTCCGCCCGCGTGAATGTACGAACTAACCAGACCCTCCGAGGTAGCGCGCTGCGATTTCTTGGCCGCGGCCGCTTGTCCCTTCTTCCGGAGGATGTTAATAGCCTGTTCCAAGTCCCCTTTGGACTCGAGCAAGGCTTCACGGCATGCGGTAAACCCCGCGCCCGTACGATCGCGCAACTCTTTCACCAGCTGAGCAGAAATGTTTGAATTTCCAGGTGTCGCCATTTCGATTCTCTTCCTCTAAATAAATTCGGGTAGTCCACTTACGGTTCAGCCGCGGCAACAGATTACAAAGCTGCTTCAGCTAAGGGCGGTTATTACTGCTTGTGCGGCGTTTCAGCTACAGAATCTTCTTCGCCCGCGGCGGCAGCGTTTGCTTCAATGGCCGGCTCGGCGTCGGGTTCCACGAAATCGCCTTCCTGCTTTTCGTAAACTTCATAAGCGCTCGTATCCACGTAATCGACAGTATCTTCGCCAGCGCCCTCGGAAGATTTCTGGTCAGCGATTTGTGTTTGCTCAAACGATTGATGCCCCACGATGACCGCGTCGGAAATTTTTGAAGTGAAGAGCCGGATCGCGCGCAGAGCGTCGTCGTTTCCGGGAATGACCCAGTCGACCACATTCGGATCGCAATTCGTGTCCACGATAGCCACTACAGGAATACCCATGCGCCTGGCTTCGCGCACCGCGATCATTTCGGCATTGGGGTCAATCACGAACATGGCATCGGGCAATGTCGTCATATTCTCGACGCCCGAAAAATTCTGTTGCAGATGTTTCAATTCGCGTTCCAGCCGCGCCGCTTCTTTCTTTGAAAATTGCGCCATGCGGCCATCTTCGACCATGCCCTTCAGCAACTTCAGGCGCTTGATGGACTTTTGCAGCGTAGCCCAGTTCGTCAGGGTGCCGCCCAACCAGCGGTGGTTTACGTAAAACATTCCGCAGCGGTTCGCTTCTTCCGCAATAGCCTCTTGCGCTTGGCGTTTCGTTCCCAGGAAGAGGATTCGTTTGCCTTGTCCGGCGAGCTCGGAAACATAGCGAGCCGCATCACGGAACATCTTTAGGGTTTTTTGCAGGTCGATAATGTGTATTCCATTGCGTTCACCGAAAATGTATTCCTTCATCTTCGGGTTCCAGCGCCGCGTCTGATGGCCGAAATGAACACCGGCCTCCAGCAGCTCTTTCATCGTGATTTCGACTCCCAATGTACCTCCTCCTATAGAGGGACGCTTTTTCTCCGCGACGGATCGGAGCAGCATCCTTTTTTGCCGGTCCTTTCCCGGCCGTGAATTAGGCCGGGCCCGATTGCTCGAGCCCGGCCGCAAAAAAACTAGCGCTTACTGTACTGGAAGCGGCGACGCGCTCCCTTTTGACCGTACTTCTTGCGTTCCTTCATGCGCGAATCGCGCGTCAAAAATCCGTTCTTGCGCAGCGCTGGGCGCAACTCAGGATTGATCCTTGAAAGCGCGCGCGAAAGTCCCATGCGTACGGCTCCCGACTGACCACCAACGCCGCCACCCTTGACCACGCACTTCACCTCGATCTGATCCTGCATCTGGGTAAACTTCAGCGGCTCCACGGCAGCAGTGTGCCACGCGATGTTGCGGAAGTATTCGTCCACCGGACGGCCATTCACGGTAAAACGCGCCGGCCCCATTTTTATATAAACGCGCGCGATGGATTCACGGCGCCGGCCGGTCCCATAGAATTGCTTCCCGGCGTTGCTTGAAACTGGGCTCGAAGCTGAACTCAAAGTCTCTCCTCCTTAGTTCGCCTGCACGAAACGCCTTCGCAACTACTTGCCCGTGGAAGGACGTTTCACAAACACGCCCATCGCGGAGTTCTCCGCTGAGCGCAGAAATTTTGAAACCAAGTTTCGTGGTTACAGCGCGAGTTGCTGAGGCTTCTGTCCGGCGTGGCGGGCGAGCGCTTCACTTCCGGCATAAACACGCAGCTTCTTGGCCCGGCGCGCGCGTAGCTTGTTCTTGGGAAGCATTCCCAGCACTGCTTCGCGCACAACTTCTTCCGGACGGCGTTGCAACATCACCCGGATCGGAATCTCTTTCAGTCCGCCAGGAAAACCACTATGGTGACGATAAATTTTCTGATCGATCTTGTTTCCGGTTAGTTTGACGCGCTCTGCGTTGATCACAACCACATGATCGCCGCAATCGAGCTGAGGCGTGTAATTTGGCTTATCCTTACCAATCAACATGCGCGCAATTCGCGTGGCAAGCCGACCGAGGACTACTCCCTCGGCATCCACCACGAACCAGTTCTTTCCAACTTGAAGCTCTTCGGCCTCGCGACCCTTTGGTATATGCGTCTGCATCAGTCCAGTCACACCTTTCCAGCTAAAGGCAAACCACAAGTTTAGATTACGAAGCGATTTCTGTCAACGAAAGTCACCGAGGAAAACAGGAGGTCGTCTCTCGCGACCATTGTTACCGACGCGAGACGAAATGCAGAGGGGCCGCAAAGCGCGGCCCGCCGCAATACCGGAAAATATTCACGCTGGGCGTGCCGGACCAGCACGTCGCAGTTGGCTCCCTGCCTAACTAACGGACGAAGACGTAGCCGCTGTGCTGCGAGCGTTCCGCGTGTACGCAGCTTTGGAATCGTTGTCGCCCGCGTCCCCGGTCTTATCAATCTCGATCGAGCCCTTAAAGTAAGCTCCGTCCTCGATCATGATTCGCGCGGTGGTCAGGTCGCCCACTACCGACCCGTCCTTCTTAATCTCGATGCGATCGCGCGCTCGCAAATTCCCTTTTACATTGCCGTAAACCACCACTTCCCGGGCGATGATGTCTGCGGTCACCTTAGCGCTCGCCCCCACCGTCAGTTTGCGGTCTTCCAGTTGTACGAGCCCTTCTACTGTGCCGTCTATATGCAGGTCCTCGTTGCCGGTGATTTCGCCCTTCACGTGAAGCGTTGCACCGAGCCTCGCCAAACCGCTCGATGACGATGAAGATGGTGCAGGGTACGTTGAATCGATAGGTGCCATAGTCTTAGCCTCCCCAGGAAATGACGCCGGCCTGTCGGCTGGCGCGGTTGATTTTGGCGACTGTTGCTGCTGCGGTTGTTGCTGCGGGAGCGGACTCTTTGCCGGAGCGTCCGCTTTCTTGTCTCCCCACATTTACCCTCCTTGGCCCCTTTTTGCTACTGGACTATCAATGAATAAGGTCTGGTTTCTCAATGTAGTCCCACTCGATTCGTAAGCCAAATCCAAAATCGTACAGTTGTGTCTCTTGAGGTAATGCGTGCTTGTAAGCTGGGGGGATGGATATTAAGCCCGCGAATTGCAAACTGCAAGCGCGATTTGAAACTGATCAATCGCGGCTTCGTGGCAAGTAGCGCTCGCGCAGGATGGTGATATGGTGCGCCACGTGCCCGGCAATTATGTAGGCCAACGCATTCACCGTCACAGCATTTCCGCTGGCGACCCCACGGCGGGTCCAGGCTTCGAGGGGTAAATTCCAAAAGAGCGACAGGGTAGCTTCGCGAACATTCCGGAACTCCTGCGCATAACTAGCCAACGAATGTTCGTCTGCTTGAGCCGCATTCGATGCAATATTCTGATCGAAGCTCGGTAATGGATCACTGAAACCACGCGCAAACCACATCGCACGAAACAGAAACACTCGCTCCGTATCGTTCACGTGATTGATTACCTGGCGAATGCTCCATTTATCCGGGGCGTAGCGATAAAGAGATCGTTCCTCGGAGATGCCCGCAAGGAATCCGACGGTCTCATCTAACTGCGCTTTCATCACTTCAAGAATGTTGTCGCCGCTGATTCGATCAATGTAGGTGAAATAAAACGGCGCCGCTTCCGTCGGTTGAGGAAGACCCATAGAGAGAGAATTTTAGCAGACTAGTATTTACGAAGCACGCCGACAACGCGGCCCTGGATCTTCACATCGGTAGCCTGCACGATGATGGGAGACATCTGAGAATTGGCAGGTTGCAGCCTTATCTTGCCTCCAGGCTCTCGATAAAACCGTTTCACCGTCGCTTGATCTTCTCCTACTAACGCTACAACGATCTCGCCCGGGTTGGCCACTTGCGTCTGCTCCACAACAATGAAATCTCCATCCAGTATATGATCGTCGCGCATGGACTCGCCCTGCACTTGCAGAACAAACGTATTCTGCCCGCGGGCAAAGTCGGCCAGCGAAATTGTCTCGTGCTCTTCCACCGCTTCTAGAGGCCGTCCAGCAGCGATGCGTCCCGCCAGCGGCAACTCAACTACGTGGCGTTCTAGAACCTGCTCGCGGATCGGCTTGGGGAGCTGCATCACCTCGATGGACCGGCTTTGGTTGTAGCCGCGGCGAATAAAGCCCTTCTTTTCGAGGGTAGAGAGATGCTTGTGCACCGTCGCTAACGAGGTTAGCTTGAGCGAGTTCGCGATTTCCTCGAAACTCGGCGAATAGCCGTTTTTGTTGAGGAATCCGACCAGATAATCCAGCACTTCTTTCTGCCTCTTCGTCAGTGTCATGCGATCCCCCTTATGGCCGCTAGCATGGCAAGTGTGGGCGAATCAAAAGCGAAAGTCAATAGTACTTAAGGTCAGTGTACTTTTCCCCGGCGTGAAACCCGCTCCTTCCCTATAAGCTTGACAAGTTCCTCTCTACCGCTCAGCTTTCATAAGCTTGACCATGTCAATCGATTCATCCACAGCTCATCGGGACCCGCAGTCTGAATACCAGGGCCGTCTCCACGCGCTGCGAGAAGCGGAGATTGGCTACAAACAAACCTCCGCCAGGCTCGGAGTCGCAACTTTGCTTTTTCTGGCCATCTCGCTGATCTCTGCCGCGTGGCTGCTTACCTCCAGGATCAGCGCTATCTATTGGGTTCTGCTTCCTCTCGGCCTGCTCACTTTCTTCGCGATCTTTCACGAACGTGTAATTCGCACCCTGCGCCTTTGTGCACGCCGGATCGCGTTTTACGAACGCGGACTGGCGCGCCTCGGCAACAAGTGGATGGGCACAGGAGAAACTGGCGATCGCTTCTCGGACCCTGCGCATCCCTACGCCCGTGATCTGGATATCTTTGGCACCGGATCACTATTCGAATTGCTCTGCACTGCGCGGACGCGAGCGGGCGAGGAAACTTTGGCAAAGTGGCTGTTGATCCCTGCTGCGCCGCAAGAGGTTCAGCGGCGCAATGAGGCCCTCACTGAATTGAGGACCCGTGTTGACCTGCGCCAAGACCTCTCTGTCTTGGGGAAGGATTTCCGCTCCGGCGTTCAACCGCAAGCACTCGTCGCCTGGGCAGAAGATTCTCCAACACTCACTCCCGGACTGCTGCAAATAGTTTCGTCTGTGCTCGCTGTTCTCTGGATTTGCAGTTTAGTTGCCTGGTCCGTTTTTAGTATTAGATACCCTACTTTCGTGATTTCCGTCGTGAACCTGGCAGTAACGTTGAAGTTTCGCGAACGCACATCGAAGAGCGCCTCTGCAATTGAACAAGCAGCTAAAGACCTAAAATTGCTTTCGCAAGTCCTTGCGCGCGTTGAACGCGAATCTTTCGCGGCGCGGAAACTGAAGGCCCTTCACTCCATACTTCAGCGGGACGGCCTAGTCGCCTCAAGCTCTATGGCCGCCTTGGATCGTCGGGTGGATTTCCTGGTCTCGCGACGCCATCTGGCCTTGCAAGCTATCGATCCATTCGTGTTCTGGAGTTTGCAATGGACACTCAGCATCGAAGCCTGGCGACGGAAGTGCGGCACCGCTATCGGTGATTGGCTGGCAGCCTTGGGTGAAATCGAATCCCTTTTAGATCTCGCAGGCTATGCCTACGAACATCCTTTAGATGTTTTTCCAGTCTTCACCGATGAATCTCCCCTTTTCGAGGCCGAAGGCCTGGCGCATCCGCTGATCCCGGAAAACCGCGCGGTCCGAAACGATCTGACACTGGGAGGAAATCTGCGGCTCATTATTATCAGCGGCCCGAACATGGCCGGGAAGAGCACGTTCATCCGCGCGGTCGGAATCAACGCGGTTCTTGCTCAGTGCGGCGCACCAGTTCGCGCGCACAAGCTCCGGCTTTCCCCCCTCGCCGTGGGCGCTTCCGTTTGTGTACTTGATTCGCTGCAGGGCGGAATCTCCCGCTTCTACGCCGAAATCACGCGCCTGAAAGTTATCTCAGATCTGACCGATGGACCGATGCCGGTCCTTTTCTTGCTCGACGAATTGCTCCAAGGAACAAACTCGCATGACCGTCGCATCGGCGCCGAAGCTGTGGTCAGGAATTTGCTGAAGCGAGGAGCGATTGGATTGCTTACAACCCACGATCTTGCTCTCACCGATATCGCTATCGACCTGGCCTCCAGCGGCGCGAATTTTCACTTTGAGGATCACCTGGAAGATGGCCAATTGCGATTCGATCATCATTTAAGCCACGGAATCGTTCAAACCAGCAATGCGTTGCAACTGATGCGCTCGATCGGTCTCCATGTTTAAGGCTCATAGCGGGACCGCCCAATCATTCCCTCACTTTTGCGGAGATGCGCTCTTAAATCGCCGGCCTCCTACTCCTTTGCATAGGAAGGGTGATCGGCCTTTCTCACCACTAGACGATTTAGCCGGAGAATTCGTCGGACAACGTGCCATGCGGGCTGGGCATCCTACTATGTCCGAAGCGTAATGAGCGCGTCTCAAATTCCGTTTTCCTGTTACCCTCCTTGTGCTACGCTTTTCTGTGAAACAACAGGTTTCCTATTCCGCATGAACAATGTTGGCGCAAAACTAAGGTTTTCTATCTCTGCGCCTTTATAAGGATGAGGTTCTAGACTATGCCATTGACGACGATCGAGCTTCCCAAACGCAAGCGTGAGGTGATCGATGAGGCGGTAATCAGGTTTTGTGGCGATTCAGGCGACGGCATGCAGATTACCGGAAGCCAGTTCACCAACACGGTCGCCCTCTACGGCAATGACTTGGCAACTTTCCCGGACTACCCTGCCGAAATCCGCGCCCCCGCCGGAACGCTTCCCGGAGTTAGCGGTTTCCAGGTGCATTTCTCATCCAGCGATGTTTACACTCCCGGCGATTCGGTGGACGTTCTGGTAGCTATGAACCCCGCCGCCTTGAAAATGAATTTGCCCGACCTCAAGACGAATGGAATCTTGATCGTCAATCTCGATAGCTTCAAGGAAAACGATCTGCGCAAAGCGCAGATTGTGACGAACCCGCTGGAAGATCACTCCCTGGATGGTTACCGCCTGTTCGCCGTTGAACTTACGAAAATGACCCGTGCGGCCCTAAAAGACTTGGGACTCGACGCCAAGAGCATGGATCGCTGCAAGAACTTCTTCGCGCTGGGAATGTGCTACTGGCTGTACAACCGTTCCATGGAGCCCACGCATGGTTGGTTGCAGGAGAAATTCAAAAATAAGCAGCAATTAGTTCAAGCCAACAAGCTCGCTATGCAAGCGGGTTACAGCTACTGCGAAGCCACCGAAGCATTTCAAATCAGCTACGAAATTCCGCCAGCAAAACTTGCTCCAGGCGTGTACCGCAATATCAGCGGAAATGCTGCGCTGGCTTTAGGCTTCGTGGCCGCCTCGCAAAAGGCGGGCATACCGCTATTCTTGGGCTCTTACCCGATCACGCCCGCTTCGGATATTTTGCACGAACTCTCGATGTACAAAGATTTCGGCGTAATCACGTTTCAGGCTGAAGATGAAATCGCCGCCATCACTTCCGCCATCGGAGCAGCGTATGCCGGAGCTCTGGGCATCACATCGACCTCGGGTCCGGGTATGGCGCTCAAAACCGAAGCCCTGGGCCTGGCCGTAGCCGTCGAACTACCTTTGGTCATTTGCGACATTCAACGCGGCGGCCCGTCCACCGGCCTTCCCACCAAGACCGAGCAAGCAGATTTGCTGCAAGCTCTGTTTGGACGAAACTCGGAAGCTCCCATTCCAGTTCTCGCTCCCTCTTCCCCAGGCGATTGTTTTTGGATTGCTCTGGAAGCCAGCCGAATCGCGATCAAGCACATGGTTCCCGTTATCGTTTTGTCCGACGGATATCTAGCCAACGGCGCGGAGCCCTGGAAAGTTCCCACCATCGAGGAATTGCCCGAAATTCCCGTGCACTTCGAAACAAACCCGGAAGGCTTTTTGCCGTACCGTCGCGACCCAGTCACTCTTTCTCGGCCCTGGGCCATTCCGGGAACTCCCGGATTGGAACATCGCATCGGGGGAATCGAAAAACAGGATGTTACCGGCAATATCAACTATGAACCGCTAAACCATGAGCACATGGTGCGATTGCGTGCCGCAAAAGTTGAGTCCGTGGCAAACGACATCCCTCCGGTGATTCCGGAAGGGGATGAGTCAGGCGATTTGCTGATTATCGCGTGGGGCTCCACGCACGGCCCGATTACCGCCGCGTTAAATGCCCAGCGAGAGAAAGGCCGTCGCATCGGACATATCCATCTGCGTCACTTGAACCCGCTGCCGCGTGATCTCGGGGAAGTCATCAGCCGTTACAAGAAAGTGCTCGTACCAGAGATGAATATGGGCCAGCTCTCGATGATTCTTCGCGCAAAATATCTCGTAGACGCACAAGGCTATAACAAAATTCAGGGCAAGCCCTTTAAGACTTCAGAGATAGAACAAAAGATCGAAGAAATGCTTGGCTTGACTCCATCCGTAGCGGCCGAAGATGACGCCGATGAGCAGGCAGGAGAGCAACTATGACCACCGCTACATTGCCCGTGTACACAAAAAAAGATTTCCAAACTGACCAGGAAATTCGCTGGTGTCCCGGATGCGGTGATTACGCAATCCTCTCGGCCGTGCAAATGGTATTTGCTGATCTCGGCATTCCTCGCGAAAAGTTCGTAATCATTTCTGGAATTGGCTGCTCTAGCCGGTTTCCATACTACATGAACACTTTTGGCTTCCACACGATCCATGGGCGCGCGCCCGCCATCGCAACAGGCTTGAAGATCGTTCGTCCCGACCTCGAAGTATGGGTCGCCACTGGCGATGGTGATTCGCTTTCCATTGGCGGGAACCACACTATTCACATGCTTCGGCGCAACGTCGGCCTGAAAGTTCTTCTCTTCAACAACAAGATCTACGGACTCACGAAAGGTCAGTATTCGCCAACTTCCGAAGTCGGCAAGAAAACTAAATCCACCCCCTTCGGCACCACCGATCGCCCATTCAACCCAATCTCTCTTGCCATCGGATCGGAAGCTACCTTTGTCGCCCGTTCTGTGGACGTGTTTCAACAGCACCTGAAGGATGTTTTGAGGAAGGCAGCGGCGCACAAAGGTTCCGCCTACGTCGAGATTCTGCAGAATTGCAATATCTTCAATGACGGCGCGTGGGAAACCGTTACCGAAAAAGACGCGCGCAGTGAAAATATCGTTCAGCTGGAACACGGCAAGCCTCTAATTTTTGGGAAGAATCGCGACAAAGGCATTCGCCTGAACGGTCTCGACCTTGAGGTGGTTCAACTGGGCCAGGGCGTCACCGAAAAGGACCTGCTGGTCCACGACGAGAAGCATCCTCGCGCGGCATACGCTTTCCTACTTGCGCACATGGAGCAGCGTCCCGGCTTCCCTACTCCCATCGGTGTCCTACGCTCCTGGGACCAAGTCCCTCGCTATGAAGACCTGATTAACGATCAAATTCGCGAAGTCCAGGCCAAGCGCGGCAAAGGGGACTTGGCGAAACTCCTTCGTTCGGGCGACACTTGGGAACTAAAAGCGTAGTTTTGTTTCTTTTGGGTAAATTTTTTGCGTAGTCGCAGCCGCTCGTCACGAAATTAGAATTTCTTATCTGCATCGCTCGGAAATCTCATCAGATTCTCTTGACTTCTTTCACCGTTCGCTATATTACGAATCCCACTCGGTCGGTCCTCTTTCAGCTCTTGACGTCCGCCAAGTACTGGCTGTACCGCGGAGCGTGAGTAGAACACCCAGCCGAGCTCAGCGCAGATTCCAAACCAGTTTGGACGTTTCTAAAGGAGACAATCTATGAAGGACAGGAAGGCGGACGAATTTTCACAACGTCTTGGCAAGTTGTGGACTGTGCGGTTTTGCGCAGTTGTTTTGGCGACGCTAACAGCGGCCTTCTTATTGGCCGGTGGGGCGGCCGCTCAGTCAGCCGGCGGGGCGGTGGCGAGCCAAGTGATTGCAGGCAACACGCCGGGTTTTGTCGCAACGGGAAAGAATATCGGCCCGGAACCAGCATCCACAACAATTAGCGTCACCTTATGGCTCCAGCCCCACAATCGAGCCGCTCTCGATACCCTGGCAGAACAGCTCTATGACCAGAACTCGCCGAGTTATCATCAGTGGCTGAAACCGGCCCAGCTGATATCCCAATTTGCCCCGACGGAAGCGGATCTAGCCGTCGCAAAACAGTTTTTGGTCGAGCACAACCTACAAGTGACAAATGTAGGCCCTGCAAATTTCTCTATCACAGCACAAGGGACTGTGGGGGAAGTCCAAAGGGCTTTTTCCGTACAAATCGATGAGTTCACTGTCGGTTCCGAGACCCATCGCGGCAACATCAACAATCCCACCATTGAAGGTCCTGCCGCCGCCGTCGTCGCAGCAGTGCTCGGCCTGGACGACTACGCACCCACTCATCCAGTGGCACAGGTAACCAACGGGTTCAAATCCAGTACGCCAGCTGCCGCGGCCAAAAAACTCAGCGGCGTAACCTCGGATGGAATCTTCTACTCCGGACAGTGCTTTCCTGGAACCGCCACCCAAGTATTCACCACCGGCGGAGCATTGCCTTTCGGCACCTACACTGGCAATACCTACGGACAGCCGGCGAACGGCGGCGGTCTGGGGAGTTTGCCCCCCTGCGGATACGATCCAGCAGAAGTTCAAACTGCTTACAATCTTAACGGCCTTTATGGCGAGGGCTTCCACGGTGAGGGTCAGACAATCGTAATTATCGATTGGGACGGTTCTCCCTACATCACCGCGGACGCAAACGTGTTCAGCAGCCTGAACGGTTTGCCTCCTCTTACCTCGTCGAACTTCAACATTATCTACTACCCCTACAATTGCAATTGTGGTGGTATCGATCCTGAAATTAACCTGGATGTTGAGTGGTCCCACGCACTCGCGCCGGGAGCTAACATTATCTTGTTAGTCCCGCCGTCTGCTAGCTTCGCAGACATCGACAACGCGACTGTGTACGCCATCACCTACGGCCTTGGCAACGTCATCTCCGGCAGCTATGGCGCTCCAGAGTCCCTGGTACCCCCGGTGATACTCGAACAAGTTAGCTTGATTTCGGAACTCGCTGCGGTTTCCGGAATTTCCGCAAACTATGCAACCGGCGATGAAGGCGACGACACTGTCTACGGGATTCCGCCGACGATCAGCACGCCTGCCGATTCGCCGTACTCTACCGGCGTTGGCGGGGTCAGCTTGGCAACGAATTCCGACAACACCTTGGCATGGCAAAGCGGGTGGGGCACCAACATTACTGGTATTGTTGCTCCTCCGTTCGATGGCGGCTATGTCGCAGATCCTCCTTTGAATTTTGGTTTCTATTTCGGATCCGGCGGCGGCGCTAGCGGCTTCTTTTCCAAGCCGAGTTTCCAGAAAAAGGTTTCCGGAAAGTGGCGTTCACTCCCGGATATTTCTTGGCTGGCCGATCCCTACACCGGAGCAGAGATCGTATTGTTTGACGGAACGGGCGAGGCCGTGGCGGTTTACGGTGGTACCAGCTTGGCTACTCCGATGTTCTCGGCTATCTGGGCTATCGCTAACCAGGAAGCCGGTGAACCGCTCGGACAAGCGGCTCCTTACCTTTACAGCATGCCCGCAGGCACTATCACCGACGTCGTGCCGGTAAGCTCCACAACTAACCCGACGGGCATCATCCAGGACACGACCGGGTTCCACCACTACTCCGCGGCGGCCCTTGCGGCACCGTTGGACGGCACTACGAAGTTCTACAGCGGGATCTATAACAGCCCCTTTGACGACGAGTGGGATATCATCATGTTCGGTACAGACTCGTCGCTCAAAACCAAAACAGGCTGGGATAATGTCACCGGGATGGGAACTCCCAATGGACAAGCGTTTGCGGATTTCTTCGCCGCGGCGTCAACAGTCAAGAAATAACAATCAACTGCTTCTGAAAACTGAATCGGCGCCGCTGGATGATTTCGGCGGCGCCGATTTCTTTTTTGTGCTCTGCGCAAACCACGCGGATGAACTCGAAGCTATGGGTTGGTTTCAGGTTGTGCCGACGGAAATGACGAAGAATTCTTCGCCAGAGTCGTGTTCGGCTGCGACAATTTCGTTGGCATCAAAGCAAGCGCGCGATCGCGTAAGACCGCGAATTCGTTCCAATCCCGTTTGGCAACCGGATCGGACGGCGGCAAGGGAAGGCGCTCGAAGTTCAAGAATTGTCCCTGGCGCTGTATTCGGAAATCAAGATGCGGCCCGGTAGCTAGCCCGGTCATTCCAACGAGCCCAATGCTTTGTCCTTGCTCCACGTGCTGACCCGAGCGAACCAACACTCGCGATAAATGCATGTAATAAGTGGTGTATCCATTGCTGTGCTGGATCTCAACCAGATTGCCCGCCCCACCTTTTGGTCCGGCGAAAACCACGCGTCCTTCGCCAATCGTCTGTACCGGAGTGCCCGTAGGCGCGGCGTAATCAATCCCCAGATGTGGTCGGTATTCTTTCAGGATCGGATGGAAACGGTGTTCGCTGAAATGCGAAGTAATAGGCGCGGCAAACTTCAGCGGCGAATGCAAAAACGCCTTCTTCATGGACTTCCCTTCGGGAGTGAAATAAGCGGGTGCGCCTGAAACGTCATGGAAAAGCACCGCGCCATACAGATGCCCGGCGTTTTTATACTCTGCGGCGAGAATTCGTCCGTAGGAAAGAAGTTCGCCATTGGAAAGCACTTTCTTCTCGACCACCACTCGAAACGTGTCACCCGGCCGCGGATCCGTATAGAAGTCCAAATCCCACCCGAAAATCTGCGCCAGGCGCATGGCGAGCTCGGGCTTTTCGCCCGCGTTGATGACTGCTTCGAAAAGCGAGCCGTGGACTTCGCCCATCACCCCGCTGGTTTGCGTTTCTGAAGGTATGGTCTGAATTTCCGAGTGAACTTCGTTTCCTTGAGGGGCGATGGACAGCACTCGATCCGTATCGATTCTGTAGCGAACGGATCGTAGTTCCCCCAGAACCGAACGCCCCACATCCAAACGATTTCCCGCGCGCAAATGCCGCAGGTCAAATACAGACTGCGCGGAAGCGGTTAGTCGCCCAGCGGTCTCTGCATCGATGCCCACGCCACGCAGTAACATTTGAAATGGAAGTCCGGCCGGAACCAGACGTTCGCTGTAAAGAATGACCTGCTCCTGAATTCGCTGGGCTTCTCCGCGCGCGGAAGAGGCCTGCGCAAAAATTTCGCCCTCCGCCGACCTCCGGACATAATAGGACGTTGCGATAAAGACCGTGCTCAGCGCTACAAGAGCGAACCAAAAAAGAATTTTCCCAAACTTGCCCATATTTCGAAACCGCCTTAATCACCTAGGTAACGAAGCTTAGCGCAACGTTGCTCCAGCCGAAAAGGACAAATGCTCCGTTCCGGTACAGGGCAGTAAACCCTGCGGCGTGCTAAAAGTCGCGGAGTTCTGGCAGGTGTAAAAGTCTGCAACTATTGCGAACCAACTGCGGAGGTTGCGTAGGTCGGATGATGAATGGATTCAGCGAAGTAATTTCTTTCGCGCAAGCCATGATAGATTCGGCCCGCAATTTCCGACGCGTGCGGTCCACTGATAGCCCGGCTTCCGCCACGAATAAGCACTACCAACACGATCTTCGGGTGTGCTTGATCGGCATAAGAGACGAACCAACCGAGGCGGCCACCGAGCGACTCGTCGTTGCAAGTCCCGGTTTTCCCCAGCGCTTGTTCTCCGTCAGGGTCGTAGCTCTGTTTCGCCGTGCCGTACATCACTGCGGCCAGCATGCCTTCGCGCAAATCCGGCAACAGCGGACCAATATCAAGCTGCTGTTTAATGCGAGGCTGAAAATTCTGCCGATCCTGTTCGGTTCGCGGATATTGGAGATAGTACTGTGTACCGCCATTCGCCAACGTAGAAACCAACGACGCGAGCTGCAGGGGGGTGATGCGTATACCCTCGCCGAAGCTCGACATCCGAGCCACACCGCCGTACACCGGAATTCGCGCTGGGAGCAAGCCGGGTTGCTCCTCGCGTATATTGTAGCCTGCGCGTGAACCGAGCCCCAGAAGCGTCGCGTACCTTGTTACGCGTTCGAATCCCAATCGCGTACCTACCTCTTCAAAATAAGTGTTATTGGAATGCGCCATCGCCTCGGTAAGGTCCATGTAGCGCCGCCGGCCGACCTTGAGCATGGTGTCGCGAGTGATGACGCCTTCTTCCAAGCCAGCCAGAGCAATCACTGGTTTTATCGTCGAGCATGGCTCAAATCCGGAAGAAAAAGCCATTTTCTGATTGACGATTGTAAGGATTCGCCCGGTACTGGGGTCCATTGCCAAAACCGAGCCATTCGCGTGCCCTAAGGCATCCAGCGCGATTTGGCGCACGACGGGGTCGTCATATTCCACCGCGTCGCCTTTTCCCGGATCAGCGTAGCTAGGCGTGCCGCTCTTCTTATGAGTGCGCGTAGTAGGTGTAGCCCCGAACGCAACTCCCAGGGCGCCTGCTAGAAAGAGACAAAATATCGAGACCGCTTGGTAGTGGACTGGTTTGCTGCGCATTTAATTGATGTCGGCCCGTAAACGCCTCAGTTCAGGCTGTGACTCGTAGTTTAAGGAAATATTAAGGGTTTGCGCAACTGTAAAGGAGGACAGCTTTCCTGTCGAGCACGCTGGTCCAGAGTACCAGCGTTTTAGGTGACCTTCTTGGTCGTTCGATCGGGTGTTAGCGCGCCGCTCGACCTTGCGCCGCCGCTACCGCTTTCGGTGCCTGTTTCGGAGCTTCAGCGGCCGGCGCCGGCTTATCTTCAACCACAGCCAGATTGGAAGGTAACCCCAGCTGTTTTCGCAGGTCGTGTTCGATCTTCGCGCGAATATCCTTATTTTCTTTCAGGAACAGCCGCGCATTGTCGCGACCTTGCCCCAGTCGTTCGTTCTTATAAGAGATCCAGGTACCCGACTTTTCAAGCAGGCCTTTGGCTACGCCCAAATCAATCAAGTCGGCTTCGCGCGAAACTCCCTCGCCATAAATGATGTCGAACTCAGCTTCGCGGAAAGGCGCAGCTACTTTGTTTTTTACGATCTTGGCACGAGTGCGCGACCCTACCACGCGATCTCCTTCCTTGATCGACTGTATGCGTCGTATATCAACGCGAATTGAGGAATAGAATTTCAGCGCGCGTCCGCCGGTTGTTGTTTCCGGATTGCCGAACATCACTCCAATCTTTTCGCGAATCTGGTTGATGAATATCAGGCAAGTCTTCGATTTCGACACGATTGCTGTCAGCTTCCGCAATGCCTGCGACATTAGCCGCGCCTGTAACCCCATCTGCGCATCGCCCATATCGCCTTCCAATTCAGCGCGCGGAACCAATGCAGCAACCGAATCCACCACGATAATGTCCACCGCGTTCGAGCGAATCAGCGCTTCCGCAATTTCCAGTGCTTGCTCACCGTTATCGGGCTGCGATACCAGAAGGTTGTCAACATCCACTCCCAGTTTTCGCGCATACGAGGGATCCAGCGCATGCTCCGCGTCGATGAACGCCGCCTGTCCCCCCAGCCGCTGTGCCTCCGCAATCACGTGCAGCGTGAGCGTGGTCTTGCCGCCAGACTCCGGTCCGTACACTTCTATCACGCGCCCGCGTGGGAAACCGCCGACCCCCAGCGCAGCGTCAATTGAAATGGATCCTGTCGGAATTACGTTCACCGGCACCAACACATCCTTGTTCCCAAGGCGCATGATCGAACCCTTGCCATATTGTTTCTCAATCTGCGAAATGGCCAGATCCAGATTCTTGGTTTTTTCGTCGTTCATGTAGTCCTCGAGAGGGATTTTGTTTTTAATTCTTTCCTGGGAGCAGAGGCGCGCTAAGTGTACTACCAAGTATCCCTACCCCAAAATTGTGCTTTCTGAAGCACATCATAGCACTAGGCGAATAAAAAGCAAAAGGTCTTTTTGGGGGGGGTAATTACCCATTAAAAGTATGGAGGCCCATACAGGTAGAAGGAGACCAAGGAGAGGCCGATAAAGAAAAGGCCGAGGATAAGGCATGTGACAACATCCCTCCGAAAACGTTTTGGCTCCTCATCGCGGGACACAAGACCGCGGTAGCGTTCCGGGATTTTCCCGGTAAGCATGGCGACCGCCACAATAAGCAATAACACGAGCCCAATGTACATGCTGACGTACCGACGGCTCGTCAGGTATGAAAGCCAATAGCCCTTGTTCCCCATGTTTTAACCGTCAAACTGAGACGCTACCCGAAATCTCCCATCCTTGAAAAAATAATTTGGATTCAAGATACTTGTATGAAATGGGACGATCGGAAATACAACCGTCATCCCGAAGCACAATAGTTGCAGATTCCACTAGGTTGGGACGCTGGGGCCTGAATCCGGCATGCATGATTGGCGGTCTTCTCAGGCCGGGTCTTGGGCCGCGCAAAACTATTGATCGAGTTTGCTGGTGTGAGCCAGCGTAGCGTAGATTTGGCGCATGAAGTCGTGGCCGTCGGGAACCGCATGCGGGGCGAACCACGGTTTCCATATCGCAGGCAAGCCCCCATCCGCCACTTCCTTCTCGCTTTTCCCTGCCGCCATTTGCTGGCGCACAAGCGCGATAGTTTGGTTCAAAAGCGGGAGATATTCCGCAAGCTCGCGGCGATTTGACATTTCGCTGTGACCGGTGATGATCACTGTATCGTCGTTGATCCGTTCAAGAACTGCCGAAAGAGAACGCGCGATTCCCTCCATATCAGCACCGCCCGCGTAACTGCCCTTTCCATCGTAAATGTCGCCAACATCCACCGCATTCGCGCGCGCGAAATAAACCACCGAGTCGGTATCCGTGTGCCCGTTGGCGTAATGATCCATTTCAATGTCTTCGCCCGCAAAGTGAATCGTAACGATGTCTCGAAACGTGATGCGCGGCCACGCGCGCTCCGGATACGGACCAATGGGCGTCGCTGACCAAAACGGAGTCTGCTTGGTCATCAGGCGCTTTCGCACGTTTTCCTGGGCCACGATCACTGCATCCGGCCCGTAAATTTCGTTGCCACCCACGTGATCGTAGTGCCAATGTGTGTTCAAAAGAAACTTTACCGGCCGTTTTCCCAAATCATCCAGCGCCTTTTGTATTGCCGGGTTCGCTGCAGGCTCCGGATGATCCACCAGCAAATAACCTTCCGGTCCAGCGAGCACCACGATGTTATTCAGATCTTGCGGCGTGCGAATTTGTAGGACGGTGACGTTATCGCGTACAGGAAGAACCTTGGTGACACCTTTCGTAAAGTCGGTTGTGCCCACTTGAAACGCAGATACCGGGCCGCACGCATACAGCAATGCGAGTAGCAACCCTGCGCCATGAATATTTTTCATTAGGGCTCCCATGGCATGACTCATCCAGGCACCCACAATCCCTGGCCCTTAGACGCGCAGAAATCTGAGTTGTGAGCGTAAGCCAGCGAGGCGGGAGAAACGATGGACTATGAATACTTGTAAAAACCGCGTCCGGATTTGCGACCGAGCCATCCGGCGGCCACATATTTCTTCAGCAGCGGACAGGCGCGATACTTCGGATCGCCAAATCCTTTCGAGAGCACTTCGAGAATATCGATGCAGACATCCAGCCCAATAAAATCGGCCAATTCCAGCGGTCCCATGGGATGGTTCATCCCCAACTTCATCACCGCATCCACCGCTTCCGGAGTCGCCACACCTTCCATCACGCAAAACGCCGCCTCATTAATCAGCGGCATCAGCACGCGATTCGAGACGAAGCCCGGCGCGTCGTTCACCGCCACAGGCTTCTTTTCGAGCTTTCCGCAAAGCGCCATTGTGGTCTGAAAAGTTTCGTCGCTGGTAGCCAATCCGCGGATCACTTCCACCAGCACCATCAGCGGCACCGGATTCATAAAGTGCATGCCAATGAAAAGCTCCGGCCGGCTGGTTTGCGCAGCAAGCTGCGTAATCGAAATGGAAGACGTGTTGCTAGCCAAAATCACGCCTGGCTTCAGCACCGCATCCACATCCTTCAGCACCCGCAATTTCAGCTCCAGCTGTTCCGGAACTGCTTCCACGGCGAAATCCGCGGCAGCAAGCGCGCCCACCTCGGTCGTCGGCTCGATCCGCTCCCACACAGCCGGCTTGTCGGCTTCCGAAATTTTCCCGCGTTTCACTTCACGATCGAGATTTTTGCCAATCGTTTCAAGCCCGCGATCGAGAAAGCGCTTCTCCACATCGCGCAGAATCACACGATACCCCGCCCGCGCAAACACATGCGCAATTCCATTCCCCATCGTGCCGGCGCCCAACACGCCCACAGTTTTTACATTGTCCGCTAACATAGGAGTCCGATCATAACGGAAGCCAAGCACCTAAGGAAAGCGAACCATTCGCGATTGGGCTACCACGCGGGCTACCCCAGCGTCGCATTTCGATGGAAGCAAAACATGGCCGTAGGCTTGCGAGGTTCAAGCGGCCTAGGGATTATTCCGATAGTTTGCTCGCGAGCGCTTCTCGAATCGCTTTTTCTGCCCGCGCCACATCATCTCGCCGCACAAAAATTCCATAACGCGGCTGAAAAGCAGTGAGATAAGGAAGATTATCGTGCTCGGTGATTTGATAGCTCTGAATTTCGTTAGCTTTCAAAGCGGCTAACGCGCGGCTGAAATCAATCGGATCGTTACCTCGCCACGCGATCGCGGGACCCACTGGTTGATCCGGCCGCTCCACGGTATGGAGCGAACCGACCAGGGGAAGATTGCAATCTGGACAATGTGTTATTCCATCTCGGTACTCGGATTTGCAGCGTGAGCAAAACACAATCCTCCCCATAGCTCTCCATCGAAGAGCTAGGTCGAACTAAATTGTCGTATCAACTCCGAAATACGTGCGAGATGAAAATCATCATGCTCGGCCTGAAAATAAATCATATCCACAACTCGCATGGGCTTGTTCAACCGTGGATGCATGGCGCTGCGAGAAAAATAAGAAGAATCGTACTCTCTGAGACGTTGCACGTTGCCCGCACGCGCCGACCGGAATTCCTTCACGATATTCTCAATCGGTCGTTTGTTATACAGAGCTTCGTGAGTCTTACGGTTCGTCATGTCGGCCGGGCGCAACGACCGAAGATTGGCATCGTAATCGTCCAGACGCCAGGCGAAGAGCTCTTCGAGGTCCAAAAGATGTCCGACGTTCTCCTGAATCGACCAACTACCACCATCTTGCCGCGCCACGATGGCAGACGGTAGGTTTGTTATGCGCTCCTCGATGCGCGCCGGGGTTCCTCTGAAGCGCTCGGTCAGCTCAGGATAAAGCTCGGCCGGGAAAGCAAAATCGAACTTTCGATCGATCCATTTGATTCGCGCCAAATTAGTAACGCTCAATGGCCAGAGCCACAGCGTTGCCCCCGCCCAGGCACAGAGCCGCAATTCCGCGCTTCAAATTTCGACGCTGCAATTCATAAAGCAGAGTGATCAGAACGCGCGCCCCGGACGCGCCAATGGGATGCCCCAGCGCCACCGCTCCGCCATTCACATTTACTTTTTCAGGATTCAGTTTCAGCACCCGCGTCACAGCGATAGCAGCCACGGCGAACGCTTCGTTCAATTCATAGAGGTCCACATCCTTGTCGCGATCCCAACCTGTTTTCTTCAGCAGCTTTTCCACCGCGTCCACCGGCGCCATCATCACCCATTTCGGTTCGACGCCGCTTACCGCCTGAGCCACAATTCGCGCCATGGGCGTCTTCCCTAAACGAGCCGCGTTCTTTTCACTGGTAACAATCACCGCCGCCGCACCGTCATTCGTCCCCGGAGCATTACCCGCTGTCACTGTGCCGTCCTTCTTAAACGCTGGCTTGAGTTTCGCAAGGGCCTCCAGCGAAGTATCTTCACGCGGCGATTCATCCGTCTTGATTATGACGGGCTCGCCTTTCTTCTGCGGAATCTCCACCGGCACAATCTGCTCGCCGAAAAAACATGATTTGATCGCGCGTATTGCTTTGCGATGGCTGTCAAAAGCAAATTGGTCCTGCTCTTGTCGCCTGATGCCGTACTTTTCCGCAACCAGCTCGCCAGTAACGCCCATGTGGAAATTTTCGTAAACGTCCCACAAGCCGTCGGTGATCATCGAATCGAAAATTTCCTGGTTTCCCAGTCGAAACCCGGTGCGCGCGCCCTTCAACAGGTAGGGACAGTTCGACATCGACTCCATCCCGCCGGCCACAACCACCTCGGACTCGCCCAGTTGCACTCCCTGCGAAGCTAGCGCCACCGCTTTCAGTCCCGAGCCGCAAACTTTGTTGATCGTCATCGCAGCAACACGCGAATCCAGCCCGCCGCGCAAGGCCGCCTGCCGCGCCGGATTTTGTCCAAGCCCAGCCTGAACCACATTGCCCAGGATGGCTTCGTCCACTTGGTTCGGCTCGATTCCTGCCCGCCGCACAGCTTCAGCCACAACTTTTGAGCCAAGTTCTGGAGCCGAAAGCGGCGCCAGCCCTCCCATAAACTTCCCAATCGGCGTGCGCACAGCGCTTAAAATGACTGCTTGTTCCATCGCCTTCGCTCCTAGGTATGCAATGCGGCTGCAAATTTAAGTATATGCGTCCAGGAATTTACGGTCAAACTAGCCCGGACGCCAGCCGTCGCGCAGTTCTTCTTATAAAATATTCACCGCGCGCGCCGCGAGCAGCAAAATGATCGTCAACGAAATCAACGACTGCAGCATCATCCCCGCTTTCGCCCAGCGCGAAAGCACGGCCGTGTCCGTGGGCGAAAATGCCGTGCTGGTATTGAATGCAAGATACAGGTAATCCATGAAATGCGGTGACCACAATGGATCACCGCCATCCTCGCCCAACATTTGCGGAAAAAGAAATGAACTTTCCAAGCGTCCGCGCCTTCCCTCCCGCACGAGCGGACCGCCTCCGTCCAGCTTCCAGTACCACAAAGCAAAAACCAGCACGTTGGTGACCCAAAGCGCGACCGCCGCGCGCAACAGTGCCTGGGGCGTATTACGATGGTGTGGCAAACCTTGAATCAGAAAGGCCAGCGAAGCAATCATAGCCAGAGTAATCAAGGCATTCATCGTGAAGGTTAAAATCCGGGCTATATTGAATTCGCCGCGATGATTGGAGATGAGGAGCGGAATCGTCAGAACGAAAATGACTGCTAATAAGAGCCAGCCGGGACCCACCGAGAGCGGCTCCGGCAATGACCAGTACAAACAGCCCGCAGCCAGCATCGCCACTACGGCAGGCCAACGAGGTTCCCGCACAATCTGTTTGTTCATAGTATTCCGCTAAGTCCCGTCGGAGTTTAATACAGTTCTCGCGGCGGTGCCAAAACGATACGCGGCCGTGCCGAGTGTTGCTCAGCTAACGCCGCAGGTTTATAATTTCCGCATGAGGCTTGATCGCATGACACTCAATAGAGTATTGGCCGTGGCCACCCTGGTTTGCGGAATCGGTTTCGCGCTTTCGATGTCGGCGAAAACAGTGATCCACCTGATCGACGCTCAAGGAAAAAGCGTGGGCACCGTCATCTTATGGGAACAAAAGGGAGGCGGTGTAGGGTTGCAGGTCAACGTGGAGAATCTTCCACCAGGCGAGCACGGCATACATTTTCATCAGAACGCCAAATGCGATCCGCCCGACTTCAAATCCGCAGGCCCACATTTTAATCCCGACGGAAAGAAGCACGGGTTCGACAATCCCGAGGGTCACCACGCCGGAGACATGTCCAACCTCATGGTAGGTGCCGACGGCAAGTCGAAAATGAATCTCGCCGACCAAGACGTAAATCTCGGCGACGGTCCTCACTCGCTCTACAGCAGTGGCGGAACATCCATCATAATCCACGCTAAAGCCGACGACATGAAAACCGATCCCTCCGGCAATTCCGGCGACAGAATCGCCTGCGGGGTCATACAGAAGTAAACCTTCGCGGGTGCCTAAACATCACTTGCAGTAGAGTGCCACTGCCGGAAGTAGCACTCCGAGCAAAGCCTGCGAGCGAAGCGAACACTGCACACGACATCCATCCGGACTACTAGCTATCGCACTCAAAATACCGGATTTAGAATCTACAATGGGTGAATCCAGTTCGAGCTCGAAGCGTCCCAGTTGCTGAAACGGGAAATCCACGTTCCACGGAGGCGAAGAAAAAGCGTAACTGCGAACATCATTTCTGCGTTATTATGGTTAGCGGATGCTTCCTGCAACCTCACGTGAAAGCTCCCTAGGCCTGAACGCCCAGCAACGTCGCGCGGTCGAGCATGGTGACGGTCCGCTCCTGGTCATCGCCGGCGCCGGAACCGGCAAAACTCGCGTGATTACCGAGCGAATCCGCCACCTGCTCGAATCGAACCCAGAGCTTGCCGGCGAAAATATCCTCGGCCTGACATTCACGGACAAAGCCGCCGGCCAGATGAAATCCCGCGTTGTAAAAGCGGTTGGGGATCGCGCTGAGGGCATATGGCTCAGCACTTTTCATAGTTTCTGCCTAGAAAAAATCCTGCGCGTGGCCAATCCGGAACTAAAAATCCTGGAAGACATCGATCACTGGATTCTGCTCCGTCGCCACATGGCTGAACTTGATTTGAAACATTTCCGGCGCCTGGCAGAGCCTGGCGAGTTTCTGAACGATTTCCTTAAATTCTTCTCGCGCTGTCAAGACGAGCTCGTCACCCCCAACGATTTCCAAAATTACGTGGATAAATCGCGGCAAGCTTATCTCGCGCAGCGCGCCTCCCTCGATCCGGATGTTCGCAAACTCGAAGAAGAAGAACTCGACCGTCAGGATGAGCTCGCGCGTGTGTACCGAGTCAGCGAACGATTGTTGCGCGAACGACACCTGCTCACCTTCGGAGCGCAATTAATGCAAGCCGTGCAATTATTGCGAACGGATGCCGCGCTTTTGCAAAACCTGCGCGATCAGTTTCATTACATTCTGGTAGACGAATTCCAGGACACCAACATCGTCCAGCTTGAACTGCTCTGGCTACTCGCCGGCGAGCGACGGAATATCGTCGCCGTGGGAGACGACGATCAAGCCATCTATCGTTTTCGCGGCGCCTCCTTCGGAAGCTTCACGATTTTTCTGAAACGGTTCTGCGGAGTTACTGAAAACAATCTCACCGAAGGCGTGCGCCAGTTTATCGCGCCGCTAACGCAAAATTACCGCTCCACTACCAGAATCCTGCGTGTAGCCGGCGAAGTGATTTCCCACAACGAAAAATCGCCGCTCTTACCTCCCAAAACTTTGGTTACCGAAAACTCCGACGGCGAGAAAATTCGCGTCGCTGAATTCGTCCGCCCCGAAGAGGAAGCGCATTGGATCACATCGGAAATCGAGCGCTTGCACGTCCCCGGGAATCCGTGGCGTAACTTCGCCGTGTTATACCGCAAGCACGCGCATGTGAAGAAACTGATCGCAGTATTACAGAGTCGCAAAATACCGTTTGTGATCAAGAAGTTTTCGATTCTCACCAGCACGGTCGTTCGAGACTTGTTGGCCTACCTGCGCCTAACCGCCGTGCCTTCCGACAACGTCGCTTGCGCGCGGGTGCTGGCCGCTCCTTACTGGGAACTGCGGCCCCGTGACTTGGTGCGTCTGGCCGAGCGCGCTGAGAAAAATCGACGCCGCCCGCTGAGTGACGAAATCGACGCGGCACAGAGTGAGTTACCTTTTTCCGCGGAAGCCTCGCGCTTGCCGGAGCTAGTTAGTTTTCTGGCGCGATTCCGCCAAATGGCTCGCAAAATCCCCGCGAGCGCGTTACTGGACCAATTAATTTCCGCCTTGGAACTCGCGCCGCTTCCCTTTGAAGCCGACCGCCGTTATCTCGAACGCTTCGTGCAGTTCGTGAAGGACTGGGAACAGAAGAGCGACAAGAAACACTTGCGCGATTTCGTCGAATACCTGGAGTTCTTTTCCGAAGCCGGTGGCGACATCTGCCTGGACCAAGAGTCCGCGGACGACGCCGTCCAACTAATGACCGTACATTCCGCCAAAGGTCTCGAGTTCCCTCACGTCTTTATCATGCAGCTCAACAAGAATGATTTCCCGTCCAACGCGCGGCCGGTGAAGTTCGAGTTTCCGCCGGAGCTGATGAAGGAGGAAAGGCCCGCGGGAGATTTTCAGATTCAGGAAGAACGCCGCCTGTTTTATGTCGCGCTAACTCGCGCGCGACAGCACCTCACGCTTTCCCACCTGAACAACAAATGGAAACGTCCCTCGCCCTTCCTCGAAGATTTCTTGCGGAATGCAAAAATTCAAAAGCACGATACCGTTCAGTCTGCGCCCCAGGTCACCGTGCCGCCATCGGAAGAAGCCACCGGAGCGGCACCTGAGCCTTCCGATCCGGCACAGCTATTTTTCCCGTCCGTCGGGCGCGACGAAAACGCCCGCGCTTATTCGCGGGTGGCAGTTTGGGCCAAAGCCTACCATCCGCCGGCAGCCGAGCCTTTGCAGCTCAGCGCGTCAGCCATCGAGTGCTACTGCAAATGCCCCATGCAATATCTATTTCAAAATGTGTGGAGCATTCGCGGCGGTCCGCGCGCCACCATGACCTTCGGGAGCGTGATGCACACCACCATCAAGGAATTCGCGGGTGGCCTGGCGAGGAATGGAAGGTTCTCTTTCGAAGACGTAATGGCCGCCTACGACCGCGAATGGTATTCGCTGGGCTTTCCCGACGATTATCAGGAAGAGGAATATCGCAAAGCGGGCCGCGAGCAGCTTCAGAATTTTCACACCAGCTATATGGCTGCCCCTCCCGACTTGCTGCACCAGGAAAAATCGTTCGAACTTCACCTCCATCATGACGTGATCGTGAAGGGCCGCATGGACCAGGTGAACCGCTTAGGCTCCAAAGAAGTGGAAATCGTAGATTATAAAACCGGCAAGCCCAAGGACGCAAAAAAAGCCAAGGACAGTTTGCAACTGAGCGTTTATGCGTTAGCCGCGGAAGAAGTGTTCGAACTGAAACCAGAACGGCTGGTTTTTTACAATCTCACCACCAACGAGGCCATTGCGACCGAGCGCGACGCCAAAGCCCTGGCAAAAACCAAGCAAACTATCTACGAAGTGGCCGGCCAAATTCGCGCCAGTGAATTCCCTGCCAAACCCAGCTTCCTCTGCGTATATTGCGACTACCGGCCTCTGTGCCCCGCGCACGAGCAATTGATTTCCATTCAGCCAGCTGCGGAACAAACGAAACAGTAGCTTAACTTTCAGAATTTTTCGCGGAAATCAGCGTGGGCCTGTAAGTTGACTCTGGAAGTAACCTTGCCGCGCGCTCACATCCAGATTCGGGCGGCGAACGCGCACTTCGATGGTGTGGTAATCCTTCGTGCGGTCAGCTTCTCGCGGCGCAAAGGTGATGGTGTACTCATTGCGTGCCTGCTCGGTAATCTCCGAATAGAGCCGTTCCAAATCATTTTGTTTCGCGGCGTAGAACGTGTCCCCGCCCGTTGCGGCTGCATACTTGTCAATCTCCGCCGCCCCGTGCTGGACGATCGAGCGGCCGATCGGCGTCTGGTGCGTAACCGAGATAGCAAACACGGAAATGTCGCCGAGAAGCAGCGCGTGCAGGGTTTCGTCAAAAGAATGCTGATTGTTGTGCGTATTGCTGCCGTCCGTGATCAGGAAAATTATCTTTCGCCGGTCGCGCCCTCGTCCCTTCAACATCTGGCCCGCGGCATAAATCGCATCATCTAATGAATTATGGATTGCCGCCTTCCCGAACCCGCGGACCTGCGCGCCGCCCTGTCCCGTCGTTCCAGTCCCATCCGGCTGCGTCTGTCCGTTGATAATTGGGCCCGCCGTCGTGGGATCGTTAATAATTGTCGTGCTGTGTGAACTTAGATCCAGGCGTTTTAAGGCCGTAAATAATTTGTCGTTGCTGAAGGAAAAATCCTCCACCGTCTCCGGAAATTCCGCATAGGTCACCAGAGCTACTTCGTCACCCGGCCCGAATCCTGCCGCGATCGCATTCAGACTCTTCTTCACCTGCTCGGCTTCTTTTTCTGCCAGGTCATTGTCAATTAGAACTACCGCCGAGAGCGGATAAGGTTGCGAATCGAATAGTACGATCTGCTGCTCCACCCCATCAGAAAAAACACGAAATTCGTCGCGCTGTAAATCGCCCAGCAGTTGGCCATCCCGGTTCTTTACCGTCACCGGCACGATCACAAGTTCCGTTCTCGTGGTGATGCGATTGCGAGTTTCTCCTTGCTGCGGCGCTGCGGGCTGTTGCGGTTTTTGGGCTGCAGGGTTTTGAGGAACCGGAGTTGGTGGCGCAGGCGGAGCCGGTTGCGCAGGCGTTGCATGTGTTGGCTGCTGCGAGTCCTGCTGGATGGTACCGGGCTGAGCAGGTTGCTGCGCGTACACGGAAGGGCCAAGTAGTAATACAATGGCTAGCGTTAGAGTCGTTCGCATCATCGGCGTATCTCGATTTGCGCCTTTGATTAGGCGCCTGAAATACTAGCTGGCCTTAGGCCAGTTTCTCCATCGGCCAAGTTCTCGCGGGCAGCGTACTGGACGAACATCCGTCCGCGCCCGAAGTGCATCGTAGGTAGCGCGAATCACCTGGAGAGATTATACAATGCGGCAGACCCGCCTTGCGGCAGGCATTTTCATAGTAGCCTTCGCAGCATCCTTCGCACTAGGCAATACCGCGCCCGCTCAATCGCAGCAAGACCAGCAACAAATCCCGCAATCGCAGAAGCCCTTAACCGTGCAGACCACCTTGGTCAACGTCTTTGTCACCGTGCGCGATAAGCGCCACGAAATTGTCTCCGATCTTTCTCAAAACGATTTCAAAGTATTCGAAGACAGCCAGGAGCAGAAGATTGCTTTCTTTTCGAAAGAAGTGAATCTGCCCATCACTCTCGGACTTCTGATTGACACCAGCGGAAGCATGGAACGCGTAATCGGAGCGGAACAAGACACTGCCTCGCGTTTCCTGCGCGAAGTTATGCGCAAGAAGGACGAAGCCATGGTCATCAGCTTCGATTTTGACGTCGATTTGCTTGCTGACTTTACCGAGGACACTAACGTTCTAGAGCGCGCCATTCGCCGCACCTCGGTCAACTCTGTGGGAGGCGGAGGCGTGGTTACTCCCGGCACCATTCCGGGCGGGAACAATGCCGGCGGCACGGACCTCTACGATGCGATTTATCTCGCCTGTCATGACGAACTCGCAACCGAGGCCGGACGTAAAGCCGTGATCGTGATGAGCGATATGGAGGACACCGGCAGCAAACTTCGGTTGCAGGATGCTTCCGAAGCCTGCCAGCGAGCCGATGGCGTGATTCACGTTCTTCTGATCTCAGATCCCGGCGCGACCTTCGGCGTGGGACCGAGCGTAGCCAGAAAAATGTCAGATGATACCGGCGGCCGCGTGATCAACGTTCACAACGAGAAAACTCTCGAAAAAGCGTTCGATGAAATTTCAGAAGAGCTACGCTCTCAATATGTGATCGGCTATTACCCCACGAACGATAAGCGCGACGGAACTTTCCGGAAAATCCGTGTGGATGTAGGCCGTCCCGATGTAAAAGTCTTGGCGCGAAAAGGGTATTACGCACCGTTCAAATAATCTTAGAGTGCGGAATTAACTACTTCCCCGCAGATGCCGGAGGGGCCACCGAGTAGTAGCCTTTGCGCGTGCGAACCGCCAGGCCTTTCCGCTCGGTCTGCACTTCAATCTTTCGGTATTTACCATCGGCCGTAGGATTTTTAGGCGAATAGGCGATGAAATACTGGCTGCGCAACTCGGCTCCAATATCCACGAACGATTGCGCCAGATCTTCCACCTTATAGGGATAAAACACTCGCCCCCCGCTCTGATCGGCGAATTCCTGCAGCACTTTGTCTCCGCCTTCCACATGCATCTTGTGCGGTTTGTCGCCGCTGATGGCCAGCCAATCGGTGTTCGTGCTGACCGCGTAGATTACCGCCTCGGCCCGAATAGCCGCCTCCACCGCATCGCTCAGTGCGTGGTCGCTCAGCGTGTCATCCCCATCGCTGATCACTACCAGCACACGGCGAATCTCCGGATTGGGCCCTTTGGGCAACGGAGGACTCATCAGTTTTTCAGAGGCCCGATAGATCGCGTCGTTCAAGGCCGTGCCTCCTCCCGCGCGCTGCCTGCGAATTGCCGACGTAAGCAAGGCAAGGTCCCCGGTGTAATCTTGTATGACTTCCGGTTCGTTATCGAACGTCATCAGAAAAGCCATATCCTTATTTCGTCGAATCACGCTATCCAGAAAATCAATGGCGGCATCTTGTTCGAATGGCAAACGTGGCCGGATGCTATTCGATGTATCCAACAATACCGCTATGCGCAGAGGCAAATCGGTTTCGCGTCCGAAAAAGCGAATATCCTGCGGTGTGTTGTCTTCCAGAATCTTGAAATCGCTCTGCTCCAGATCGGTCACAAAATTGTGGCGCCGATCTGTAACCGTCGCGACCAGATGAACCAACCCTGTTGTGGACACGATGGCAGGCGTTTTGTTCTGTCCCGCTTGCGCGCTATCTTCTGGGTTCTGTCCCCTGGGAGTCGGGTTTTGCCCTTCCGGAGCCTGTGAAGCAGGCGCGCTCCAATCGGGCCGCGGAGGAGTCGGTGGAGGCGCAGCCTGCTGCGCACGCGCGCAGGTGACCGAAACACAGAAAAGCATGGCCCCCAGTAGAAAGGCATCCAATATTCTTTCGATTATCTTCATTACCGTGATTATAGAAACCCCCGCAGCGCAGCGTCAATCGCGCCAGGCGCAGCACTCGTTGCTCGACCTAATCCTTCTATGTAAGACACCAGCTCTGGGGGAAGCGGTGCCCGGCATTCCATTCTTTTTCCTGACCTCGGATGCATAAACGCAATCCGCGCGGCATGAAGGAAATTTCGTTCGAGCGCCAGCAGTGTTTTGCTCCCCACCTTTTCCTGGCGCGGAGCTCCATAAACCGTATCGCCCACAACCGGACACCCCAGCGCGGAAAAATGCACGCGGATCTGGTGTGTTCTCCCCGTATGCAAGCCCGCTTCAATCAAAGAAAAGTTGCTGAGCCGCAACCGCATTCGCCAGTCTGTACGCGCCTCACGGCCTTCTCGACGTCGCGCCGTCATCCTCGATCGCCGGCGAAGATCCCGCGCAATTGGCAACTCGATTCTCCCCGACTCGCCTTTCAGCTTCCCATGCAGCAGCGTCACATACGTTTTCTCAATGCGCCGCTCGCGAAAGTCCTCCACAAGTTTCAAGTGGGCCATATCCGTCCGTGCAATTAACAGCGCCCCAGAGGTTCCTTTATCAATCCGATGCACAATCCCGGGACGGAGAGGCCCGCCCACGGTAGACAAGCCCCTGGCGCCAAACCGGTACAGCAGCGCAGCCACTAGCGTTCCAGCATCAGCGCCCGCACCCGGATGAACGATCATCCCTGCAGGTTTATTTACCACCGCGACGTCCTGGTCTTCATACAAAATATCGAGCGGAATGTTCTCCGCTTCCACGCCCGGCGATGGCGGAGCAGGGATTTCTACGGTAACCGTTTCGCCGGCCTCTAGCCGGTAAGAAGGTTTCTTAGCCCGCCCATTCACCAGCACGCGCCCTTCATCAATCAAAGTTTGCACGTGCGTGCGGCTCATATCGCCGAGATGGTCCGCCAGAAAACGGTCCAGCCGTTGGCCTGCCGTTTCCTGGCCAACTCCGAAGGCATCGTTTCCGGAAAAGTCCCCGCCCGTTTCGAAATCTTCATGCATGTTGGGTGGACCACGCATAAACAACTTGAAGATTCAACGCAGGAGGCATTAGCGCGCGACCGTAGTGCCGGTCGCGGAAACAGAAGGACCCGGCGCATCCTTCATTCCGCGCCACCAAAGGAATGTACCGGTAAAAATCAAGGCCACACTCACGAGCTGCATCAGTGAAACCGTATCGTGGAACATCATCGTGCGCCCGGGATCGCCTCGAAAAAACTCAATGATACCTCGTTCGGCCCCGTACAGAATTAGATAGGTGCCGATGATCTGCCCGGTAAAACGTTGCCGCTTGGAGACCCCCACCAAAATAAGGAAATTCAGAAATTCAGCGGCCGCTTCATAAAGCTGCGTCGGATGTAAATGGACTCCCAGCGGAGTTCCCGCCAGCTCTGCGGCCGCCGGATTGGTAAATGTCACACCCCAGGCAACCGTAGTCGGTTTTCCGTAACAACATCCCGCGGCAAAACATCCCAGCCGGCCAATTGCGTGTCCCAGCGGCAACCCAGCCACGCAGGTGTCCAACACCGGCAGTATGGGCATCTTCTGAAAATGTGAATACAAAATCATCATCAACACTGCACCGACGATTCCGCCATAAAACGTTCCGCCAGACTGAAACGTGCTAATGCTGAAAATATCCCGCGGATTCGCCAGGTAATAATCCCAATCGCTTAGAACAAGCCAAATTTTCGCCAGAATTAAAGCGGACAACACCGTGTAGATGCCCAGGTTCCAGATTTTGTTTGGATCTAGTCCAGCGCGGGGAGCTCGCTTGCGCGCGTACCACAACCCGAACAACACGCCGGTGGCCACCAGCACACCGTAGGTGTAAATATTTATTTCGCCGAAGTGAAAAAGGATCGGGTGCATCTAGGCTTGCTCATGGCTCGGATGCCGCCAGTCGCGAAAGAGTTCCAGTATCACAAGTCCTGCGCCGGCCACAATCGCGGCGTCCGCAATATTGAACGTGTACCAGTGGTGGCTGCCAAGATAAAAGTCGATGAAATCCGTCACGCTGTGCCGCAGAACCCGGTCGAATACGTTCCCCACTGCTCCGCCCAAAATCAAGGCGAGCCCGCACTGCGCCAGCCGGCCACCCGCACGTCCGGTGGCCAGGAGCCAAGCGAGCAATGCTATAACGCCGACCGAAAATGCTATCAACAAGGGGGCCAGCCAAGGTGTGCCAGCATCTGCGAATAAACCAAAGGCCACGCCCGGATTGTTTGTGTGCACCAAATTCAGCAACCCGGGAACGATCACACGTACCGTTCCGGCCGGCGTTAATTTCTCAACGGCATATTTGCTAAACTGATCGGCCAGCAGTGCGCCTAGCGACAGAAACCCCAAAACATACCAAGCGGAACGCGACGCGGAAGAGCTCAAGCCTTCACACTCCCGCTCGCCAGCGCTGCATCTCTGTCGATTTCAGCCAGCGCAGCAACGCATCGCTCGCACAGCGTAGGATAATCCGCGCTTTCTCCGACATGTGTGGAATAGTTCCAGCAACGCTCGCACTTCGAGCCCTTGGCGCGCTCGATTCGGATTTGCAGTCCTTCCAGGCCCGTCGCCAATGCCGCTCCCTCGATGTGGCCTTCGGTGACTTCTACTTGCGAGACAATAAAAAGAGCCGGAAGCTGTGCTGAATGTTTTCGCAATAGGTCCACCAGCCCGCCGGTGGCCACCAATGTCACGCGAGCTTCCAGTCCGCCCGAGATGGTCTTCGCTGCGCGCGCCGGTTCCAGCGCTTTCAGCACTTCCTGCCGTACGGTGAGCAATCGCTCCCAATCTGCCGCGCGAGATTTGTCGAAGGCAGCCTCCAACCTCTCGGCTCGGGGAAACTCCGACATGTGCACGCTCTCCATTTTGGAGCCCGAGCCTGGCAGGTGCTTCCACACTTCTTCGGAAGTAAACACAAGAGTCGGCGCGATTAGCCTCACGATTGCGCTGGCGATACGGTAGATCGCGGTTTGCGCCGAGCGACGCCCACGGCTGTTCGGCGCGAAAGTGTATAGCCGGTCCTTCAGTACATCGAAATAGAACGCGCTCAAATCCACTGTGCAAAAATCATGCAGTGCGTGATACACGCGATGGAATTCAAAATTCGCATACCATTGACGGCATTCGCGCGCCAGTGTTCCGGTGCGGCGCAACATCCACGCGTCGATTTCCCAAAGATCGGCGTCTGCAACTGCATCCCGCGCCGGATCGAAATCGAAAAGATTGGAAAGCGCAAACCGGAACGTGTTTCGGATCTTGCGATAGGCCTCGCCCAGTTGCGTCATCATCGCATCGGAGAGCCGCACATCCGCGGTGTAATCCTGCGAGGAAACCCACACGCGCAACATGTCCGCGCCCCACTTCTCGCAGATCTCTTTCGGCTCCATGGCGTTGCCCAACGATTTCGACATCGGCCTGCCGTTTTCATCCAGCGTCCATCCGTGCGTCACCACCTGGTCGTATGGTCGTATGCCATCCACACCAATCGCAACCATCAGCGAACTCTGAAACCATCCGCGAAATTGATCCGGCCCTTCCAGATAAACATCCGCGCGCGGTTTCCCTTCTCTTTTTTGCAGAACGGCCAGATTGCTCGTTCCTGACTCGAACCACACATCCAAAATGTCGCTCTCTTTACGCCATTTTGTGCCGCCGCAAGAACCGCATTTTGTTCCGGATGGCAACAGTTCTTCAGCAGAATGCGTGTACCAGGCGTCCGCGCCTTCTCGTTCAAAAAACGGGATTACCTGCCGCAGCGCCGTAAAATCCTTCAGCATCTTCCCGCAAGAGCCGCAGTAGAAAATCACCAATGGTATTCCCCAAAAACGCTGCCGGGAAATGCACCAGTCGGGCCGGTCCTCGATCATGTTGTGGATGCGCTCTTGTCCCCACGACGGAATCCACTTCACTTTTTTGATTTCCGATAGCGCCGTGCTGCGCAACGCAGGCGCCTTCGGTGGCGGCACGGTCACGCTGCCGTTATCGAGCTGTATGAACCATTGCTCCGTAGCGCGGAAAATAACGGGTTGGTGGCAGCGCCAGCAATGCGGATAGCTGTGCGGGAATTTTTTCTCCGCCACCAGCATCTGACGCTCTTTCAGCAGCGAAATAATTGCCGGATTCGCTTCGAAAACAGTTTTGCCTTTGTACGCCGGCAGCCCTTCCACAAATCGCCCATCGTTATCGAGAGGAGCGTACGCTTCCAGGCCATATTTCTGCCCGGTCGCAAAATCCTCGGCTCCATGGCCTGGAGCGGTGTGTACGATTCCACTGCCTTGCTCCAACGTCACATAGTCCGCCAACACACCCGGCACCATCAGTTCATCCAGGAAGGGATGCCGAAATCTTACTCCTTCCAGTTCGCGTCCTTTTCCGACTTTCGTGAACGGGCTGCCAGGTTCCAGTCCAAGGACGGCCAGCAACTCCGGATCCCTCCGTCTTTCTTCGGCCAGCAGCAACTTCCCAGCTTCGGTCTCTAGCACCACGTACTCGTACTCCGGATGAAACGCAAGCGCGCGATTTGCAGGCAGCGTCCACGGGGTCGTAGTCCAAACCAGAGCGCTCACGCCGTCGCCAATACCAAGCTTTTTCGATTTCTCGTCAGCAACAACGGGAAATTTTACCCAGATCGATGGGCTCACGTGATCTTCATATTCCACTTCCGCTTCCGCCAACGCCGTGCGGTCATAAATGCACCAGTAAACAGGCTTCAGCCCGCGATACACATACCCCTTTTCTAGAAATGTGATGAACGCATCCGCAACCGTCGCTTCATAACTCGGATCCATCGTGAGGTACGGCTTTTCCCATTGCCCAAAAACGCCCAGCCGCTTGAACTCCCGCCGATGTGCATCGATGTAACCGGCCGCAAACTCCCGGCACATCCGTCGAAACTCCGCCGCAGAGACCTTATCCGTTTTCCCGCCAAGCTCTTTTTCAACTTTTGTTTCGATAGGCAAACCGTGACAATCCCAGCCCGGAACGTACGGTGTACGGAACCCAGCCATGGTCTTCGACTTCACAATCATGTCTTTTAGAATCTTGTTCAGACCGGTGCCCAGATGGATTTCCCCCGTAGGGTAGGGAGGCCCGTCGTGGAATACGAACAGCGGGGCCGCCGCTCGGGATTGCTGAATGCGATAATAAAGACGCATCTGGTCCCAAGCCGCCAGTTGTTGCGGCTCCCGCTCGGGCAGCTTTGCCTTCATGGGAAAATCTGTCTTTGGAAGATTGAGCGTGCTCTTCAGGTCGCGCGTTTTCGCCATTCTAAATAGGGGTGAAAATGCCTTTCTACTGACGCAGGCCGGGAAACTCGGAGCCTCAGTTGAGATCTGTATGTTACAATGATTTCAGAACGGTGTCAGCCGTGCCCGGCCCCAGACATCCTTTTTCGCAGAGGAGCGTCTAACAATTAGCAGGGCCGCAATGGGGAAGTCTTAGGCATAACCGATGGCAGACTATACTTCCAGACTTGACGACGCCGGTCGCTCGACCACCGAGCCGACTCTGCGCATTGGCCGCTTGCCGTCCCCCGTGCGCGGCTCGGCCCTTAAAGGTTTCTTTTCCAACGTAAGAGACTTCCTCTCCGAGCGCCCCACGAAGCTGAAAGGCGGCGAGCCGGACGTCTTCAATAACCCCGGTTTTGGAGAGAGCTTCAGAGATAATCTAAAGGAATTTTGGCGCTCCGCTCCGCGCGGCCGAGTAAATTCAGATTTGCTGGTTACTTGGAGCACCGGCTTCGGCGGGTTCTGGCAGAACCTGCGCGACATGATTTCTCCGCCGAAACTTCCTCCCCTGAAAACTACCAGCGCGCCGGTTGCTGTCCCTGAAATCTGGTCCAAAAATACTCAGTTCACGCGTGTGCAAGCTTTGTCGCTGGCCTTTCACGTAGTCGTGATCGTGCTCCTGGTTTTGCCGTTGTTGCCGGCCCTGATGTCTCCTGCAACTACGCAAGCCAAAACCATGACCGTCACCCCGCTGGACATTAGCTCACCCTATCTTCCGAAGCTGCCGCCCGGAGCAAAGAAGGCCGGGGGTGGCGGTGGCGGCGGTTCTCACGAGTTGCTCCCTGCAAGCAAAGGCAAACTGCCAAAATTCAGCTTGACTCAAATCGCTCCGCCCAAAGTGAAGCCGCCAGAGAATGCGAAATTCGCTGTCACTCCCACGGTAATCGGAATGCCCGACATGAAACTTGCCAGCCCCAATATGTCCAACTGGGGCGACCCCATGTCCAAAGTTACGAATGATTCCAACGGCCCCGGCAGCGGCAACGGCATCGGCTCAGGAAATGGCACGGGAGTGGGGAGTGCAAGCGGGGGCGGCGTGGGTCCAGGTGAAGGCGGCGGCACTGGCGGCGGCGTATTTAATGCAGGTACAGGCGGCTACGGATATCCAGCTTGCCTCTACTGCCCGAACGCGCAATTCTCTGACGAAGCCGTGAAAGCAAAATATCAGGGAACAGTTACCTTGACCATAATCGTCACTCCGGATGGACGCGCTTCAAGCGTTACGGTAGTAAAAGGTCTTGGGCTGGGCCTCGACGAAAATGCGGTCGCCGCGGTCAAAACTTGGCGTTTCAAACCGGCCGTCGGTCCGGACGGAAAGCCTGCCGCAGTACGGACGAATATCGAAGTCCAATTCCACCTTTATTGAGTGCTTCCCGTCGGCAGCAAGTTCTGGCGCTGAGACTTAGTTTCCTATCAGACGTTTACCTTAACGACCACCTCACACCCGCGCCCTTGCCATTCTGTTACGATGAACATCATGAAAATAAAAATGTGCGCTACGTTTTTTCTGCTTTTCGCGATGTTGACCGTGGGCCTGCAAGCCTCTCCGCAAACCGGCGCGATCGACTTCGTCGCCAAAGCCACGCCTTCCGGCGGCTCCGACGAGCCCGTGCGCGGAATGACTTTCTATCTGTTAAGCAAGAGCTTCGAGGAAATTGGCAAAGAAGCTGCGAGCACCTTCCCTCTTGTGGACATGGACGCTTTCATCGATAAGCTGGATGTGTCAAAGGAATTAAAAGCTTGGATGAAGAAAAACCATTGCGTGGATCTATCCAATGAGGAATTCATTAAAAAAGTCAAGACGGATGATGTCATGAACGTTTCGGAATTTTTCACTGCTTACGTGGACCGAATGTCCACCGACCAAACCGTCCCATTTCCGGAGCCGAAATACACTCCGGCAGAGAAGAAAAAGAATCCAGAGAAATATGCCCAGCACCAAAAGGAATATCACGATGCTATCCATGCCTTCTTGCTTCAATTTCCCAAGAGCACGGACGGGATGTACTTATCGCTGGAAGAAGTGAATCCCGGACACCGTTGGGAAATCTTGAATTCAGCCAATAAAGTGGAGTTGCATCGTCACACCGTCGAGCTTGCCGAATCGAAATATCTCGTAGCTCGCACGGATACCGATTTGCAAGGCCAGGGCTCGCTTCGCGGAATCGCGCCGGGTACCTATTGGCTCAGCACTCTCGATAACAACGCGCAAGCCGGCGACGCGCGGCAGCGCTGGGATGTTCAAATTACCGTGCCACCGGGAAAAACTACCTACGTCGCGCTTTCGAATATAAATGCGGTCCAGCCCCCGCATGCCACGCCTTAATTCGCGTTTGGCCACGTGACGCATAGTTCCCAAATCGTCGGCTGGATTCGCCAACTGACAGATCCCGATCCGCAGAAGCGATTGGATTCCGCGATGCGCCTGTACATGGAAGGCGGCAATCTGTGTACGCCCCTTTTGAAAAAATGGATCGCCGACCCGGAATTTCGCTCGCTCGTTCTGCCGATAAGTGTGAACTCTACGGGAGCATCTGAATTTTCTCAGCTAAACACTGTGGTGGGAATTGCGGTCCAACCGGAAACCTTACAAAAGATCCGTGAAGCAAATGATTCTCCGGCCCTCGCCGAAGTCCCGCCCGACCAAGACGCCATCGAATTCGAACTTCACTTCGAAAATCACATCGAACTCGACATCCTGACCACCCGGGAGCCCGGCGGCCAGGGCGCCATCGCTAAGTTCCTATCCAGGTTCGGCGAAGGCATTCAACAAATAGAAATTTATGTTCGCAATGTGGACCGCGCTACGGAAATTCTACGCTCGCGGTTTGGCCTAAACCCCCTCTATCCAAAAACGCGCGCCGGGGCTGGCGGCACACGCATCAACTTTTTCCTAGCATTACTGCCCGAAGGAAGCAAAGTTCTGATCGAGCTAGTCGAAGCAAAGCGAGAAGCCCCTTAGCAACCGGGCATCGAGCGGCAAAAATCTCGGCGCTTACTCTCCGCTCTGCTGCAACAGCTTAGCCACGACTGCCGTCCATCCCGTCTGATGGCTGGCACCCAACCCCGCGCCGGTGTCCCCGTGGAAATATTCGTAAAACAGAATGAAGTCCCGCCAATTGGGATCCTGTTGGAAAAGAGGAGAATCGCCGAAAACCGCCCGTCGCCCGTCTCGGCGTAGAAAAATGTGCGAAAGCCTTCGCGATATTTCGCTTGCGGAATCCCAAAGCGTCATCTGGCGCCCAGAGTTGGTGGGAAATTCCACTTTGAAATCTTCGCCGTAGTAATAGTGAACGCGCTGCAGAGCTTCGATGAGCAGAAAATTCAGCGGAAACCACACGGGCCCGCGCCAATTTGAATTGCCTCCAAAAAGATCGCTGGTCGATTCCGCCGGCTCGTAGTCCACCGAGTTCGAATGCCCATCCACGTTCAGCACAAACGGATGCTGGAGATGAAATTTAGAGAGGGCTCGAATTCCATGCGGCGATAAAAATTCGTTCTCGTCAAAAACGTAGCGGTAAATGCGCTCCAGTTTCTTTCGGTTGGCAATGGTCAACAGCAACCGGTTGCCCTGGTCCGTTCTTTGGCTCATATCCACGTGTTTGCCGACTTCCGGATTGTGGTCTAGAAACCACTGCATGCGTTTTCGGAAACTCGGCAAGCGTTCCAAAACATCCGGTTCGAAGGTTTCAACCGCAAAAAGTGGAATCAACCCAACCATCGACCGCACCTTCATCGGCAGCGGCGCCGCCTGCCCCAAATGCAAAACGTCGTAATAGAAGCCGTCCTTTTCATCCCATAGGCCCACACCTTCGCCGCCTATGTCGTTCATGGCTTCGGAGATGTAAACGAAATGTTCGAAGAACTTACTCGCAATGTCTTCATACGCGTTGTCCTCGTGCGCCAGCTCCATTGCCATCGCCAGCATGTTCAGGCAATACATGGCCATCCAGCTTGTGCCGTCGGATTGCTCAATGAAGTTGCCGGGTCCCAGCGGCTGCGAGCGATCAAAAACTCCAATGTTATCGAGCCCAAGAAACCCGCCTTCGAAAACATTCTTGCCCTCCGGGTCCTTGCGGTTAACCCACCAGGTGAAATTGAGCAGGAGTTTGTGGAACATCCGCACTAAGAACTTACGGTCTTCTTGTCCTTGTATGCGCCCTGCTATTTTATAAACGCGCCAGGCCGCCCAGGCATGCACCGGCGGATTTACGTCGGAGAAGTTCCATTCGTAGGCCGGCAATTGTCCGCTCGGGCTCATGTACCACTCGCGCATGAACAGCACGAGTTGTTCTTTCGCGAAGTCCGGATCGATCAGCGACATGGCCACACAATGAAAAGCCAGATCCCACGCCGCATACCACGGGTACTCCCACTTGTCGGGCATGGATATAACGTCGGAATTGTAGAGGTGCGTCCACTCGTGGTTCCGTCCGTTTAAGCGCTCTGGCGGGGGAGGCGGTTGCGTAGGGTCGCCGGCAAGCCAGCGGCGAACGTCGTAGTGATAAGACTGTTTTCCCCATAGTAACCCGGCGAAAGCCTGGCGCTGGACTTTGTGAGCGTCATCGCTGGCACAATGCCCCGCGCGTACTCTGTAAAAATCGTCTGCCTCTTGCAATCTCTGTTGAAAAACCTGATCGAAGGCAGGCCCGAAAAAATCTTTTCCCGATTGGTGGCCGTCGGGAGGATTCTGGTCTAGGAATCGAAGCCGAATGGTAACGCTCTGCCCCGCCGCGATTTCACCGGCGTAGTGCGCCGCCGCCTTCGTTCCAGTCATCGCCGGATTCACGACCTCGCGCTGGCCTTGAATAAGAAAACGATGGAAAGCATCCTTTACGTAAGACGATTCGTTTTTCTCATTAAATAATTTCTCTCGATTGGTTTCGTTGTCGGTGAAGAGCGGCTCAGGCGCGCCCTCCGCAATCAGCCAGCGCTTTCCGTAGTGAAATTCTTCCAGTCCGAACAATTCCGCACCTTCAAGTCCCTGCTGCCGCGACACTTTCGGTTTGTCAAATCCCTCGCCCCAATCCCAGCGATTGCGAAACCACAGGGTTGGCAGCAAATGCAAAGGCGCCGCGTCCGGGCCCCGATTCCACGCTGTAATACGGACTAAAATGTCTTCCGACGAAGCCTTGGCATATTCCACGAAAACATCGAAATACCTGTTCTCAGAAAAAACTCCCGTATCCACCAATTCGTACTCCGGTTGATTCCGATTGCGTTGTGCGTTTTCTCGTCGGAGTTGTTCGTAAGGAAATGGCGCTTGCGGATACTTGTATAAATATTTCAGGTAGGAGCTGGTAGGCGTGGCGTCCAGATAAAAATAATATTCCTTTACGTCCTCGCCATGATTCCCTTCCCGGTTGGACAGCCCGAAAAGCCTCTCCTTCAAGATCGCGTCTTTTTGGTTCCACAGCGCCAAAGCGAAACAAATGTGCTGATGCCGGTCGCAGATTCCGCCGATCCCGTCTTCGCCCCAGCGATACGCCCGCGCGTGTGCGTGATCGAACGGCAGATAGTTCCAAGCCTGCCCGTTCGCGCTATAGTCCTCGCGAACCGTCCCCCATTGCCGCTCGGACAGATACGGTCCCCAGCGCTTCCAATGAACTTCACGAGTTTCGCTCGCTTGTAGCCTCTGCTCTTCAGCAGTAGCATTGCGCCGTTTCCCTTGTCCATTCATGGACCAATGCTACCTCGACACAGTCAAAAAAATGCGAGTTTTGCTAACGGCGGTTGCCATCGAATCGTTCGCCGCTAGGACGCGACTTCAGGGACAAAAAGTCCCTGATTCTGTATTCTCTAATACTCAGTTGATGCGAAGACTTTGTAGCGCCGGGCTTTAGCCCCGGCATCTCTGTGCGTGAGTTCGCCGACATTCATAACAATCTTACAGAAGTTCACAAGCAGTCGCTTGCGGCCAACGCAACCCAGAACGAGTGGCGTTTAGCATTCCTGTTCGCGAGCCTCGCGGCGACAGCAGTAGTTCTGCCCATGTTCTTCCTCGGCAACGCATCTGGCCACGACTTCCAATTTCATCTTGCCGGCTGGCTCGACGTAGCCGTCCAGTGGCACGAAGGCACTTTGTTCCCTCGTTGGGCCGAATGGGCAAACTGGGGCTTCGGCGAACCGCGCTTTATTTTCTATCCCCCTGCTTCGTGGCTGCTCGGCGCACTGCTCGGCTCCCTGCTTCCCTGGTCGATGGCTCCGGGAGCCTTTATTTGGCTAGCTTTAGTTCTCGCAGCGCTGACAATGTGGCGCCTCACTCGAGAGTGGCTTCCGGTTCCTCAAGCGCTAAGCGCTGCCATTCTCTATGCCGTGAATCCATACCATCTCGTAATCGTTTACTACCGCAGCGATTTCGCCGAACTTCTCGCCAGCGCGCTCTTCCCTCTGCTGGTTCTGGGAGCTTTGCGCGTAATGCGATACGGCTGGAATCGAGTGCCTGCTCTCGCTCTGGCTTTCGCCCTCATCTGGCTCTCCAACGCGCCCGCCGCTGTCATCGCCACGTATTCTTTGGCGCTGCTTCTCGTCGTCGGATGCGCGATTCGCCGCGACCTGAAGCCGCTTTTAGCCGGCGCCGCAGCAATGGCCGGCGGATTCGCTTTAGCCGCATTTTATATTTTGCCCGCCGCCTGGGAACAGCGCTGGGTCCAAATCTCGCAAGCTCTGACAGAAAACCTTCGTCCGGCCCAGAATTTTCTTTTTACCCACTCCAACGATCCCGAATTTGTTCTTTTCAACTGGAAAGTTTCGGCCATAGCGCTCGGCACCATCCTGATCGTCGCGCTCGCCGCGGTCTTCGTCGCCCGCCAGCGCAGAAATTTTCTTCCACTTTGGTGGATGCTCCTCGCCCTCGCGGCGGCATCCGCATTCCTGATGTTCCCCCCAAGCCTTTTTCTCTGGCAGCATCTGCCAAAACTTCGGTTCGTACAATTCCCCTGGAGATGGCTCGTCCCTCTCGACGTCGCCTTCGCTTTTTTTATCGCCGCAATGCTGCAAACTCCTGCAAAACGCCGGCTAGGCTGGACCGCGATTCTTCTCTGCACTGGAGCGCTTGGAACCGCGCTAGTGAAGGACGCCTGGTGGGATAGCGAAGATATTCCCGTGTTGATCGCTGCGATTCATTCTCAGCGCGGCTACGAGGGCACTGACGAATACCAGCCGCTCGGCTGCGACCGTTACCAGTTGCCCGGCCAACCGCCTGCTTCTGCCGACCATGACGACACACTGAACTCCGAAGAATTAGCCGTAACTCCCGCGCCGGATATCTCCATTGCAGATCCGGACTTGGGAGCCCTAACGCCAATAAAAGATACAGACGCGCATATCAATCGTTGGACCGCCGAAGGAAAACTCTTCATCGCAAAGACAAATCAGCCGTCCACATTAGCTCTAAAGCTAATCGCTTATCCACCTTGGGAAGTCCGTGTAGATGGAAACGTTGTGCAGTCCAATTCGCTCCCAGAAACCGCCCAATTGTCGCTGCCGGTACCCTCGGGGGAACACTCGGTGGAGGTAAATTTCCGTCGCACCCCAGATCGCACGACAGGTTCGGCCATCTCGCTCCTCTCTACACTGTTGCTTCTAGGATTTTCGGCCTGCTCGCGCCGAAAGAGATCGGCCGCCGTTAAGGTTTAAATGGCGAGCCGCGGTCTTCAGCGCGGCATTTGCTAATTTGCAAGGCCCGCTCCAACGCCTAAGGTCGGGTGGGTTAAATCCTCATAATCTCAAACCCGTTCTTACTTCGGATGGATCGGAAATGCCCGGTGTTCACAACCCCCTCCCGGCCGCGGCCCCCGAAGCCCAAGCCCACTGAAAATTGTGCCCGCCCAATTGCCCGGTAACATCCAAAACTTCTCCGATAAAAAACAGCCCGGGCACTTTTTTGCTCTCCATTGTCCGGCTCGACAATTCATTCGTATCCACTCCGCCGGCCGTCACCTCAGCCTTCTCGTAGCCTTCCGTATCCACCAGCACAATCGGCCATTCATGAATCTGTGTCTCAGCTTGCGCCAACGCTTGATTGCTCCAGCTTCCCGGCGCATTCAATTCCAGCCATCGCGTAGCAAAACGCTTCGGCAGAATCCTTTGCAGCGCAGCTCGCCCCGCGCTCCCACGGCGCTGTTCAGATTCCCTCATGCCTGCAAACACATCGCGCCCTGGCGCCAGATCAATCCGGATCTTCCGGCCTTTTTCCCAATACGACGAAATTTGCAAAATAGCCGGCCCGCTCAATCCTCGATGCGTGATCAGCATCTTCTCCCGAAACGATTGTCCGTTCATGGAAACCACCACTTCCGCTGACACGCCAGCCAGCCCGCAATATCGTTCTTGGTCCTGCGCCTCAAGAACCAGCGGCACAAGAGCAGGCCGCGGTTTCACCATGTTCAATCCAAACTGCCGAGCCACCTGGTAACCCAACGCGGTGGCCCCCATTTTGGGAATCGAAAGACCGCCCGTGGCGACCACCAAAACGGGCGCCTGGAATTCTGCGGTCTCCGTGCGCACCTGGAACAAGTCCACGCGTTTGATTTCGCGAATTTTCGCGTTTAGAAAAACCCTCGCTCCCACAGCGTTGCATTCAGCGTCCAGCACGCTCGTCACGTCATGCGCCGACCGGTCGCAGAAAAGCTGCCCTAACGTTTTCTCGTGATACGGAATGCGGTGAGCTTCCAGCATAGATATAAAATCCGGCGGAGTATAACGAGCCAGCGCCGACTTCTGAAAATGCGGATTGCTGCAAATGAAGTTCTCCGGCTGGCAGTGAAGATTCGTGAAGTTGCATCGCCCTCCTCCGGAAATAAGAATCTTCTTACCCGCGCGTCCGTTTCGCTCCAGAATCGCAACCTTGCGCCCGCGCTTACCCGCCTCGATCGCGCACATCAGTCCGGCTGCGCCGCCTCCTAGGATCAGAGCATCAAATTTGTGAATTATTTTTTCCACCAAGAACTTTTCTCGATTTTGCGGATGATTCTGTCTGCAAACGATTCTACTGGTATCCTCAAGGTTAAACTATTCGCCGGGGAAGACTGAAACTTTTGCCTCCCATCATCAACGCGCAGAAACTGTCCAAACGATACGGCCTGGCGCCGCTCTTCGAAGATATTTCGTTCACCGTGTCTGAAGGCGAGCGCATCGGCCTGATCGGTCCGAACGGTTCGGGCAAGTCCACATTGCTAGAAATTCTCGTTGGACGTGTGAAGCCTGACAAAGGTGAAGTAGCCATTCGCAAAGGAGCCAAGCTCAGCTTCGTCGAACAAATTTCCCAATTTCCGCCGGAGTCCACGTGCAGGTCCGTCATCGAATCCGCTTTGCAACGCTCGGGCGTATCGGAGCAAGATCTTTCGTTTCGCGCGGAAGAAGCCCTCAGCCGCGCCGGCTTCATTGATTTCGAAACGCATGCCGCAGCTTTGTCCGGCGGTTGGCGCAAACGTCTGGCAGTAGTCGAAGGCTTGGCACAAGATCCCGACATCCTTCTGCTCGATGAGCCCACCAATCACCTCGATCTCGCCGGAATAAAATGGCTGGAAGAATTGCTGGAAGAGGCCGCCTTCGCCTGTGTAGTGGTCAGCCACGATCGCTACTTCCTCGAAAATGTCGCAAACGATATGGTCGAACTAGATCGCATTTATCAGGACGGGTTCCTTCGCGTCCAAGGAACCTACAGCCATTTCCTGGAAGCGAAGGAAGCCTACCTGCACGCGCAGGGAAATCGCCAGGAAGCTCTTGAGAACCGCGTTCACACCGAAATCGAATGGCTGCGCCGCGGTCCCAAAGCGCGTAGCACTAAATCAAAGTCGCGCATCGACAAAGCGCACAAAATGATCGGAGAGTTAGCCGACCTCAATGCCCGAACTCGTACGGGAACGGCGAAAATTGATTTCTCTGCGTCAAACCGGCAAACGAAACAACTCGTTGTTCTCCAGGGCGCCGGCTATTCGGTCGGCGGCCGCACACTTTTCAAAGATATTGATTTCACCGTCACCTCCGGCATGCGCATCGGTTTGGTCGGCCCCAACGGCAGCGGCAAAACCACTCTGCTCCGTTTGCTGCGCGGCGAAATTGACCCTTCATCCGGCACCGTGCGCAAAGCCGACTCTCTGCGCATCGTCTACTTCGATCAGAACCGTGAACTCGATCCCAACCTCACTCTGCGTCGTGCCCTCGCGCCCGCTAGCGACTCCGTCATCTATCAAGACCGCGTAACCCACGTCGCCTCCTGGGCCGCGCGATTCCTTTTTAACGCGGAAGATTTAAACCGCCCCGTCGGCCGCCTCTCCGGTGGCGAACGCGCCCGCGTCCTGGTCGCGCAGCTTATGCTCCAGCCCGCAGACGTTCTCCTCCTCGACGAGCCCACGAACGATCTGGATATCCCCACGCTGGAAATATTGGAAGAAAATCTCCTCGAATATCGCGGCGCACTCGTGCTCATCACGCACGACCGCTACATGCTCGATCGCGTCTCAACCCTAGTTTTTGGTCTCGATGGCCTGGGCCACGCAGAACGCTTCGCCGACTATTCCCAATGGGACGCCTGGCAAAGCGCGCAAAATGTCGCATTCCTCGCGGAACAAAAAACCGAAACCAAGCGCTTGCCGGCCAGAAGCGAAATTCCATCCGTGCACCCAAAAACGAAACGAACCCACACCGAATCCCGCGAGCTAGCCTCCATCGAAAAGCAAATCGCAAAAGCCGAACAGACCCTTTTAGCCCGCCGCACGGCACTGGAAGATAGAGAAATCGCCAGCGATGCATCCCGCCTCCAAATCGCATTCGCGGAAATGGAAGCGGCACAGAAAACTGTCGATCATTTGTATCAGCGCTGGTCCGAGCTCGATCGAAAAAAGAACTAGCTCTCCTCATCCTGACTCCAGCGACCATCCTGCTCTGAGGCCATTTGTCTCGGAATTGCAAACGCAGTAGCGCAGAAATAAGACATCTGTTTGACCCCGTTGTGACAAACGCCTGCCACGCACCCGCCTACCATTGCTCCCGTTCGATTTCTTAAAAAAGGAGAAACAAGTGAAGCAATCAGAAATTCAGATTCGAAACAATCGTCGCTCATTTTTGAAAAAAAGCGCGTTGGCGGCAGGCGCAGCAACCATGGGAGCCGGCCTGTTCACTCGTGGGTTGTCCGCCTTCACCCAAAGCACGCCAACAAGTTCGGCCCCTCTTTCCGCCGGAGACATCGCAATCCTTCGATTTCTGGCCGCAGCTGAGCTGATCGAAAGCGATCTTTGGACACAATACGCGGAACTGGGTGGCATCGGTGATAATCCACCCATTGAAGTGGCCCCCAACCAGCAGTTGAACAATTATCAGATCGCTTTGTCGAACCTGGACGGCGATGGCCCGCAATACATCACCAGCAACACCATCGATGAAATCAGTCATGCTACTTTTCTCAACGGATATCTGGAGTCC